>JBDTJX010000091.1:0-3408 GCA_039935655.1 Candidatus Dormiibacter sp. | reverse complement strand
GCGTTCGTTGAGCGAGCCTGGTGGCGAGCCCAGACTGCTCCCAGTCCGCACGAGGAGAGCCAGGGTCAGGACTACGCGGTTGCGTTGGCGTTCGATCACTGGGATGACGGTGTGGGGGGGTGGCAGCCCGACCGCATCCTCACCGATGCCGTGCTGCGTGGTCATCTCGGCGGATAGAGGCCGCACTCGCGCGGAACCATGGTCGAGTCCCACCTTCCGTGGTGCCTCCGGCGCCTCTCCGCGCGTGCTGGTCAAACACGCAGCGGTCACGGCAAAATGCAGACCGCTCCGTCGCCATCGACGATCTCGACGGGATACGTCTCGACGGGAAGTACCGCCGGTGGGTTGACGACGGACCCGGTGCGAATGTCGAAGCGTGAGCCACGGCGAGGGCACTCGACCGTGAAGTCATCTATGCTCCGGACCGGCACCTCATCGACACGGTCGGCCATGACCGTCAGCTCCGAGAGCGCGCGGGGAAAGTCAAATGTACTTGGCGACAGGTGCGCTGCGGACGAGCAACCGGGCTGACGGCGTCGGCTTGGGCGTCGATGTGAACGCTTGCCGGTGTTGGCACGACCACGGCGGCCTGGTCACCTCCCACTGACCTCCGCAGCTGAAGCAGCGGCCCATGGCACCGTGGTCGGTGACTGCGTAGACGCGGTTGTTCATTCCACACACGTTGCAGTCGGTAAGGCACGTATCCACAACACGAGTGCCCCAATGTGCGGGTATCGACGAAGTTGCATCCGATGGACAAACAGCTGTTGCAGAGAGTTCAGACATATTGCCGCTCGTCGCAGGCCGCGCGAGTTCGCCGAGTCGCGGCTCCAAGGCGTGGTGCCGACCGTTGTAGCTCAACGCGGCCTCCTCATCGCACGCCCTCCCGCGGCGGTGGCACAGTCACCGTTGTCACCGCTTGGTCAGAGTTGGGGCTGGTATCGGACACAACCCGAGGATGCAGATCGTCGACACGGCGGCGTGCTGCCTTGCGGTCCTTGAAGTACAGGCTGTTCACCTCGAGATAGGACTGCTGGTCCGGTGGGAGGTCATCCGCCGCGTAGATGGCATCGACCGGACAGGGATCGACGCATGCTCCGCAGTCGATGCACTCGTCCGGGTCGATGTAGAGCATGCGGTCCTCGTCGGCTCCATGGATGCAGTCGACGGGGCACACCTCGACACACGACCTGTCCTTGACGTCCACGCAGGTCTCGGAGATGACGTACGTCATGGGGCCGTCTCGTCTCAGTGGCCGTGTACCTGGTGGCCGGCGTGGGCGGCGATACCCGCATGGAGTGCCGTGTACGCTGCGGGATCGAGCCCTGCGAGGAGTGGCACGTAGACTGTGTCCTCCTTCCAGAGGTGCGTGCTGACCAACCCGTCGAGGACGAGCAGGAGGCGTTGGGCTTCCGCTCGAGCCGCCGGATCCTGGTGGCCGCTCACCACGGTGGCGAGCTCCGTGACCAGGTCGGTGATGGCCGCGTGGTCGAGGGTCATGGTGCGCGTCGAGCCCGCACCGATGAGCGTCTCGATGGCCGGATAGAGGACCGCCTCCTCGGTGGCGGCATGAGGCAGGAGGCCGGTGGTGAGAAAGTCGAGGATGGCTGCGGTACGCGAACTGGTGGTCGCCTCGTCGAGGGCCGGAAGAATCACGGCGAACTCGCGCAGATAGGCCAGATGCGCTCGGATGGCGGCGTGTTCGCAGGCGATGAGCTGCTCGACAGTGCCGGAGGCTGCGGTGGAGGAGGTGACGTCTTTGCTGTCCATGGGCGGATCCCCGGGTTGGTTCGAATTAAAACCATCTACATAGTTTTTACCATAGGCGACCGTGTAAAATCAAGCCCGTGAGCGCCCCTGCCCGCGTCGTCCCACCGCCGCCGCCGCCACCGGATGCCCGTGCGCACCGCGCCCTGGGAAGCCCCAGCCGGATCCGTCTGCTCGAGGCCCTTCGCACGGAGGGACCGCTGGAGGCGGACCAGCTCGCCGAGCGCGTCGGCTTGCACGTCAACACCGTGCGAGCCCACCTCGATGTTCTCGGCGAGGCGGGGTTGGTGAGGGCGCGCGCACTCCCAGCATCTGGCCCCGGCCGTCCCCGGCTGGCCTTCGCGGCAACCGAGATCGCTCCGGACGATGGCCAGCCTGGGGCCCACTTGCTGCTCGCCCGCATCCTCACCGCCTCGCTCGAGCAGCGAGAGCATGGGCCGGAGGGGGCCGCATCCGCCGGGCGTGCGGCCGGACGAGAGATGGTGGAGACCAGGGGGCCACGCACGCCAAGCGCCGAGGATCGACGCGGTGCCCTGCTCACGCTCCTCGACCGCGTCGGGTTCGCGCCGCGACCCGCGGGCGACATGGCGCCGGGAGGTCCCGAGGTGGTCGAGTTCCACCATTGTCCCTTCAGGGATCTGGCTCAGAGCAGTTCCGCAATCGTGTGCTCGATCCACCGCGGAATCCTTGAGGGAGCGTTCGAGCGTCTCGGTGGCAATCCCGAGTCCCTCCGGCTCGTCCCCTTCGTTGCGCCAGGGCTGTGCACCGTCCACCTCGACCGCTCGTGATCCCCATCCCGAGGCGCTCGCCCGGTGGCTTGCGCCCGCTCCGGCTCAGCTTTGGCAACGCGCCGCCGTTCGACGTCCCGGCCCGCTTTATCGCCCTGGGTGGCACGGCGCTGCTCGCCGGCTGCGTCCTGATCGCAGTGTGTGCAGATCAGTTGGTGGCACCCCGCGGCTGGGACTCCCCCGCGGCGCTGGGGATCACCCACCTCCTCGCTCTCGGCTTCGTCACCGCGGTCATGGCCGGGGTGCTCTACCAGATGCTACCGGTCATCCTCGGTGCCCGTCCGGCCCCCGCGCGGGGCGCCCGACTGACGTGGTGGTGCTTCCTCGCCTCGACCGCCGTCTTCGCTGCGACGCTGATCAGCGGGCATGACGATCTCGCCCCGATCGGCGGCATCGCCCTCACCCTCGCGATCGCCGCGATCACTGCTCACGCGGTGTCAGTGATGAGGCGGGCGACGCGCTGGAACGTCGTCGCCGTGTACCTCGCCGTCGCCCTCGGCTGCCTCGACGCGGTGGCGGTGATGGGTGGCGTGCTCGCCGTGTCCCTGCGCACCGGGATGCTCGCGGATCCGTTTCTCCTGCTCGCTCCCAAGATCCTCCTCGCCGTCGGCGGCTGGCTGGGCCTCGTCCTCATCGGTGTTTCGTACCAGGTGGTGCCGCTCTTCAACGTGTCGAGGGTGCGCCCGCGGTGGCCGCGACCTGTCCTGCTCCTGCTTTCGACGGGGCTGGTTCTCGGGGTCGTCGCACTGGCGGTGGATCTCGCTCCGCCGGTGCGCGCGGCCGCTCTCGTTCCCTATGTCGCCGGAGCCGGCCTCTACCTCACGGACGTCGTGCGCCTGACCCGTTCCCGGGG
>JBDTJX010000090.1:0-3206 GCA_039935655.1 Candidatus Dormiibacter sp. | reverse complement strand
CGAACTCCGTCAGCGCAGTCACCCGCTGGCACCACGGTCGTGACGTTGGGCATTGCCTCGCGGAGCGCGTTCAGCTGCTCGAGGTAGCGGCCTTGGCAGATGAGCAGTCGCGCCCCTGAATGGGCCGCGATCTGCGCTAGCGGTCGCCCCAGGAGAAGGGTATTGAGCGGGGCAAACACGGCGCCGAGTTCGATGCAGCCCAGCCATGCCGCCAACTGGGCGACAACGTTGTCGCAAACCGTCAGCACGATGTCGCCCGTCTCGACGCCGAGATCGGCGAGCACGTTGGCACCGCGACGGGAAAGGTCGCCGATGTCTGAGGCGGTGAGGGTTGCGTCCGGCAGCGACACCGCCGGGACGCCGCCGCGGTCCGCGACCACGGCGATGAGGTCGCGCAGGCTGCACGGGGCATCGGGCGGTATGGCGGTCACGCAACCACCTCCGGCTCAGCCCCGACCAGCTCCACAGCCCCGCCGCGCATGGTCGTGCTGCGGTCCGCGATCGCCATTGCCTCGGCCGCGTTCTGCTCGGCGACCAGTACGGCCGCCCCATCGTCGGCCAGCTCGCGCAGCCAGCTGAGCACGCGCCGGCGAGTACCCGGCGCCAGCGCCGCCGTGGGTTCATCGGCCAGGATCACCCGAGGACGAGTGCGCAGTCCGCGAGCGAGTGTCACCAGTTGCTGCTCGCCGCCACTGAGGCGGTTGACCGGGACGCTTCTGCGCCTGCCGATCTCGGGAAGGCGCTCGAAGATCTCCGCCATGGGCACTGGCTCGCGGCCCCCCTCCATTGCCGCGTCCGATACCAGCAGGTTGTCCACCACCGTCATCGATGCGAAGAGATGCCGGTTCTGGGGAAGGTGAATGACGCCGCTGCGGGCGAGACGAGCCGCCGTCCAGCCGGTGGTGTCTCGTCCCTCGAACGCGGTGCGGCCGCGTTGCGCCGCGAGCAGCCCCGACAGCGCCGCCAGCAGGGTCGTCTTGCCGCTGCCGTTGGCGCCGAGCATTGCGACCACCTCACCCGCATGGAGATCGATGGAGACGCCGCGGAGGATGTCCTCGCGGCCGCGGCGCACCCAGAGCCCCTCAGCGCTGAGGAGTGCCGGTCCCGCCGGCGTCATCGCCGCGCGTGCGGCCGCCGTGATCGCCTGGCCGAGAACCAGCCTGACGGCGGCATCGTCGAGGATCGCGGGGCTGCCCCGAGCGCAGATTCGGCCGTCGACCATGACGATCACCCCGTCCGCGCACGACCTGACCATGTCGATGTCGTGCTCGATCATCAGCACCCCGACGCCAGCCTCGGCGACGGTGCGCAGAAGCCCGGTCAAGCGCGCCGCGTCGGGGCGGGGGAGGCCGGCGGTGGGCTCATCGAGAATCAGCGCGGCGGGGTGTCCCACGAGCGCGCGTGCCAACTCGACGCGACGTCGCTCACCCCGTGACAGTTCGCTCACCACGGTGTCGGTGAGCTGATCAATCTCCAGGTGGTGGAGAGCCACGGCGCTCCGCGCCCGCGTCGACCGGCCCCAGCCCAACCGTCCGCCGCCCCGATCCATGTGAAGGCCCAGGCGGACGTTGTCGATCGCCGACAGCGTCTCGATCAGTCGCCCGTTCTGGAAGGTGCGTCGCACGCCACGGCGGGCGACGGCCGAGGCCGTGACCCGGCGCAGCGGGTGCGAGTTGACGCTGATCAAGCCGCGGTCCGCCACGACCATCCCGGTCAGGACGTCGATCAATGTCGACTTCCCAGAGCCGTTGGGCCCGACCACAGCGACGACCTCCCCCGGTTCGAGCTCGACGTCCACGCCGGCGACGGCGTGCACGCCGCCGAAGCTCCGTTCCAGGCCGGCTCCCGCAAGGGTGCTCACAACAGCTCACCGCTCGCGGTCGAGCGTGCCCGCCACAGCACCGCGCCGAGCATCGCCGTTCCGAGCACTGCCAGCTCGATCTCGGGCACGCCCTGGGTCAGCGTATCGGCGATGGCGAGCGCGGCACCGGCGAGGATGGCGGCGTAGAGGCGCCCGGCGCCGGCGAGCAGGACCATGACGACGCCTAGGACCGAGAGGGTGATGCCGAACGCGGCCGAGCTGACGTAGCCGAGTGACTCGGCGTACACCCACCCGGCGGTGGCGGCGATGGCGCCGGAGATGGCGAACGCGCTGAGCTTGGTGAGGCCGACCCGGATGCCGAGTGCCCGAGCCTGGAGCTCGTCGTGCTGGACGGCACGCATGGCACGGCCCAGACGCGACCGTCGCAATCCCTCAACCGCCGCCGTGACCACCGCAAGAAGGGCGAGGGCGAGGAGGTAGAGGGAGCGGTCGTCGACCAGGGCGCTGCCGCCGATCTGCGGCGCTGGGATGCCGGCGATACCACTGAAGCCGCCGGTGACCGGTGTCCAGTTGAGGAACAGCAACTGGGCGGCGAGCCCGATGGCCAGGGTCAGCACGGCGAGCTGGTCGCCGCGGACGCGCAGGGCGGGGAGGCCCATGATCAGCCCCGCGACCGAGCCGGCGCCGACCGCGGCGGGCAGTGCCACCAGCGGGTTCCACTGCAGACGCACCGTCAGGATCGCCGTGGCGTAGGCACCGACCCCGTACAGAGCGGCGTGCCCCAGCGAGAACTGTCCGGCGAAGCCAAGGATGACGACATAGGCGAGGGCGAAGATCGCACTGGTGGCCGCCACCCGGGCGAGATCGTCGAGATGGCTCGGTGCGAGCAGTAGCGGAAAAGCCGCGGCGGCGGCGACGAGCGCGGGAGCCACCGATAACCGAGGGGTGGGTGACAGCTGCCGGATCAGCTGAGCAAACCGGAGCCGCCCGGCCGGTCGCGCGTTGATCATCGCTGCAGGGCCGTCTGGGTCACGTGATCGGGAGAGTCTTGGACGTAGCCGGTGTCGAAGACGAACTTTCCGTCGCGCACATGGAAATACCAGAGCACTCCACCGAGGCGGGCTCCGCTAGCGTCGAAGCGCAATCGCGCCACGCCGGTATCGGCGATGTCCACCTCGTGCAAGGCGGCCGCGAGCGCGTCGCGCGTTGTCGGTCCGGCTTGGAACGCGACCGCGAGCGCGTGGATCGCCTCATACGTGAAGGCGGTCGGGTCGGGGATCACGTCGGTGGCGAAGCGGGCTCGGTACAGCTCGCGGAGATGCGCGGCCGGTGTGGTTGCGCGCTGCGGGTCGGAGGGCGTCTGACCGAGCACCCCCGCAGCCGC
>JBDTJX010000089.1:0-18118 GCA_039935655.1 Candidatus Dormiibacter sp. | reverse complement strand
CGAGGGTTCGAATCCCTCTCGCTCCGCGTTGTCATGTCTCAGGACATCGTGGACGCATGTCTCACGTCATCGTGGACAAGTGTAGATCTGGGTTGGGGGCCGGGCGGGGTGCCCAGGGGCTGGTAATCGCGGCTGGGATCGAGGGTTCGAATCCCTCTCGCTCCGCCATTGTCTTGTCTCAGGACATCGTGGACGCATGTCTCACGTCATCGTGGACAAGTCTAGGCGGGCCGGGAGGACTGTCCACGATGTGGTGAACTCACACACCACCCTCTCCGCCATTTTCGTATTCGGACATGATAGTCCCGCACTAATGAAGCCCAGGTCTCTTGCGTTCCAACTGCGACGTCGCCAGACGCCATCCAGCCGCCAGGCGGAACGCGTCAAATGAGTTTCGGACCACCATGGCCGTTTCTATTTCATATTCGAACAAGCCACGCCAGGACCACCAACCACCCTCGGCAACCTCATTCCCGCAGACTACGAATCCCGCCACACCGCTCTGTGCGCGGGCTAAGAAAGAGTGTCCCTCAAAGCGGGGCACGCCCAGTCAGCTCCCGGAGCCGTGCGGTCGGTCACCCTCGGGAGAGAATTGCTTCCGCCGCGCGTATTAGGAGTAGGACGCTGCAGCAGCCCGTCACGCCACCGACGGTCGCGCTCGAGAATCGCTACCAGCTGCTATTCAGCCGCCAAGTGAAACGCGTTCCATACGAACATCTCGCGTCTCGAGCGGGGAACCATTACTCCCAAGCTTGTCACCTTGCAGCGCATCGCCGCCGTCCTCGATGAGGGACTCGTTCTCTGCTTTCAGCGAACCGTCGACGGCGAAGTCGAGCGCGAGTTCGCCGTCATCCTGACTTCAGAGGATCCGCAGTCCGTCTGGCGGACTCAACAACGAGGCGCCCCAAGCCCCGCCACGCAGTGCAAGGGCTGAGCGATTCGCAACGCAGTCCGGCCACGCCGGACGTCGTTGGACCCAAACGATGGAGGCACATTTCGGCCCCGACTTCCTGTCAAACGCGGTGTCGCCTCCCGTTCCGCGCTCCACACTCCTCAGCCCGCATTTTAGGTCGTATTAGGGCCATTGACATTAATGAGAGCGACGAGTAGCCTGACGCCCGTCGTCCGCTACCTGTCCTTTGGCAGCGGGAAGAAGCCAGGTTGAGGAGAGGGCTCATGCGTCCCTGCAAGCCACGTCGGTCTACTCGTGGGCTCCTCGTTGCTGGGGCCCTCATCCTCGCCGGCTGCGGCTCGGGCGGGGCCACTCAGAGCAGTGCTGGAACCCCCGCCTCGAACCTTCCCTCCAGTGCCTGGATCACCCGGGTCCAGCAGGCAGGGGTCTTGAATGTGGGTGTCCTTGTTGGGCCGCCCTGGATTCTCCAGGACCCGAACACGAACGCGTGGGTGGGTCCGAGCGAAGACATCGCGGTGGCAGTTGCCAAAGCGCTCGGCGTGAAGCTCAACAACGTGAACCTAGGCAATGGGGAGCAGATCCCAGCCATACAATCCGGTCGGCTCGATATGAGCGTGGTCCCATTCTTCGCGACTCCGGCGCGACTGGCAGTGGTCGGCATGACCAAGTGGACCAGCGGAGGTCTCTGCTTCGTTGCGCTCAAGTCGAACTCAAAGGTCAACTCGCTCTCCGATTTGAACAACTCCAACGTCAAGATCGGTAACTTCGTCAGCGGGGGGCAGTTGCAGCTCACTCAGTCGACATATCCGCTTGCTCAGGAAGTGACCCGGGCTGCAAACCCAGGTGAGAATGCGATGTTTCCCGAGGTTGAGTCGAGTGCGGTCGACGTCGCGGTGATTGACGCGAGCTTCTACTACGCGGTGCAGGCTCGGTTCCCCGATATGAAGACGATCCCCACCGATTGTTTCACGAATCCGGCGTTGTCGACGCCCATCGCCGTGGCCTACCCAAAGGGTGATGCTGGCTTGGCGAGCTTCGTTGGACAGACGATCTCGGACATCCAGCCCTCTGTGAATACCGATCTAGCTAAGTACGCTGATCCCAAGTACCTGGGCCTCGTACCGTAAGGCGTGGACGCAGTGCAACCCGCTCGGTGCTCGCCGTCGCGGGTTGCACTGCGTCTGGGTTGCGGTGGTGATAGGGGCCCGGGGGTCCATGGTCAGTCTCGGCGAGGGTTACCCAAGCTCAGGTGAGATTTGCGTAGTGGTGGTTAGCAGGAACCAGTGAATTTCGCGCCGGTTGTCAAATTTCTGCCCTTTCTCCTCTCTGGCGTAGCAACGACGCTCCTTGTATCGGCACTCAGCTTCCTGTTGGGCATGACCATCGGATTGATCCTCGCGCTCTTCCGTCTCTCATCTGTTGCGCCACTTCGGTGGGCTGCTAGCTTGTACATCGACTTCTTCCGCAGTACGCCCGTCCTAATCCAAATCATTTGGCTGTTTTTCGTCCTTCCCATCGTCACCGGCATATACCTCGACGCAATTCCGATTGGCATCCTTGCGTTGGGATTGAATCTGGGGGCCTTTGCCGCGGAGATCTACCGAAGCGGCATCCTCGCTGTCCCCACAGGTCAACGAGAGGCTGCGCTCTCGCAAGGCATGACGGGGTTGCAGGCCATGCGAAGAGTGATTCTTCCACAGGCCGTCCGTATGGTTCTTCCAGCCATCGCAAGCGCCATGATCTCTCTCGTCCTGGATTCCTCGCTGGTCTCAGTCATCAATGTGCCCGAGCTTATGAGCAAAGCGAACACCGTTGCCGGCTTCACCATACGCCCGCTAGAAGTGTGGTCGTTGGTCGCTCTCATTTACCTAGTCTTGACAATGCCACTCGCCGTCGCTGTCAACAAACTGCAGAAGCGAGCACTGAGCGTCGTGGGCGGCCGATGAGGCGCGATAACGTCGGCGTTGAACCGTTGCAGCTGCGGCCGCAATGACAAGCTACCAATTCAACTTTGACGCCGCCATCGGAGCGATACCGCAGCTCTTAGCTGGACTGCTCGTGACTATCGAGTTGAGTGCACTGGTGATGGCCCTCTCACTGCCGCTGGCCTTGATGGTCGCTCTGGGCAGACTCACCCGATTCCGGCTGGCGCGCGCTGTCACGTACGGCTACACGGAGCTCTTCCGCACGACCCCGCTCCTGGTGCAGATTTCGTGGATCTACTACGTCCTTCCTATCGCTCTGAACCTGCATCCAAGTGCGTTCGTGAGCGCCGTCATCGCACTTACACTCAATCTTGTGGCATACCTTGCCGAGGCCTTCCGCGGCTCAATTCAGTCTATAGACCCCGGCCAACGGGAGGCGGGGTTGGCGACGGGAATGTCTGAGGCGGCGGTGCTGCGCCGAATTGTCTTGCCGCAGGCCGCACTGCGCGCCGTTCCGCTCGTTGCCTCGAACTGGATTGGTCTCTTCAAGAACACATCTTTGGTTGCCATCATTGGCGTTCACGAAATGCTCTTCGTCGCACAGGACGTTGCCCAGAGCACGTACCGACCTATGGAAATACTTACGGTTGCCGCCCTAATCTATTTCGCCGTGACCTTCCCGCAGTCCCTGGTGGTCAATCGGCTGTTCGAGCGGTTTCGGGTGATTGAATGATGGATGGCACCCCAATCACGGCAGCTTTGCGGCCCGTCGACTCAGAGCCAATTCTGATAATCGAGCATCTCTTCAAGTCATTTGGTGATCGTCTCGTTCTGAATGACGTGAGCTTGGTCGTCCAGCCAGGCGAGGTGATCGTATTGATCGGGCCGAGCGGGTCTGGCAAGAGTACGTTCTTGAGGTGCATCAATCGGCTCGTTGCACCCGACAAAGGGCGGATCATCGTGTCGGGAACCGATATGACCGCTCGGAAGACGAACCTGATAAAGGCGCGTAGACGGATCGGTTTTGCTTCTCAGGGCTTCAATCTCTATCCCCATATGACCGCCGTGCGCAACGTCATGGAAGGTCCAGTGACCGTCTTGGGTACGCCCGTGGCAGCGGCGCGGTTAGAGGCGGTAGCGCTACTTGCGCAAGTGGGCCTTGGCGACAGGTGTGATTCGTACCCGCGTCAGCTTTCCGGCGGACAACAGCAGAGGGTCGCGATCGCCCGAGCGCTTGCCATGTCGCCGAGCTTGATGCTCTTCGACGAGCCAACCTCAGCCCTCGATCCAGAGCTTACGGGAGAGGTGCTCGATTCGATCAAGAGGTTGGCCGATGACGGAATGACAATGGTGGTTGTCTCCCACGAGATGCATTTCGCGAAGCGGGTTGCCGATAGGGTCGTTATGTTCGATGACGGAGTAATCGTTGAGCAGGGACCGCCGCGGCAAATGTTCACGGACGCTAAGGAGGCGCGGACGCGTCGTTTTCTTGACCGTCTGCTGAGTTGGGAGTTTGAAAACGATGAAATCTAAGAATGAGCACTCTAGGGTTTTCGATCCACTGTCTTTGTGCGCAGGAATTTAGCAAGCTGCTTGAAACCGACGGAGAAGTCCAATGGCAAAGCACCTTCTCAGGGCGACACCCGACCTCCTCGAGCATATGAGTGGCGTGTCTGCGCAGGGCTATAGGGCCGGAAACCTCGTGTTCCTGCAGGGACAGACCGGGTTGACGCTGGACCTTGACCTTGTGGCGGCTGGCGATCCCGCGGGCCAAACAACACAGGCGCTCGAGAACATAAAGACCCTGATGGAACTCGCCGGTGGGACACTCGCCGACGTCGTGAAAATCGTTGTTTACGTCACCGATCACGCACATCGGAAGCACGTCTATCCGGTGATCGACGAATATTTCGGCCAACGGAAGCCCTGTAGTACGGGGCTCGTTGTCAGCGGTCTGGCGTTACCAGAGCTCGTTGTCGAAATCGATGCGTATGGCGTGATCGACGACTGAACCGTGACCGGAAGAGCCGTCGGCGAATTTGGACAGGTGTCCTTGGGTCGGAGCCATCAAGGCTCTCAGCACCGGATGGATGGGCGCGTCACGTGGCGACGCGGCCGAACGGCCGGACGCGGACCGTCTCCCATACGCCCTCGACGCTATAGACGTCTTCCTCGGCTATCCGGCGCGCTCCCTCGGAAGTGGTTGCTCGGATGAGCATTAGCGACGCACTCAGGACATCGAGGAACGCGCCACCCTCGATAAGTACCCCCTGGCGCCTTAATGCGGCCAGTCGAGTGAGGTGTTGTGACCGGTGCGGGACCCTGCGTTCAGCCGCATCCTGGGAATAGGTTGCCTCGACCAGAAATACCGATTCCGTCGCAATCGCGTCGGCCGGGCCGAGGGGAGCAGCGGTGGCATCCGTGCTGCCTCCGCTTTGTACCAACTCAACGCGGATTCCATCCGGGTCGAGCATATAGATGCTCCGTCCCCCCTTCCACCTACCGCCCGTCGGGGTCACGGGTTCGTGGACAGCACGGTGGCCGGCGGCCACGGCGCGTTCATAAATCGCATCCACATCGTCCACCTCAAAGCACACATGGCCTGTTCCCGAATTCGCCGTCGCTGGGTTGATGGGAGTTCCCTCAACACCGCGATATTCGAGAAGTTCCACGATCACACCCGACTGCGGTTCCACCAACAATGCGATGGAAAGCTCGACGCCAGGATAGCCCGTCACTAGTTGCAGGTAGTGATCATTGCGGACTTGGCGTTGAAACTCGATAAGGCCGATCACATCTTGGTAGTAGATACTCGATCGCTCGAGGTCAGCCACCTGTAGTCCAACGTGTCCGAATGCCACCGTCCGACCTCGGGTCCAAGCCACCCTTCTTACCTCCCGTCGGCCGCCGGCAACAGGCGGTCCAAGTCGATGCGGTACACCGTGTGTGGTCTGCCCCGAGGGCCGCCCTGCCGTCCCAGCCGGATCGCAATGCCGGTGCGCTGTAGGGCCGAGATGAGGCGACGAGCGGATCGCGGTTCAATCCCGTACGCGCGAGAAAGGTCCGTAGCAGTCATGCCGGAAGCGTCGACCTGCTGCAAGGCTCGAGTCAGCCGGGTCAATGCAAGGGGACCGAGGCCAAGCTCACCGGCTAGACGTCGAATCGGCTCGTTCATCTCGCGAAGGTGGTATGTGGTTGGAGGGTAGTCCTTGTTGGCGCGGAAAACGTTACCGTCGGAAAAGGCGACATGCAGGTCTCCCGTGCGCTCACCCATCACGGAGGCTCGCCGTGCGTTCGCTTCGGCTGCGGCCACCGTTGCTCCCAAGCCAACCCCGACGCGAGCCTCCGACGGGAGCTTGAGGAGGTCGAGCGGGCCGGCGTGCCCCGACATCATGCGCGAGATACCGTCCTCGATGGTGCCGCGACTCGTGTACACAATGAAAGCGTCATCGTCGAGATCCGCGAGACGGCCCTGAAGCCCTTCAGCAAAATCCAGAATCTCTTGGCGGGCCTGGAGTCTCCGCCGTTGCAGTTCGTACGAGCCGCCGTCACTGGACCGCACCTTCATGCCGGCGACGCTGATCAGTACGACGGCCGGTTGTGTGGTCTCCGCGACCGCCAGCTGCGCCCTGAGATGAGCCTGACGGAGGGCTTCGCGATATACGGACTTTGCGTGAGTGATACGCCAGGTCCGAACCTGACCTTCGTGAAGGGTGCGGTACACCGAGTCCACGCACGTGAGACATGCCTCCACTTTCCCCGCGCGAAAGAGGCTCAAGTGGAACTCGACGATGTCATCGACCGACCTGATGCTCTCATTGCCGTCGCCGACATCGAGCGGAAGAGTGTCGCTGGGTGGACCGAGACCAAGATCCTCGTAAGCCTCGCGAACGATCATGGGCTCAATGGTGTCCAAGCTGATTCGCGGTAGCCGGCCATTGAACTCACGTTGGAGCAAGATCAGGGTTCGGTAGAGGTCCGTGCCCGAATGGGGTACGAATTGCGTCGCAGCCCGCAAAGTGGCGGGCTGCCCCCCCAGGACATAGGGAACGCGACCCGTGAACATGAGTACCTGGCAAATCTGGTCCAACCCACGGGCTAGTTCCGGTGCCTCGTCCACGGACTTGTAGGCGCGACCTAGCACAATGTCGCCGATACCCTCTTCCTGGGCCACGGCTAGAGCGAGGGCGACTGAATCGGCAGGACCGATGACGCCGATCAATCCGGGTGCCAGAGGAAAACGACCGGAATGTGGCCCATATCCCGTCAAATATACCTCTCGAGTCGCCAGTCGAACGCAGACGCGTGGTCGAACTACACCGAATACGCCACCGAGCCGTCGTGCCTCAATGGTATTTCCGTCACCTCCCGTCCGATCAGCGGAAAGGAGCCCGCGAGGCTGTCGTCAAGCGTGACACCCAGACCAGTCGCATCCGGGACCGTAAGGTAGCCCCCTTCTCTACGGACGGCTGTACTGAAGGCTGCGCTAACGACGCCTTCATCGATCGTCGTGTACTCCTGGACGACAAAGTTGGGAATGGATGCGTCCAGGTGCACTGATGCAGCGGTCAAGACTGGCCCTAAGCAGTTATGGGTAACCATCGCAGCGTGGTACGACTCGCCGAGAGCCGCAATCTTCTTGCAGTGCGTGATCCCTCCCGCAAGGCCCACATCGGGGCGAAGGTACTGAGTTCCGCCTTGAGCAAGAAGCTCCCGAAACTCCCAGATGGTATGCAGCCTCTCCCCCGCAGCGAACGGCACCGAGAGGCGCCGGGCAAAGTCGGCCTGTGAGCTAATGCTGTCGATCTGGATCGGGTCCTCTACAAACAGAGGCGCAAATCGCGCTACCGCCTCCACCAAGGGGAGAGCTTGAGCGGGTGTTAGTTTGCGGTGCAATTCGAGGATGAGGTCGACATCGGCACCGATCACGTCGCGCACCGCTGACACGAATTCGATTGCTGAGCTAATCAGTCGAGCTTGACTCATATCCTGATAGCCGGGGCCCAAAGGATCGAACTTGACTGCCGTGAAGCCATCGGCGACTGCGGTCTGGGCGCTGGCGATTACCTCTTGTGGTGCGCTGCCCGGTAGAAGCAAGTGCAATCTGATCCGGTCGCGACACTTGCCGCCGAGCAGTTCCCAGATTGGAACTTGTAGGAGCTGTCCCTTCAAATCCCACAGGGCGATGTCCACGGCGCTGACGGCGGCGGACAGGACACTGCCGCGGAAGGGACCCATCCGATAGAGATACTGCCAGTGATGGTCAATCCGCCGCGCATCCTGGCCTACTAGGTAACGACGGAAGACATCGATAACTCGATGCACAGCCCCAGGGTAGGCCCAGCAGGCGGACTGACCGAGTCCCGTGAGCCCATTCTCCGTGGTGATCCGAACAAAATGTGCGTCGCCCAGCACCAGGGACTCAACGCCTGCAATCCTCATCCGATGTACGTCCTCCTACTTGATGACCCTGCCCGCCCTCAACTCGGCTGTTTGCAGCCAACGCGTTCTATCTTGGTATCGGCCCGAATTGCGGCCGCATTAGGATTATACTTCGCTGACGGCGATTAAGAGACATTACTGAGGTAGCGGATGGCAGCGGCTTCGATCGAAGACAACTACCGCGCCATCGGTCTTATCAGGGCGTTTGAAGACCGCTGCATGGAACTCAAGGGTGAGGGGGAAATACCCGGATCCATCCATCTTTGCAGCGGACAAGAGGCGATCGCGGTCGGCGCCTGCCGCGCGCTCGAGGCTCGCGACGCGGTCACCGCCACCTACCGTGGCCATGGCTGGGCCATTGCGCGCGGGGTTCCCCTCACCGACCTGTTCGCGGAAATGATGGGTCGCGACTCCCCGCTGTGCGGTGGTCGCGCCGGATCTCCATATCTCTCGTCGGCCACTCACGGATTCCTGGGCGAGAATTCGATCGTCGGTGCCGGCTTGCCGCTGGCGGCGGGCGCCGCTCTCGCGTCACTCTACGACGGCAGCGGTGCCGTGAGTATTGTGTCGATCGGCGACGGGGCACTCAGCCAAGGGGCCGCGCACGAGGCTCTCAACTTCGCGGCGGTCTATGTGCTTCCCCTGGTCATCGTCCTAGAAAACAACCGCTACTCAGAGATGACGCCGATCGCATCAATGGTTCGGATCGATCCACTTTCGAGTCGAGCCAGCGCCTACGGCATGCCTGGTCTGACCATTGATGGTAACGATGCCGATGCAGTCGAAGATGCCGTCGCGACTGCGGTCGAACGAGCCCGACTTGGCGGTGGGCCGAGCCTGGTCGAAGCTCTCACCGAGCGTCTTGTAGGCCACTACAGCGGCGACGCACAACAGTACCGGCCGGCTGGCGAGGTTGCTTCAGCTTTCGAACGGGAGCCGCTCACCCGTCTGCGCAATTCAGCACGTGAGACCGACCACGAGATGCTTGAGCGACTGGATCGAATCGATCAGGAGTTGTCGAGGATCATCGAATCGGCTGTCGCGGAGGCCCGTTCACTCAGCTACCCGGTGGCGGGCACCTCCGCGGATCACGTGTATGCGTGAAGAACCCCAGCCTTCGGAGCTTCGTTACATCCAAGCGGTCAATGCGGCCTTGCACTGGGCGCTGGAGACCTATCCGGAGTCGCTCGCTTTTGGAGAGGATATCGCGCTCCCAGGCGGTCCCTTCGGCGCGACCAAGGGGTTGCATGACAAGTTCGGTGGCCGCGTCTTTGATACCCCGATCTCCGAGGCAGCGATCATAGGAGCTGCCCTGGGGGCAGCCATGAGAGGTCGCCGGCCGATTGTGGAGATTATGTACGGTGACTTCCTCGCAGTCGCGATGGATCAGATTCTGAATCAGGTCGCGAACACGAGATACGTGTCCCGAGGGCGTTGGACGGCGCCCCTCACCATACGGACACAACAAGGGTATTCGCCCGGCTCGTGTGCGCAGCATTCGCACAGTCTGGAGGCCTGGTATGCCCACTGTCCCGGTCTACGGATCGGACTGCCAGCGAACCCACGTGATGCGTATGAAATGTTGCGAACGGCGATTGCATCCGAGGACCCGGTGATGATTTTCGAGCACCGACTCTTGTACCCGATTAGCGGTCCGGTTGCCCTAGACGGACCAGTTGAGGCCATGGGTGGCGCTCGCATCGTTCGTACGGGGTCCGACGTCACGCTCGTCACTTGGTCGCGGATGGTGTCCGAATCTCTCGAGGCCGCTGAACTGGCGGCAGCGCGAGGTCAGAAGGTCGAGGTCGTCGACCTACGCTGGCTCTCACCGCTCGACTTTTCAGTGGTCGCCGCCTCTCTTCACAAGACTGGGCATTTGGTCATAGTGCATGAGGCCAACGTTACCGGGGGCTTTGGGGCGGAGATCGCCGCTCGGGCTGTTAGGGACTGCTTCTGGGACCTGGACGCCCCCGTGCTCAGGGTCGGAGCACCCGATGTTCCAATACCTGCTTCACCGCAGTTGCAGACAGAGGTGATCCCGGATCGTGGCACCATCCTTGAGGCCATCACCACAGTCCTAGACGAGCGCCGGTGGTAGCCTCGGTGACCGCTCAGGATGAGACACGAGTCGATCGGCCGCCGCTTCGGGAGAAGCGCGTGATCGTGACGGGAGCGGCTTCCGGAATCGGCCGTGCAGCTGCACTCAGCATCGCCAGCCAGGGCGGGCGGGTTACGGCGATGGACGTAGACGACGCGTCTGGTGCTGAACTATCCAACCACGCCGAGAGGATGAATCTCGACCTCTCCTATGTACACGCGGACGTCTCATCGGAGCCCGAAGTACGTGATGCGGTGGCCCGGACGGCCGCGGCTTTCGGGGGTGTCGACGTGCTGATCCATGCTGCTGGCGTCATGGCTGGACAACTCACGGACCTACGTGAACTCAACGAGGAGACATGGGATCGTGTCATTGACATCAATCTAAAGGGCGCTTTCTTCATGACCAAACATGTTGCGGATGTGATGGTTCCCACCCGCGCCGGTGTGCTCATCCTTGTCGCATCGAAGGCCGGGGTTGTCATTGGCAGCGGGTCGTACTCCTACGGAGCGAGCAAGGGTGGAGTGCACGGCTTGGCACTGACGCTCGACCGGCACCTCGGGCCACTGGGCATCAGGGTAAACGACGTCTGTCCGGAGGATGTGGATACCCCACTTCTTCGCGGCTCGCTCGCAGAGGCGGTAGCTCACGGCGCAGATCGCCACGCTGTGCGCTTGAGGCTTGAACGCCTGTCCTCGCCTGAGACCGTCGCCGAAATTCTGGCCTTCCTCGCCTCCGACGCCGCTAGCGGCGTCCGGGGTACCGTCTTCACCTGCTAGGAGAGCCATGCCTCGACGCTGCTGTTGTCACGCGGTTACCCCAGGTCATGGCACTCCAGCTGCAACTGATGCCGAGGGGCTCGCGTATGCCTGGTTGCTGGACAAGTGAACGCGAAACACGTCCATTCACCAGACGGTGTTGTTGCAACGCGAAGAAGGTTCCATGCACGCCCGGAGCTCGGGTTTATGGAGTTTGCCACCGCAGCTCATGTGGCTGAAACACTTGAACAACTCGGTTTCAAAGTGCGTCTGGGCACCGACGCCTGCGACGCCAGTTCCCGTCTGGGCGTACCATCGAAGCAGCTCTTGGACATGGCTTACCACGACGCCCTCAAGGCGGGTGCGCATCCGCGGATACTCAAAAAGATGCGCGGCGGGCTCACAGCCGTGGTTGCAGATTTGCCTGCTTCTGACAGCGCTCACACCATGGCCTTTCGGTTTGATATGGATGCCTTGCCTGTCGCGGAGAGCGACGACCTGTCGCATGGACCTGCTCGACTCGAGTTTGTGTCCCAGTTGCCCGGTCTTATGCACGCTTGCGGCCATGATGCACACACCGCAATCGGACTGTCGCTGGCAGCGCGATTGGCGCAAGACCCCCCTGCCAATAGCATCCGGCTGCTTTTCCAGCCGGCTGAAGAGGGCTGTAGAGGCGCTATCGCGATGAGGAATGCAGGGTGTGTGGATGGGGTCGACACCCTTGTCTGCTTCCATCTGGGATTGGGCGTTCCGACCGGTCACGTGTACTCGGACTCGACTGGGCATCTGGCAACAACGAAGTTTCGGGTCCGCCTAGTCGGCAGTGCAGCTCACGCGGGGCGGGCCCCCGAAGAGGGAAAGAATGCCCTCCTCGCGGCATGTACAGCAATCCTCAACATCCACGCTCTCCCTCGCTACTCTCACGCAATCACGAGAGTCAACGTCGGACACGTAAGCGCCCCAGGCGCACCGAACATCGTTCCGGCGACTGCGACCTTTGAGCTCGAGACCAGAGCGGCAAACGAGGCCGTCAACAAGGATTTGGAGCGCCGGATCCACCGTATCGTCGAACACAGTGCGCTCATGCAGGATGTGCAGAGTGAGGTCGAGGTGATTGGAAGCTCGACGGTCATTCACTGCGACGACAGCCTTAGTACCCTCATCCAAACCGTGGCGCGCACGGTCCCCGGAGTCACCACCATTGGGACAGGATGGGAAGCCGGTGGAAGCGAGGACGCTAGCTGGCTAATTAGGGAGGTCCAGGGACAAGGTGGAACAGGGACCTACATGGTCGTCGGTGCCAGTAGCCCGGGGCCTCATCACAGTAACCAATTCGATGTGGATGAGACAGCCTTGCCGATTGCAGTCGATCTGCTCGATGTAATCGCCCGTGCCGCCTCGCGCCGAACCTGAAGACGACAACCGCAAGATCATGATCGCCTCGCTACGACACTTTGATGCGTTCGCCAAAATTGGCGGGAGTTGGCACTTCGCCGAGCGGAAGCTCCTCCTCGACTGTGTCGGGCTCGCGCTCATCGCCGTCGGGGTGCGTGGGCATGGTGCCGTCCGGCTGGTGGGCATCATTGGGTGGGTGCCTTTGGCCGCTGGCGTCTGTGGTGTCTGCGTGCTCGGCTCGGTGGTCGGTCGGCCAGTTCAAGGCGAGGCGTTCCGACGCTCGACCGCGTCCTGAGCGGTCGCGATGACCGACGTCGACGGCGGAGCTATGTGGGACCGCCGATACAGCGAGCGCCGCTGGCCCACCGACCCTGACCCTCTCGTGGTGCGGATGGCGGGGCCTCTCGCTGTCGGCCGCGCCGCGGACCTGGGCTGCGGCACTGGGCGGCACGCCATCTGGTTGGCCCAGCGAGGCGAGGCGGGGCGGTAACCGGTGTCGATGCATCAGCGGTGGGTCTGGAGCAGGCAGCAGCTCGCGCTGCCAGCCTGGGCGTCCACCTGACCCTCGTACATGCGGATCTCGCGGAGTACCGCGCCCCGGCGGAACTGTTCGACCTGGTGCTTCTCGCCAACGTGCACCCGACGGAACCACAGCGCGCAGCTACGTTCGCGCAGGCGGCGCTGGCGGTGGCTCCCGGTGGTCGCCTGCTGATCGTCGGCCACGACCTGGACAACCTCGGTCGCGACGGCCCACCAGCCCCAGAGCGGCTGTTCACTGTCGAGCGATTGCGCGACGCCCTCCCCGCAGGCCTGACTGTTGAGTTGCTGGAGCGCGTCGAGCGAGAGCCAACCGGCCCAGCACATGGTTCCCGGGCAGACGTGGCCGTCGTCGCCATCTTGACCCGGCCGGCAGGGTGACCCGACAGCCGTCGTCCGCGACGACTACTCCGCCGCGGAGCGCTCCGAAACCCGGTCCGCGCTGGAAGAAAGCTGCTGAGCGACACGGCCAATTCGGGACGACCACCTCGTCGAAGTTGGCGCTCTCAGCCCGCTGGCGACCAATTTGAACCCGGCCCGGTCCAACGCCCGCGATGCTGCGGCAAGCTGAGTGAGGACGTCCGCGCAGTCGCGCCCCTCTTCAATCATCCGAATCACTCCCCCAATCTGCCCCTGGGCGCGCCGCAAGCGCTTGACCACGCCATCGAGCACCACTTCGTTCGTTTCCATGTGAGGCTTCACTCCTACCACTCAGCTGAGCTCGTACCAGGCAGACTGCGACTATACCCGTGGGGGTAGACGACCAAGCGAAGCGTGGGGGCAGGGGAGTGAAAACGCCCATGATGTTCTGGGAGGAACAGCTGCTCCCACGCGTGACAGACCTGCTGCTGGACACAAGGGAAATTCGTCGCCATCGCGAACGGGTCGCAGCCGGCCTCCGTGGTGAGCTGCTCGAGATAGGCTTCGGCTCTGGCCTGAACGTCGCCGTGTATCCCTCTGCCGTGCGTTCTGTCAACGCCGTCGAGCCGTCGCTCGTTGCCCGCAAGATGTCGGCGCCGCGCGTGAAGCGTTGTGGGATCCCCGTCGACTTCGTCGGCATTGATGGGGAAAGCCTGTCGCTCGCGAACGACTCCGTCGATGCCGCGTTGAGTACGTTCACCCTCTGCACCATCCCGAACCCGGTGCAAGCCTTGCGCGAGATCCATCGCGTGCTACGCCCCGGCGGCGAATTCCACTTCCTGGAGCACGGACTTTCGCCCGACCCGAGCACCGCTCGCTGGCAGCATCGACTCAATGGTATCGAGCGGCGAGTTGCCGGGGGCTGCCACCTTGACCGGCGGATCGACCAGCTCGTGACTGCGGCGGGCCTCGACATGCAAGCGCTGATCAACGAGCAGATGCGCGGCCCGCGCGTCGCCAGTCCGTGGGGTTACCTTTTCTTCGGCATCGCGATCAAGCGCCCGACCTGATAGCCGCTACGTCACCGTGAGTTGAGTAAACATGCCGCTCTGATAGTGGCCGGGCTCATTGCAGACCAATTCATATCGGCCAGCGGCGAGATGCATGGACACCCATCCCGCCTTGCCTGGCGTCACGCCATCCCCGGCCCCCGAGGCACACGGTTTCGAAGCCTCCCCCAGACTCGAGGACTCTGAAACCTTGTGGTGGGCATCTACCGACAAGCCGCCGACGGAGCCGTCCTGCAACATCGGGAGCACGATCAGTTCGTGCGTGATGGAGCCGATGTTGGCGGCCACGAAGGTCACTTCTCCCGCCCCGACAATTGTCGGCGTGGCCGTCACATTCATCGACGTCATGCCATAGATTCCCGGGGGGCCTGACTAGTTGGAATCACCGCCCATCATTCCACCGCCCATTCCACCTCCGTGGTCGGCGAGCGACACCTGCACAACCGTCCCGATCGGAGCCGACGGTCCGCACATTGCCCCCACCGGGCCCTCGCCGGAGACGGCGTACTCCGCATGCCTCGCAGTACGTTCGCTCTTTCGCGTCGCACTGTGCCAGACCGCGTCCCCGCCGCGCGGGACCGACCGCCGACCTCCGCCGGTCACCGCGGGAACACCCAGTGTCGGGCGGACGGCGCTCCCTGTGACCCGTTGCCAAACAACACCGGACGCACGCCGCGGCGGCGGAGCTGGCGGTCGACGCGCTCGAGGATGGGCAGGATGGGGCGGCAGGCGAACCAGCCGCTGACTCCGCATATCCCTCCGATGAGGAAGCCGGCGACAACGTCGATCGGGTAGTGCACCCCAACGAAGACCCTTGCCACCGCCACCGGAATCGACAGGCCGAGAGCAACCAGCGCAAGGGGACGGGCGCGCATCCAGCAGGCGCCGGTCAGGGCGCCGAGGACGAGGAGGTGGTCGGATGGGAAGGAGCCATCCGCGCCGTGGGCGATGAGCGGGGCGAAGTGATCGGCGACGAAGGGCCGCTGCTCCAGCCAGAGCGTGCCGAGCAGGGCGCCGATGCCCAGCGCCAGCAGCGCGCCGAGGGCGAAGCCCAGCCCCGCGCGGAGGCCGTCGCGATGGAACCAGAGCAACGCCAGGACGACCAGCACGCCGTAGACGAAGTAGTCAGCAACGAGGCGCAGGAGGCCGTCCAGGGGGGCGGAGTGACCGGTGAGGCCGTGGATGCTGCTCCCGAGGTCACCGAGCGTCATGCCGCCCACCGTACAGGCTGCTCGGTGTTACGGCGCCGCCCCGTTACGCGGCTGCGCTGATCGCCATCGTGGCCGCTCTGGGCGTGATCCGCATCAGTGTCGACCCAGTCCTCCACCTCGGCCCGCTGCCGGTGCACTGGTACGGGGTGATGTACGCGCTCGCCTTTCTCGCTGGCTTCCGCTTCGGCGTCCTCCCCCATCTCGGCCCCCGTTGGGTCAGCCGGCGCGACTGCGATCGCCTGCTCATCTGGGTCATCGTCGCCGGCGTGGCGATGATCGGCTTTCTCTGCTGGCGCGAGCGGCGCAGCTTCTGGCTCGTCTTTGACGCCGCGGTGCTCTTCGCAGTGATCGGGCAGCCGGTCGGCCGCATCGGCAACGTCATCAACAGTGACATCCTCGGCGGACCGAGCTCGCTGCCCTGGGCGACCGCGTACACCAACCCGCACGCCGTTCTCCAGGCCGGCTACCACCTCCGCGTCGCATACCAACCGGCCGGTGCGTACGAGGCCCTCTGGCAATCGCCATCGGTCTCGTCCTGCTGATGCTGTGTCGCCGACACGTGCACGACGGCGTGCTCGCGCTGACGTACTTCGCTCTCTATGCGGTCAGTCAATTTCTCATCTTCTACGTGCGCTAATCCGAGCCAGTTGTGGGGCTGGGCCTGAAGCAGTCGCAGTGGACGTGTCTGGCGATGCTCGTCATCGGGCTTCCTCTCCTCTTCCTGCTGTGGCGGCGCACCAGCGGCGATGGTCAGCGGACGTCGGTGCGCAGCGAGGCGGCGTCGTGACGCCGATCGAGTAGGCTGCCGCCCATGAGCAAACTGGTTCTTGTGGCGTGGATCGTTGTTGCCGTGTGCGTTGTCGCCGCGATCATCGCGGCGGTGGCTCAGCCTCTGCATTGGGAGCGCACCGTTGGTGCCGCCGTCGTGGTCGGCGTGATCGCCGCCGCCGTGGCCGTGTACCGCTCCCGCCAACCATCGCGCAACTGATGCGCGCGAGAGGTCATCCGTCACGGTGATGTGCGCCCGCTGCCGCTGACGGGAACCACTGCTCGACGGGGATGGCGACGGCGGCGACGGTGAGACCGACGACGAACGCCGCCACCGTCAGAGCGACCCGACGTCGCGATCCCGGGACGGTGCGCGGGGGCCGGCTGAACAGGACTGGAGCCACATCGGCCGCAACCTCGGCCGGGGTGTCCCAGAGGTGGGCGAGCAGGTGCAGGCCGAGCGCGCCGGTGAAGATGAGCGCGGCACCGTTGTGGATGGTGCTCCATGGCCCAAAGCGCGTGGTTCCGAACATCATGACGATGCCGCTGCCGAAGAGGACCGCCGTCGCGGCGACGAGGATGGGCGCGGTGAGCCGCGGCATCAGGTGCGGCGGGCCGTCAGCGCGATAGCCGGGGTCGCCGCGGTAGTAGCCGAGCGCACGCCAGCCGGTGCTGGCCAGCTTGACGACGAGCAGGGGGATCAGCAACAGCGCGCTGAAGTAGTGGACGCGCCAGAGCACGTCCAGGAAGAGCGCCGTTGCGTACGGGAGCGGCAATAGCACCAGGAGGACGGCGCCGGAGAGGGCCACCAGCCGCGCGTTGCCGGCGCGCACCCGGCGCGGACGCCGCCGTGTGAACGGTCTGATCCCGAGCGCGGCGAACCCCGGAGTGACCGCGTCGATCAGCGGGTCGCCGGCCCCCGGGACGCGGCCAGCGTCGTCGTCAGGGGATGAAAAGATCGGCCTCATCCGACGCTCATGTAGCGTAGACGCTGCCGTCGGAGGCGACGGTGACCCTGAGCGCGGCCAACGGTGACGGCGCCGGGCCGGCGACAACTTGGGCTCCGTGCGCGGGGTCAAAGGCCGCTCCATGGCACGGGCAGATGAGCAGGCGCTGGCTGCTGTCGTACTGCACGGTGCAACCGGCGTGGGTGCAGACGGCGTCGTACGCCACCACGCTCTGGGCGCCGGTGCTCACCGCCACCGCGGGGTCGCCGCTGGCCGGGTCCTGGTAGGTGAGGCTGCCCGCCGACTGCAGATCGGCGAGGCTGCCGATACGCGTCCCCTGCGGCGCCTGGGAGGCGGGTGCGGAGGAGCCGGGCGAGGCGCTGCCGGACGGGCCCGACGTCGGGGTCGGCGGCGAACTTGTCGCCGATGTCGCCCCGCTTCCCGAGGACAGCGCAGCGACCGCCGCCCGGCTCCTGGGCAGGATGGCGAGGAGCCACACCAACCCCACCGCCCCACCGCCGAGGCGGAGCAGGAACGCCCGCCGGCTGGGGTCGATCACCGCCGGACGCGGAGGCTCGTCCTCCGCCCAGGCGCGCTCCAGCCAGCGCTGCACTGGTACCCAGACGTCGCCGTCGCCGACCAGCGCGACGGTCAGCCAGGCCACGGTGTAGAGGCTGTCGGAGCCGAGGAAGTA
>JBDTJX010000088.1:0-24149 GCA_039935655.1 Candidatus Dormiibacter sp. | reverse complement strand
GTTCCACCATGTCCAGCCAAATCGTACTTCGCGGTCCAGAACTAGTCGACTGCGAGGGTCGCTCGTGAGCCGGCCGCGGACCTTTGCGGTCACCGCCGTCGCCGAGGTGGCCAAGGAGCTCTTCTAGAGCCGGGGCTATGCCGGGATCTCTCTCGGCGACGTCGCGGCGGCGACCGGGCTGAATCGCTCCCGCCTGTACCAGGCATTCGGTAGCAAGGAGCGCCTCTTCGCCGCTGCATTGGACGACTACGTCACGACGTTCATCGGCCCCCTGCTTGGCCCGATGGAGACGGCGACGGGCCGGCCCGACGACGTCCAGGTGTTCTTCGGCAAGCTCGCCGCGCGCTTTCGCGACGATCCCGCAGCGGCGCGGAAGGGCTGCCTGTGGGTCAATTCGCTCGCCGAGTTCGCCGGGCGCGGCAATGTGCTCGAGGTGGGGGCCAACGCCTATCACAAGCGCCTCTACGACGCGTTCGACAACGCGCTCAGCGGAGGCGGCCGGACGGCCGCAGAGAGTGCTCGCACGCTGGCTCGGCGGCGCTCGCGCATGCTCGCGGCCACCACGTTCGGCCTCTGGCTGGCGGCACGGACCGAGGCCGCCGAGGCCGTCAAACTCGCCGAGGCCGTCCGCGCCGAGGTGCGCTCGTGGTGACCAGCGCAGTCATTCCGAGGCGATGGCGTCCAGGATGCTGAGGCGCGCAGCGCGGCGCGCCGGCAGCACAGCCGCCAACACGCCGATGAAGAACGCCACCACCACGTAGCCGATCAGCTGGGACGCCGGGACCGACAGCTTGCTCAAGCCCTGGTCGGCGAGCGCACGGACGACCGCCGTTCCCATACCGGTGCCGATCACCAGGCCGAGCAGGGCACCGAGCAGCGCGATGATCACCGCTTCCCAGCGCACCATCGATCGCGTCTGGCGCCGGGTCAGGCCGAGAGCGCGGAGCAGCCCCAGCTCACGCGAGCGCTCGAGCACGCTCAGTGCCAGCGTGTTGACCACGCCCAGCGCCGCAATGACGATGGAGAGCACCAGCAGGACATCGATCAGCGACTGCGCCTGGTCGATGCTGGCAGAGTTGGCGTCGACGAACTGCTGCTTGGTCTGGATGGTCAACGTCGGGTAGGCGCTGAGATCGGCGGTCATTGCCCTGTCCGCGGCGGTCAGCGACTGACCCGCAGCGGCGTTGGCGAGAATCGCGAAGTCCCGCTGCGTTGGAAAGTTCGCGGCATAGGTCGCCAGTGACACCACGAAGCCGCTGATCAGCGCATTGCCCCTGTACACACCGCCGATTCGCTTGGTCGTCGGCTTCGGCGCGTAGGGAAACTGCACCGTCAGCACGGTGCCTGTCATCCACCCTCGGGCCCTGGCGGTGGTGTCATCGATGAGGACGTTCTGAGCATCAGCGATCGACGCGGCGTCACCGTTGACCATGTCGAAGGCCACCGTGCGATCGATCGCAGAGGGGTCGATGCCGAGCAACGACTGGTTCGCCGAGGCGGCGACGATGGAGTCCGCCCGCACCTCAGTGACGTCGGCAAGGCGCTTGTCGGCACGCAACGTCGCGGCGTCGCTGGTGGAGAATCCCGCCTGGCTGGTGGTGTCGGTGACCAGGAGTTGCGCGTTGATCGACCCGGCAATCGCCGATGCGCCCGACGCCTTGAACGACGCGGCGATCACTGCAACCGCAGCGATCAGCGCCACGCCGATCATCAGCGCCGCCGCCGTTGACGCGGTACGCCGCGGACTGCGCATCGCGTTCTCCCTCGCCAGCCGGCCGGGTACCCCGCGAAGGCGGGCGAGCGGACGGCCCAGGGCGCCGGCGATGGGCCGCACCAGCAGCGGCGCCAGGTAGGCGATGCCGATGAACAGCGCGAGTGTCCCGACGCCGAGCAGTGGCAGCGTTTGACCCGTGCCGGCGAACAGCCCGACCCCAAGCAGGATCACGCCGATCGCGGCAGTGATAGCGCCGCCGATGATGCGCCGCCGCGTGACCGGTTGCGCCTCAGGCACGGCAGCGCGCAGGGCCGCCATCGGCGTCACTCGCGTCGCCCGCCGGGCTGGGAGGATGGCGGCGATAACAGTCACGACCGTCCCCACGACGATCGAGACGATGATGCTCCGCGGAGTCACGGTGAGGCCACCGTTGGTCAGCGAGAAGCCAAGCAGCCGCGCCAGGCCGATGGCCAGGAGGACGCCGAGTGCGGCGCCGACCGCTGACGCGACCACCCCGGTGAGGAAGGCCTCGATGAGCACCGACACCATCACCTGACGTCGGGTTGCGCCCAGAGCGCGCAGCAGGGCCAGCTCCCGGGAGCGCTGTGCGATGAGGATGGTGAAGGTGTTGACGATGAGGAAGGACCCGACGAAGAGGGCGATCAAACCGAACACCAGCAGCGCGGTGCTGAGGATAGAGATGATCGACTGCGTTGCCTGCTTCTGCTGATTGGCCTGCGCGCTGCCGGTTTGAGCCACCATGTTGGCGGGCAGAACCGCAGCGATGCGGTCACGCAGCGTCGTGTCGCTGACCCCCGACGCGGAGAGCACGGCAATCTGGTCGAAGTTGCCCTGGGTGTCGAGGACCCGCATCGCGGTGGGCGTGGTGAACAACGTGATCGTGGCGCCGGCGACGTTGTCGGCGGACCCGTACCCGGCGATGCCGCTGACGTGGAACGGCTGACGCGGGCCGCCGTTGAACACCATCTGAATGGTCTGGCCGACTCGGATCCCGTTGGCGGTGGCGGTGGCCGCGTCGACGACGATGTCGTCGGCGGCCTGCGGCGAATGCCCGGAACGAAGATGGTACGGGGATGTCGGGCTGTCGACCCAGTTGGCGCCGAACGTCGGCGGCCCATTGCCCCCGATCGGTTTGCCACTGGGCGACAGCAATGTCGCGCCGGTGCGGAAGATCACGCCGTTCGCCTGTTGGGCGCCGTTGACGTGCTGCACTGTCGGGACCAGCGTTGACGGAACCGGGAGTCGCTGGCCGCCGCCGATGTCCTGGGAGGCACCCGCCAGCGTCTGCCCCTCCACCACCACCGCGATCCCCTGGTTGGCATCAGTGAAGATGGCGCCGAAGACGTTGTTGATCGTGTCGCCGACGACGAAGGTCGACGATACGAAGGCGATCCCCAGCACGATGGCAACCGCCGTCAGGCTCAACCGCAGTTTGTGCGCGAGCAGTCCGCGGAGCGTGACCTTGAGCACGCCGTCAGGCGCCGAGGTGCTTCATGACGTCGAGAATCCCGTCCGCGGTGGGAGACGTCATCTCATCGACGGTGGTGCCGTCAGCGATGAAGACAACCCGGTCCGCATACGCGGCAGCCAGGGGATCGTGGGTGACCATGACGATGGTCTGCATGAAGTTCTCCACCGCCGTACGGAGGAAACCGAGCAGTTCGGCGCCCGACCGCGAGTCGAGGTTGCCAGTCGGTTCGTCAGCGAAGATGATGTCCGGGCGCGAAACCAGGGCGCGGGCCGCGGCCACGCGCTGCTGCTGCCCCCCCGAAAGCTCGCTGGGGCGGTGCTGGAGACGATCCTTGAGACCGATCGAGCCCACCACCTCGTCAAGCAGGGCCTGGTTTGGGGCCACGCCGGCTATCGCCAGCGGCAACGTGATGTTGTCCAGGGCGTTGAGCGTTGGCACCAGGTTGAAGCTCTGGAAGACGAAGCCGACGCGACGGCGCCGCAACAGCGTCAGCTCGGTGTCCTTGAGTGCGCCGAGCTCGGTATCGCCGATGAACACCTCGCCGGACGTCAGGGCATCGAGCCCGGCAAGGCAGTGCAGCAACGTGGACTTTCCCGAACCCGATGGGCCCATGATCGCGGTGAAGTGGCCGGCAGCAAAATCGACGGTCAGGTCGTCGAGCGCGCGCACGGCCGCGTCCGCACGGCCGAACACCTTGGTGGCATGCACAGCACGCGCGGCCGGCTTCGACGTCGCAGTTGGAGGAGGCGTAGGCGGCGCGGTCAGCTGCTCGGTCACGTCGGCAATGGTAGGCAACCAAGGGTCCGGTGGGCCCTCCGGCGAACGGTTCTGCTACGCCGCGTCGGAGCTGAGCAGGTTCACGAAATCGCCGGCTGAGACGGGCGGGGAGAAGAGAAAGCCCTGTGCGCGGTCGCATCCAAGGTGGCGGAGAGTGGCCAACTGCTCTGCCGTCTCGACACCCTCGGCCACGACCGACAGATCATGCGCATGGGCAAGGTCGATGATCGCGGCGACGATTGACGAGCCTCGCGCGTCAGCGGCGACGTGTTCGACGAAGGACCGGTCAATCTTGATGAAGTCAAGCGGGAAGCTGTGGAGATGAGAGATTGCACTCAGGCCCGCACCGAAGTCGTCGAGGCCCACCTGGACGCCGATATCTCTGAGCTCGGCGAGCGACGTCACCGCCGAGTGGGACGTCTGCATCAGCACGTGCTCAGTCACCTCGATGATCAGGTCGCTTCCGTGCAAGCCAGCAGCGTGGAGACAAGCGGCAAGTCGCGCCGTGAATCCCGGGTTGGCGAGCTCGCGCGCGCTGAGGTTCACCGCGAGACGGTCGACGCCGTGCACGGAGGGGGCCGCCCGCCACCGAGCGAGCTCGGCGAGAGCTGTCATGCGCACCCGCTCATCCATCGCCGGCAGCAGCCCCGTCTCCTCGGCGACCACGAGGAAGTGCTCGGGCGTGAAATGCCCCCGTTCCGTGTCGTCGATGCGGAGCAACGCCTCGGCGTGGACGGTTCGCCCCGTGGCCAGGTCCACGATGGGCTGGTACTCCACGACGAGCAGTTCCTCCGCCAGCGCGCGCCGGACCAGGCGTTCAGTCTCCTGCCGCTCCATGGCGCGCACCTGCAGCGCGGCTCCATACACCTCGTGGCGGTCGCGTCCCTGGTCCTTGGCGCGGTACAGCGCCGTGTCCGCCTCGCGGAGCAGGTCCTCGGGCAGGGTGTCGGGCTGTGATGCCACGGCGATGCCGATGCTGACCGTGGCCAGCACGGCGTCGTCCCCGATCTGGAACGGCGCGCGCAGTCCGGCCACGATGCGATCGGCGAAGGCCGTCAGGTCGGCTGGATCGGCGAGGCCCTGCACGACAACCACGAATTCGTCTCCGCCGAACCGCGCCACCGTGTCGTCGGGGCGGGCGAGGCGCTGCAGCCGCGCCGTGGCTTCCAGAAGGACGGCGTCGCCGACCTGATGGCCGTGTGTGTCATTGATGACCTTGAAGTGGTCGAGGTCGAGCATGAGCACGCCGACGAACCCCGGACTTCGTTTGAGGTGCCTGAGCCCCTGGTTCAAGCGGTCGGTGAGCAGGGTGCGATTGGCCAGGCCGGTGAGCGCATCGGTCAGCGCCTGCCGCTCGATGCTCGCCTGCGCTTCTTTGCGATCACCGATGTCGCGCATCAGCGCCTGTGTCTCCAACACCACGCCGGTGAGCGGATCGATGACCGCTCTGCTTGTGCTCTCGATCCAGGCGTACGAGCCGTCCTTGCAGCGGTACCGCAGGCTGACTGTGCGAGGGCCTGCGGTGGTTCCATTCCCCTGCATCGTCAGACCGGCGAGCGCTCGGTCATCGGGGTGAATGAGTCGGGCCACCGGCTTCCCGATCAACTCCGCCGACGTGTACCCGAGGAGCTGACGGCAGGACGGCGACACGTACTTGAGCACGTCGTCGGCGTCGGTGACGGCCACCGCATCCGAGATGGCGAGCCGGCGCCGCGCTTCGACCTCGACGTCGGCAAAATCCATCCGCTTCGGAGCAGCCTGCTTCGAGAGCCTGGGAAGCACTGACACGTCGGAGGCGGCCCGCTTCGCGCCCATGGGTGAGCCCACCTAAGACGCACCGAACGGTTCACAGCTCGGGGTCGTGCTCGGTGCCGCCGACCGGGAGAGATTCGACCATGTGTGCAATCCGCAGAACCCGTCTGTACGGCACGGTACGGTTTTACCCACTGCGCACCGACTTGTTACGCGGAGGTGAAAAGTTGTCCGATGTCTGGCCGGCGCGGTGAGGCGGCCCGCTCAAGGCGGAGATGCTACGAGCGTCGACGCCAGCCTGACTGTCTCGTCGAAGAGTGCGCTCGCGGCGACGATGTTCGACTCCGCTCCCGACCCGTCGCTGACCCGACCGCCGTCGACGCCGTCGCCGACCCGGCCGGCCGCACGATCGTAGACCGGGCGTCCGGCGGGATTGCGGCCATCGAACCACGCTCTCGCCAGCTGTGCCTGCGCTCGGTACCTTGGGATGCCGGTTGCCACGGCCAGCCGGTCCAGGCCGTTGACGCAGGAGGCGACGTCGTACGGGAGGACGCGCTCGATGTCGAACCCCGACTCGACCGGGCCGGAAAACACAAGATTCGCGCTGTGCTGGGCGACGTCCACCAGGTCGTGACGACCGAGCAGGATGCCCGCTTCAGCGAGCGCGCCCTCCTGGAGATGTCCCCAGAGGTGGGGGCGGCCCCGCTCCTCATACGCGTTCATCAGCACGCCCTCGACGCGGCAGGATGCCACCTCATCCAGCCAGCCGCCGAGCATGTCCCTGAGCCACTGGTGGTCGGCACGGTCATGCAGCTGCAGAGCGGTGAGGATGTGAAGGACGCGCACGTCCGCAGGTACCGGACCGTTCTCCAGGTGGGGCAGACCGCGACGGAGGGCTGTAGCGATGCGGTCGTCGTCGAGGGATCGCGACGCCCGGGCCAGAGCGAGAACTGCGCGAGCCTGCCAGAAGAGCCCACCGGCTTGCGAGGTGCGGCCCTCGCGGTTGCGCGAACCGCTCCAGTCGAAGATGAAATTCACCCATCGCCCGTCGTGGTCCTGCATGCCGACCACAAAGTCGAGCAGTCCCTCGCACCAATCGAGAACCCAGGGCAGCCGGGTCGCGTCCCAGAGCGCGCAGTACAGCTCGAGAGCACGAGCCGCGTCGTCGACACACGCCACTCCCTCGAACCCCGCCTCCCGCGCCGGCACAAGGTTGTCGGCAACGTCGGCGTACACGGCTATCGCGATGGCGCGGGGTCCGATCGACGGCGTTCGCCGTGCCAGACGGGCTATCTGCCTCAGCACGTTTCCATCTGGTCGACGATCTCGCGCACGTCGAAATCGGCGGCAGCCATACAGCTGTCGGCAGCGCCGTAATACAAGCGAATGCGGTCGCCGGTGGCGTCGAGCGCAACATGCCCGCACGAGAACACCGTGTCGTTGAACAGTCCCGTACGCTCGTACGCGGCCATGGGAACCATGATCGGCGCCGGGGATCGCGCGATCACCCGCGTCGGGTCGTCGGCATCGAGCAGGAGGCCGCCCATCGCGTAGGTGGTGTTCCGATCGACGCCGTGGTAGATCTCGAGCCAGCCTTCCTCGACGCGAAAGGGGACCGCGCTGGCGCCGGTGCGCAGCTCGTCCCACATCCCCCACCGCGGCAGCGCCAGGGGCTGGTGCTCACCCCAGTTCACGAGGTCGTCGGAGAACGCGATCCAGATGCCCAGCACACGACCGAAGGACTGCGGCATCGGACGGGTGAGTGCAGCGTACCGGCCTCCCGGCCTGCCCGGGAAGAGAACCACGTCCTTGTGGTCGGGGAGAAACAGGACGCCGTGCCGGTCGAACGAACGAAAGTCGGTCGTGGTCAGCCGGGAGGTGGTGATGCCGAGACGCCCCACCGAAACATAGGTGATGTGCCACACCCCATCGATCAGCGTGGCACGGGGATCCTCACACCCGTACTCCTCAAAGCGATTGGCGGGCACGACCGCCGGCGTGGGATCGACGTCGAAATGCACGCCGTCGCTGCTGCGGGCTGTGCGCAGGTGCGACATCTGGGTGAGGAGGTCACTGAAATCGTCCGCCGCAGCGGTGAAGCCGCCGGTTGTGGTCCGGTAGCGAATGCGCCGCGGGTCGCTGAGATCGAGCCCGCTGAGGCTACGCGGCAGCAGGACCGGGACAACCGCCGGCGGTGTGCGCTGCGTGTCGAGGAAGGCGACGCCGATGACGTCTGCCGACCGGTAACCGTCGCCCAGCGGTTTGAGCCGTGGTTCCGGGCCGGCCAGGTCAAGGGTGAGTGCGTCAGGCCCCGGCTCCACGTCGGTACGGGGTCGCTCGCCGACACGCAGCAGCAGCACCACCTCGTCGTCCACTTTCGCCGCAGCCGCGTTGAAAACGGAGACGACCTCGAGTCCGGGTAGCGAGGCCGGCACATCCGCGGCGGTGAGGATCGGGTTTTCGCCGAGCCGGTGGGCGAGGTCGGGGACGGAGGCACGCTCCTGTGCGCGCGTCACCCGGGTGCCGGTTGGTTCCCGCTCTGCCGCCTCCGCGGCGACATCAAGAAACGCCTGGCCGGAACGCGGCCAGGTCGCCTCGCGCGCGTAGGCGTACGCCGCCTGCTCCAGCGCGTCCTTGGCCACGGGGTCGTCGAGGATGCCGATCACGGCGTGGGCGAGCTGATCCGGGGCTCGGAAGCCGACCAGGACACCACGACCGTCGGCGAGCGCCTCCACGGCGTGCAGGTACCTCGTTGACACGATCGCCTTACCGGCGCCCAGCGCGTAGGCCAGGGTCCCGCTGGTGATCTGGTTGGGCTCCAGGTAGGGAGTCACGTAGACATCGCTGGTGAGCAGGAGATCGATGATGTCGCGCTGCGACATGTACTCGTCGAGGAACGCGACGTGCTCCTCGATGCCAAGCGCCTGTGTCTGCGCCACCAGGCTCTTGCGATACGCCTCGCCCCGGGAGCGGAGGAGGTCGGGATGCGTCTGCCCGGCGACGATGTACAGCGCGCTGGGGTGAGCCGCGACGACGGCCGGCATCGCTTCGATCATCGACTCGATCCCTTTGCCTGGAGCGAGCAGTCCGAAGGTCGAGATGATGGTACGGCCTTCGACGCCGAGCTTGGCTTTGAGCCGATGACGGCCGCCTCGCTGGATGCTGGGCATCCCGTGGGGGATGAAGCGCAGCGGTGCCGTGACGCCATAGACGTTGGTCAGGATGTCGACCGCTGTCGTGGCCATGACGATGACCTGGTCGCTGAGCTCGGTGATGGCCCGAACGCTTTCCCTGACCGACGGTGCAGGCTGGGGCAGCACGGTGTGCAAGGTGGTCACGACCGGCTTGCGCATCTCCTCGAGCATCGCCACCAGATGGTCGACATACCCGCCGTCCACCCAGCGGCCGTCGACGAACCCCGGCTCCGTCCAGGCACCGTAGAGACCGAATTCGTGCTGCACGTTGACAACGTCGGCATTCGATGTGTTGATCGCGCGGGCGGCTGCGACGTAGCTGTCGGGGACGCCCTGGCGGATGCGCCAGCGCACCTCCGAGCGATAGGGCCGGAGCACCGATGGCTCGTCGATGGCGGCCACTCGCCCGGTCGTCGCCGGGTCGGCGGCACGAGCCGCGTCGAGCAGATCCGATGTGAACGTCGCAATCCCACATCGTCGCGGGACGTACGAGGAGACGAAGGCAATGCGGATACTCACGCCCCCATACTCGCAGCCGCCACGGATCGACCGCCGTGTGGACCCGAGCACTGGGTTCGCTGGCGGACCGACCCAATTGGACTCATTGGTGCACTGTCGAGCCAATGCCCGAGATGCCACGTGATCTACGGGGCATGAGAACAGCGCTGCAGACCAGCGAGCGACTGCCACCGGCGCTCTTCAGCTTGTCGCCATTCCTCGGTACCCTGCCGATCGCGATCATCGCCACAGACCTGGGTGGCATCGTGCTCGCCTGGAATGCCCAGGCAGAACAGGTCTACGGCTGGTCTGCCGCGGAAGCCATCGGCCTCCCGATCGCCACCCTGGTGGTTCCCCCCGACGGCGGTGTCACGCCGGAGGCGATCTTGGAACAGCTCCGCGGCGGCCAGTCGTGGGAGGGCGAATACCGCATCCGCCGTCGCGACGGCCGCGAGCTCATGCTGCATGCCGTCGCCTCACCGCTCCGTGACGAAGGTGGCGATATCGCCGCGTTCGTCGGGCTGGCGGTGGACGTCACCAAGGAACGGCAGGCCTCCCTTGCTGTCCTCGAGGCGGTGATCGGGAACTGTTCAACGTCGCTGACGGTGGTGGGCGCCGACAACCGCGTCGTGCTCACTCTGGGTGACACACAAATGCGCCCGATCCATACGATGGCCGGCGAGGTGCTCGGAGGCGGGATCGGTCGCAAGGTCGTCGAGCTCGACGGACGCACATACGACACCGCCGCTGTTGCTCTCCCTGACCCCGTCGCGGGACCCGGTGGAGTCGCCTTCGTTGCCACCGACATCACCGAGCGCCTCGCCGGCGAGAGGCGACTGCGGGCGCTGAACATCGTGTCGAGGCTGGGCTTCATGGCCCTGGGCCTCGCTGACACGGCTGCGGTCTTCGACGCCGCCGTGACCTCGCTGGCAGCCTTCGGCCTGCGCCAGGTCACCCTGTACGAGCTGCTCGGAGGGGGTGAGTCGGTGCTGGTCCGCGCCGTGGCCGGAGAGGATGTCCGCGTTGCCCGTGGTGACGTGATCGCGCGTTCCGCAGTTCCGATGACCGACCAGGTGCTCCTCACCGGGGAGCCGGTGCGGGTGGACGATTTCACCACGGACTCGCGCCTGATCGTGCCGCCAGGGTCAAGATTCGCCTCGCTCGGCAGTGGGCTTGGCGTGCCCATCCGCGTCAACGGCGAGACAGTTGGTGCCCTCACCGCGCACAGCCGCGCCGACAACGATTTCGACGCCCACGACGTCGACTTCTACGAGTCGGCGGCCAACGTGATCAGCGGTGCCATGGAACGCAGCCGCTACGAGAACAACCTCCGTTACGACGCCACCCACGATCGCCTGACCAGTCTACCCAACCGGATCCTGCTCCAGGACCGCCTCGCGCAGGCGCTGTCGCGATCCGGCCGCCGGCAGTCACGCCCGCTGGCCGTGCTCGTCGCGGACCTCGACCAGTTCAAGCTTGTCAACGACAGCCTCGGGCACGATGCGGCTGATCGTCTGCTGGGCATGGCAGGCGCGCGGCTCGGTGAGGCCGTTCGCCCCAGCGACACTGTTGCTCGCGTGGGCGGCGATGAGTTCGTCATCCTCTGTGAGGACCTGGTCGATGTCACCGAGGCCGCGACCGTGGCGAGGCGCGTCACAGAGCGGATTCGTGATGCATTCCTCGTTGACGGCCGCGAGGTCAGCATGACGATGAGCATCGGGATCGCGGTCAGTTCCGAGGAAGCGACGGTCGAGGGGCTCCTCCGCGACGCCGACGTCGCCATGCACAGGGCCAAGGAGAGAGGCCGAGGCACCTACGAGCTGTTCGACGATGCTCTGCGAACCCGGCTCGACCATCGTGTCGGTATCGAGCAGGGCCTTCGCCGCGCGCTGGACCGGGACCAGTTCGTGGTCGCATACCAACCGATCGTCGACGTGGCGAGCGGCCGCGTCAGCGAGGCGGAGGCAGTGCTTCGCTGGACCCGGGAGAACGGCAGACCAGTGGCGCCGGCCGAGTTCATCCCCATCGCCGAGGAGACGGGAATGATCGTCCCCATCGGTGCCTGGGTTCTGCGGCGCGCCTGTGAGGACGCGGTGCGTTGGAACGCCCGGTTCGGGCCGGCCGAGCCGGTGGCCGTGTCGGTCAACCTCTCAGCACGGCAGGTCAGTCACCCCGACCTGGTGGCGACCGTGGTCCACGCGCTGGAGTCTGCCGGCCTGGCTCCGGAGCTCCTCCGCCTGGAGATCACAGAGACAGCCCTCATGGAGGAAGGCAGCGTGGGCACGGCAACGCTGCGAACGCTCGACGGCCTGGGGGTCCGTCTCAGTGTCGACGACTTCGGCACCGGCTACTCGTCGCTGATGTACCTGCGCGAATACCCGATCCGCGTGCTCAAGGTCGACCGCTACTTCGTCGCCGGGTTGGGCACGAACCCTGAGGATGAGGCGATCGTCCAGGCGGTCATTGCGCTGGCCCACTCGCTCGGCCTGACGGCCACCGCCGAGGGTGTGGAGACGCTCGAGCAACTCCGCCGTGTTCGGACCCTCGAATGTGACGCCGCCCAGGGATATCTCTGGTCGGCGGCGGTCCAGATCGACGATTTCATGCCAGTCGTCGAGGGAATCCGCACATCCGTCGGTGACCCGGTGGCACGGCCGGTTCCATCCGGCTCAGCGGCGGTCGCGGTGCCAAAGAGGACCGCCTCGCCGATCCGGCGCGGGCCTCGCCGGCGTAGCCACGACTGATCTCGGCTGACCGTATCAGTCAGGCTGCCGCTGCATCGACGTCGACGACCACGGGTGCGTGGTCCGACGGCAGCTTGCCCTTGCGAGCGTCGCGGTCGATGTATGCGTCCTTGAGGCGCGACGCCAGGCCGTTGCCGAGAAGCACGAGGTCGATCCGCATGCCCATGCCCTTGTGGAAGTTGCCGGCGCGGTAATCCCAGTAGGTGAACGGCGCGCCCTTGATCGCCCGCGGCTTGACGTCGTGCAGTCCGAGGTCGATCAGGCGGCTCAGCGCAGCGCGCTCCGGCGGGCTGGTGTGAGTTGACTCGACGAATGCGGCCGGGTCCCACACGTCGACGTCGCCTGGCGCGATGTTGAAATCACCGCACACCGCCGTGGGTCGACCGCCGGCCAGGTCCGACTCGAGAACGCCGCGCAGCGCGGCGAGCCATTCCAGCTTGTAGGTGAGGTGTGGGCTGTCGAGCGCCCGTCCGTTGGGGACGTACAGGGACCACACCCGAACCCCACCACAGGTTGCCGCGATCGCGCGCGCCTCCAGGTCCGGGAAACCGGGCTCACCCGCGAAGCCGCGGCTGACATCCGCCAACCCGACCGATGACACCACCGCCACGCCGTTCCACTGGCCGGCGCCGTGCGTGGCGACGTCGTAGCCGAGCGCTGTGAAGTCCTCGCGAGCAAAAGCCGCATCGCTGAGCTTGGTCTCCTGCAGGCAGAGCACGTCGGGCCGCACCGTCCCCAGCCAGTCGACGACGCGGGGCATGCGCGCTGCGAGGGAGTTCACGTTCCAGGTGGCGATCCTCATCCCCCGAGGATGGCGGGCTCGGGTTGCCGGCGTCAAACGCGAGCCGTTGACTAGACAGCGCAGCACAGCGCAGCGAGAGTCGCCCGGTGGCAGAGTTTCCACCACCGCGCACGTCGGCGTCGCCCGACCCGCTTCCGGACACGGCGCCCGCCGTCAACCGGGCGGAGCCGCGTCGCTCCACCCTCGGCCGGGCAATCTCGTTGGTTGCCGTCGACGTCTCGCCGCTGCGCGACCATCGCGACTTCCGGCTCCTTTTCATCGGGCAGGGCGTGTCGTTCGCGGGGACGATGATCACCTACGTCGCAGTCCCCTACCAGGCGTTCACGTTGACCCGCTCGTCCCTGGTGGTTGGCCTGGTGAGCGTTGCCGAACTGCTGCCCATCCTGGTGATGTCGTTCGTCGGTGGTGCCCTCGCCGACGCCATCGATCGCCGACGCATGGTGCGCATCACCGAGGTGAGTCTCTGCGCCGTCACAGGCGCCCTCGTGTTCAACGCGGCGCTACCACATCCGCAACTCTGGGTGCTGTTCGTCTGCGTCGGGCTCGCCGCCGCCGTCGACGCCCTGCAGCGTCCGTCGCTGGATGCCATCGTGCCGCGCCTGGTGCCGCGCGAGCGGCTGTCGGCGGCCGCAGCTCTTGAGGCGCTCCGTGGCAACCTCGGCCAGGTGCTCGGGCCGCCGGTGGCGGGCGTGCTCATCGCCACCGTGGGGCTGCCCGTCACCTACGGAGTCGATGTCGCGACCTTTGCTGCCTCGCTGCTGGCGCTCACGATGATGCGCGCGGTGCCGCCGCCGCAGGGGGCTGAGCGCGTCAGCATCAGGTCGTCGCTCGTCGGACTTCGGTACGCCCGGCGCCGCCAGGACCTGCTCGGCTCATACGTGGTTGATATGAACGCGATGTTCTTCGGCATGCCGATGGCGCTGTTCCCGCAGATCGCCACGACGTACGGCGGACCCGCCGTGCTCGGACTGCTCTACACCGCACCATCGGTGGGCTCGTTGCTCGCCAGCATCACCAGCGGCTGGACGCGTTCCATTCGGCGCCACGGACGAGCGATCGGCGTTGCGGCCGCCACGTGGGGCCTGGCCATCGTCGGCTTCGGCCTGGCGCCGGCGTTGTGGAGTGCTCTGCTCGCCCTGGCGATAGCGGGCGCCGCCGACATGATCAGCGGACTGTTCCGGATGACGATGTGGAACCAGACCATCCCCGACGAGATGCGCGGCAGGCTCGCCGGCATCGAGATGATCAGCTATTCATCAGGGCCGGCTTTGGGCAACCTCGAATCCGGGATCGTGGGCGCGCTCGCCGGGGTGCGGACGTCGGTGGTGAGCGGCGGCGTGCTCTGCGTGATCGGCACGGCAGTTCTGTGCGCCGTTCTGCCGCGGTTCTGGAACTATCGTTGCCCACCCTAGGTTGGGGCGATGAGCGCGCGGCGAGGACCGGGGCGCGGCCGCGCCAGGATGACCGTGCCGACGATCAACGCGAAGGTGAGGACGTGCAGCGGCTTCAGCGTGACTCCCTGCACCCAGTAGGTATCGATCGCGGACAGGTTGAGCAGCACACCCCCGGCGAACAGGACTGCGGCCTGCGCCGGTAGCGAATCGAGCCGGCGGCTCAGCACGAACGCCACCAGGACGATCACGAGCACACAGTCCTGCGCGTACAGGTGGGGATCAAGCAGCAGGCCGAGACAGACCGCGGCGAGTGCGTAGCGGAGCGGCAGTGGTCGGTCGCGCCAGTGCGAACGCATCGCCCACACGAGGAACGCCACGAGGAAGGCCGCGGCCGTCGCGGTGGCGATGTCGACTGCGAGTGCGTTCTTCTGGCCGAAGATGGTTGCCGCCAGCCCGATCAGGCCCTCCATGTTGGGGAGCGCCCCCTCCCACGCGGTCTGCCCGGCGGCGCCGGCGCCCCCGGCGTGGGCGGCCACCACGTCGACGAGGTATCGCGCGTAGCTGACGTTGGACTCGATGCCAGTCCATGGCAGAGCCAGCGCGGTGGCCGCGACGACTGCCCCAACCATGCCGGCCGCGACCCGCCAATACCGCGTCAGCAGCAGCCAGACCAGGACGAGCACAAGCAGCGGCGGCTTCAGCCACAGCACGCTCAGCGCGATCCCGGCCAGCGTCTGATGACCGCGCCGCGCCGCCACCAGCGCGGCCAGGCATCCGAGGAGGAGCACGAAGGACCACTGCCCCTCCGTGAATGTTTGGTAGGCGGGGAAGGTTCCGAGGACAACCAGCCCGGCCAGCGCGCGGATGCGGATGTCGCGGCCCGCGGTGAGCACCAGCGCGCAGGCGACCGCGAGCACAACGCTGATCAGCAGCCACACCAGCCGCGCGGTTGATTCGGGCACGGCCGCCAGCGGTGAGAGCAGTGCCGCCGCCGCCGGCGGGTTGATGAAAGGCATGTAGCCGGCGTAGCCAACCGGGTGCGGGTATAGCTGCCGCTGCAGCGTGGTGAGCGTTCCGGCGTCGTAGAGAGACTGGGGGTGACCATCGCGGACCAGCGTCGCAGCCGAATAGAAGGCGAAGAAATCGTGGTGGCCCGACGGGGTGACCGGGCCGCTCAGCTCCGCGGCGGCGGACTGGATCCAGACGGCGCCGAGCCCGGCGACGACCAGGAAGCCCAGCGCCAGCAGGGTCACGGAGTGTCGCCTGATGAACCAGCGCAGCCGGCTGTCGCCAACGATCGGGCTCGAGAGGGTAGCGAACCACGACCGCGCCGCCTCTCCTACCGCCACGCGACGATCGTACCCCGGCTGCTACCTGGCGGAGAGAAGGTCGTCGATCCAGCCCAGCGCACTCCGCCAGGCCGGTGTGGCCGGGTCGACTGGCTCGAAGTGGCCGACATCATCGAGGAGCACAAGCTCGCCATGGTCGCCGGCCTCGACAGCCTGCTGATGGAAGTCGGCGCTGAGCTGCCAGGGCACCGAGTCGTCTGCCTTGCCGTGGAGAAGCAGGTACGGGACGCCCAACGGAAGCAGGTGGGGCGGCGACGCTTCTGCGTAGAGGAGCGGCCAGCGGTCGGGCTCGCCGCCCGCGAAATCCACTGCCGCGCGGTTGCTCAGCCCGTCGCGGGCCGCCCTTTCCAGGTCGCAGATGCCGCCGAGGGCAACGACCGCGGCAGCGCCGACCGATGGTGAAGCACGGCGGCGGTGCCGTCCGGCGGCGCAGAGTGCGAGGTGTCCACCTGCGGAGTGCCCGACCAGGATGATCGGACCGAGTCCTGCACCACGCTGCCGCCCGAGTTGGGCGAGGTAGTCGATGGCTGTCGCCACGTCGTCGATCGTGCGCGGCACGCCGCCACCGCTGCCCACCCGCCTGTACTCCACGTTCCAGGTGGCGATGCCCTCAGCGACGAAGGCCGCGGCAAGCGGGTCCATGAGATCACGGCGGTATTGTTGCCGCCAGTAGCCTCCGTGGAGGAGCACCACGCAGGCTCGCGGTGCCCCAGCCGGCATGCGGAGGTCGGCGACGCACTCCGGGCTCTCGGCGTAGGCGTACGTGACCATCGGCGGGGTGCGTGTCACCGCCCCAACGGTACCCTGCGGCGACGGCGGGGCACTGCCGGCGGCGGTAGGAGCCGAGCCCGCGCTCGGTCCACATCTGGCTGAACTCCGGCGATTCGCCTCGAAGCCGAGCCGGGGACGCGACGGCATCGTGATCGCCCGGCGACAGCTTGCCGCGACACTTGCAGGGTGCCCCGCCCGTCCAGCGATCTCCTCCTCGGCGTGCTCACTGATATGGGACAGCGTCTCCCCAGCATCCGCACACCGGACGAGGCCGCCCGCGAGGTGGTGCGCGCCGTCGCGCCCCTCGACGTCGCCGCCGCGCTGGTTGCGGTGCTCGCCGACACCGGGGTGATCATGGCGGTGAACAGTCCGCCGGGCGTGGCAACCAGGTTGTCGCCGGGGATGGCCGAGCAACTGGTCGGCGTGCGCGTGCCGCTCGACGCCATCGAGTCGTTGCGCGAGCCTGTGCGGCTGCAGCGCCCGTACTGCGGCGTCGCCGGGGCGGCAGGTACCCTGCGACGCCTTGCGACGGACTCGGCCCTGGCGCAGGCTCTGCCCGCCTCGAGCGACGAGGGGCAGGCTGTCAGCGTGCCAGTCGTCTTCCGCGACCGCGTGGTTGCCGTCCTGGCCGTCTGGGGACGAGGCTGCTCGGAGACCCTCATCCCCACCCTCGAGACAGTGGCCACGATGCTGGCAGGCTCCTGGGAGACGGACAACGAGCTAGTCGTCGAGCGCTTCCCGGCGGTGGCCACGTCGCCCGAGAAAACCGCGCAACTGCGGAGCGCGGTCGAGTCGCTGCTCGTCGATGAGAGGATCGCCGCCGCTGTTCAGCCGATCGTCCGCCTCTACGACCACACGGTCATCGGATACGAAGCCCTGGCGCGATTCTCCCCCCGCGAGCACGTGGCGTCGCCCGACCAGCTGTTCGCCGCCGCGTCGCTTCTGCACATGCAGGCCGACGTTGACCTCGCCTGCATGCGCGGCGCCCTGTCAGAGGCGCCCAACGTCGGCGACGCCGACTTGTTCATCAACGTCCTGATCGGAACCCTGCTCGACCAGCACGGCATGGAAGCGCTCGACCACGCCGTCCGCGACGCGGGCGTCGACCCGCGCTCGATCGTCCTCGAGTTCAGCGAGCGTGAGCCGGTGTCGGACCTCGCCCGCCTGCAGCGCATCGCCGCGGGGCTGCGCGCCCGCGGCTTTCGCATCGCGGTCGACGACGCCGGCGCCGGCCACGCCAGCATGCGGGTCATCGCTGAGCTGCGTCCGGAGTTCATCAAGGTCGATCGCTCGCTGATCCACGCCATCGAATCCGACCGCGCACGGCGCGCCCTGGTGATGGCACTGCTGTCGTTCAGCGGGCACATCGGCGCCAGGCTCATCGCCGAAGGCATCGAAACGCAAGCCGAGCGGGAGGCGCTCATCTCACTGGGTGTGCAGTTCGGCCAGGGCTGGCTGCTCGGCCGCCCCGTCCTCACGCAGTTCATCCACGGCCAGTCGGGCATCGAGGTCGTCGATGCCGCCTGGTTTGCCCGACGTCCGGTGTCGCCCACGCGTATCGTTCCGATCGACACCGCCACCGCGACGCCCGCGGCGGCCGCGGCGGTCTTGGCGGCACCGACGCATACCGCCTCGCGCACCGGCCTGCCTCGAGCGCTCAGCGATGCGGCAACCGCCCTGCAGAGTGAGCACGATCCGATGCGTATCCTCGGCGTTATGTCCGAGCTGATGAGCCGGGTTGTGCCGGTTTCGGAGATGGCCATCTTCATGGCGGAATACGAGACCCACCGTCTGGTCCCGGTCATCGCCACCGGTCCGGATCGCGAGGAACTTCTTGCCGACAGCTTCTCGATGGACGCCGGCCTCACCGGCTGGGCATTCGCTCAGGGAACTCTGCAGAACATTGCCGACACCTCCGCGCACCCACTGGCGCGCCAGGTGCCCGGAACGCCGGTGGTGCAGGAGTCGCTGCTCCTCGTTCCACTCGTCGCCGGTGAGCACAAGCTGGGCATCATCAACTGCTGGCGCACCGGGGTGGGTAAGTTCACCGAAAGTGAGCTCGAGGCAGCCTCGCTGTTCGCACACATCGCGGCGGCGGCCTGGCGCAACGCCCAGCTGTACGCCGAGCTGCTCAGCGCGGTGATGACAGATCCGCTCACCCACCTCTACAACAGCCGCTGGCTGCGTGACAGCGGCGAGCGTGACCTGACGCGAGCAGCGCGGGATGGCCGGCCGCTGGCGCTCCTACTCATCGACCTCGATCACTTCAAGACGGTCAACGACCACAGCGGCCACGCGGCCGGCGACCTGGTGCTGCAGCGGGCGGCAACCAGGCTGCGCACCACGGTGCGCGGCGCCGATGCGATCGTGCGGCTCGGGGGCGAGGAGTTCGTCGCGCTGCTCCATGACTGCGACGCCGACGGAGCCGCGGTCGTGGCCGAGGCGATGCGCATGGCGGTGCGCGACATCGCCCTGCCCGCGGAGTGCGCGCTGCCCCGCCTCACCGCGTCCATCGGCATCGCGTCGTATCCCGCCCACGGCCGTGAGCTCGACCAACTCCTGGCGGCGGCCGATCGAGCGATGTACTCGGCTAAGCACGGCGGCCGCGACCAGGTGGCGACAGCGCCGCTGGCCGCGGCCGACGGCAGGATCGTGCCGCTGCCGCGGCGGTCGCGCGCGGCAGGCGGCGGCCGCGAGGCACCCGCCGGCGACTGATGCGCGGCCTGCGCTCAGCGCACCGCCGAGCTGGACGTCATGTAGGGCCGCAGGATGTCGCGCGCGATGGCACGGCGGTGCACCTCGTCCGGCCCGTCGGCGAGCTGCAACGTCCGTGCGTGTGCGAAGAACTGCGCCAGCGGGAAATCCTGGGACACACCGGCGCCCCCGTGGGCCTGGATGGCACGCTCGAGCACCCACAGAGCAGCTGCCGGCGCCGCCACCTTGATCGCGGCGATCTCGCGCCGTGCCTCGCGGTTGCCGACGCGGTCCATCATCCAGGCCGCCTTGAGCACGAGCAGCCGTGCCTGTTCGAGGCGGATGTACGACTCGGCGATCCACTCCTGGACAACGCCCTGTTCAGCGAGGACGCGGCCGAAGGTTGTGCGCGTGCTGACCCGCCGGCACATCAGGTCGAGAGCACGCGCGGCCATGCCGATCACGCGCATGCAGTGGTGGATGCGTCCCGGACCGAGCCGGGCCTGGGCGATCGCGAATCCGCTCCCCTCCTCGCCGAGAATGTTGGCGGCGGGCACACGCACCTCCTCGTAGTCGATGTCGGCGTGGCCGCCATGAGCGCCGTCGGTGTAGCCGAACACCGAGGTTGCGCGACGGATGTGTACGCCCGTGCTGTCGAGTGGGACCAGCACCATGCTCTGGCGGCGATGCGGCTCCGCGTCGGGGTTGCTGACACCCATGACGATGGCGACCTTGCAGCGCGGGCTCATCGCCCCGCTGGACCACCACTTGTGCCCGGTGATGACGAAGTCGTCGCCGTCACGCTCGATGCGCGTCGAGATGTTGGTTGCGTCCGACGACGCCACCTCCGGCTCGGTCATCGAGAAGGCCGAACGGATCTCGCCGTCGAGCAGCGGCCGCAGCCACTGTTCCTGCTGGGCCGGCGACCCGAACATGGCAAGGATCTCCATGTTGCCGGTGTCGGGCGCCGCGCAGTTGATAGCCTCGGGCGCGATCATCGGGCTCCACCCCGTGATCTCTGCGAGAGGCGCGTACTGGAGGTTGGTGAGGCCCGCTCCGAACCTCTGGTCGGGTAGGAAGAGGTTCCACAGCCCGCGACTGCGCGCCTCGGCCTTGAGCACGTCGATGACCGACGGCCGGTCCCACTGATTCACCTGGGCCGCCAACTGCGCTTCGAACACCGGCTCGGCGGGGTAGACGTGCGCCTCCATGAAGTCGAGCAGCCGGCCGCGCAACTCCTCTGTCCTCGCGTCGAACTCGAAGTCCATACACGCTCCTCGCCCAATCGTCGGTGGCTCACCAGCGCTTGGCGGAGCGCTCAACGAGGGGCATCGTAGTGGTCGGCGGGACGCGCTGGCCTGACGCTCGCCTCGCCGTGATCCGGCATCATCGCCGTCATGGCCACCGTCGCAGCTCTCAGCAGCCAGCCCGACCCGACGGTGGACGCCGCGATCGCCGTCGCCGGGCTGGTCAAACGGTATGACAAGGTCACTGCCGTCGCCGGCATCGATCTCGAGGTGGCGCGCGGGGAGATCTTCGGTTTCCTCGGCCCCAACGGCGCCGGAAAGTCGACGACGATCGCCATCCTGTGCACGCTGGTGAAAGCCACCGAGGGGTCCGCCTCCGTGGCGGGCATCGACGTTGCACGCCACCCCGACGACGTGCGCGCCCGCATCGGTCTCGTCTTCCAGGATCCGTCGCTCGACGCTCAATTGACCGCGCGCGAGAACCTCACGTTCCACGCCATGGTGTACGGGGTACCCCGCAGCGAACGGCGCGAGAGGATCGATCGCGTTCTCGCAATGGTGGAGTTGACTGACCGCGCCGACGCCGTCGTGATGACGTTCTCGGGCGGCATGAAACGCCGCCTCGAGGTCGCCCGCGGCATCCTCCACGCACCCGAAGTGCTGTTCCTCGACGAGCCCACCCAGGGCCTCGACCCGCAGACGCGAGCGCGCCTCTGGGACCACCTCCGCGACATCAGGCAGGCGACCGGTCTCACCATCTTCATGACCACGCACTACATGGAAGAGGCGGAGTGGTGCGACCGGATCGCGATCATCGACCAGGGGCGGATCGTGGCATTGGGTACACCAGACGAGTTGAAATCCCAGGTGGGTGGTGACGTGATCGTGCTGCAGACCGATGACAACGCCCGCGCCAACGGGGAGATTGCAGCCAGGCTCGGCGTCACCGCGGTCGTCGACGGTGAGACGCTGCGCATCGAGGTCGCCGACGGCGCCGCGTTCGTGCCGCGACTGATCACCGCCCTGTCAATGCCGGTCAAGACGGTGACGGTGCGCCGCCCCTCCCTCGATGACGTCTTCCTCAAGCTGACCGGGCGAGCCATCCGTGAAGGCGACGCCGACGGGATGCAATCGTTCATGCGCGCATTCGCCGCGCGGCGGGGGTAGCAGCGATGGTCACGCAGACCACGGAGCCGGTGGCGACCCCGACCGAGCCCGCGGCAGCGCCGAAAAAGGCGAGCCACGTGCGGGTATCCACCGCCCAGGCCGTGTACATCATCTGGTATCGCGACGTGCTCCGCTACGGGCGCGATCGCACCCGTCTGGTCACGTCGCTGGCGCAACCCCTGCTGTACCTGCTGATCTTCGGCGTCGGCCTGAGCTCCTCCATCGGACGGGGCGCGCTCGGCGGCAGCGGCGCGCCGTCCTCATTCAGCTACATCCAGTTCATGTACCCGGGAATCATCGGCATGGCCGTGCTGTTCACAGCCATCTTCAGCGCCATGTCGGTGGTGTGGGACCGCGAGTTCGGTTTCATGCGCGAGATCCTGGTGGCACCGATCAGCCGTTCCGCAGTGGCACTCGGCAAGGCACTGGGAGGCGCCACCCAGGCGACCATCCAGGGGTTGGTGATGCTCGTCTTCGCGCCGATCATCGGCGTGCACCTCAGCGTGATCTCCGTCATCGAGGTGATCCCGCTGCTCTTCGTGCTCGCGTTCTCGCTGAGCTGCTTCGGAGTGGCGGTGTCGGCGCGCATGCGAACCATGCAGGGTTTCCAGGTGATGATGAACTTCCTGATGATGCCGATGTTCTTCCTCAGCGGTTCGCTCTTTCCGCTGTCCGGGCTGCCTGCATGGATGACGGTGCTGACCCGCTTCGACCCGGTGGCCTATGGCATTGCCCCAGTCCGCTCCGCGGTGCTCGGTGGGACCGGCCTGCCCCAGCCGTTTGTGGACCGCGTGGCTGCGGTGACAATCGGCGGCCACGCGGTGCCCCTGCTTCTCGACGTCGCCATCCTTCTCGCCTTCGGAATGGTCATGCTCGGCGTGGCGATGCGCTCATTCCGGCACCGGGACTGAGTGGATCTGAACCAACGCCGGGCAGCGCGAGCGAGCTCATTCGGCGCCGCCGCGGCCGCGTACCACAGGGGCCGCCCCACGTACCCGCCGCAGGCGGTCGATTGGCTCCTCCCGGCCGATGCACGCCGCGTTCTCGACCTCGGGGCCGGAACGGGCAAGCTCACGCGTCAACTGTGTGATCGCGCCCTCGACGTCGTTGCCGTGGAGCCGTCGACGGGAATGCGCGAGCAGCTGGGTCTTTCCGTGCCTGAAGCGCGGCTGCTTGCCGGGACCGCCGAGCAGATCCCGCTCGCCGACCGCAGCGTCGACGCCGTTCTTGTCGCACAGGCGTGGCACTGGGTCGACGCCGAACGGGCCGTTCGCGAGGTGGCGCGCGTCCTGGTCCCGGGCGGATGGCTCGGCCTGCTCTGGAACATCCGCGACGACAGCCATGATTGGGTCGCTGAGCTGACCCGCATCATGCACCGCCACGGCGACGACGACAACGATGACCCGCACCCGGTGGTCGGGCCCCCGTTCGGCCCGATCGAGGGTCACGAGGTGGCCTGGCGGTACCGACTCTCGCCGGAGGCGCTGCTCGACATGGTGGCGTCGCGCAGCTACGTGATCACGCTGCCGCCCGACGAACGCGCTGCCGTGCTCGCCGAGGTGCGCCACCTGGTCGCAACCCACGCGGACCTTGCCGGGCGCGACCAGCTCGACCTGCCCTACGTGACCGAGTGCTTCAGGGCGCAGCTGCAGTGAGGCTGCTGGTTCTCGGTGGCACCGTGTTCCTCTCGCGCGCCGTGGCGGTGCACGCCCGCGACCGGGGACACGACGTCGCCTGTGCCGCGCGCGGTGTCAGTGGCGACCCGCCCGACGGCGTGCGCTTTGTGCGCCTCGATCGCGCATCGCCAGAGGCGCTGGCGCCGCTCGCCGGCATGGAATTCGACGCGGTCGTCGATGTCGCCCGCCAGTCGGTCACGCAGGTGCGCGCCGCAGTGCATGCCCTTGGTTCGCGCGCCGCGCACTGGACCTATGTGTCCTCGCGCTCGGTGTACGCGGAGAAGGCAACACCCGGCCAGGACGCAAGCGCAACGCTCGTCGAAGCAGCCGACGACTCACTCGACGAGGACGACCCCGCCAACTACGGCCACCTCAAGGTGGCGGCGGAGAGTTGCATTCTCGACGCGGTCGGAGCGAAGGCGTTCATCCCGCGGCCGGGGCTGATCGTCGGCGCCGGCGACGTCTCCGATCGATACGGGTACTGGCCGGCGCGAATCTCGCGAGGAGGTGAGGTCCTCTGCCCGGGCGATCCGTCCACTCACGTGCAATGGGTCGACGTCGTCGACCTCGCGGCCTGGATCGTCCTCGCCGCCGAGCAGCGGTTGGTGGGTGTGTACGACGCCACCTGTACGCCGACGCCCATGGGTGAGCTGCTCACCGGCACCGCGTCGGGATGTGGGTCTTCGGCCGAATTCACCTGGGTGGCCAACGAGTTCCTGCTCGCTCGCGGGGTCGAGCCGTGGATGGGACCGCGGTCGCTACCGCTCTGGCTGCCCGCGCCTGAGTACGCCGGCTACGCCAGGTGGGACGTCAGCGCGTCGCTGGCCGCCGGCTTGACCATTCGTCCCATCGAGCAGACCGCCGCCGCTGCCCTTGCC
>JBDTJX010000087.1:0-15384 GCA_039935655.1 Candidatus Dormiibacter sp. | reverse complement strand
ACGAGGGCGGCTGGACGCTGGTGCACACCGAGGACGGCGGCATCCTCGCGCTGTCCCCGGTGGTGGGGGTGCAGACACCCCTGCGTGTCCCGGGGCCGGTGGTGCCGGGCACCCTGTCTGCGGACGGTGCTCGGCTGGCGCGGCCGCCGAGGGCGCCAGCCCACACCCATCGCGCTCGGGAGCCCGCTCTGCCGCCTGCCTGAGGCGGGAGATCACGGCCCGGCCCGCACCACCCTCACGGATTGAGGCTGACCTCCGGCGCGTAGAACGTGAACATCCGGTCGGCGTCGATGCGCCAGTACACCACTCCCGCCTCGAGAAACGTCAGGAACTCATCGCCGTACCGCGGCAGGTACACCTCGAGCACGGTCTCGCGGAAGCCATGCTGATCGGCGCCGTCGAGGTCGATCTCGACGGCGCGGCCGTGGACGGTCACCGCCAGATGCTCGCCGGGCAGGTGGGTGGCACTGACGAACGGCCGCACTGCCAGGTGCCGGTACCTCAACGAATCGCGCGACGAGCTGAAGTAGAACGCCGCGCGGTAGAAGATGCCGTCCACGGCTCCGACGATCGGCCGTCCGTCGGCGGTCACAGTCGCGAGCGCGAGAAGGCTCATCCCTGTCACCGCTTCGCAGACCGCGTCACCCCTGAGGCGACGTTCGGGTGTCGCGATGCTCACCAGGTGTGGGCCTGCCTCGGCAAAGCTTCGGTCGATCAGCTCGTCGAGGTGAGCGATGTCCTCGTGCGTTTCGTGCAAGCCACAGACACTAAGACGTCAGAGGGTCACACCGTAATCGCCGTCGTGAGAGTGTATGCCGTGGTCGCCGTCGTCAGAGGGTCACACCGTCACGGTCATCGTCATCGGCGTCGCCATCGCCGTGGTCATCGCGTCCCTGACGCGCCCGCGTGACACCAGGCTCACGATCGTAGGGAACCGGCTCCTCATCCTCCGTCGCCGGGGTTGTGACCACCGGGATCTCAACACGCGGCGGCTGGTACCGAACGCCAAAGAAGGGCCCGACCGTCATCAGCACACCGACGAACGCGTCGCGAAGCGTCGAATCGTGCCGCTTCATCAGTCCACTATAGGCCCGGTGCGGCCGCCACAGCCGTCAGCCGACGGGTCCAGCCGCCGGCGCCTGCGTGTCGTTGTCGCGGCTCCCAAACAGCCTCCGTCCCACCCAGCGCACCGGGTCCCACTGCTTGTCGGCAACGCGCTCCTTGAGGGGGATGATCGCGTTGTCGGTGATGTGGATGTGCTCAGGGCACACCTCCGTGCAGCACTTGGTGATGTTGCAGAAGCCGAGGCCACCTTCGGCGCGCGTCTCCTCGGTGCGGTCGAGGATATCCTTAGGGTGCATCTCCAGCCCGGCCACCCGTACGAAGAAGCGCGGTCCGTAGAACTTCTCCGCCAGCCCATGGGTGCGGTTGACGTGGCAGACGTCCTGGCACAGAAAGCACTCGATGCATTTGCGGAACTCGTAGAGCCGGTCGATGTCCGCCTGCTGGATGCGCCACGGTGTGCCGTCGTCGGGCGCTGCGGTGAAGGGCGGGATCTCCTTGTTGATCTCGTAGTTGCGCGACACGTCCGTGACCAGGTCCTTGATCAGGGGAAAAGCCTTCATCGGTCGCACCGTGATCGGCCCCGCCGGGAGATCGTCGACGCGCGTCTTGCACATCAGCAGCGGTTTGCCGTTGATCTCCGCGCTGCACGATCCACACTTGGCCGCTTTGCAGTTCCATCGCGCGGCCAGGTCGGTATCCAAGTTGTGCTGGATGTAGTGAATGGCGTCGAGCACCACCATCCCGACAACGCCCGGCACCTGGTAGGCCACATCCCCTTGGTCGTTGCCGGGAGTGCCGCGGAAGACATTGAGCGTGATCGTTTCGCCGGTGAGGCCGGGGTCCCACGTCGTCATCACGCGCTCTCCACGGGGACCGCGGCGGGCATCGCGTCGGCTCGGAGATACCCCTTGGGCAGCTTGGCCGGGTCGTAGAAGCGGCTCCGCGTGAGCAGGGGCACCCTGTCGTCCGGCAGCGGCGACAGCTTCACGGCATCCACCTTCATCGACTCGCCGTCGCGGCGGGTCACATAGTTCACCTTGCCCTGCTCAGCGTTCTGCTCGAGGAAGTCGAATCGCCACTGCGAGCCGCGGCTCTCCTGGCGCATCAGGGCACTGCGGACGATCGACTCGCTGACCGTCAGCATGAACGTGACGTCTCTGCAGGTGTGCCACCCGGGGTTGAGTTCGCGGTGCCCGACCACGCGCATCCGCATGCTGCGTTCGCGCAGCTCGAGGATGCTCGACAGCGCTCGCTGCAGCGACTCCTCGCTGCGTCCGATGCCCGCGTCGTCCTGCATCGCCGCCTGCAAAGCCTCGTGCAGGTGATAGGGGTTCTCGCGACCGGTCCACTCGTGGCGGCTGTCGAGGGGATCGAAGAGAGCGGTCTGCTCTGCCTCCACCTCGCGCTCGTCGATGGTCCGGTCAACGCCCTGGCTGCGCGCGAACTCAGCCGCGGCGATACCCGCCCGCCGGCCGAACACCAGGATGTCGCCGAGCGAGTTGCCCCCGAGCCGGTTGGCGCCGTGCAACCCGCCGGCGGACTCACCGGCCGCGTAGAGGCCGGGCACCGTGGTCGCCGCCGTCTCTGCCTCGACGCGCACGCCGCCCATCGTGTAGTGGATCGTCGGACCCACTTCCATCGGCTCCTTGGTGATGTCCACCGACGCCAGCGCATGGAACTGCTCGTACATCGAGGGCAGCTTCTTCTTGATGTACGCGGCGCCGCGGTGGGTGATGTCGAGGAACGCGCCGCCATGTGGTGAGCCGCGGCCGGCCTCGACCTCCTTGTAGATGGAGCGGGCCACGACGTCGCGCGAGCTCAGCTCCTTCTTGACCGCGTCGTACTCGAGCATGAAGCGCTTGTGTTCACTGTTGAACAGCAGACCACCCTCGCCGCGCACAGCCTCGGTGACCAGGATGCCGCGAGCCCCGGGCGGCCACACCATGCCCGTGGGATGGAACTGCACGAACTCCATGTCGAGCAGGTCCGCGCCCGCCTCGTAGGCCATGGCGGCACCATCACCGGTGCCCTCCCAGCTGTTGCTCGTGTACTTGTACATCCGCCCCCATCCACCGCTGGCCAGGATTGTCGCGCCCGCCTTGATGACCACGAACTTGCCGTCGTTGCGCCGGTAGCCCATGGCGCCGACGACGCGGTCCTTGTGCTTGAGAAGCCGCGTCAGTGTGTACTCCATGTAGCAGTCGGCCCCCGCCGTGTGAACCAGCTTGTCCTGGCAGGTGCGGATCAGCTCAAGGCCGGTGCGGTCGCCAACGTGCGCCAGACGTTTCCAGCTGTGCGCTCCGAAGGCGCGCTGCATGATGCGGCCGTCGTCCGTGCGATCGAACAGGCCGCCCCACCGTTCCAGCTCGTAGACACGGTCGATCACCTCGTGGGCGTAGATCTCGACCATCTGCCAGTTGTTGATCAGTTGGCCACCGAGCATGGTGTCGGCGAAGTGAACCTCCCAGGCGTCCTGCGCGTCCACGTTGCCGAGCCCGGCAGCGATGCCCCCTTCGGCCATGACCGTGTGCGCCTTGCCGAGCAGTGACTTGGTGACGACGATGGTGCTGCAGCCGGCCTCGGCCGCGGCGATCGCCGCGCGCATGCCGGCGCCCCCCGCACCGATGACGAGGACATCGCATTCGTGGGTGATGTAACTCTCGCCGGCCATCAGAAGACCAGGTGTGGATCGACGAAAAAGCCGTGCTGCAGGAGCCGGATGTAGACGTCGGCGATGACCACGCTGAACAGGCTCAGCCACGCCCACATCGGGTGATTGAGGTTGAGGCGGGTCAGCGCCCGCCAGGCGCGGTTGCGGGCCATGCCGAGGCGCGCCGTCGAGTAGCAGTCGAGGCCGCCGCCGACGAGGTGCCGCAGCGAGTGACAGCTGAAGGTGTACAGGGTGAGCAGGGTGACGTTGGCCAGCATGATCCCGGTCCCCAGGCCCAGCCAGAGGTGGCCCCGGGTGGCCGCGTCCACGGAGAAGAACGCCTGGATGGCGTCGTACCAGAGCCAGGCGAGGATGACCAGCGCCGCGTAGAGCGTCAGACGGTGCAGGTTGTTGAGCACCCACGGAAACCGGGTTTCGCCGCGGTACCTGCTGTGGCGCAGCTCCCCGAGCGCGCACGCCGGCGGATCCCAGAAGAACGAGCGGTAGTAGGCCTTGCGGTAGTAGTAGCAGCTGCCCCGGAAGATCAGCGGTGACCAGAGCACCCAGATCGCGGGCGAGATCGGCCCGGTTTTCCAAATGGTCGGCGAGAAGAACGGCGACAGGTACGGCCCCCACTCGCTGACGTGGTTGGCCGAGCCGGGCGGAGACTCGACGAACGCGGTCCAGAGCACGTAGAGGCTGAAGCCCCCGAGTACCCCGACCACTGTGAGCGGGAGCAACCACCACGGCTGGTCGCGCCGCAGCCGTGCCAGCCGTCCGAGCACGCCCGAGCCGGGGGCAGCAGCGTGCGCGGTGGGCGCGGCGGTGACTTGGGCCATCCGGCGGGTCTCTCCCACTGCGCGCCGTCGAGGCGGCGCATCGATGCAGAACGAGCGCGAACTGGGTTCGATCGTAGCGCTTCCGGCATCGATCAGGATCAGCCGAGGACCGCCTTGGGCCGCCGTTGGGCATGATTGGCACTTGATCGTTCAATCAGTTCCTGTCACCCTCCAATCGCATTGACCGAATGACCGATCTAGCGCAGACCGGCCGCGATCTTCGCGATCCGCGGTGCGAGCACGACGGATGCGGGGTCGCGTTCGTGGCCACGACCTCCGGCCAACGCGATCACCACATCGTCGAGCTGGCCATGCGCGCGCTCCTCAACCTCGGCCACCGGGGTGCGACCGGAGCGGACCCTGACAGCGGCGACGGTGCCGGCATCCTCCTCCAGGTTCCGCACGAGTTCCTGCGCACGACGGTCGACGTCGAGCTGCCCGACGAGGGCGGTTACGGCGTCGGCATGGTGTTCCTCCCGGGCGACGCGGCGGCGCGCCGCAAGGCCCGCACGCTGATTGAGCGCGCCTGCGAGGACGAGGGCGTGCGCCTGCTCGGTTGGCGCCATGTGCCCATCGAGGCGTCCGTGCCCGGTCGCACCGCGCTGGCGGGGATGCCCATCATCCGGCAGTTCTTCGTGGCCGCCGTCGGCCTCGAAGGGAACGCGCTCGAGCGCCGCCTCTACGTCCTCCGGAGGGTCATCGAGAGCCGTGCTGTCGAGATCGGCATGGATCGGCGGAGTCTCCACGTCGCCAGCCTGAGCAGCCGCACGCTCGTCTACAAGGGGATGCTCACCGCGGCGCAGCTCACCGCGTTCTACCCCGACCTCGCCAGCCCGTTGGTGGCGTCCACCCTGGCCATGGTCCACGCGCGCTTCTCCACCAACGTGCTGCCGCGCTGGGACCTCGCCCAGCCGGCCCGGCTCTCCGCGCACAACGGCGAGATCAACACGCTGCGCGGCAACGTCGCCTGGATGCAGGCGCGGCAGTCGAAGTTTCGCAGCGCTCTGTTCGGCGGCGACGTCGACAAGATCCGCGACGTGCTTGACACCGCCGGCTCGGACTCCACGCAGTTCGACAACGCGCTCGAGCTGCTGACCATGTCGGGCCGCTCGATCGAGCACGCCATGATGATGATGATCCCCGAGGCGTGGGAGCACAACGAGCTTCTCGATGACGAGCGCCGCGCCTTCTACGAGTTCCATGCGAATCTGCTCGAGCCATGGGACGGGCCGGCGGCGATCGCCTTCACCGATGGCCGCCTGGTTGGTGCCAGCCTTGACCGCAACGGGCTGCGCCCGGCCCGCTACCTGGTCACCGACGACGGCCTGGTGGTGATGGCTTCGGAGGCCGGCGTGCTCGACATCCCCGAGGAGCGCATCGTCAAGAAGTGGCGGCTCGACCCGGGCCGACTGCTGCTGGTCGACACCCGGGCCGGTGCCATCCTCGACGACGGCGCGTGCAAGCGCCAGCTGGCCGGCCGGCATCCCTATGCTGCCTGGATCCGCGAGGGCACAGTGCACATCGACGAGCTGCCCGCCGTGGGCGAATCGATCGAGCCCGACGCGGGCACACTGCGCATCCGCCAGCAACTGTTCGGCTGGACCGACGAGGACCTCCGTCTGATCGTCGAACCGATGGCGCGGGCCGGTGAGGAGCCAATCGGCTCGATGGGCAACGACGCGCCGCTCGCCGTGCTCAGTGATCGCCCCCAGCCGGTGTTCGCCTATTTCAGGCAACTCTTCGCGCAGGTCACCAATCCGCCCATCGATCCGATCCGCGAGGCCTCGGTGATGTCGCTGGCCACCAGTCTCGGCGCCGGCGGCAACCTCCTCGAGCAGGGGCCAACCCAGGCCAAGCGGCTGGAGATGCCCCATCCCATCCTCACCAACACCGACCTCACCACCATTCGGCACGTCACCCAGCGCCAGTTCCCGGCGGAGACCATCAGCGCGGTGTTCCATCGCGCCGAGGGGGTGGCAGGGCTGGTGCACGGCCTCGGGCGAATCTGTCGCCTGGCGTCGGAGGCGGTGGCCGCGGGCCGCAGCGTCGTCATCCTCAGTGACCGCGGGGCTGACGCCACCCACGCACCGATTCCGTCGTTGCTGGCCACCGCGGCGGTGCACCACCACCTGCTGCGTGAGCGCACCCGCACCGGCGTCGGGCTCGCGGTCGAAAGTGGAGAGCCACGCGAGGTGGCCCACATCGCCCTGCTGGTCGGCTTCGGCGCCGAGGCCGTCAACCCGTACCTGCTCCTCGACACCGTGGCTGAGATGGCGCTCACCGACATCCTCGGCGACATCGACGTCGCCACCGCCCAGCACAACGTCGTCGCCGCGCTTCGCAAAGGATTGCTCAAGACGATCGCCAAGATGGGCATCTCCACGGTCCTCTCCTACTGCGGGGCGCAGCTCTTCGAGGCCATCGGGCTGTCCGAAGAGGTGGTCGACGTGTACTTCACGGGAACGCCGACGCGCATCGGCGGCGCCGGGCTGGACCGCATTGCCGCCGACGCCTTGAGCCGTCACGCGTGCGCCTTCCCCGAGCGCGGTGCGCCGCCGGACCTGCTGGACAGCGGCGGCCGCTACCAGTGGCGTCGTGGCGGCGAGAAGCGCGCCTGGAACCCCGAGGTGATCGGCGCGCTGCAGCACGCCGTCAAGTCCGATTCCGCCGCGCACTTCGCGCACTACGTCGCGCTCGCCGATCGCGAGTCGGCCGAAGGCAGAACGCTGCGCGGGCTGCTGGCGCTGCGTGAGGCCGACGTCCCGCTGCCGCTCGACGAGGTGGAGCCGGCCGAAACGCTGATGCACCGCTTTGCCACCGGGGCGATGTCGCTCGGCTCGATCTCGCCGGAGATGCACGAGACGCTGGCCGTCGCGATGAACCGCATCGGCGGCCGCTCGAACACCGGCGAGGGAGGCGAGGACGAGGCGCGGTTCGCCACCGACGGCGCCGACTCGTCGCGCAGCGCCATCAAACAGGTGGCATCGGCGCGGTTCGGTGTCACCGCCAACTTCCTGATCAACGCCGACGAGATCCAGGTCAAGGTGGCGCAGGGAGCCAAGCCCGGAGAGGGAGGCCAGCTGCCCGGCGACAAGGTCGACGTGACCATCGCTCACCTGCGCCACGCGACCCCGGGAGTGGGGCTCATCTCTCCCCCACCACACCACGACGTGTACTCCGTCGAGGACCTCGCCCAGCTGATCCACGACCTGCGATCCGTCAACCCGAAGGCGCGGATCAGCGTGAAGCTCGTTGCCGAGATGGGCGTCGGACCGATCGCCGCCGCCGTCGCCAAGGCGCGTGCCGATCACATCGTGGTGTCCGGGGACTCTGGCGGCACCGGCGCGGCCCCGCTCTCATCGCTGACCCATGCGGGCGCGCCCTGGGAGCTGGGCCTCGCCGAAGCCCAGCAGACGCTCGTTGCCAACGGGCTTCGCGACCGCGTCGTGCTGCAGAGCGACGGGCTGATGCGCACCGGCCGTGATGTCGTCGTCGCCGCGCTGCTCGGCGCCGAGGAGTTCGCCTTTGCCACCGCCCCGCTGGTGGCGGCGGGCTGCGTGATGATGCGGGTCTGCCACCTCAACACCTGCCCGGTCGGCATCGCCACCCAGGACCCCGCGCTGCGCGAACGCTACACCGGTCGCGCCGAGCACATCGTCACATTCATGCGTTTCCTCGCGGAGGACGTGCGCCAGTGGATGTCGCGGCTGGGGGTGCGCCGCTTCAACGACCTGGTCGGCCGGGTCGAGCTGCTCAGCCAGGTGAGCAGCAACGGCGACGTCGACCTCGCGCGCCTGCTTGTTGCGACCGGCGAACCACGACACTTCGTCCCCCGCAGCGCCTATCGGTGCGCTGGGGACATCGACGAGCGCGTGCTCGCCTGTGCCGACGGCGCCATCGACCGGGGCACCCCCATGCAGCTGGGCATGCGCATCGGCAACGGCGATCGCAGCGTCGGCGCGCGGCTGAGCGGCGTGATCGCACAACGGCACGGCGCCGCGGGATTGCCGCAGGACACCATCAGGGTGGACCTCCAGGGCAGCGCCGGGCAGTCGTTTGGTGCCTTCCTCGCCGCCGGCGTCACCCTGACCGTCAACGGTGAGGTCAACGACGGCTGCGGTAAGGGTCTGAGCGGCGGCCGCATCGTCGTGGTCCCGCCCGCCCAGGCGCGGCGGCGCGCCGACGACAATGTCATTGCCGGTAACGTGCTGCTCTACGGGGCAACCTCAGGCGAGCTGTTCGTCCGCGGAGTGGCCGGCGAGCGTTTCGCGGTTCGCAACAGCGGCGCCGACGCGGTCGTCGAGGGCACCGGCGACCACGCGCTCGAGTACATGACCGGCGGCACGGTTGTCATCCTCGGCCTCACCGGCCGCAACGTCGCCGCCGGTATGAGCGGCGGCGTCGCCTATGTGCTCGACGTCGATGGCCGATTCGCGCAGCGCTGCAACACCGGGATGGTGCGGTTGACGGCCATCGAAGACGAGGACGACGAGCGAACCCTGCGGAGGTTGCTGGAGCACCACGCCAGCTACACCAACAGTCCCGTCGCCGACGAGCTGCTGGAACGGTGGGACTCGACGACCACCCGCTTTGTCAAGGTGCTCCCCATCGACTACGAGCGTGCCCTCGCCGCGCGTCGCACCGCGCTCGGGGTCGCCGTCTGATGGGCCGCCGGGACTTTCTCGAGATCCCGCGCCGCACCTCGCCGTATCGCGCAGTCGACGAGCGGGTGCGTGACCACGGCGAGCTCATCCACCCACTGCCCCTGGCCGCAGTCGAAACCCAGGCGGCACGCTGCATGGACTGCGGCGTGCCCTTCTGCCACAACGCCTGTCCGCTCAACAACCTGATCCCGGAGTGGAACAACCTGGCCCGCCGCGGCGACTGGCGCAGCGCGTTCGCCAACCTCGACAGCACCAACAACTTCCCCGAGTTCACTGGGCGGCTCTGCCCAGCCCCGTGCGAGCCGGCGTGTGTCCTTGCCATCGGTGGCGACGCGGTCAGCATCAAGGAGATCGAGCGAACCGCGGTCGACCACGCCTTCGAGCGCGGCTGGATCCGCCCGCAGCCGCCCGCCTACAGAACCGGCCGCAGCGCTGCGGTGGTCGGCTCGGGACCGGCCGGCCTCGCCGCCGCGCAGCAGCTCAACCGCGCCGGCCACCGCGTCACGGTGTACGAGCGCGCCGACCGGCCCGGCGGCCTCCTCCGCTACGGCATCCCCGACTTCAAGATGGACAAGGCGGTGCTTGACCGCCGTCTCGACCTGCTCAGCGCGGAGGGGGTGAGCTTCGAATGCAACTACGACTGCGGCGTCGACATCGATGGCGACGAACTGCTCCGCCGCCACCACGCCGTGGTGCTCGCGGTCGGTGCCGAAGATGCCCGTGATGTCGACATCCCCGGCCGTCACCTCGAGGGAATCCATCTCGCCATGCCCTACCTGGTCGGCCAGAACCGCCGGATCGCGGGTGACCCGTCGCCCGTGGTCAGCGCCGCGGGCCGCAACGTGGTGATCATCGGCGGCGGCGATACCGCCTCCGACTGCCTCGGCGACTCGCACCGCGAGTCCTGCGAGTCGGTGCAGCAGCTTGTCATCTACCCCGAGCCGCCGCGGGCGCGACCTGCGGAGAACCCTTGGCCGCACTGGCCGCTGGTGCTGCGCAGCCACGCCGCCCACGAGGAGGGGGGCCTGCGCGCCTTCGGGCTCGAGGTGGTCGGCTTCGAAGGAGACGCCTTCGGGCACGTCCGCGGCATCACCGTCGCAGAGGTCGACCGCTCCGCGGAGAGTTCCACGGCCCGTGGGCTGGTGCGCCGTCCGGGCACGGAGCGCACCATCGACACCGACCTCGTCTTACTCGCCATCGGCTTCGCCGGCGTCCGGCCCTCTCCCCTCTTCGAGCAGCTCGGAGTCGCCCTGGAGCGTGGCGCCCTGGTCCGCGTCGACCCCGACCTCCGCGCCGGCGCCGGCGTGGTGGCGGCAGGCGATGCCGTCATCGGCGCGGCGCTGGTCGTCAACGCGATCGCCGACGGGCGGCGCGCCGCAGCCACATGCGATCGGCTGCTCCAGGACGACCTGCGCGCCGCCGTCGGCTGACGGCGTCCATCGTCTAGCCTCGGCAGCATGCGCAAGCGCGCCTTCCTCGACCATCCCACCCCGATCGCCATCGCCCACCGGGGCGGGGCCGAGGAGCTGCCTGAGAACACCCTCCCGGCGTTCGATGCGGCGGTCGACCTCGGCTACCGCCATATCGAGACCGATGCACACCTCAGCGGTGACGGCGTCGTCTTCTCCTTCCATGACCACATCCTCGACAGGGTCACCGACCGTGCCGGCCGCCTGTCCCAGCTGAGTGCAGATGACATCGGCGGTGCTGACGCCGCCTACCACTTCAGCCCGGACGGTCAGAGCTTTCCGCTGCGTGGCACCGGCATTCGCATCCCGACCATGGACGCGGTGCTCACCCGCTGGCCCGGGGTTTTTGTCAATATCGACACCAAGTCGGATGCCGTCGTGGCACCGCTCGTCGAGCTGTTGCGCCGGCTCGGCGCTTTCGAGAGGGTCTGTATCGGCTCGTTCTCCGACGAACGGCTGCGCCGCGTGCGACGGCTCTCCGGTGGACGCATCTGCACCTCGATGGGACCGGTCGGGATCACCACCGCATGGCTGGCCTCACGCACCGGACGGATGCCGAAGTTGCAGGCCGACTGCCTGCAGGTGCCGACACGCGCGCGTCGCCTGTTTGTCGTCGATAGTCGCTTCGTCGATTCAGCCCACCGCGCCGGTCTGCAGGTCCACGTGTGGACCATCGACAACGCGGAAGAGATGGGCGAGCTCCTCGATATCGGCGTCGACGCCATCATGACCGACCGGCCGCGTCTGCTCCGCGAGGTGCTCACCGCCCGCGGACAGTGGCACGGCGCGGCGCTGGTGTCGGCGTAACCTAGCCGCATGCTGCGCAGCGACCCGGGCGCGCGACACATCCCGGTTCCCTCCCGACAGGACTGGTACGGCCCTGACGAGCACCTGCGCTGGCTGGTGCGCGACAGTGTCGGTGAGGCGACCTGGCCCGTCGCCGACGCGGCGTTGCGTGAGCTCGGTGAGCTGGTGCCGCAGCGTATCGAAGCGCTGGCCGTCGACGCCGACCGCCATCCGCCGCTCCTGCAGCAGTATGACGCGCGTGGTGTGCGCATCGACGAGATCGAGTTCCACCCCGCCTACCACGAGCTGATCAACGCGGTGCTCGGCTTCGGCACGGTGCGGTCCGCGCATGTCCGGGGTTGGCGCGGCCTGGATGGTTGTGCCCCCCGTGCTCTGAGCAGCGCGCTGTCGTACATGTTCCTCCAGGCCGACCAGGCTATCACCGGCTGCCCCGTCGGGATGATGGATGCGATGGCGCGCTGCTTGGCGCGCAACGACCCGGCCCTGGCCGCGCGATGGGTGCCGCGCATTGCGGACGACTCCGGGCAGCACGTCACCTCGGCGATGTTCCTCACTGAGAAGGCTGGTGGATCCGACGTCGGCGCCAACGAGACGGCGGCGGTCCGTGCCGACGACGGCAGCTGGCGCCTGCACGGCGAGAAGTGGTTCGCCAGCTGTCCCCAGTCCGACCTGGTGCTGGTGATGGCGCGACCTGAGGGGGCACCGCCCGGCCCTGCCGGTCTCGGTCTTTTCCTCATGCCCCACACGCTCGAGGATGGCTCGCGCAACGCCATCGTCATCCACCGTCTCAAGAACAAGTACGGCACCCGCGCCATGGCGTCCGGCGAGGTGGGGCTGCGCGGCGCGTTTGCCTGGCAGGTTGGTCAGCTCGACCGCGGCATGCGCCAGATGATGGACATGGTCTCGCTCACCCGTGTCGGCATCGTCACAGCGACCGCGGGAGCGATGCGTCGCAACACGTTTGAGGCGCTGAGCCACACCGCGCAGCGAAGCACGTTCGGTGGCGTGCTCCAGGCGCACCCGCTGATGCGCGACAGCCTCGCCGAGCTGGTCGTCGACTCGACGGCGGCGCTGACCGGTGCGGTCGCGGCCAGCGAGATGCTCGACCGCGCTGACTCCGGGGACGCCGAGGCCGCCGGCGCGCTGCGCCTGCTCACCCCGCTGTTCAAGGGCTACTTCACCGAGCGCGCCCGCATCTCCGCCACCGACGCGATGGAGATTCGCGGCGGCAACGGCTTCATCGAGGACTGGCCGGACGCCCGGATGCTGCGCGACGTCTCAGTCCACGCCATCTGGGAGGGGTCCGGCAACGTGATCGCGCTCGACGTGCTGCGCGCGCTCAATCGAGGGGCCGGCGCCCACTTCCTCGGCGACCTCGAGCGTCGTGCCGAAGCCGTCGGGGGACGCGGGCCGTCAATCGCGCTGTCCGCGCCCCTGCTGCGCGAGATCCGCGGCCTCGCCACCACCCTCGACGCGCTCGCCGGCACCGACGCTGTGGCACAGCAGCTGCCGATCCGTCGGCTGGCGCGGCGCATGGCCGTCCTGGCGGTGGGCACGCGCCTCGCCGAGCAGGCCAACCGCTACGCGGCCGCCAGCGGCAGCGGACGGTTGGCGTGGATCGCCGCACGGTTCGTTGCCCGCGTCGGCGGGGAGCCGCTCGTCGACCGCGTCGCAGCCGACACCGCTTGGCTGGCCCACGCCGACGCGGTCCTCAACGGTGGCCCTGTGCCACTCGCGCTCGGCGAGAGCCTGAGTGGCGCGGTGGCGGCTGCGCTGTGAGGCAGCTGACGGCGCAGGGTGGGGTGGCTAGAGGGATTTGAACCCTCGACCTCCAGGGCCACAACCTGGCACTCTAACCAACTGAGCTATAGCCACCTCGTGCGTAAGCTCGGTGATTATATGGGCCACACTCTCGCGGGCCCCCGTAGCTCAGAGGATAGAGCGCCCGCCTTCTAAGCGGTTGGTCGTAGGTTCGATTCCTACCGGGGGCGCCAAATCTGATTTTGAGATCAGATGCAGCGACTGCTAAGGCTCTTCAGGGCCGTTTACTATGGTTGAATTTTAGGTAGCAGTCGCTTCAAAATAGGTCGGACACGGAACAAAGCGCTCTGCCTAAGAGGGCGCTCTATCTGAGTTCGGAGGTGGGCGTTGTGCCGAGGAAGCAGACGGGCGGTTTGGTGGCTGCCTCGGAGACCGCGTTCTCCCGGCTGGTCGCCGATTACCTGCAGGATCGGCGCGCCGGTGGGGCGTCCGCCAAGACGGTGGCCATCTATGCGGACGCGCTCAACAGCGTGCTCCTCCCCTTCTGCGCCACTCGCGAGGTCTCCGACCCGGCCCAGCTTGACAACCGCGTCCTCAATGACCTGGGCGCCGGCCTTCTGGACGGCACGCTGTCGCGGACGGGACGGCCCCTCTCCAAGGCCACCGTGCACAGCTACATGCGAGCGGTGAACACGTTCGTCGCCTGGGCCAACGGACAGGCGGGCGAGTCGATCACCGCCAAGGCGAGGCTGCCGACCATGGCCCGGCAGGTGCTCGACGTGCTCAGCCGAGACGAGGTGATCGCCATGGAGGACGCTGCGACGACCGAGCGCGACAAGCTGATCGTCCGCCTGCTGTTCGAGACCGGCATCCGTCTCGGCGAGCTCCTGGCGCTGACCGGCGACGATCTCCAAACGACGGCAGGACGATCGGTGCTCGTGGTGCGCCACGGCAAGGGCGATCGCGGCCGTCTGGTGCCCGTCACGCCCGCGCTGGCGCGGCGACTGCGCCGCTTCGCCGACCGCGGGCGCCGCGGCGCTCACAGCGACCGTCTTTTCCTCGGTCTCAAGCGTCGCGCCTCGACCGGCGAGTACGAGCCCCTGACCAAGTCCGGGGCCGAGCAGATGATCCGCAACCTGGCTGCGTCCGCTGGCATCAGCAAGCGCGTCTACCCGCACCTGCTGCGCCACAGCATGGCCACTGACTACCTGCGCCGCGCTGGTAACCCGATCCTCTTGCAGCAGATTCTCGGCCACACATCGCTCGCGATGATCACCCAGACCTACCAGCATCTGACGTTCGGCGATGCCCATGACGAGCTGATGCGGGTGCTCCTCGGTGACGCCCGCCGCTGACCTATGCTCGGGCATCAGTCCACCGCGATCCGCAGCTGTCCGGCTGCACCCGTCGCCCGTCGCTGCCCGGGGAACCGGTTTGCGGGTTTCTTGGCGACCGTCGGCGGGTGGCCAGAACTTGGCGAGGACGGAACCGGCGCCGGGTTGCTCCGGTTCAGACCCACCTCGAAAGGCTGAGGACGCTCGACCCACTCGAGGAGCTCCGGGACGATCGGACGGGCCGCCACCGCGCGGGCCACTCGGAGCGCCGTTGTCACGTTGACCGGCCGCCCCTTCGCGGCAGAGGAAGCGGTGGCGGTCGCGACACCGGCGATCGCCGCTACGTCGCTGAGCGACAAGCCGCGCACCTGCATGGCATGGCGCAGTTCGGCGCCGAAGGTGATGCGACCGTTCACGGCCTGCAGGACCCCTCAATGGGCCTCGATTTCGGACATGAGTCGAGCCGCAGCGCCGTCGAAGCTGCGAGGCTCACGTTGGCGACCTGTCGAATCGGGCGACGAGGCTGCAGGGGCGATGACGGTGCCGTGGCCGGGGGAGGCTGCCAGGCGACGCGACGTTGCATACGACGTCCTCCGTGACTGGTTGACACCACCATCGAAACAGCGGCGGCGTTCTACCGCCGTACTCCTCGCGTACCCGGCGGATCAGTGGCCTGCTCAACAGTCCCCGGGGCATCGGGGAGGCCAGGCCGGTGACGCTTCATGCCTTGGTGGTGGTACAGGAGGTTGCAGAATGCGTCAGTCGCTGCGAGCGGGGCTGTGGGAAAGGGTACGG
>JBDTJX010000086.1:0-4716 GCA_039935655.1 Candidatus Dormiibacter sp. | reverse complement strand
AACCGCCCCTCAGGAACCGAACAGGCGACCTGAACCTGTCGGCGGAGGCGAGTTCACCTCGCCATGAGCCGACACCTCTTCCCGCTGAAGAATCGCGGCGGCCGGGGGTGGATTCTTCAGCGTCCTGCTAAACGGGTACTTACCCCCAATTTCCACGGTGTTCCACGCTGATCCCACGGAGTTCCCACGCTGACCACACCGCGTTCCCACCGGGAGCAAATCGGCGCAATCGGCAGAGCGACTCTCGATAGTCCGACGGGCGACAGCCTCCGGCACGTCCGATGGGAGCGCTGCGAAGCACCTTACGCGTGTCGTCGGGGCTGGTGGCGGCACCGTCTCAGGTCACGAGACGTCGGCGGCGGCCACGTGGACGGGTTCAGTCGACGAATCCATCGTGCTATGCGCGTCGGCGGCGTGGAGCCGGCGAATGGTGAGCACGCCGATGATAGCGGCCACCACGCAGGAGAGGCCGCCGACAGCGAAGCCGACGCGAGCGCTGCTGACGGCCACGATCCAGCCAACCAGCGGGCCCCCCACGGGGGTCGAACCCATGAACGCCACGGCCCAGAGCGCCATGACACGGCCGCGCATGCTCGGGTCAGCTTGGAGCTGCAGCGTGGTGTTGCCGGTAGCCAGAAACGACACGCTCGTCCATCCCACCGCAGCCATGGCGGCGAACTCCAGACTGAGGGCGGGCATCGCCGCGGCCACGAGGATGGCGCATCCGAAGCCGGCCGCGGCGACCGACAGTGGCTGCAGCCCGGTGCGCCCGCGCGTTGCTGTCACCAGGCCGCCGGCGACGGCACCGATGCCCATCGATGCGGTCATGAAGCCGAAGGCCTCGGCGCCGCCATGGAAAGTGCGCTCTGCCAGTACGGGGAGCACGACCTGGAAGTTGTAGGCGAGCGTGCCGACGATCGCCATCATCAGCAGCGGCACGAGAAGACGGGGCCGCGCCGCGATGTAGCGAAAACCCTCACGGAGCTGGCCGCGAGCGCGGACCACCGGAGCGCTCGGTCGCAACGCGCCGCGGTCCATGGTGACGAGCGATGTCACGACCGCAACAAAGCTCGCCGCGTTTATGAGGAAGCAGATACCGACACCGACGGTCGCGATGAGGATGCCGGCGACCGCGGGACCGACCGCCCGTGCCGCGTTGACCATCGTGGAGTTGAGACTGACCGCGTTGCGCACCTTCTCGGCGCCCACCATCTCGAGCACGAACGACTGGCGCGAGGGGTTCTCAAAGGTGTTGTTGAGTCCGAGGATGACCGCGAGCACGCAGATCTCCCAGAAGCGGACAACGCCGGTGATGGTGAGGAGGCCGAGGACCAGCGCCTGCACGCCCATAACGGACTGCAGCACCGCCATGAGTCGACGCTTGTCGACCCGGTCGGCCACCACGCCCCCATACGGTCCGAGCAGGAGAACCGGCAGCGTCTGCAGGGCTACGGTGAAGCCGAGCGCGGTCGCCGAGTGGGTGAGGGTGAACACCAGCCATGCTTGTGCGACCGACTGCATCCACGTGCCTACTAGCGAGATGGATTGGCCGGCGAAGAAGCGTCGGTAGTTGGGGATGGACAGTGCTGAGAAGGTCTGACGGGCGATCGCAGAGGCACGGGACATCGAGCGGTCAGGATACCCGCGACGTGTCGCCGCCGCTGATCGCCAGGTGGGCGACGGACATTGCGATCGCTCCACGGCGCCAGAGTACGTGCTGCGATCGCGCGCGAATCCCGAGATGGCCTGGGAACCGAAAGAGAGCTAATACAGTAGCCGAGGCGGTCTGGCCGACAGCAGGTGTTCACTGGGCAGCTTGTCGCGGCCAGCGGGGAGCACCGCACGGTGCGCCTCGTTCTGGCAACGTCGGTGCGAATTCGCCGGCATGTCCGCATCCGCGGTGCTGCCAACCCTTTCGATCCTGCGTGGGCAGCGTACTTTCAGGCTCGACATGATCGACGACGGAAGGACGCCTACCACGACCGACAACGGCAACTCTCCACGCCCGCCGGCATCAACGCCGCACCACTCTCGGTGGACTTCGGCCGACCGTTGACGCGGCCCCGTCCCCTCCGGAACAGCGGGGCGGGCAGAGAGGCTTGAGCCGGGTGCGGGGAAACTCGCACGCCCGGTTCTGAGGGGAGGGGGTGGCGGCAACGCCACCTCCTTACCCGACGTGGACTCGGTCCTCGTGACTTTAGCCAGGGCTCCGTCCCGGGCGGAGAATCCCGCGAAAGCGGCCGCAAACCGTCTGGCCTGGCGTGCGGAGCATCCGGAGCGCGACCGCGAGGCTCGGGCTCGCTATGAAGCGGCACATCCCGAACGCACCAAGGAGTTCCGCGCGAATATGACCCCTGAGCAGCGGGCCGCGTTGGCTGCGCAAAAAAGGGTTTGGCGCTAGCGCGCACGTGAGGCCACCAAACTGGTTGAGATTCGCAACGCCGAGAAGCCGGTCCTTCACCGGTGTGCTGCCACCCCCTCGGGTCGGCGGCAGCACCATCGACAGCTGGTCGGCCCATTCATATGGTGTCCTGCATGACAGCACGCTGGGAGCGGCGGGCGGTTCGGCTCGCCTGGGGGATCGGGCTGTTCTCGCTCGTCCTCTTCGTTTCCGGTGCGGTCCTGCTGGCCCTGGACTGGAAGGTGGTCGACTTGCGAGCCGCATCTCCAATCTTCATCGGCGCGCCCATCGCCGGGGTCTTCGGTGTCCTGATCGCGGTACGGCAGCCCAGGAACCCCGTCGGTTGGTTGCTGCTGGCGGTCGCCCTCGCAAACTCGATCGGACTCGCGGCAAACCTCATTGCCATCCGCGGGCTGCTGACCGGCGCTTCGCAGCGGGGGTGGGTGGCGTGGCCAGCCTGGATCTTCAGCAACGCAGGGCCCCTTGGCTTCCTACTGGTCGGGATCACGGTCCTGTACTTCCCGAATGGGCGTCGGCTGCCCGGGCCCCGGTGGCGATGGGCGGTACGGCTTGTGGTCGTCGTTATCGCGGTGGCGGTCGCCTCCCAGGCGTTCCTGCTGGCGCCGATTCAGCTGTCCAGCCGGGTTGCCGCCGTGCCCACCCCCCTGGGGGTGCCTGCACTTGACGGACTGACCAATACGAACAGTCCGCTCAACTCGGTGTCGTTCCTCGTGCTGTTCATCATTCTCGCGGCAGCGGTGGTGGTGCGCTTTCGGCGCTCCCGGGGCCTCGAGCGCACCCAGCTGCGCTGGTTCGCGTACGTCGCGGGGGCTCTGCTCGGGTTCTTCCTGCTGAGCTTCCCGCTCAACCTGAGCACCGACCAGGTCGAGGCGGCGGCCACCATCGGGTTTGGTGTGCTCATCCCCGCCACCATCGGGCTGGCGGTGATGCGGTATGGCCTGTACGACATCGACGTCTTCATCAGTCGCACCATCGTGTACGGCTCGCTGGCCGTCTTCATCACGGCGGTGTATGTCGGCATTGCGGTGGGCATCGGCACGCTGGTCGGCGGCGGCGGCAAACCCAACCTGGGGCTGTCGATCCTCGCCACGGCGATTGTCGCGGTGAGCTTCCAACCGGTTCGGGAACGGGTGCAGAAGGTCGCCAACCGGCTCGTGTATGGCAAGCGGGCCACCCCGTACGAGGTGCTCTCGCAGTTCTCCGAGCGCGTCGCCGAGTCGTATTCGGGCGACGACGTCCTGCCGCGCATGGCACGCATCCTCGGGGAGGGCACCAACGCCGACGTCACCGAGGTCTGGCTGCGCAGCGGTGACCTACTGCAGAGAGCGACAGTCTTCCCCTCGCAGCCATCAGCCCCCGCGGCGCTGCACCTCAACGGTGCGGCCGAGTTGTCGATCCCCGGCGCTGACCGAACCGTGCTGGTGCGCCACCAGGGTGACGTGCTCGGCGCTCTGACCATCACCAAGCGGCGTGGCGACTCGATCACCCCGATCGAGGTCAAGCTCATGGACGACCTCGCCCACCAGGCCGGCCTGGTCCTCAAGAACGTGGGCCTGACCGCCGACCTGCAGGCTCGGCTGGTGGACCTGCGCGCCTCCCGGCAGCGACTGGTGGCCGCCCAGGACGACGAGCGCCGCCGCCTGGAGCGCAACCTCCACGACGGCGCCCAGCAGCACCTGGTGGCCATCAAGGTCAAGCTCGGCCTGGCGGAGATGCTCGCCACGCGCGACCCTGAGAAGGCGAGGATCGCCGTGGCCGAGCTGAAGGGCGACGCCGACGAGGCGCTGGAAACTCTCCGCGACCTGGCGCGCGGCATCTATCCGCCACTGCTCGCGGAGAAGGGTCTGCCCACCGCCCTGCAGGCGCAGGCGCGCAAGGCCACCCTTCCGGTCACCGTCGAGGCCGACGGCGTCGGACGCTACTCGCAGGACACCGAGGCGGCGCTGTACTTCTGCATCCTCGAGGCACTGCAGAATATCCAGAAGTACGCGGAGGCGTCAAGCGCCACGGTGCGCCTGCACGAGGACGGGGATCAGCTGTCCGTGGAGGTTGCCGACGACGGCCGCGGCTTTGACGTCACCACCACCAGCCGTGGCAACGGTCTCACCAACATGGAGGACCGCCTCGACGCGCTGGGTGGAACGCTGAACATCGCGTCCAGCCCGGGGCATGGCACCAACTTGCGCGCCATCCTGCCAGTCGTTCACACAGTGCCAGTGGCGAGCTAGGTCTGACCACCTGGTTGGAGCGGGGCGAGGTGCTCGATGTCGGAGGGAGTCAGGTGCGCGACCAGC
>JBDTJX010000085.1:0-34490 GCA_039935655.1 Candidatus Dormiibacter sp. | reverse complement strand
TTCGAGGTCGCCGCGCGTGAGGTCGGAGCCGTAGCCGGCGCGCTCGAGACCGCGCTGGACGTCCCTTTCTTCGGCGGCGTCACACAGACCGGCAACCCTGAGGTCCGATCCCTGCGGGCCGAACATGCGGGCCGAACATGCTCAGGAACCGACCGATGTTCTTCGAGCCTCCCATTGCCACAACGGAGATACCCTCGACGGCGAGGCGTCGACCACGGCGCGCAGCCAGCGTTTCAAGGGCGAGTTTGTCGCTGACCCCTTCAACGAAGACGGCGGCACGCAGCTGCTCCGACACTGCCTCACTCCCCACCCCGGCTACCCCCCGGCTGCCGACAGCAGTGCCACCGCCAGCGCGGCGAGGCCGGCCCCGAGAGCCTGGACGCGGCGCAGCCGCTCGCGCAGGACACCCAGCGCAAGCAGCACAGTGGTCACGGGATACAGTGAGGTGATCACCGCGGTCACCGTCAGCAGTCCATGGTGCGTGGCCACGAAGTACGCCACCGTGGCCCCACCCCCGAGCACACCCACACCCACGCTTCCCCATGAGATGCGCCGGATGCTGCCTACCTGCTCGTGGCTGCGCAGCAGTGCGATGACCACGGCGATCAGGGCGAGAACCGTCGCCGTCAGCGTTGCGGCCGCGACCGGCCACAGGCCGGCACCCCCACCAGCGCGATTGAGCCCGACAAAGAGCACCGCAAAGCCGATCCCGGCGGCTGTCGCGTTGCCCAACGCGCGCCAGGCCTCACGGCGCGAGACTCTGCCGGTCGGTTCACTCATCGAGACCAGAGCAACCGCGATACATGCGAGGGCGATACCGGCGGCGGTGACCGGCCCGGGGCGCTCACCGAGGGCCAGGCCCACCGTCGCTGAACCGCCTGCTGTCACCACCGCGCTCACCGGTCCGACGATGCTCATGCTGCCCCGAGCGAGGCCGCGATAGAGAAACATCGCGCCGCCGCCCGCGCCCAAACCTGCGATGCCACCCCAGGCCAGCGAGGTGCCGTCGACGACCCCGCCCGAGAAGGGCAGAGCCGCGCAGACGACGATTGTTGATACCGCTTCGGAGATGAGCGTGACGATGAACACGCTGGCCCTGCGCGCCATCAGGCCGGCCACGAAATCCGAGACCCCGTAGGCGATGGCCGCGATCAGGGCGAGAAGAACGGCCACCGCATCGAGTCTACTTTCGGGGCGCGCGCTAGCCGCACGGCGCCCACAGGTCGACGAGCGTGTAGGCGGCGGTTGCCCGTGCAGCGTCGCACCAATCTTGGCACCAGAGTGGCTTGACATGGTGCCATCAATTGTGCCATAGTGGTGCCAAATGAACCTCCTGCCCTACGTCGAGACCATTCATGAGCAGCTTGCCGCCGCCGCTGAGGCGGGCGGTGAGGACGCCCGGCAGCTCGCGGAGCGCCTGACAGCGCCGCTCGACGCAGCGATCCGCCTCGCCCTCCAGGACGCGCTTGCAGTGGCCGCGGATGAGATCACCCTCGAGCTCGCCCCGGCGTCGGTCGAGTTGCGCATCCGTGGGCGCAACCCCGAGTTCGTGGTGACCCCTGCTCCCCGCGAGGGGCCGGACGACGTCGCTGCCTCCGGCTACCACGGCGCGCCCAACCTCGGACCTCCCGGCAAGGGCGACGGCGAGGACGGCGAGATGACGAGGATCAACCTGCGCATGCCCGAGCACCTCAAGGCACGGGTCGAGCAGGCCGCGAACTACGAGGGACTCTCCGTCAACAGCTGGCTCGTCCGAGCGGCAAGCGCAGCCCTAAATCGACCCGAACCGGACCGTGGCCGCGGGGGACGCCCGTCGCGCAGTGCCGGTCGTTTCACCGGCTGGGTTCGCTGACCGTCACCCACACAAGGAGACCGCCATGCCCACCTTTGAGACTCCGCACCCGATCCTCATCGCGTTGGAGCTCGGTGTCGCCGACGTCCGTCTCACCGCCAGCGAGCGCACCGACACCAACGTCGAGGTTCGCCCCAGCGACCCTGCCAAGAAGTCCGATGTCGCGGCCGCCGAGCAGACGCGTGTCGAGTACGCGGACGGACGGCTGCTGATCAGGGCGCCCAAGGGCTGGCGCCGCCACACACCCCGCGGCGGCGGCGAGTCCATCGATGTGCAGGTGGACCTGCCTGCGGGCTCGCGGCTGCTTGGGTCGGCGGGGGTCGCCGCCCTGCACTCCACGGGTCCGCTCGGCGAATGCCACTACAAGACGGGCGTCGGTGACTTTCACATCGAGCACGCCGGCGAGGCACACATCAGCACCGGGCTGGGGGACATCACTGTGGACCGGGTTGCCGGTGACGCCGAGATCAGCTCCGCCTCCGGTGCGGTGCGGATTGGGTTCGTCGGCGGGGCGGCGGTGATCAAGAACTCCAACGGGGAGACCTGGATCGGGGAGATAGCGCGCGATCTCCGCGTGGTCTCGGCGAACGGGTCGATCGCGGTCGACCATGCCCACGCGACGGTGGCAGCCAAGACCGCGAACGGGAGCATCCGCCTCGGCGACGTCGGGAGCGGGACCGTTGTCGCGCTCACGGCGCTCGGCAAAGTTGAGATCGGCATCCGCGATGGCGTGGCAGCCTGGCTGGACCTCGACACCCACTTTGGGACGGTGCGCAACGAGCTGGACGCCGCGGACCGGCCACCACCAGGCGACAGAGCTGTCGAGGTCCGCGCGCGCACCTCCTTTGGGGACATCACCATCCGCCGGTCCGTCGCCGGCTCGACAGCGGTGGGTGCGGCTTGAACGCCGCCGGGCCTGCTGTTCGGGTCCGCGGCCTGCGCAAGGCCTATGGCGAGAAGGTCGTCCTCGACGGGATCGACCTCGACATCGCCGACGGTACGGTGTTCGCCCTGCTCGGCCCCAACGGTGCCGGCAAGACGACCACCGTGCAGATCCTCTCGACGCTCATCGACGCCGACGCCGGCGAGGTGCACATCGGCGGCTTCGACCTCGGCAGTGAACCGCGAGCCGTGCGCAGGGCGATCGGCGTCACCGGGCAGTTCTCCGCGGTCGACTACCTGCTCACGGGCAGGGAGAACCTGCTGCTGATGGCGGACCTGCATCATCTCGACCGGTCCTCGGGGCGCCCCCGCGTCACCGAGCTCCTCGAACGGTTCGACCTCGTCGACGCCGCGGGACAGATGGTCATGAAGTACTCGGGGGGCATGCGCCGCCGCCTCGACCTTGCCATGACGCTCATCGGTGATCCGCGCATCATCTTTCTCGACGAGCCCACCACCGGCCTCGATCCGCGCAGCCGCCACACCATGTGGCAGATCACACGCGACCTGGTCGCCGGTGGTGTCACCGTCCTGCTCACCACCCAGAACCTCGACGAGGCCGACCAACTCGCCGCCCGCATCGCCGTCCTCGATCGCGGTCACATCGTGGCCGAGGGCACTCCGGACGATCTCAAGCGTGGCATCGCGGGTGGCCGCGCTCGGCTGCACTTCGGCGACCTCGGCGCTCTGACGGATGCCGAGCGAGTCCTCGCGAAGGGCGCAAGCGACGTCCGTGCGCTTGTCCTCGACGTCCCGACCGACGCCACTCCACAGTCGTTGCGGGCCATCCTCGACGCGCTCGATGCCCACGCGGTGCCCGTCGACAGCGTCACCGTGCACACCGCCGACCTCGACGACGTGTTCTTCGCCCTGACCGGCACGTCCCCCCACACAAAGGAGGTTCCCGCATGAGCTTGTCCGCGATGGCGCTTCGGGACGCGGCGACCATGCTTCGCCGGGACCTACGACATTCAGTTCGCTATCCGATGATGACCGTCGGCGGGCTGATGGTGCCGGTGTTCCTGCTCCTGCTGTTTGTCGGGGTGTTCGGCAACACGCTCCGCGCGGGCCTCGGGGGCGCCCCCCCGGCGGGCGGCCACTACATCGACTACCTCGCCCCCGGGATCCTCGTGATGACCGCGGGCGCCAGCGCCGCCGCGACGGCCATCAACGTTTGCACCGACATGAACGAGGGCATCATCGCCCGCTTCCGCACCATGGCCATCACGCGCACATCGGTGTTGACCGGCCAGGTACTCGGCAGCCTGACGCGCACCGTGGTCAGCGGTGTGCTTGTCGTCGTGGTGGCGATCGGGCTGGGGTTCCGGCCCACGGCGACGCCGGTGGAATGGGCTGCCGCCGCCGGGGTCTTCGCGCTGCTGACGCTGTCGCTCACCTGGCTGACGATCGCCTTCGGCCTGCAGGCAAAGACTCCGGCCGGGGCGAACAGCCTCTCCCTGATCCCACAATTTCTCCCTTTCATCAGCAGTGCGTTCGTGCCGACGGCGTCGATGCCCGCGGGCGTGCGGTGGTTTGCGGAGAACCAGCCCTTCACCCCGATCATCAACACGCTGCGCGGTCTGCTCACCAATGGCCAGATCGGCAACAGCGCCGTGATCTCGGTGTCGTGGTGTGTCGGGTTGACCGTGGTCGGGTACCTATGGGCCCGGGCACGGTACAACCACTACCCGGCGCGCTGAGGTGGGAGCATCCCTGCCGGCCGCGGTGGCCAACTGAGGCGGCGCTGCCGCCGCCCCAGTGGCCGAACCGTCAGGTGTCGGTCAGTCAGCCCACCAGGTTGGAGCAGCCATGAGCCCGACGCTCAGTGTCCTGCTCTGGCCCCGACCAGGCGCTGAGGACGCGCTCGTCGCGTACGAAGACAGGGCGATCGAGCGGACACAGGTCATCGAGATCGAGCGATTCAGAGGATGTGACGACCGGCCTTGGCGACGGGGACCCGATGCTGGCGCTGGGCGTGAATGGGCGGTGGGCCGCTGGCGCCACCGTCGACAACGTAGACTCGCGCAGTGAGTTCAGTGCTGTCGGTCGCGGATCTGATGCACAAACCCGCGGTGGTGGTGCGCGAGGACATTACGCTCGCAGACGCCTCGCGCGTGCTCGACCTCAACAAGGTCGGTGCCGCCGCCGTGCTCGACGCTGAGCTCCGTCTGATAGGGATGGTCAGCGAGCGCGATCTCCTTCACTCGGTGGGCAACGGCATCGATCCTGGCACCACCCGCGTCGGCGAGGTGATGACCCGCGACCCCACCGCACTCCGTACCACCGACCAGGTCGCCACTGCGCTGGAGATCTTCCGAGACCACAGATTCCGTCACCTGCCCGTGCTCGACGGCGAACGCGTCGCCGGCATCCTTTCGGTTCGCCACGTTGTACGGGTCGCGCACATCGAGGACGTCCAGCCCGCAGGATCCGCACCGCTGGGGTTGGCGCCGCGCGGCCTCGAAGGTGTGGCCGTCGCTGAGACAGCAGTCGGTGACGTGCGCGGCGAGGAGGGCTTCTTCCATTACCGCGGATACAATGCTGTCGAGCTGGCGAAACGCTGCTCGTTCGAGCAGGTGTGGCACCTGCTGGTGGAGGGGACACTCCCCGACGATCATGAGCTGGCAGCTTTCACCGAGCGTACCGTGGCAGCGCGCCGCCTCCCCTCGGGCATCGCCGACCTCCTGGTCAACGTGGCTGCGCTGCCTAACTACACTCCACTTGCCGCGCTCCGATCAGCAGTGTCCTTTACATCGTCGGCGCTGGGCTTTCAAGCGACCCTTGACCTCGCCGCCGAGCAGGTGCGCATGGATTGCCTGCGGCTTGCCGCTGTGACGCCGATTCTGCTGATGCACCTTCATCGCCACCACCTGGGACTCCCGACAGTCGACCCAGAACCGGGTCTCGGCTACGCCGCGTCGTTCCTCCAGATGCTGACCGGCGAGCCGCCAACAGCTCGAGCGGCGCGGGCGTTGGAGCAATACCTCATCCTCACCATGGACCATGGCTTCAACTCCTCGACCTTCACATCGCGCGTGATCACATCGACCGGCTCCGATGTCGGTTCAGCGGTGACAGGCGCCATCGGCGCGCTGGCCGGGCCGCTCCACGGCGGGGCACCTTCGCGGGCACTGGCGATGTTGGACGCCATCGGCACCCCCGACCGTGCGGTGGAGTACCTGAGCGCCGAGATCGGCGCGGGCAATCGGTTGATGGGATTCGGTCATCGCGTCTACAAGACCGACGATCCGCGCTCGACGTTGCTCCGTGACGTGGCGACCGAACTGGGTGGAGCGCAGGTCGAGTTCGCTCGCCACGTGGAGAAGACCGCGTTGCATGTCCTCGCCGAGCTCAAGCCGGGGCGGCGGTTGTATACGAATGTCGAGTTCTATGCGGGTGTCGTCATGAATAGTGTCGAGATCCCCCGCGACATGTTCACGCCCACCTTCGCCTGCAGCCGTACGGTGGGGTGGACGGCGGCGATCGCCGAGCAGGCCGCCAACAACAGGCTGATCCGTCCCTCTGCGCTGTATGTTGGTCCTCAGCCGCCGCAGCACGTGCCTGATGGCTACGGCGCTGTTGCTCTGCCGGAAGACTGACTCGTCCCTCGCAGTCACTGGTTCCAGTGCACAGCGACCTTGCCCGTCGGTCAGGGCAAGATAAGCCGACGCAACGATGCTGCCAGCCAACGTTCGAAACGCCGCGGCGACCATCCCCGCTCCACGGTGAGAAGCACGTAGACATCGGAACTGTTCATCACCCAGATGGTGTCGGCAGCGGCCTCGACGGAGAGGTCAGGGCGAAGACCACCGGCCTCGCGGATGTCTTTGATCAGTAGCCTCATGTTGGCGGCGCGCCGCTCGCTGATCTCGCGCCACACCTGATGCGCCTCTGGCTCAGTGGACGCGGCGTCGCGCAATGCCATGAAGAGCGGAGCCATGCGCTCCTGGATACGGCGCACAGCGCGAGCGTAGATTGTGAGCTTCAGGGCCGGATCCGTCTCTGCTCGAATCTCCTGAACATACTGGCGCTGCTCGGCGGCCACAGCCTGGTCGGTCCCGGAGATCGCCTCCTCTATCAGCTCCCGCAGGAGCATGGGCTTCCGCCCAACGAGCTCATATACGGTGTCTGCGTTGACGCTGGCACGCGCCGCGATTCCCGCGATCGTCGTCGAGCGATAGCCATGCGCAAGGAACAGGTCGCGGGCGGCATTCAGGACTCGCCGCCGGGTCTGCGCAGAGCCCTCTCGTCGGCCTTGCGAGTCGTAGCGCCGGCGCTTGACGGTGGTTGTCATCTTCTGCCATTATCCATCCGAAGCAGCATCGGAGCAATAGCTGGAGGCAGACCATGACGTATGCGTTCACCCAGGACGTGCCGATCGACGTGTCGACCTACCGGCGGATCATCGACGGGTTGGGGCCAACTCCTCCCGAGGGCCTCATCGTTCATCTGGCGATCGAGCGTCAGGAGGGTGGTCTCCGCTATCTCGACGTGTGGGAGTCAGAGGAGCATTGGGAACGGTTCGCCGCGGAGCGTCTTCACCCGGTGGTTCATCCTGTGCTCATGGAACTGATCGGAGCCCAGCCCCCCGAGCCTCCTCGCACACCGCTGTCGGCGGTTGACGTCTGGCAAGGTCAAACGGGCCACCGGCCACTCGCTGCCGCTACTTCAGGAGCCGGCGTCTAAGCTGATCCGCTGCCCAGCCAAATCCCGGCATTCCCAGCGTTCAATGCACTGCGCCGCACGGGCGAGAGCGTCTGTTCGGTGTCACATGGCGCCTGCTGATCTCACGCGTTCCCGCATTGCCACGGGGCTCATGCAGCACGACAAGCGCGTTGGGTGGCCGTGACCCCGGTAACAGCTGGACACGAGCAAGCCCCGGCCGACTGATCGGCCGGGGCTTCCGGGTGTTGCTCGGGGAAGGAGGGAGTCCTTCACAATCGTCCGGCGGCGCTGGACCCCAGCAGCACCGACGACCGGGTCCGTCTGTCCTATGGCAACGGGATCGTGTTGAACACACCCCACGGGGTGACTGCACCCGCCCCGTTGATGCTCTGCGTCCCGATGACGCCCGGAATGTAGGCGTCCTTGATGAACAGGACCCGAGTGGTGGGCGTGACTCTGTTGGCACTGGGAGCGACGATTGCCTTCGATCCCACGCTTCTCCATGTCATTTCCGGCGTGCCTGTGGCCCATCCTTCGATGGGCGGTCACATGTAGAGGAGGACTCAGGGATGGCTACAGACGTAAGCGGTGGCGCGGCGGTCGCGACCAAGTGGCACCTCAAGGGCGTGGGATACGAGTTCTGCAACTGCGCCCCTGGGTGCACGTGCAACTTCTCAGGATTTCCGAGTTCGAAGGACGGCAGTTGCAAGGCGGCTGTCGCTAACGTGATCAGTGACGGCAGGTGCGGAGACGTTGACCTGGGAGGGGTGACGGCCTTGGCCATCCTGGACTGGCCCAAGGCAATCCACGACGGTGGCGGCAAGGTGGTGTTCGTCGTACCCCGTCTGTCAGCGAAAACAGGTCAATTGCTTGGCACAGATCTACACCGGGCAGCTGGGTGGCCTGCCCTGGTCCATTCTCGGAACCACGTATGAAGTCGCCGGCCTGATGCGCGCCGATGTGAACATCAATGCCGCCGGGCGCGAAAGCTCCCTCAGCGTGCCTGGTGTTGGTGAGGCCAAGGGCGACTACTTCAAGAACCCCGTGACCGGTGAACGGCACGAGGCGGACATCAATCTGCCGGACGGCTTCATCTGGAAGAAGGGCGAGTGCGGAGTCGGGTCGTTCAAGGTGTCGGCTGAGGGCATCAACCTCGAGTACAAGGACACCAACTGGATCCTCTACGACTTCGATTGGAACAATGACGAGTAACTGACGGAGAGGGTGGGATCCTATCCGGGACCACAACAAGCCTTCGAAGCTGGATGTCGCTGGTCCGATCTCGTCTCCCGCTCCGCAGAAGCGGCGACACCGATTGCTCAACCGGTTGTCGAGGCGGCGTCTCGAACGTCAACCCAAGCTGTCTGAGGAGACCACCGCAAGCCGAAACCGGCAACGTGCACCCTCGAACGGTGGCGCCGCGAGCGCAGGCACAGCAATACCGACATCCGGGCCGCCAGAACACCGTGACAACACTCGGTGCCGTGCTCGTGCTCCCCGGAACCCGCTCGTCGCCGATCCTTTCCAGCCTCGGTCATGGACGACGCCATGTCGAAAGGCCGGTTCCCTACAGTGGCCCGAGGGCAGGCGATGACGAGATCGAGACACGACCCCACCCCCTGGCGGACGTACCTGTCGGCATTCCACGAGGAGCGCCCGGGAATCACCGAGGAGATCCTTGCCGCGTCGAAGTCGGCGGGACAGAACCCGTACGAGTGGCTCCTGGAGTTGATTCCCCAGGGCGCCAACCTTCTCGACCTTGCCTGCGGCAGCGCACCGCTGCTGAGGGCAGGATGGACAGGCCCCTGGGTCGGCGTCGACCGGTCTCCAGCCGAACTCGATGGCGCCCGTGCCAACGGTGGTGACTCCGTCGTCGCCGCCGAGGCAGATGACCTGCCGTTCGACGATGGTTCGTTCGCGGCCGTCGCCTGCTCCATGGCCCTCATGTTGCTCGACCCTCTCGATGACTGTCTCGCCGAGCTGGCCCGCGTGCTTGGTCCCGGCGGGATCGTCGCCGTTCTCCTCCCCGGTGGGCCCGGTCCGCTCACCGGGAACGACATCTGGCGATGGGGCCGCCTGCTCGTCGCACTCCGTCGGACGCGCTTCGAGTATCCCAACCATCGGATCGTGCACCACCTGGACGAGACCGTCCGAAGACACGGACTGGCGGTGCTGACGGAGGACCACCGACGATTCGCATACCCTGTTGGTAGCCGCGGCGCAGCCGACCGATTCGTCGAGTCGCTCTATCTCCCCGGTGTCCCGCCGGCGAGGGCACGTGCCGCCCGACGCGTCGCCGACCTTTGGGTGGGGCGCGAGATCGGGATTCCCTTGCGACGAGTCCTCATGGCGGCAGTTGCCTGATCCCCGTGCGGGCTCAAGTCATCTCGGCCGCCTGGGGTTGTTAAGGTCCGTTCTGAATACGGATCGGGAAGAAGTTGTGACGTCCCGGGATGCCCAGTGTCGGACAAAGACACGGTGGGCCAAATGGCCACCGTATCAGCCATGGTTGGCGGTAACTGATCCAGGAGCGCGGCAGACCGAGCCTCCGCTGAGGAGCCGTCGGCCGTCCACCCTCCCATCGCCGCCTCGCGGTCGGATGGGCGGTCCGTTCAAAGACGCGCTGAACGCCGCCCAGAAGTTCGTAGCGTCAACCGACGCCTCGACCAGCCTGCGTTGGCCGAACTCGACGCTGCTGCACGGCGATGTCCCCGCGGCGGTGGCCGAGTTAAAGCGTCACGAGGACGGCGACCTTCTGATTATGGGTAGCAGTGTGCTGATCCGTTTGTTGGTGTCGCACAACCTGATCGACGAGTACCGGCTGCCGATCGCGCCGATACTGCTTGGCGGTGGAGTGGGGTTGTTCCCTGACGACGGCGATCTGCACCGTCTGCAACTGGTCGACTGCAAGTCGACGTGGAAGGGCGTGATTTTGGCGACATACCTGCCTTCTTCATGATGCGACGCCTCAACGCGTAAGCGTCGTTAGCGTTGGCACGTCGCCGACCATCCTGTGAGTGCACCAATTTCCATGGGATCGACCCTAGCCTTACGTCGACTTTCTGCTGTTCAACCTTGGCTTGCTTGCGCTGCTCACACCGGTGGCGGTTCCGGCACCCGCGATCACTCTGAGGGCGTCGTGACTTCGGCACTATCTCGCGTCTCAGTCGCTAAACTCCCTCTCGACTAAGTGATGGCGAACGCCAGCGCCAACCCGGTCGGCAACCTCTTCTCAGGGCCAGTCCGATGGCGACGGTGACGCCGTACGCGCTGGCGTCGACGGCATCCCAGACGATCTCACCACGACCCCACTCCGCCAGTGGTGGGGTGGCTCGCACCGCGGGAAGCATGACGAGCTCGAAGGCGGTGATCACTCCCCCGAGCGCGAGGCCACGTCGAATAACGTGCCCTCGTCTCGGTGAACGCGAGACAGCGGCCGCTACGATCCCCCAGCTGGGCCCGTAGCTCCAGCGCATGGCGATTCCCATGACGGCGGCCTGACGGTCCGTCAGCGTGTGCCCAACCAGGTGGCGGGTCAGCCGCGCCGCCAGGCGGGCGGGGTCATACACCAGCGCATCAGTGCCGATCAGCCGACGCCCGAGTCGCGCGGTGCCCGCTTCCGCCGCGGTCCCGGCGAGGCCGGCGATCAGCCCGACGCGGAGCACGTCCGGCATGCGCGACGTGCCGGGGCGGCCCGACGTCACGGGTTGTCCCGAGCGGCGCTCACGACTGTCCTGCACCGTCGACGGTCTCACCCTGACGGGCGGCGCACTCCAGCAGGAGGGCGTGGACGAAAGCCTGCGGCAGGTTGCCGCGTAGTTGGCGCTGCCGGACGTCGAACTCCTCCGAGCAGAGACCGGGTGGTCCGCAGGCGGCGCGGTTGCGCTCGAACCAGCGCGCCGCGCGCACCGTGTCGCCCTGCTGCTCGTACGCCAGCGACATGATGAAGCCGCAGAGCAGGAACGCGCCCTCGGCCTCACCGAGGTGACGCTCGTCGGGTCGATACCGGTAGCAGTAGCCGTCCTCGGTGAGGTCAGCCTCCACCGCGCGCAGGGTTGCGAGGGTGCGCGGATCGTCCGCGGCCACAGCGCCGCGGATCCCCGCCAGGAGCAGCGCCGCGTCGACGCGCACATCATCGTAGGCGCGTTGCCAGCGACCTGACGGGTGCAGGCCGTGCCGGGTCGCGTCCTCGACGAGACCGTCGGCGAGCTCCTGCCACCGCGGTCGGGTGATGTTCCCGGCGTCGAGGAACTGCCCGATGGCCTGCAGCCCAGCCGCGCAGATCAGACGGCTGTGAGTCCATCGCCGCGGATCGAGCTCCCAGATGCCCGCCTCGGGCTCCGACCAGCGCTGCTCGATGGCGTCGATCGCCACCTGCACCGCGTGCCAGCCGTCGGTGTCGAGGCGGTCGGCTCGCGTTGCGGCGGCGAAGAGCAGCAGCGCCTCGCCGAGGGCATCGAGCTGGAACTGCTCATTCACGTGGTTGCCGACGACATCGCTGCCACCGGGGTAACCGGGCAGCCCGAGGTGGGTCTGGCTCGGGACCGCCCCACCTGCTGTCGTGTACGCAGGCATGAGCTGAGGGCCATCGGCGAGCAGGCGCTCCTGCACGAAGCGCGTCGCGCTGTCGAGCAAGGCGGGATGCCCAGCCCGGGCGGCGGCCTGACCGGCATAGCACTGGTCGCGGATCCACACGTACCGGTAGTCGTAGCTGCGTCCGGCGTTGGCGCGCTCGGGCAGGGACGTCGTGGCGGCGGCCACCATCCCGCCGCCCGCACTGGTCAGTCCGCTGAGCACGGCATAGGAGTGCTGCGCGTCTCGTGGCGCGACGGTGTGACCGAGCTCCGGCACGCGCCGGCGCCACTCGGCCTCTGTGCTTGCCCATGCGCCCTCGGCAGACGGCGTCGCGTCTTCATCTGTGCCGGTTGCGATGTCGAGGACCAGGTCGTGCTGCTCGCCCTCGGCCAGGCGCAAGGCAAGTGCGACGACAGGCCGCCTGGCGCCGTCCGTCTCAACTCGTGCGTCGGCGGCGCCGCTCCAGCGGAGATACGCCCCCGCGGTGCCGATGTGCCAGGTCCCGTCATCGCCGCGATGAACGTCGGCGGCGCCGGCGCGTCCGTAATCACCGCACACGTCGAGGAAGATGCGCAGTGACGCGGGGCCGGCCACTGCGCTGAGGCGACGCAACACGACGGCGCGGTCGCGCTGGCTGGGCAGTGCGAGGGCCTCGCGGCACTCGATCACGCCGGTCTCGGTCACCCAGCGGCTGTTCCAGATCAGCGAGCGCTCCTCGTAGTAGCCGCCCCAGACGTACCGTCCTTCCGGCGTCACTACGTAGCTGCCGCCGCCGCCGAGCAGGTCGGCGAAGATGGCCGGGCTGTCCCATCGCGGGAAGCACATCCAGGCGAAATCGCCCCGCGGCCCCACCAGGATGCCCCGTTCTCCGTCGGCCAGGACTGCGTACTCGCGCAGCACATGCGTGGGATCCGCGGGCTGGTGGGCCGGCGGCAGCGGCGATCGGCCCGGATCCACACTACAAGAATACCACACAGTCTCTTTGCATTATGATCGCGCCAATGCCTCGACTGCGCGACGAGACCAAGCTTGCTCGGCGGCAACTCTTCGTGGACGCGGCCCGGCGTTGCGCCGCCAGACGGGGATTCCAGGTCACGACGGTGGATGACGTCTGCGCCGAGGCGGGCCTGAGCAAGGGCGCGTTCTATGCGCACTTCGGCTCCAAGCAGGAGTTGCTCTCAGCGCTCATCGACGACGACACGGCCGAGTTGCGCGAGGTGATCGATACGCTGGATCGCGGTCGCCTCGGTCCCACCGAATGCCTGCGCCGCTTGGCGCACGTCATGCTCCGCGACGGCGCGGATCCGGGCCGGGTCCAGGTTCGAATCGACATCTGGACCGCGGCCCTGGCAGAGCCGGCGATTCGCGAGCAGGTCGCGGCGGCGGTGGGCGAGAGGCGTCGGCTGTTGCGTGGCTGGATCGAGGAGGGCGTCGCCAGCGGGGAGTTGTCGACGGTGCCTGCCAACGCACTGGCCTCGGTGCTGCTCGCCCTCAACGACGGCTTGATGCTCCACCACGCGCTCGATGCCAGCGGATTCCGGTGGGCCAATGTGCGCATTGCCTTGGATGCCATTCTCGACGGGATCAGCGAGTGATCCGACCGGCGGTGCACCTCCCGGCGTCGGCGCTGGCGCGCGCTCGCGACTGGGTCCGCGGCAGCTCCGGTGGGCTCGTCTGCCTGGCCCTCGCCGTGGGTGCCGGCGCGGGTGCCGGCGCCGTCCTGTTCCGCTACCTCATCCTTGCCTTCACGCGTGTCTTCACCGGTAGTGACGACTACAGCGGTGCCGGCCGGGCGCCCAATCCCAACGTCCCCTGGCTGGGCATCGGCTTCGTGGTGCTGGCCCCGGTGATCGGCGGCCTCGTCTACGGTCCCCTGGTCACTCGGTTCGCGCCCGAGGCCCGCGGCCACGGCGTGCCGGAGGTGATGCTCGCCGTGGCAGAGCGCGGCGGTCGCATCCGCCCTCAGGTGAGCGTCGTCAAGGCACTGGCGTCAGCGCTCTGCATCGGCAGCGGCGGCTCGGTGGGGCGCGAGGGGCCGATCGTGCAGATCGGCTCGGCGCTCGGCTCGAGCCTCGGTCAGCTCGCGCGCGTCCCCGAGACGCGCCTGCGCATCCTCGTCGCCTGCGGCGCCGCGGGCGGGATCTCGGCCACCTTCAACGCGCCCATCGCCGGCGTCTTCTTCGCCCTCGAATTGATCCTCCAGGACTTCGCCGCGGAATCCTTCGGGGTGGTGGTGCTCGCCTCAGTGGCGGCGGGTGTCGTCGGTCGAGCCGCGTTCGGTGCCCAACCCTTTCTCACGCTCCCCGCTTTCCATCTCGTCTCGGGGTGGGAGTACGGACTGTATGCGCTGCTCGGCGCTCTCGCCGGCGTCGCCGGGGTGGGCTTCATCCGAGTGCTGTACGGTCTCGAGGACGTCGCGGACAGGCTCTGGCGCGGCCCGGAGTGGCTGCGTCCGGCGGTCGGAGGCGTGCTCCTCGGCCTGCTGCTCCTGGGCCTTCCCCAGCTGTATGGGGTCGGCTACCCCGTGCTCGAATCGGCGGTGCGGGGCAACATCGTGCTCGGCCTGCTCGTGGCCCTCCTGGTGGGCAAGGTGGTGGCCACGAGCCTGACCATCGCCATCGGGGGCTCGGGCGGGGTGTTCGCGCCGTCGCTCTTCATGGGGGCGATGCTCGGCGCCCTTGTCGGTGGCGTGGCCCACGGCACCTTCGGTGCATCGGTGGCGCCCGAGGGCGCGTACGCGCTCGTCGGCATGGGTGCGCTGTTCGCTGCCGCCTCGCGCGCGCCGATCACGGCTGTGATCATCATCTTCGAGCTCACCGGCGACTACACCGTCATCCTGCCGCTCATGGTCGCCGTGGTGGTCGCGGCCGGGATCAGCAATCTGCTCTCTCGGGACACCATCTACACCCTGAAGCTGCGCCGGCGCGGCATCGACATCGAGCGTGGCCGCGGCGCCAACCTGATGCAGCTGATCACCGTCGCCGAAGCGATGGAGCCGTTTCCCGAGCCCGTCTCCCCGCACGCCGACCTCGCCGAGCTCACCGCCCGCCTCCTCGACGAGCGCCGCGACGCCCTGCCCGTTGTCGACGAGTCCGGCGAGTACCACGGGGTGGTCACATCGCGCCTCGTCGAGGAGGCGATGGGCAGCAACGCGCTCGACGTCACGGCCGAATCTCTCATGGTCGCCGTGCGCCCGGTGCAGGCCGCTGCCTCGCTGCACGACGCGCTTGCCGAGCTCGTCGAGCTGTCGCGTGGCGGCGTTCCAGTGGTCCAGGGCGAACGCCTCGTGGGGTGGCTGAGCCACCGCGACGCCCTCAATGCCTACCACCGACGCCTGCAGACGAGCATGGGTCAGGCGGCGGGACACGCCCCCACTGTCGGCGCGGGGGGTGGCCTGCCACCCATTCCCCGGCTCGGCGACTTCCGCATCATCGACCTGACCCTCGGCGACGGCGAACCGTCGGGGCGCCGTGTGCGCGAGGTGCGCTGGCCGGAGTCGTCGCTGCTCCTGGCGATCGAGCGCGCTGGCGAGGTCATCGTGCCCAGGGGCGACACCGAACTGCGCGCCGCTGATCGGCTCACGGTGCTGATGCCGGCGGCCGCGGCGCTCGACGCCGCCGATCTCATCGCGGACGGCGCAGGTCAGCAGGACGCATGACGGGCGAAGGGCACGGCAGACGAACTGCGCCACGGTTCGGATGGGTGACGCGTCGGCTGCTCATCCTGCCGACCTGTCTCTACCACCATGGCTACGGTTGGCTGCTCGGTCATCGGTTCATCATGCTGACCCACGTAGGCCGCCGCACCGGGCGGGTGTTCGACACAGTGTTGGAAGTGGTCGCGCTCAATGACCGGACTCACGAGGTGGTGGTGGTTGCCGGGCTGGGAAGGTCAGCCAACTGGTACCGCAACATTCATGCCCAGCCGCCGCGCGCTGTAATGATTGGACGGGAACGGTTTTGTCCGATCGTTCGCGATCTCGATGATGAGGAGGCCTCCACGGTTCTAGCCGAGTACGAGCAGCGCAACCGGTGGATCCGTCCCGTGATCCGTGTGGTGCTCTCACGGTTGGTTGGTTGGCGCTATGACGGAAGCGATTGGGCGCGGCGCCGGCTTGTCCGGCAGCTTCCTTTTGTGGCGTTCGCCCTCACAGCACCCGGAACCGTTGTGCATCCGATTCCTTGAGCGTCAACCCGAGACCGGGACGGTCGTCTGCCGGTCGCAGCGCGCCATCTTCCGGCTCGAGCACGCCGTCGAAGAGAAGGTGGTCGACGCGCACGTGGTCGTGGAAGTACTCGATGTGGCGCAGGTTGGGCGGCACGGTGGCCACGTGCGCGTGCAGCGACGGTCCGCAATGCGCGGAGAACGGCGTCTTGAAGGCCGCGGCCGTGGCGGCGACGCGCAGCCATTCGGTGATACCGGCGCAGCGTCCGACGTCGGCCTGGAGCACGTCGACCGCTGCGGCGCCGAGCATGGAGTGGAAGTACTCGAGGCGATAGCCGTACTCCCCGGCGGTGACGTCGATTGGGAGCGCGTCGCGCAGGGCGCGAAGCCCCTCGACGTCGTCGGAGGTCACCGGCTCCTCGAACCAGGTGACGCCGAGCTCCTCGCTGTAGACGCGGCCGAGTCGCAGCGCCTGCTTGCGGTCGTAGGCGCCGTTGGCGTCGACGAAGAGCTCGACGTTGTCGCCTATGGCCGACCTCACCGCGCGAACCCGCTCGATGTCCGCTTTCCATGAGCGGCCGCGGTCCTTGCCCACCTTCATCGTGACGCGCGGGATGCCCTGCTCCGCCCAGCCGGCGAGCTGGGCGCACAGCCGTGCCTCCGTGTAGCTGGTGAAGCCGCCGCTGCCGTAGACGGGGACGGCGTCCCGCACCGGCCCCAGGAGGCGATGGAGTGGCAGATCGAGGGCGCGCGCCTTCGTGTCCCAAAGGGCGATGTCCAGCGCGGCGATGGCCATGGAGGCGATGCCGGGGCGGCCGAGGTTGCGGATTCGTTGCACCATCGTCTCCCAGCAGGCCGTGGTGTCGCGAACGTCCTTGCCGACGAGGAGATCGGCGAGCGTATCGCGGGCCAGGACGCCCGTCGACATGTCGGCGACCGCGTAGCCGAGCCCGACCACGCCGTTGTGCAGTGTGGGTTGCACCACCACGTAGGAGGTCTTGTCCCACTCCAGTGTGCCGTCGGCCTCAGGTGCCTCGGTCGGGATGGTGTACACGCGAACGTCGACTGCTTGAACGCGCAGATCCTCGCTCACGGTGCCATCAGCAGTGGTGCGATGCCCCACCCGCTCACAACGGCTTCATCGGGAGCGAGGGTCATCGACGCGCCAGCCTGCCCAACCCGGCCCCGACGGCCAGCGTCCCGACCGCGGCGCCGGCGAGCATTGAGCGGTGGGTCGTCGCCCACGCCTGGTAGCTCCGCGTCTTCGCCTTGTCGTCGAAGATTCCGTGCGGAGCCGCCTCCGAGGGGACCGGCTCGAAGAGGTTGTTCTGACGGTCGGGCGACACCGGTCTATCCGCCATCTGCTGCGACGTGAAACCGGTGCGCGCGAGGTAGCGATCGGCGAGCCCAGGGAGGACCTTGTTGCCAAGGATGGCCATGACCGCGGGTCCGCCGCAGTAGATCTCGCGCCGGCGATGGTGCGCGGCGTAGTAGATGGTCTCGGCGGGCACCTCGGGCTGGTAGATCGGCGGCACCGGCTGGGGGTGGTCGGGGAGCTTGCTGCGACACCAGTTGAACTGCGGGGTGTTCACCGCCGGCAGCTGCACCATGGTGATCCAGACGCGGCTCTTGTCGTGGAGCAGTTCGGTGCGCACGGAGTCGGTGAAGCCGCGGATGCCGAACTTGGCCCCACAATACGCGGACTGCAGGGGGATCGCCCGGTACGCCAGCGCCGAGCCGACTTGGACGACGGTGCCGTGGTCGCGCGGCACCATCCGCTTCAGAGCTGCCATGGTTCCGTACACGGCACCGAGGTAGGTGACCTCCGTCGCCCTCTTGAACTCGTCGGCGCTGACCTCCGTGAAGCGGGCGAAGATCGTCGCCATGGCGTCGTTGACCCAGACGTCGATGGCCCCGAACTGCCGTTCCACGGCCTCGGCCGCGGCCTCGACCTGTTCGGCGTCGGCGACGTCGGTCGGCAGGACCAGCGCCTCCCCACCGAGGGCTTCGACCTCGGCCCGGCACGCCTCGAGCCCCTCTTTTCCGCGCGCCACCAGGCCGATGCGCCCGCCTCGGCGGGCGAACGCGTGGGCCACGGCGCGGCCGACCCCCGCCGACGCACCCGTGACAACGACGACCTCGTTGCTTGCGTTGTTGGTCATGCGGTTCTCCTCGACTGCGCTGGTTGACGGCGCGCACCACCCGCTGCCCTGTCGCCGGCAAGCTCGTGCCGGCCCAGTCGTTCGGCCAAGCGCGACGCGAGCGACATGATCGTCAGCGCCGGGTTGGCACTTCCCTCGGTGGGACAGACGCTTCCGTCGGCGATGAGCAGGTTGGGCACGGCCCATGTCTGGTGGTCGGCGTTGACGACGCTGTTGTCCGGCGCCGTGCCCATCCGGCAGCCGCCGATGAGGTGCGCGTAGCGGTTGACGGTGAGGACGTCCTGGGCGCCTGCTACCCTGAGGATCTCGGTAATCCTCGTCGCCGACCAGGCGATGTTGTCGCGGTCGTTCTGGCACTGCGAGTAATCCATCCGCGCGATCGGGATGCCGTACTCGTCCTTCTCACCGGCGATGGTGATGCGGTTCTCGGGCTGGGGCAGCAGCTCATTGAGCACGCCGACGGTGGCCCAGTGGTTGTAGTCGCGCATGTACTCGCGCAGCGCGCCGCCCCAGTGGCCGTCGGCGAGCACGTGCTCGGCCCAACCGATCGGCAGCGGGCTCACCGTCTGGATGCTGAAACCGCGGGCGAACCCGCGCGCTTCATCGGTCTCGTAGAACTGCTCCGACGACACCTCGGGAGGCGGTGCTTTGTACATGCGCACCTCCTCGGGGAAACGCCCGGCGGTCTGGGTCGCCCCCTGCACCATCACGTAGCGGCCCACCTGGTCCTCGTTGTTGCAGAGGCCGTGCGGAAACTGCTTCGACGTGGAGTTGAGCAGCAGGCGCGGCGTCTCGATCGAGTAGCCGGCGACCGCGACCATGCAGGCCCGCTGGCGGCGCTCCGGGCCGTTTGGCTCGGTGAGGTAGGCGACGCCGGTGGCCCGACCCGACTGATCCAGCTCGACGCGCGTGGCCATGCTCTGCGCCCTAACCTCGACGCCGTGGGCGAGCGCATCGGGCAGATGGGTGACGTAGGGGCTGGCCTTGGCGTTGACCTTGCAGCCCTGCAGGCAGTAGCCGCGGTAGATGCAGTGCGGGCGGTTGCCGAAGGTGCCGTTGACGATGCCCACCGGGCCGACACGCATCTCGATGCCCAACTGTTCGGCGCCCTGCCACAGCTTCGCGGCAGCTCCGCCGATGGGGTGCGGCGAGAACAGGTAGCTGTGCGGATCGCCCCACGGCCAGTCCTGGCCTGCTACGGGGAGTTCGCGCTCGACGAGCTCGTAGTGTTTCTTCAGGTCCCAGTAGGAGATCGGCCAGTCCGCGCCGACGCTGTCGCGCGAACGGGTCTCGAAGTCAGAGGGGTGGAACCGCGGCGTGTAGCCGGCGTAGTGGACCATCGAGCCGCCCACGCCGCGGCCGCTGTTGTTCTTGCCAAGCTCGACAGGATCGCTGCCGCCGATGATCCGCTTCTGCGTCCAGTAGAGCTCATGGGAGCCGGCCTCGTCGCTGACCCAGTCCTCGTCGGGATGCCAGAATGGCCCCGCCTCGAGGATGACGATCCGCCAGCCGAGCCGGCCCAGCCGTTGGGCGAGCACCGAGCCTCCGGCGCCGGCGCCGACGATGCAGAGGTCGACCTCGTCCTCGTCGCGGTACCGACGCATCGTGTCCTCGCCGGGGAGGTCACGACGGCGCACGTCGAGGAGGAAGCGCGAGTCGTTGTCGGGCGGTCCCACCGCGCCCTTGAGCAGCGCCCGCAGACTCACGTGCGCGTGGTCTCGGTGACGCGCACCGGGTCCTCCGCGGTGGCGCCGCGCGTCTCGAACGGCTCGCGCACCGCCAGCGGTCCCAGGCGCATGTAGCCACGCGGGTATGCCGGGCCACCGAAGCCGATCTCGTTCCACGCCCAGGGGTGTGAGTAGAACTCGGCGAGGATTGCTCGCATCACCACCGCGAAGGCCCGCTTGACGTTCACCTCGTCCCAGGTTCCGCCGTGCAGCTGTCCTGTCGACAGCAGGTCGACCAGGCCGCGCTGCGTCTCCCCCGGACACGCGGCGAACGACGCCTGCCCGTAGTCCCGACCCGCGACCTCGTCGAGGCCGCGCAGCACCATGCGCCAGGTGTCGCGGTCGTCGGGCATATCGGCGTACTGATAGCCGTCGAGCTTGCCTTCCGCAAGCTTCCTGTCGACCATCTCCGCGACCGGCACCCGGGGCTCGCCGTCCTGGGCCACGGCGATGTCGCAGAGGGCGCGCAGCGTCGGCGTCTCCTCGGCGGTGAAGAATGTCAGTGGTCGCGCGCCGCTCTTCATGCGTTCCTCGACGACCTTGCGGGTGGCGTGATCCCACGTGTCGACGGCGTCGAAGACGTCGTAATCGGGGTAGCGGCCGATCATCTGCGGGGTGACGCCACGCCGCTGCCGGGGCAGCCAGGAGGGGTGCGGCGCCTGCCGGCCTGGGCGGCGGTTGGGGAGGTGGTCGGGCGCGGAGAGGTCGCGCACCGTCAGCGTTCGCGGCGCAGGAGCGCCGCCAGCAGCCCCATGCTGCCGACGATGGTCATCAGCCCCGGGGCCATGATCGGCGGCCCCATCGGCACGTTGTACGACGCCATCTTCCAGCCGCCTGGCTTGCGGGCAACGCCGCGGGCATGGTAGTACTCGCCGACCACGCCGTTGAGAGTGTAGATACCGGCGGTGATGGGCAGCCACGTCTTGGCCCACTTGCGGCTGAACACCCCGCCGATGCCGGCGATGACGACCGGCGGGGTGACGATGATCGGGCTCCACATCATTTTGTTACCGAAGCTCGCCTTGTAGTGCTCGAAGTAGATCTCCGCGGTGGTGACCGCGGCACCGAACGCTGTCAATGCCGACAGCGAGCGCTCGAAGCGCCCGTGCTCGATGTTGCGCACCATGCGGTCGATGAGATGTTCCGGCTCGGTGGCTGGGGCAGACGGCAGCAGGCGCATCAGCGGCTCGGCAGGAACTCGTCGACCTTCTCGCGCATGGCGTTGACCATGCCCGGCAGGCCCTCGGAGGGGCTGGCGATGAACGACTTGGCGAAGCCCTCCGCCTGCTTGAAGGTGATGTGTGGCGGCAGAGGTGGCTCCTCAGGATCGGTCATGGCGTCGATGACGAAGGGCCGGTCGGCGGCGAACGCCTGGCGGACGGCGTCGTCGATCTGGGCGGCGCGGGTGACCTTGACGCTGCCTAGGCCGATGAGGCGAGCGTATTCATGGAAGGGCATGTAGGGGATGCGCTGCGAGGCCTCGAACTCGGGCTCGCCCTCCATGACGCGCTGCTCCCAGGTCACCTGGTTGAGGTCCTCATTGTTGAGCACCAGGATCACCAGCCGCGGGTCCGCCCACTCGCGGTAGTACTTGGCGGCGGTGAGCAGCTCGGCCATGCCGCCCATCTGCATGGCGCCGTCTCCGATGGTGCCGACCGCGACCCGGTCGGGGAAGGCGAACTTGGCGGCGATGGAGTAGGGGACGCCGGGCACCATGGTGGCGAGGTTGCCGGACAGCGACGCCTTCATGCCGCGACGGATGCGCACCTGACGGGCGAACCAGTTGGCCGCCGACCCCGAGTCGCTGGTGACGATGGCGTTGTCCGGCAGGTGCCTGGACAGCGCCGAGAAGAGTCCCTGCGGGCGGACCCGGTCGTCACCGCGGTCCTCCGGCTCGCCGCGGTCGCCCATCAGACGCCACCAGTCGGCGACCGATTTGACGATCGAGTCCTGGAAGGAGCGATCCTGTTTGCGAGTCAGCATCGGCAGCAGCTCCCGCAGGGTGGCGCGGCTGTCGCCGAGGAGGTTCACCTCCATCGGGTAGCGGAGGCTGAGCATGCGCGCGGAACGGTCGACCTGCACACCCCGCGCCTGACCGATGGGGGGCAGGAAGTTGGCGTACGGGAACGAGCTGCCGACCACTAGGAGCGTGTCGGCCGCCTGCATCATGTCCCAGCTCGGCTTGGTCCCGAGCAGGCCGATGGAGTTGGTGCAGAAGGGCACGTCGTCGGGCACCGCGGCCTTGCCGAGCAGCGCCTTGGCGATGCCGGCGCCGAGCGTATCGGCGACGGCAATGACCTCGTCGATGGCGTCGAGTGCGCCGGCCCCCACCAGGAGCGCCACCTTGGTGCCCGCGTTGAGCACGTCCGCGGCGCGCTGCAGATCCTTCTTGGTCGGCAGGCCACGGTCGTGTACGAAGCCCACCCCGGTGTGCACGGACTTGATCGACTGTGGCTGCGCCGCCGCCTTCATGTCCTGCACATCGGCGGGGATGATCACCGCCGTGACGGTGTGCTCGGCCTGGGCGATGCGCAGGGCGCGGTCGAGACAGTGGTGCAGTGCCGAGGGCACGTTGACCTGCTGCACGTACGCCGCGGCGACGTCCTTGTAGAGCGAGAGCAGGTCGACCTCCTGCTGCTGGTCGCCCCCCATCACCGACGCGAAGGTCTGGCCGACGATGGCCACCACCGGCTGGTGATCAAGCTTGGCGTCGTAAAGACCGTTGAGAAGGTGGATGGCGCCGGGGCCGGAGGTGGCCATGCACACGCCGACCTCGCCGGTCAGCTTGGCGTGGGCGCAGGCCATGAACGCGGCCATCTCTTCGTGGCGGGTCTGGATGAACTGCGGCCTGTTCTTGCTCTTGCGCAGGGCGCCGAGGATCCCGTTGATGCCGTCACCGGGGAATCCGTACACGCGGGTGATGCCCCACTCCGTGAGCCGGGCCGCCAAATCGTCGCCGACCGTTTCCGCCATCGTCCTGCCTCCAACGTGCCCGGGCCGTCATCTCGATTCGTGGGCCACCGTATCCAGACCATCCAGTACGTATGGAATATGATGACGCTCGGTACCGGGTGCGTCCAGTCCCGTGCGCGTGCGGCCGATCCCGATCGTCGTGCGGGCCTGTGCGTCGAAGCCCTCCCGGTCTTCTGGTGGCGGTGACACGCGGCAGAGCGGCGTGCCTTCGATGGCGTAGCGACCGGGGAACGCTTCCAACTCGATGAGCCCGCCTGCCGGAGCACAACACACGAGTGCGTCAAAGTCGTCGCCAGGATGGTGACGATGCCGAGGACGACCGCGATGGCAACGGAGACGTTGGGGATGACGGGAGTCCCGGAGCCCTCCAGCGGCGAGCGTACCGTGACGATGGCGGCGCTGGAAAAGCGAGGCCGCGCCTGCAGGATCCGCAGGGGTGGAGAGCACCAGTTCGAGCGTCGTGCTCGGCCGCGCGAAGCCCGTCAGCGAGCGTTGTCCTTGTCGCTCAGGCCGGGTCGGAATAGATTGAGAGCATGAACCAGTCCGCAGAACGACCGAGCCCGCAGAGCGGATCGCGCCATCCTATCCTCCGAACGGTTACGGGGAGGGATGCCATTGCCGTGCTGCTGCTGCTTCTTGCCGTCGTCTTTATCCTCGAGAACAGAGGGGGCACCACCGTCCGTGTGCTTATTCCTGAAGTGAGCGCTCCCCTCTGGACTGCTCTACTCGCGTGTTTGCTGTTGCGCGTGATCCTCGCGTGGGCACTGGCGGTGCGGCGGAGTCGGCCACCAGCACGCTGACGACAGCGCCGAAGCTCGACGTTGCCGAGCTTCAACAGCGTGGCCCCAGCGCACCGACAGTTCCGACCTGCAGCAGGAACTGACGCCGGGTCGCCTCCACGCGAGAGTGCAGCCTGGCCCGAGACGAGTCGTACGGTCTGGGCCATCACGGCCAAGGTGCCACTGCCCCTGATCCGCGCGGCCTTCTGCGCTGCGGCCGATCAGACAGAGCCGAGCGCTCGCTCGAGGCCGCCGGCAATGGAGCCTGCACCCACGCGGCAACGATCGGCTCCAGGTTGAGTACGGCGGCAGGCAGACGGCGGAACCCGGACTCGTCACTGTTGCCGCGGGCTCCGATGTGTGGCATCGTGCGGCTCCGGTAGACGACCACCAACTCCCGTCCGCGCGGATGGGGAGCAGCCACGATGTGCATGGGGCAGAGCAGAATGCCTGAGTCGGTTGGCAACGACACGTCCGGGCAAGAGCCGGATGCCGACAGCGGTGCGGATCCCATCCCGGATGAGAGCACCCTGGTCGGAAGGACGGGTGTCGAGGGGCAGGTACTTGCCGAGCTTGCACGTGCTGAAGCGCAGATGAGCGATGGCCGTGAGATGGACGAGGAGGACGACCGGGGAGTGCGCGTGTGAGCGTGAGTCACCGCGTCCACGGGCGCGGAACCGAGCGTCGCACCAAGTCGACCACGACGCTGGCGATCGATATCGGGGGCACCGGCCTCAAGGCGTCGGTGCTGGATAGCGCAGGCAAGCTGATAGCGAAACGGGTGCGCATCAAGACGACCTACCCGTGTCCACCCCACCGGCTCGCCGACACGCTGGCCGGTCTCGTGGCACCGCTGCCGGCCTTCGACCGAGTGTCGGTTGGGTTTCCTGGCGTCGTGCGAAAAGGGGTCGTGCTGACGGCGCCGCATTTCGTCACCCGCTCGGGGCCCGGATCGGCGGTGGACCGGAAGTTGCTCGTGGCGTGGACGCGCTTCGACCTTGCGGATGCGATGCAGACCCGTCTCGGACAGCCTGTTCGCGTTGCCAACGATGCCGACATCCAGGGGCTCGAAGTAGTGAGTGGCACCGGGGTCGAGTTCGTCGTGACACTTGGCACAGGAGTCGGGACGGCACTGCTCGTCGATGGCAAGCTCGCGTCGCACCTCGAGCTGGCGCAACATCCCTTCCGCAAAGGGGAGACGTATGACAAGCAGCTCGGCAACGAGGCCTTGGAGAGGATCGGCGCCAAGAAGTGGCGAAAGCGCGTCAACAAGGCGGTTGCCAACTTCCACGAGCTGATCAATTACGACAGGTTGTACGTTGGTGGCGGAAACGCGTCGGAGCTCAACGGCCACCTCGACCAGTCGGTCGCCATCGTCGGCAACATCGCCGGCATCCTCGGTGGGATCAAGCTATGGGACCTGCCGGCTGACGTGACGTGAGCGGGTTCAGTCGTCACCCGTACTGGCGCGACGCGTAGGAAATATCGGGCTGACGGGGACACTCACATGCAACTTGGCATGATCGGGCTCGGGAGGATGGGTGCCAACCTGGTCGAGCGTCTGACACGGGGCGGCCACGAGTGCGTGGTCTTTGACGTCAACGCCGCCGCCGTAGCGAGAGTTGCAGGCGAACATGCGCAAGCGACGACGTCGATCGCCGAGTTTGCGGCGAAGCTCGACAAGCCTCGCGCCGTGTGGGTGATGGTGCCGGCCGCCGTGACCGGCACGACGGTCCAAGAACTCGCCACCCATCTTGAGCCCGGCGACGTCATCATCGATGGCGGCAACAGTTACTACCGCGATGACATCCAGCGTGTCAAGGCGCTCGCTGAGAACGGTATCCACTATGTCGACTGCGGAACCAGCGGAGGCGTGTTCGGGCTGGAACGCTGATTCTGCCGTATGATCGGCGGCGAGAACGCGGTCGTGAAGCATCTCGACCCGATCTTCCGGACGATCGCGCCCGGGGTGGGGAAACATCCCACGCACACGATGCCGGCGCTTTGCGCGCCCTCGACATCGTGCGGGGTGTCGCCGACCACGATGCACTGTTCGGGGCTCAGCGGTGCGCCGTAGACGAGGGCGGCCCGTTGAAGCGCGGTCCTGGTCAGCTCGCCCCGGTCGGTCGAGTCGGACCCGTAACCCCCAAAGGAGAAGAACCGGTTGAGCTTGGCGCGATGCAACTTGATGTGGGCCGCCGCTTCCAGATTGCCGGTCACGATGCCGAGCAGGTAGCCATCCTCGAGGACCCGGTCATCCTTCGAGTCGGCTACCGTCTGATGGAGGTAGTGCAACCGTCGCTCGAGCAGCTAGGCGAACTCGGCGCGAGTCGGTTGCCGGTGGAGCACGGCCACGAAGGTCTGGCGCCCCACGTGGGATCGGTCATGCCGGTGTCGGTGAACTGGCCGATGTCGGCCGGGATGCCGTAGAGCTCGTTGAAAGCCATGCGCCATGAGGCTGCACCGGCCCCGCCGCTGATGATCAGCGTCCCGTCGATGTCGAAAAGAATCGCGCGACGATACGCTGACGAGGCAGCTCACGACTCATGGTATCATACCCCCTACGGGTATATACCAAGGAGGGGCGCGGCGACCATGAGCGTGTTTGGCGCCATCGGCGGCAGCCTCGAAGAAGCGTTCTTCATGTTCTGGGAGACGCTCTGGGCGTTGATCCTGGGATTCGGTCTGTCCGGCGTCGTGCAGGCATTTGTCTCCCGAGGCCAGATGGAGCGCGTCCTGGGAAGGCCGGGGGTTCGCACCCTCGGCAAGGCCACCTTCTTGGGCATGGTCTCGTCGTCCTGCTCGTACGCGGCAACCGCGATGGCCAAGTCGCTGTTCCAGAAGGGCGCCAACTTCACTGCGGCGATGGTCTTCATGATCGCCTCGACCAACCTGGTCATCGAGCTCGGCGTCATCCTCGCCCTGCTGATCGGCTGGCAGTTCACCGCCAGCGAGTTCGTCGGTGGCGCGCTGATGATCGGCCTCTTCGCGCTGGTCTCACTGTTCTTCTTCCCCACGGCGCTCGTTGAGGCAGCGCGAGAGCGACTGCGGTCGGGCGATTCGGAGCGGAGCGCCCACGTCGAGCACCTCAGAGATGTCAGCGCGCCCGACGATCACGCGGCGGATCGGGTGCCATTTGTGGTGCGGGTGCGGACCCTGGCGGGATGGTCGGACGCGGCCAGCTACACCATGGCCGACATCACCATGCTGCGTCGCGAGATGGTGATCGGCTTCGGCGTGGCCGGATTCCTCGCGGTGCTGGTCCCCGACGCTGTGTGGGGTCACGTCTTCATCACCGGCCACGGATTCTGGACCGTGCTCGAGAACGCGATTGTCGGGCCGTTCATCGCGATCATCAGCTTTGTCTGTTCGATCGGCAACGTCCCTCTTGCCGCCGCCTTGTGGAAGGGCGGCATCAGCTTCGGCGGAGTCGTGGCCTTCATCTTTGCCGACCTGATCACGCTGCCGCTGCTGGTCATCTACCGTAAGTACTACGGAACCAGGATGATGCTGCGCATCCTCGGGTCCTTCTGGCTGGTCATGTCGGCGGGCGGCCTGCTGGTTGAACTCCTCTTCCAGGCCGTAGGCGCCGTGCCGACCACCCGCCCGACGCAGATTGCGCCGGAGCGATTTGCGCTGGATTACACGAGCGTCCTCAACGTGATTTTCCTGATCGCGTTCGGCGGCCTGTACTACCTGCATCGCAACCGTGCCCGGTTCGGAGGCGGTGCGGGCTACGCGATCGACCCAGTGTGCGGCATGCAAGTGGAGACGAGCAGCGCTCCCGCCCGCGCCGTCCTCGGCGGGACCGCGTACTACTTCTGCTCCGACGGCTGCCACGACCGGTTCGGCAGGCAGCCGGAGCGCTTTGCCGGACCGAAATCCGGAGGACCAGAGGGCATGACCGAGGTAGTCACGGAAACGACAGCGGTGGCTCTCGACCCGGTGTGCGGCATGTCCGTCAAGATGGCCGACGCTGCGGCACGGAGAACCCGCGAAGGCCACGATTTCTACTTCTGCAGCGCCGGATGCGCCGAGCACTTTGACCGCGAACCAGCAGGACGCGCACGTGGCCACATCGCCGGCTAGACGCGCTGTGGCGGGAGCACGTCGGAGCCGACCCGGCCAGACCGCGCCACTGCGAGATCGTGGCGCGTACCAGGCGAGCAAGGAGGATCTCCTGAAGCGCTTCCGACGGCTCGCCGGTCAGGTCAACGGCATCGCCCAGATGGTGGAGGAGGAACGGTACTGCCCGGAGGTACTGACCCAGCTCAGCGCCGCCATCGCCGGCCTCGAGAAGATCGGCTTCATCCTGCTCCGCGAGCACGTGCAGCACTGCGTTGCCGAGGGGATCGCCGCGGGGGAGGGGGAGGCCTACATGGACGAGCTCATCGGTACCATCCAACGCTTTGCGGGTCGATGATCGGATAACAGCTGTGGCGCCATCGGAGTTGGCCCGCAGCTCGACGAGGGCGCCGTCGTATCAACGTCCCCGCTGTGCCGACACGTAGCTAGACGCCGTGGGAGGGGCCGCCGGCGAGGCGCCGGCGGCCAAAGGGGGGAGGGTTAAGTATGAAGGCGTGGGCCGCAAAGGGATGTCCACTGCCGATCGGGGCACACGCGTCCGAACGCATCAACCCGTGATCGCGTACGGGACCCGCGCGCACTTTTGCCAACCGCGCGCTGCCTCAGCACGCGCCGAGTCCGGACCCTCTTGCCGCCCCACGGGTTGCTCATAGCACCGCCCGGACCCCGCCTCACGCTGGGCAGACCAGCTCTGGCTCACGCCACGTCTTCGCACTCCGACGCTGAAACACCTGCGCGGCAGCGCACACGCCGAAGCTAGGCGGCAACGCGCTTCGGCGCTTTCCCAGTGAAGCGGTGCCCGCACCCGGCGCACTTGCTCCGCGGCCGCAAGTGCTGGGCTGCGACGGGGTCGGTCTCTAAGCGGTGACCGCGTGGGGGTGTGTAGGTCAGCGGAATGACTCGCTGGCCGCCGCACCGCGGGCACGCATTCGACGTGGCCATGGGCGAGGACTCTGCCATCGACCGTGAACGCTGACGGTACGCTTGCGTGCCGATCTTGTCGCTGCCCGATGACGTTGCCGCCTGTTCGAGGAGCTCAGCCCGGCCGCAGTCAACTTCAAGAGGGAGGTTGCGGACGCAGTCAGTCGACAGGGACGGTCGGTGCTCTACCGCGCCAGGTTGGCGCTGCCTGCAGACCAAACGTTAGCGTCGGTACGGCCGTTCTGCCCACGCCACGAGGAGAAGCTGCGGCCGTGGACGGCTGTGCCGACTCCGCGGCGGCGACGCGGTTGCGCCCCTGTGCCTTGGCCCGATACATGGCGAGATCCGCGGCGCGCACGGCGTCGTCCAGTGTCGGGCCGTTCGCAGGGAACACCGCGACCCCGATCGACGCCGTCACCGGTGGACCCGGCTCGGGATGCGGCATCGTCGCCACGGCGTGCCGGACGGTCTCCGCCACGCGCAGCGCGCCGTCCATGCCGCTCTCGTGCAGCAGGATCAGGAACTCCTCACCGCCAAAGCGCACCACCTCATCACCGGTCCGGACGGCCGCGCGGAGAGTGCGGGCCACGTTTCTCAACGTGCGGTCCCCTGCGGCGTGCCCCCCCGTGTCGTTCACCCTCTTGAAGTGATCCAGGTCGAGCAGCAGGACGCCGGTCTTGGCACCGCTGCGCAAGACACGGGCCGCCTCCTGGGCCGCCACTTCATCCCACCACCTGGTGTTGTGCAGACCGGTGAGCGAATCGGTGCGGGCACGGTCCTCGAGCTGGTGGTACAGCTGCGCGTTGTGCCAGGCGGCGGCGGTCACGTGCGCAACCAGCGCGCAGTGCTCCAGATCGCGCGTGCTGAACGCGTTGGCGCCGTTGCGCCAGACGTCGAGCACGCCGATGCGGTGATCGCCCGCTACGAGCGGGATCACCAGCAGGGATTCGGTGGCGTCGTCGCGTTCGGTCCCCGGGACGGTGCTGGCCGCGGGATGCGCCAGTGTGTTGTCGCAGTTGTACGGAAGGCCGCGCATGAACGCCCAGCCGGTGATGCCTTTGCTCATCGGAAAGGGTTGGTCACGCAGGGCCTCGATGTCCTGTCCCGCCACCGCCAGCGGCCGCAGTGTGTCCGTCTCCCAGCTCGCATCGAAGATGGCGAGCGCGCTCATCGGCATGATGCGCGGCAGCAGCTCGGTGATGACGTTGAGGATGCGCATCGGGTCGTGCTCCGCCTGCACGCGTTGGGCGATCTCCCCCAGGGCGTGAGCGAAGGTGTCGTCAGCCGGTGCCTCAACTGCGTGCTTGGGAAGGTCGGCGACACGGGTGGGCACCAGCGCCGCCCGCTCCGGTGCCTCGAGCTTGCGGGGCTCGTGCTGGCGAAACCACGTCGGACCCACCACCTCGTCACCCGGGATCGCGACCGCCGCGTCGAGGACGAGAGGAGCGCTGAGGTGCTCGCCACTGCCGAACTGCACGCCCAAAGCCACCAGCGTCATCGCGGTGGCCTGGTCGTCGACCCCTCGCGCGATGAGGCGGACGTCGAGCCGCGCCGCGAAGGAGATCAGGCCGGCGAGCTCGGCGCGGGCGGTGAGGCTGTCACGCAGGCCCGCGACCAGCTCGGTTCGGAGGAGCAGGTAGTCAGGTCGCACGGCGAGGATGCGGTCGTGGCCGACCGTTGGCCATCCCTCTGCTTCGAGGGCAAGGAGAAAGCCGGCGGCGCGCAACTCGGCAGCGCGATCTCCGCCGGCAGACCCCTCGTCAGCCGAGCTGTCTCCGGGCAGGATCCAGGCGACCTCGGACGGCACCACGCTGGGTCGAGTGGCGAGCTCCGCCGGCTGAAAGGCGCCGATGTCGGGGAGGTTCTCTTCTGGGCAGGGGACGAAAAGCACCGCCGGGGAGGTCTGCTGGGCGCTGTCCAGGGCCTCGTGCGCGAGCGCGATCGGGTCGACTTCGGACGGCGAGCGCGAGATCACCTCATAGGCGATGGTCGCCCGGTCGGAAATGCTGAAGACGGGAAGAAGCGCGCTGCCGTGGGGGAGGCGCGCGTGATCTCGAGGGTTGCCTTCCGCGCGACTGTGATCCATATCACCAAGCTTCGGCACCGCCCGGGCGGTGACCATGTTCCCCTGACCACGGATGCGTAACGGTGACGACCGCGAACGCCTACGCCAGGCTCAAGGAGCGGAACGCTATCATCGCCCGGTTTCAGCGCTTGTCTCGGTCCTAACGTTCGGCAGCAGCGGACTTCGATTGGCCGAGGCCGCTACTGACGTTGGAAAGGACGTTGTTCCCGTGGCTGCCGCCGCCATCGGCGGCCGCGGGCTGAGTGGGCGTGGCGTTGCGCCTAGGTCAATCTACGGTCCTCCGCGCCGGAGGCTGCCGGGGTCGATCGGATGACGTGCTTGTGTCGCGGGCAACGCTCGATCTTGGCGACATCTCGGCCGCCACACCGCTCTTGGCGGGCGGTTCCCCCAGCCGTTCGGCTCTCCGACCGGCGGATCTGAATACGTACAGAAATGTCCATGGTGGACCGGAACTCGCTTGACGCGTTTCCGGATGGGATTCGAACCCCGGGAGGCTATTAACCTCACCGCTTTCGAGAGCGGCGATCGTAGTGACACGGGATGCCGCGAGAGGTTGTAAAGGGCCGTCCTGAATACGGATCGCGGAGAAGGCGCGACGTCCTAGGGTGCCCGGTGTCGGACAAGGCCACCGCGTTTGGGGCCCAAATGCCCACCGTAGTGACCATGGTTGGCGAGAACTGGCCAGAGCCCCCGCGCTCTCAGGCACGGGGTGGGCAGATGGACCCGGGCCGAACCGTGCGGTCGTGGGCTGGCACTTGAAGACTGCCGTTGCGACTGCGAAGGCGGCACCGGCGCGGTAGTCGATGCGGCGTTGACGCGCGTAGGCTGCGGATCCGGAGAGGGCATTGAAGAACACCACGACGAGGCTGATCGCCGCGATCGTCGCCGCGGTATCCCGCGGATAGATCAGCAGCAGGATCGCGTGAGGATGAAACCGCCACCTGCCCCCACCAGCGTCCCGAAGACGCCCACGGTAGCGCCGAGCGCCACCAGGAGAACGACCGTCGTCGGCGTCACGGTCAGGGCGGTGGCGTCGCGTTGTCTGGCGGAGCGTGCGGCAAACGGATGCGCACCCGCAGCCCAGGATTGTTGTCGCGTAGTTCCACCGTACCGCGAAGAGCCTCGACGATCGTTTGCGCCACGCTGAGTCCCAGCCCAGCCCCGCGACTGCTTCTTCCTGGCGTCAGGCGCACGAAGGGTTCAAAGGCGCGCTCTCGGTCGCTGACTGGAATTCCCGCGCCGCCATCGGCGATCTCGACCACTGCCGCGCCCCCATCCTGGTGCGTGTGCACCTCGACTGCCACTGCCGGTGCGGTGTGCGTCAGGGCGTTGTCGAGCACCGCGAGCAACGCCTGCTGGAGCTGGTCCGGATCGGCGCGAACCACTCCTGCGCCGCCCGCCCGCAGCGTCAACGGATGGTCGGTCTCGCGTGCCCGGGGGGAGGCGGCGTCGACCACCTGTCGGGTGACCACGTCGACATCGACGACTTCGGTCCGCTGCGGCGGCAGAGCACCGCGCGCCCTCTGCAGCAGACCCTCGGTCAGTCGTGCCATCCGCGCCAATTCCTCGGTCACGGTTGTCAGCACCTCGTCCTCGGCTGCAATGGTGTGATCGGGGTGGCGGCGAACCACCTGCAGAGCGGCAGATGCATGGGCCAGCGGGGTGCGGAGCTCGTGAGAGGCGGCGGCGATGAGCTGACGCTCACGGTCGAGCGCCGCTGCAATGGGCCCGATGGCGCGCCGGGTCAACAAGATGGCGGCGCCCACCGAGAGCAGCGCCGCCACCCCCGCTGTCACCGCCGCAGCCAGGACCACTCGCCGCTCGGCGGCTTCAACCGTGGCCAGACTCACCCCCGTCTGCAGCACCTCCTGGCGGCCGGGCGCGGTGACGAAGCGGGTGTCGATGAGCGCCGGTCCCGCCGGCGTCTGGACTCGATCGACTGCGACCGCGCCGCCGGTCCGCGCCCTGGCGGCGTCGGCCATCAGGGCCGGAAGACCGGCGACCATCGCTGGGTCGAACGTGGACGTCCCGTCGGCGCCCCAGACGACGTAGAAGGTCCCCGAGGTGGTGAGGCTGTGTTCGGCGGCAAAGTCGGTGTCGCCAGTGCCCTGAAGGTCACTCGCCGCGCGGCCGGCGTCCGCGCTGAGACGTGCGCGCGCGTCCTGTTCGAAGAGCTGGACCGCCACCGTGGCGATGGCCGCTGCAATCACCGCGGTGAGCGCGATGAGCACGACCAGGTTGCCGAGAAGGAGCCGGCGCCGCGCGCGCCTGATCACGACCCTCGCACCGTATAGCCCACCGAGCGGACGGTGTGGATGAGCGATGAACTACGGCTGTCGCCGATCTTGCGGCGCAGGTAATGGATGTAGGTGTCGACAACGTTTGAGGCGGGCGCTACGTCGTACCCCCAAGCGTGGTTGAGGAGCTGTTGGCGGGTGAGCACCCAACCGGCGTGGCGCACCAGCACCTCGAGCAAGCGAAACTCCAGGGCGGAGAGGGAGAGTTCACGTCCGCCACGCCAGGCGCGGCGCGTCCCAGTCTCGATGACGAGGTCGGCGATGGTGAGGCGCTCCGGTTCCTGGGCGTGACGACGGAGCAGAGCGCGCATCCGTGCGAGCAGTTCTTCGAAGGCGAAGGGCTTGACCAGATAGTCGTCGGCGCCGGCATCGAGTCCGGCCACCCGGTCGGCGAGAGCATCGCGAGCGGTGAGCATGAGGATCGGCGCGATGAACCCGCCCTGACGGAGACGCGCGCAGACCTCGAGACCGGTCAGTGCCGGGAGGGCGACGTCAAGCAGCACCAGCGCCGGTTGGTGGGCGAGGGCGGCCTCGACAGCGACATCGCCCCGTGACTCGAGCCGGGCCTCATAGCCCTCCTCGCCGAGCACGCGCGTGATCAGGCGACCGAGGCCGATCTCGTCCTCGACAACGAGGACCGTGCGTCCGATCGGTGCGGGGCGAGCGTCCGGTGTTGCTTCCAATCTGACTCCAATCTTGAGCCAGTAGCCTGACAGGATGCCGCAGACCTACGGTCGCCGACGCTCCAAGCAGCGGCGCAGCGCCGTCCCTCCCGTCGCGGTCGCGCCTGTTGACCCCCGGGTCCGCTTCGGGGTTGTGCCGCTGCGGCTCTTCCTGGCGATCACGTTCATCTATGCCGGGGTCCAGAAAATCACCGATCCCAACTTCTTCAGCCCGGACGGCAGCACCTACATCGGACGTCAGCTGAGCGGCTTTGCCAGGACCTCACCGATTGGCGGGCTGCTTGACTGGCTCGGTCAGAACCTCGCCGTGGAAGTGGGCCTGCTCATCATCGCGGCCGAACTGGCGGTCGGCGTCGGGGTCCTGCTGGGACTATGGACCCGGGCGTGTGCGCTCGGCGGCGCGGCGATCAGCCTGCTCCTTTTTCTCAGCGCAAGCTGGCAGGTGCAGCCGTACTTCCTCGGCTCCGACAGCCTCTACACCGTGGCCTGGCTGACCGTCGCGCTGGTCGGCGACGGCGACGTCTGGGTACCAGTGCAGCGCTGGCTGGAGCGCGCCTGGGCGGAGGACGAGCCTCCGC
>JBDTJX010000084.1:0-4980 GCA_039935655.1 Candidatus Dormiibacter sp. | reverse complement strand
GGCTCGCCACTGTCGTCGACTCGTCACCGCGCACGAGCCGTCCCCACCGTTGCGCGGGCTCTGCTCCGAAATCTGCCTGCGCGGGATCGGCACCATCGCGCAGCGCTGCCTCCTGCCCGTCGAGGTGCTCGATCACGTAAGCACCCCGCGAGCCCAGCACGCGCAGTCGTGGGCCGGGCGCGGCGGTGACGGCACTCGCCCAGAGGTGCGACCTGGTTCCGGACGTGTGATGCAGGGCGATGAACACGTCGTCATTGGCGCCCCCTCGACGCGCTGCGACCTCACCGACCACCTGTGTGACCGGCCCGAACAGCCACAGTGCTTGGTCAACGAGGTGGACGCCAAGGTCGAGGAGCACGCCGCCCCCTTCCGCGGAAGACAGGGCCTCGCGCCAGGCGCTCGTGTTCGCCTTTGGCCGCCACCGCTCAAACCGCGACTCGTAGCGGTAGATGTCGCCCAGCTCTCCCGCGGCGATCAGGCTGCGCAGCGTCAGCAGGTCACTGTCCCATCGGCGGTTGTGAAAAGGAACCAGCACGACCTGCCGGGCCGAAGCTCGCGCGATCAGTCGGCGTGCGTCGTCGGCGTTGGTGGCCAGCGGCTTCTCGACCACGAGCGCGAGGCCGGCGTCGATCGCAGCTTCCGCGAGCTGCGTGTGGGAACCAGGCGGAGTCGCGATCACGACCATGTCGAAGTCCGCGCTGCGGGCCCACAGGTCGTCGGCGCTGGAGAGAAGTGTCGCTGCAGGAAAGTCCAGCGCGGCCCGCTCACGCCGAGCGCGATTGTTCACGACGATCGTTGTCACGATGAGGCCGGGTGTGGCTCGGAGCAGAGGCCCATGGAACACGCGCCCCGCCAATCCGTATCCGATCAGCGCCACACGCAGCTCGTTCATCATTCGGGGCTGGCGCGCTCATCGCAGGCCCCGATGTCACCACGCGCAGCCATTGCGTGATCCTGACACAGGGCACGGGGCAGGATCCCGTGGCACCCGGTGTGATTCGTGGTCCGTGCCAGCGCTTCGTACCCCGGCCCGGTGTAGGCTGGCTGAACCCCGACTCACATTCACCCCCAACGCGCCAGCAGGGACGAGCCATGACCACCGCCCATCTCGACCAACCCGTCCGCGACGCCCTCTCCCGTGGCGGCGTCATCGACATCACCACCATCGGCCGCAAGAGCGGTGAGCCCCGTCGCCTGGAGATCGTCTTCCACAACATCGACGGACGGCTGTACGTCAGCGGCATGCCGGGGTTCAAGCGGAACTACCTGGCCAACCTCGAAGCCGACCCGCACTTCACCTTCCACCTCAAGGGAACGGTCAGCGCCGATCTCGCCGCCACCGCCAGGATCATCAACGACCAGGCAGAGCGCCGTGAGCTGCTGCCCCACATCGCGCGGATCTGGAAGCGCGACGACGTCGAGGCGATGGTCGAGGGGAGCCCCCTCTTCGAGGTGACTATCGACGGCCCCGCCGGCTGAGGCCGACCCGACCCTTCAGGTGTGTTGCCTGACGTACTCGTCAGGGTTCTTGTCCCTGGCCGGGACACCGGTGGGGTGCCTCGCCTCGAAGGTGGCGAAGGCAACGGCGATGTCGTGCCGCAGATCCCGACTGGCGTGACGGCGGAAATCGACAAGGTCCTCGCGCTCCTCCTCGGCCATGTGGTCGCTGTTGGCCTTGTTGGCTTTCGTCACCGCCTGCCACCAGCCGTCGCTCCCGACCTCGTGCGTGCCGGTCTCTTCGGCTGCGTCGCGGATCTCGTTGTGGTCCTTGATCACGTCCTTGACCTCGTTGATGGCGCTGCCCTCCCCACCCACACCGGTGCCGATCTTGAGCAGGTGGGGGTAGAACAGCTGCTCCTCGGCCTCGGCGTGCACCTCGAGGAGGATCCGCAATCGCGTCCAGACCGCCCCGAGCGATTCGGTGTCCGAGCGGTCGATGTCGTCGAGGTACGCGAAGAGTCGCCGCTGTTCGTGGTGGTCGTGCAGGATCAGATCGGTGATATCCATCGCAACCTCAGAATGACTTGGCTGGTCGTCACATCGGTCCCTCCCATGCTGCCGTGGGTCTCCCGCCGCCGTGTGAGCCACCGTTGCCGGACGAGCGTAACCCACGGGTCACCCGCCGAGCCGATCGGCCGCGCTCCGCTTCGTGCGCACGAACCCGACAACTCGATTCGCAGACACCGCGACGTTCTCCGCCGCGAGATGGCGAGCCTGGGTGTGCTCGTGTCCGGGCGTCAAACGTCCAGCAGCGGTGACCACGCGCCACCATGGGAGACCGTCGGAGTGAGCCAGGACCTGGCCAACCGCTCGCGCTGCGCCGGGACGACCGGCCCACGCCGCAACCTCGCCGTAGCTGGCCAGTTCACCCGCATCCAGGGAGGCGATCAGCTCCGACACGCGGGTGGCGAAAGCTCCTGGTGCACTGGGTGCCGGTACGCCACGTTCAGTCAAAGCTGTCCCCTCGCCCTTGGAGAGTCGGTTGTGGCAGTCGGGATTGGGCTGCAGGGACGTGCCCTGGAGACCGGGCGCGTTGTCATCGCACTCCTGGGGCTGGCGACAGCGGCCGCGATGTGGTGGATGTTCTTCGCCACGGAGGATAGGGCCGCGGAGCAGGCATTGCGTTCCGTCGCCGCGGCGGGGGTCAAGCTGTCGATACCCGGCTATCAACAGCCAGCGACGCCGGCCACCGCGTGGTTCCTCGCCGCGGGAGTCGCGCTCTACGTCGTCGGGTTGGCGGCAGTCCGCTGGATCCTGGGGACCGGCCGTCCGAAGGCATTCGCGTTGGTGGCCGCGCTCGTGCTGGCCACATCCGTGGCGGGCCCGAGGTGTCCCCCGAGGCGCAGCTCGCGTGCATTGCGGGCGTGCTCATCCTTGCCATCGCCGTCTCGAGCAAGCCAACCCCGTCGTCACGCGCCGCCGAACCGTCGTGGTCTTCGACCGAGAACCCCGGCTGAGCTCCCGGCCAAGGGCGTCTCGGCCGTAGTGGTCCAGCCCAGCGCTACCGGTCCAGCCTGGTGGCGATCTGCGCCCTTATGCTGGTTCTTGCTGGTTAGTGCGTAAATTCGTGTCCATGGTGGTGCGCTGCCGCCGGCCGTCGGTGCCCGTCCGTACGCTGCCCGCCGGGAGCAGGCGCCGGGGGCGAAGGTCGCGATCGCACGCGAGACGTGCCGCCTCCTGCACTCGGGGCAGGTCATCATCCTCGACGCAGGAACCACCACGCTCGAGGTGGCACGCCATCTGCCCGCCGACCTACACGCAAGCGTGATCACCAACAGCCCGCCGATCGCCGCCGCGTTGGCAGAGCATCCGAGCGTCGAGGTGACCGTGCTGGGCGGACGGCTCGACAAGGATGCGCGCGCGACGGTCGGCGCGGCGACGATCGAGGCACTGCGGGCCATCCGTGCCGACGTGCTGGTGCTCGGCATCTGCAGCCTGCATCCGGAGATCGGTATCACCGTCAGCGACCTCGAGGAGGCGTACGTCAAGCGCGCGATGATCGCGGGCGCCGCCGAGGTGGTGGCCGTGTCCTCGGCCGACAAGCTCGGATCAGCCGGGCAGTTTGTCGTGGCACCTCTTGAAGAGCTGACCCACCTGGTGACCGAGCGCTCGTGCGCGGCCGCAGAGCTCGACCGATACCGTTCGCTTGGCGTCGCCGTGGTGCTGGCCTGATGAGGTCAACCCGCATCGTCATCACGTTGTTCTTCTTCGCCGACGGGCTGCTGCTGGGATCGTGGGCCTCGCGGATCCCCGGGGTGCAGGCGCAGGCGAGTCTCAACAACACGGGGCTGGGGCTGGCGCTGTTCGCCTCGTCCGTGGGTGCACTGGTCGCAATGCCGGTCGCAGGACGCCTGTGCGAGCGCATCGGGAGCAACCGCGTCACGGTCGCGGCGGTCCTTGTAGCGTCCGCTTGTCTGTTTGGCGCCTCCACGGCGTCTGGATTGGTCGCGCTTGCGCTCGGACTGTTCGGGTTCGGAGCCGGCTTCGGCTCGGTCAACGTGGCCGCCAACACGCAGGGCATTGCGCTCGAGCGCGTGTACGGTCGCACCATCCTCTCCGCATTCCATGCCGCCTTCAGCATCGGCGGATTGTCGGGCGCGGCCGGGGGAGCCCTCGCCGCACGCATCGGTGTGACGCCACGCGCGCACATCGGCGTTCTCGCTGCGCTCGTCACGGTGTCGGCACTGGCGCTCGGCCCGCGGTTGCTCCGCTCCGAGCGGGCCGTCGCGTCACCGCCGCGCACGTTGGTTCGTCCCCCTCGTGCGGTGCTTCTCCTCGGCGCTGCCGCTTTCTGCACGCTGCTCGCCGAGGGCTCGGCGGCCGACTGGAGCGCGACCTACCTCACGCAATCCCTTGCCGCCACCGCCGCGGTTGCGGGTCTCGGTTACGCGACGTTCTCGTTCGCGATGGCAACCAGTCGCATGCTCGGCGACCGCCTCGCGCGCCGACTCGGCCCCGTGTCGCTGGCGCGGGCCGGGGGGGTCGTCGCCGCGGCCGGTCTGACCACGGCGCTCGGTGCCGGCTGGACACCGCTCGCCCTCGCCGGTTTCGCAGCCATGGGAGCGGGGCTCGGCGTCGTTGTGCCGGTTCTGTTTCGTGCCGCCGGAGCCACCCCCGGCGTCTCCCCGAGCGTTGGCGTCGCTGCGGTCTCATCGATAGGTTGGCTTGGATTCCTGGCCGGGCCGCCCGCGATCGGGTTCGTGGCAGGCGCCGTCGGCCTGCGCGCCGCCCTGGTGATCGTGGTGGTCGCCATCGTCGCCCTTGTGTTCCTGGCGAGTGCGGCGCCGCAAACCAGCGGGGCTGCTGTGGCGGGACCACTCGACGAGGCGGTCAGCGGTACGGCGTGATCCTCGCTGCGTTTGCGGGAAGGGAGACTGTCGGGCGGTGCCCGGATCTTCCCCAAGGAGGAGGGTTCCGGCGCCAAGCGCACGACAAGCTCCGGCGGCCGAAGGTGGATTCACCGTGATCATTCTCCAGGTG
>JBDTJX010000083.1:0-4622 GCA_039935655.1 Candidatus Dormiibacter sp. | reverse complement strand
GCCATGAGGAGCAGCGCCCGGACTCCCTCACGAACGATCAGGTTGTCATCGGCGAGGACCAGGCGAATGGTCGCCTCGGGTGGCATGGGGTCACTGTATCCGCGCTTTTGGATTCAGCAAGGGGGTGAGTACCACGAATGCCGGTGGCGAGCATCCCTGAGAAGCTCGCGTCGTCACCCTCGACGCTCGCCTGGCAAAAACGCGATGGTGGACAGCGGAGGTGCAGAACATGCGCATCGAGTCGTCCGTCAGGTCGATCTCGTGGATTCCGTCAGAGGCGGTGCCGGGCATGACCAGGCTGCGGTTCGACATGGGAATGGGCCACCACGACGACGCGCCGCCCGACGTGTTCCCGTCCAGCAGAGTCCACCGCCGTCCGGCTCCGTGGGGGTCAACTTGGGGGTCAGAAAAGGCCAGAGTTGGCACCATCCCACCTCATAGAAGGGGCCACGCGGCCTTGACCGGAGAAGCCCAGGCGAGGGGTGGGCGCGAGCGCCCAGCGGGCGACACGGCCCGACGCGGAGCGTACCGAATCGTCCGGCATCGGCCCGGCTACGTTCCTGGTCTCCATGTATTGCAACACCCTTCATCCGCCTCCTGATCGGACTAGTCTCCGCCTCCAGCGGACTGGGCGCGCCGCAGTGGCGGATACGGACACGGACACTCGGGCGATGGTAAGAAGGACGCCTGTCAAGCTCCAACCGACCTCAGGGTCAGGATGGGTCAGGGACGACGGGCCGCCGCCAGCGCTGCCGCGATCGTGAGAGGTACGAGAACGAAGCCGACCGCCGAGTAGCGCCGCGCGGAAGGGCGAGCGCCGACTGAGCGCGCTGCCTGCCACCACAGCAGCGCGGAGAGCGAGCCGGTGACCGCGAGGTTGGGACCGATGTTGAGGCCGAACAGCAGGATGCGGGCGTGTAGCGGCATCCTCGAGCCGAGCAGGACCGCCGCAGGAAAATTGTTCACCAACACCGACACCGCGGCACCGATGGCGGCGGTCTCGATGCTCCCCGCTGTCGCCATGACCTGACCGGGGTAGCTCCAGACGCGGGCCACTGCGCCGAGGGAGACGGCCACGCGCTTCTCGGGCCGCTGAGGTGGGCGCCGCGCTGAACGCCGGCGCACTTTCATCTCGACCCCCACGCATCCCGGCGACTGATTACGAAAAACCCCGTAGGTGAGGCCGCTCGATTGGGTCGCGTGCGCGGAAAGCGGTCGACGCCGATCGGCTCCCTATGAATGGGCTTCACAGCTGCGACGTATGGGAAGCCCATGGTCAGGCCGGCTCGCAGGCTGCGCAGACGCCGCGGAACACCACGTCGACGTTAAGGATGCGATACCCGTAACGTTGGTTGACGGCGAGGTGGAGCCCATCCTGGCCGGAGGGGACGACGTCGCGGAGATCGCCGCACCGGACGCATACGAGGTGCTGGTGGGCGTCGGTCACATTGGGGTCGTACCGCTTGGGACCATCGCCGGCGCAGACTTGGAGAACCTCCCCCATCGCCACCAACTCGTTGAGGGTGTTGTAGACAGTGGCCAGGCTGACCTCAGGGAGTCGCGCCTGGGCGGCGGCGTGGATGGCCTCGGCGGTGAGGTGCACGTGCTCGCCCGCCAACACCTCGGCGACCACCCGCCGCTGGGCGGTCATGCGCCACCCACGATCGCGCAACCGGTCGACCAGTTCGGTGATGCACCGCCCTCCGCTGACACCGTCGGGCAGCCCGGGCCGGGTCCCGCCGTGTGCTTGACTTTAGAGTGGTTCTAAATCTAGGCTACTACCAGTGTACCGCCTGACCTGCCGATCGCACGCGGTCACGGCCGGTACCGGCGCCCCTGTCAGAGGAGTCCCATGACCGACGGCAAACCCCCGGTGACCACCACCGACTCCGGCATCCCCGCCCCCAGCGACGAGTTCTCGCTGACCATCGGCCCCAGTGGGCCGATCGCGCTGCACGACCATTACGTCGTCCAGAAGATGCAGCACTTCAATCGCGAGCGCGTCCCGGAGCGGGTGGTCCACGCCAAGGGCGGCGGAGCCCACGGCTTCTTCGAGGTCACCGCGGACGTCAGCTGGTTCACAAAGGCGAGCTTCCTGTCGACGGTTGGCAAACGCACTCCGATGTTCGCGCGCTTCTCCACCGTCGCGGGCGAACAGGGCTACGCGGACACGGTGCGCGACCCGCGTGGCTTCGCGCTGAAATTCTACACCGACGAGGGCAACTTCGACCTCGTCGGCAACAACACACCGGTCTTCTTTGTCCGCGACGCCAGCAAGTTCCAGGACTTCATCCACTCCCAGAAGCGGCTGCCCGACACCGGTCTGCGCTCCAACGACATGCAGTGGGACTTCTGGACGCTGTCACCGGAGAGCGCCCACCAGGTGACCATCCTGATGTCGGACCGCGGCACGCCGCGCACCTGGCGGAACATGAATGGGTACAGCAGCCACACGTACTCCTGCGTGAACGCCGGCGGTGAGCGCTTCTGGGTGAAGTACCACTTCAAGACAGTCCAGGGACCCGCGAACTTCACCGATACGGAGGCCAAGGTGATGAGCGCTGAGGACCCCGACTTCCATCGCCGCGACCTGAGCGATGCCATCGCCCGCGGTGACGCCCCCGAATGGCGGCTGGAGATGCAGGTGATGCCCTTCGCACAGGCCGCCGACTACCGCTTCAACCCATTCGACCTGACGAAGGTGTGGCCGCACAAGGACTTTCCGCCGATCCAGGTCGGCCGCATGGTGCTCGACCACAACCCGGCCAACTTCTTCGCCGAGGTCGAGCAGTCCAGCTTCTCGCCGGCCAACCTCGTTCCGGGCACGGGGCTCAGCCCGGACAAGATGCTGATGGGGCGCGTGTTCTCCTACCACGACACTCACCTGCATCGCATCGGCCCCAACTACGAGCAGCTGCCGATCAACATGCCCAAGGTCCCGGTGCATTCCTACAACAAGGACGCCAACATGGCCTACCACCACGCTGGTTCCCAGCCGGTGTATGCGCCCAACTCCTACGGCGGCCCGGAGGCCGACACGGAGCGCGGCGCCGACCTGGCCTGGGCAGTGGACACGGGCGAGCTGGGTCGCTACGCGTACGCCAAGCACGCGCAGGACGATGACTTCGTCCAGCCGGGCATCCTGTACCGCGAGGTGATGAGCGACACCGACCGCAAGCACCTGGTGGCCAACATCGTCGGTCACGCCAGCGACCACGTCGGCGAGCCGATGCAGGAGCGCGTGATCGCCTACTGGAGCAGGGTGGACACGCAGCTGGGAGCGCGCGTTGCCGCCGGGCTCGGCCATCCCAGCGTCAACGGCAGCGTTGCGTCCACCGAGGCACGGGAACTGCTGGCGGCACGCGCCAACCGCGCCTGAGGCCGCGCCGGTCAATCGGTCGCGGTGGCCTCCGTCGCGAGGCGTCCTCGGCATCGTGGGGATTGCGCACAATCGCCGGTGCTGCCCGGTACATCGATGCCGCAGCGGCCACCAGCCCCCGCGCCCCGGCGAGGCGCGGCCCGCGCCGCGAGATGGAGGTGGTGTCTGGCTTCCCTGCCATACCGCCGTGGTCGATCCCAGTCATCGGCTGTGACGACGGTCGGGCCGAGCTGGTCGAGAGCGACGTCGACGTGGTGCATGGGGGTGACCGCCCGGCCAGAGCTCCTCGCGCTCCATCTCGTCGGGCGCCAGGTCTTCCAGCCGACTATGGATGCGCGGAATCCCGGCGCCCGACTCTCTACCCATGATCACGTCGCGCCTCACACGACACCCGGGTGCAGCGCCGAGAGGAAACCTGCCAGAGGCCGGAGGGGACCCGTGGCGGCCATCATGCCGCGGGGCATTGCGGTTCCACGGCTAGCCTCATAACGCAGCGAGAGCGCGGGCAGCCACGTAGATCGCGATCACCAGCAGCAGAACCGCGAACGAGCGGGTCAGCGCTCGCGGAGAGACACGATCGGCAACGCGGCGCCCGGCCAGCGCGCCGCCGGCGGCGCCGAGAATGAAGGGCACGAGCACCACGACGTCGAAGGTCTCGTGTCCAATCTTCGGGGACATGCTCCACCTTGCTGACAACACCGTCAATGCGGGATATCTCGAATCGGTCAGAATGTGAATTTCTGACCGATGAATGAATTCGCGGGACCTGTAGCGTCCAACTGTATGAGACTGCTGAGGTGCGCTCGGTAGAGCACCCGCAGAGTGCAGGCACAGAGAGAAAGAGAGGACTGGACCATGGCAGAGGAAAGCAGGCTGGTCGACGTGTCACGCAGAATCGAAGCACCGGCGGCCCTTATCTTCAATATCCTGGCGAATCCGCAACGACACATGGATTTCGACGGATCCGACATGCTCCGGGGAGCCGTTCTCGACCGTCCCATCTCCGACGTGGGCGACACCTTCACCATGAAGATGCATCGGCTCGGAGACGACTACCTCATGCTCAACTATGTGGTGGAGTTCGACCCAGATCGGCGCATATTTTGGGAACCGGCCCCCGGAGACCCTTCTCGGGCTGAGGGTGATGATCCATCCAAAGTCGGCATTCCTGCGGGCTACCGCTGGGGCTACATCCTCACTCCGGACGGTGACGATGCCACCGTCGTCACGGAGGTCTTTGACT
>JBDTJX010000082.1:0-54593 GCA_039935655.1 Candidatus Dormiibacter sp. | reverse complement strand
ATGCCGTCGAGGATGTCGGCGAGACCCCTGCGCATCAGCGGATGGTCGTCGACGATGAGCACGCGGATAATCTCCGCTCCGCTCTCTAGCATGGCAACTCCAGCATAAGTGAGGTCCCTCGCCCCGGCTCACTTTCTAGCGAGAGGGTCCCGCTGGATGCCTCGACCGCGTTGTTGAGGAGACTCAGGCCAACGTGTCCCTCCTCGCGGCGTCGCGAGCGATCGGCCGCCGAGAACCCTTTGCCGTTGTCCTCGACATGCAGCGTGACCGTGCCGTCGGCGTAGCGCAGCGTGGTGGTCACCTTGGTTGCCTGACTGTGGTTGACCACGTTGCGGATTGCCTCCTGGGCGACACGGAAAACCAGGCTGGTCTTGTCAGCCGGGAGGTGCGTTGCAGACGTCGCGTCCAGCTCCACCTCGATCCCTTTGGCAGGCAAGGGTTCGAGCAGCTTGCGCAACGCGCTGTCGACTCCGCTGACTGCCAGGTCCGGCGGAGCGATCTCGATCATCAGTGTGCGTAGGTCGGTGACGGAGGACCGCAGCGTGCCCGCAGCCTCGAGCATCAGCGGATCCGCGGTGGTCGCTGAGCCCCGTGCCGCAAGCGAGAACGCCAGGCCAGCTAGGGTTTGGACCACGCCGTCGTGAAGGTCGCTGGCGATGCGTTTGCGTTCCGTATCACTCGCGTCGATGGCCTGCTGGAGGAGGGCCTCCCGCTCTTTGGTGTGCTCCGCGCGCTCCAGCTCCTGCGCGCGTATCCGGCGGGCGAGGAGTAGGAGGAATCCCTGGAGGAGGATTACCGGCAGAAGCGTGGTCGTGAAGCCAACTGTGCCGGCAACCTGATGGAGCAGCACGGCACCGTACGCTGCCCATCCGTAGCCGATGTTGTAGAGGATGTGCGAAGGAACGCCCTTGGTGAAGGACTCACGCGCCGAAACCCGGCCTTGGGAGGCAATCTGTATAACAACGGAGAGAAGACCGAGGTTGACGATGCATTGAACCGCTCCGGCGAGGGTTGCAGCCACGGCACTCACGAGCACACCTCGATTCGCACCCGAGACGTGAGAGAACACCTCCCACGCGGCGAGGTCGGCAAGGAAGAGGTTGGCAAGGTTGAAAACGGTCCTGACCCACCCAGGATGCACGCGCGCGGCGAGCGCGGCCGCGTGAGCCGCGGCGGCGACCATGGCGCCGAATGGTCCGAACGTGAAGGCAAGTGCCAGGTGGACGAACAACCCGGCTGTCCAGAGGACGTCGACCCCGCCCGTTGATCGCACGCTGCAATACGAGGCGAGAAACAGGACCACGCCGCCGAGCAGCAGTGTTCGCGTGTCGCCAACAGGCTCGAACGTCAGCACCCCGCTCGCGGTGCTGAGTAGCACCAAGGCGCCGACAAACGAACTGAGCCCCACGGTTAGAACTACTTGGGGGGCCGGCGTTTCCGGAGGGAGGAGATCCCGGACCTTCGCTCGGAGGCCGCTCAAACGCTGGTTATCCATCTCGGGCACATGATCGGCACGCCGCTCGGTCCAAACCGCATCGCGACATAATCGCCACGGGAACGTGCGCTCGAAGGCGGATTCAGGCTGTTAAGAAAGGTAAAGAATGCGAAATTCTTGTCACATTCTCCGTGTCCACCACGTCACGCGCGTCAAGCGCGCCCACCAACTCACCATTCCGGCGCAGAGTGCGGCTCAGTACTGAGCGCGGGCTCGGTCGACGGAGGGTAACCATGGGCACCTGGGACAACCAGTGCTATTCGTTCGGCTGGGGCTGATTCCTGGCGGGAGCAGTCCTCACCAAGGTAGTCCGTTGATGTAACGAAACCTTGGTTGTTGACGTCACGAGCCGGTCGCGGCGGACGTCACAAAAACGGCCGGTGGTCTGAGAAGGTTGCCGTTGTGGCAATTGGTCTCGACCCAGCCGCGTCGCCCGAGGGGGTCGCGGGATCGTCTGTTCGCAGAGAACCGGCGGTCCCGGCCTCGGCTGCTTCGACGCGCCGAGCGCCCGTCGTTCGCTTCTTCGGGTCTGTCTTCCTTTCCCTGTACGGCGACTGGCTGACGACCGTCGCTCTCGTCGTGCTCCTGTACGAATTGACGGGCACCCCTGCCGGACCAGCGGGATACCTCCTGGCCAGGGTCGCGCCCCGCGTTATCGGGCCCTGGATCGGCGGTAGCCTCGCTGACCGCCTATCGCCGCGAAGAGTGATGATCTATGCGGGACTAATCCAGTCGGGGTTCACGGCATCGCTCGTGTTCGCGGATCGCGCCCACTCCGTGTGGGCCCTGTACGCCGCGGTGGCACTGGCTCAGTTCGTCGGCTCTTTGGCCCGGCCAAGCCAGGGAGCGCTTCTCCCGGCCCTGGTTGCCGATCGCGGCCTTACCCAGGCCAACGCCCTCTACGGCACCTTCTTCAGTACGAGCATCTTCGTCGGGCCGGCCATCGGAGCCGTATTGCTCGTGCATACGGGTCCGGACGTTCTCTTTCTCATCGACGCGGGAACTTTCGCGGTCGCGTCGTTGCTGGCGGCGACGCTACCGTCTGGCCGCGTCGCTTCCCCACCGGGATCGGTCGTCCCGCGTATCCCGAGCCCCTCGACCTTCAGGATGGCGATGCGGGACCCGTCCCTTCGCTTGATCGCAGCTGCCAGCCTGGCGCTGGGGCTGACGCCCACCGTTGCGCAGGCAGTCCTTGTGGTCGCGGCACGCGAGAGGCTCGGCAGCGATGCTGCGGTGGGCATCTTCTACTCGGCCGTGGGGGCTGGGGGGACGCTCGGTGGTTTGCTGGCGTTCAGGTGGCGACCACCATTCAACCACCTTCGACTCGCGCTCTTTTGCGCTGCAATCGTCCAATTCGTCGGTCTCGCCGCATTTGCTGCCGTTGCTGGCCGTGTGCCTGGTCTTATCGTCCTCGCCACCAGCACGTTCGCGAGTGCCGCTTTCGACGTCTGGGCAATCACCGAGATTCAACGTCGCGCACCCGTGGGGTATATGGGCCGTTTCAACGCGATCCTGTGGGCGTCGCAGTACGCCGGCATGCTGGTCGGTGCGCTCTGGGCGCTCGGCACGACCGCTATTTTCCACTGGGATCTCGCGCTCGAACTGTCATGCCTCGCCATGGCGATACTGGTTGGCATCGTTGGAATAACCGGCAACGACCGCAGCACCCTCACGACCAGGGAACGCGACGCGGAAGTCCCCGTCGCAGGGCTTGTGTAGCAGCGACGACTCAGTCGCGGCTGAGCGCGTAGGTCATCAGGCCGCCGATCATGCTGACGTTCTTGTTGAAGTGCACCAGTTGCGTGCGCCGCCCCACCGGGTCGTTCTGGTTCCAGAACTGGTGCCCGCTGTACGTCGTCGGGACCAGCGAGGCGGCGAGCCCGAGCGCAGCAAGCCGCGGCTTGACGCCGAGCGCGAGCGCGGTTCCACCCGCCAGCATGGCGCCACCATTGATCCGCACCATCAGATGCGGTTGCGGCAGCGGCAGCGTCCTGGCCACCACGTCGACGCGGGCGCCGGGATTGGTGAGCGTGTCGTACCCGGCGACCAGGAAGATCTCGGCGAAAAGGCAGCGGGCGAGGAATCGAACGAAGCCCATCAATGTCTCCTCATGGGTGTCAACGTGCGCCTCCATCGTACGCAGGGGGTCGGAAGCCCTCGTGGAGCACGGTGCAACTGCGCCAGAATGCATGATCTCATCAGCGTTCACCGGGAGGGTTCCTCGTGGCCGATTCTGTCTATCGCGTCACCGAGCTGGTCGGGGTCAGCACCGACTCATGGGAAGACGCCGCACGTCGCGCCATCGAGACCGCGTCCACGAGTCTGCGCGACCTCCGTGTCGCCGAGGTCGTGAAGCTCGACGTCACCATCGAGGACGGCAAGGTGGCGCGTTTCCGCACCCGTCTCGACGTCTCGTTCAAGTACGAGCCCGGCGCGTAGCCACCCTCGGCAATCCCGCGCCGGCGAGCGCGGCAGCCACCGCGGCGAGGCCGAACGCCTCGACAGGCCCACGCGCCCCGGCCGGCCCCGCCCGCTCGCGGAGCTGCTGCGCGCCCCAGACCAGCAGACGCGCGGTGAGCGTGCAGCCGTCAACGCCGTGGAGGCAGACCGTGGCCAGCTCCTGCCCCTCCGCGTCACGAGCGATGGCAACGAATGTCGACCTCATCCGAGCCCGTTGCGCCGCGTCGGGGCCACCGGTGGAGCCCGGCAGGAAGCGCGAGGTTCCACGCTCGATGAGCTGAGGAACGCCGGGCAGCCGCTCGAGCGCAGCCTGGCCGGCGCCCGCCATGTGCATCGCCTTTGTCATCGGGCCGAACCAGCCGAGGTAGGTGCCAACAGTGCGCAGCCGTGGGTAACTTCGCGGCAGGCCGAAGTGCTCCGACGCCATCAATGGCCGCGCGCACAGCCGGGTCGCCAAATCGCGCGAAGGGCCCAACCGTGCTGATCAACACGTCCCCGGGCTCAACCAGCCCGGCAACCGAGGCAGGGTCGTCGACGTCGGCTGTCGCCCCCGTGAATCCACTGCCCAGCCGGCGGCAAGACGATCGAGACGGCTGCGATCGCGACCGGCCAGCACCGCCGGGATAAGACCGGCCGCCAATTCCTCCGCGGTCAGCGTGCCCGTGTAGCCTGTCGCGCCGAAGAGGACGATCCTTCCTGCCATCGGGGCGGAGTCTACGGACGCCGTCCGCCCGAACCACGTGCGCAAATGGTGCAGGCGACGCAAAATCGTCCGAACAGTCCACAACGGAGGGCCGGCATGTCCGAGATGGTTCGCCGCGGCAGCTTCCGCAGCCGGGGCCAGCGCCTGTCGTACACGATCCACGGCGCCGGTGATCGCCCGGTGGTCCTCATGCCCGGTCTCCTGCTACCGGCACGGATGAACACACCGCTGGCCGAACACCTCGCCGACCGCGGTCACCGCGTGATCCTGCTCGACCCGCTCGGCCAGGGCCAGTCCGCCCGGCCACGCGACATGTGGCGGTACTCAATGAACCTGTTCGCTGCCGACACCGTGGCACTTCTCGACCACCTCGAGCTCGAACAGGCCGTGGTCGGGGGCACCTCGCTCGGAGCCAACATCACCCTCGAGGTGGCTTCGCTGGCGCCCGAACGGCTGCGCGGCATGATCCTCGAGATGCCTGTCCTCGACAACGCGCTGCTGGCCTCGGCCATGGCCTTCGCGCCGCTGCTGTTCGCGGTCACCATCGGCGAGCCGGTGATGCGCGGGGTCGCGGCCGTGGCGCGGCGCATCCCACTGGGACGGGTGTCGTTCAACCTCGGCATCCTCCTCGATGCGCTGGCCCAGGACCCGGGGCCGAGCGGGGCGCTGCTGCAGGGAGTCTTCTTCGGGCGCACCGCGCCGCACCGCGACGAACGGCACACATTCACCGCGCCGGCTCTGGTGATCGGTCACCACCGCGATCCCGTCCATCCGTTCTCGGACGCCGGCATGCTGGCCCGGGAATTGCCCAACGGCCGGCTGGTCGAGGCGAGCTCGATCCTGGAGATGCGCATGAGGCCCGACCGGCTCTACGGGCAGGTCGACCGGTTCCTCGACGACCTCTGGGGACCTCGGATGCGGATCGTCAAGCGCCGCGCGGCGCCACGGCGCGCGGCCGTCGCCGGCCGCTCGCGACAGAGAGGCTGAACCCGGCCGGTATCCTTCGGCGGTCGTGTCAGCAGCCCCCGCCAACATCGACTCGATCCCGCCGCGCGGTGACCGTCCGCGCGTGCTCAGCGGCATTCAGCCGACCTTCCAACTGCACCTCGGCAACTACCTCGGCGCGCTGCGCAACTGGGCGCAGGAGCAGGAGAAGTACGACAACTTCTTCTGCATCGTCGATCTCCACGCGCTGACCACAGTGCCGGACGCGGCGGTGGTGCGCAGCAGCGTCCTCGAACTGGCCGCCCTGTTCATCGCCTGCGGGCTGGACCCCGACCGCAACGTGCTCTTCGTGCAGTCACACGTCCCAGCGCACACCCAGCTCAGCTGGATCCTCGAATGCCACACGCCGCTCGGCTGGCTCGAGCGCATGACCCAGTTCAAGGCCAAGGGCGGCAGCGGGCCCGAGCGTGAGCGCGCCGCCGCAGGACTGCTGACCTACCCGTCGCTGATGGCGGCGGACATCCTCCTCTACGACACCGACTACGTGCCCGTCGGTGACGACCAGCGCCAGCACGTGGAGGTGACTCGCGATATCGCACAGCGCGTCAACAGCCTGCGCGGTGAGGTGTTCCGCCTGCCGCAGCCGCTGATCCGCAGCACCGGGGCGCGCGTCATGGGCCTCGACGACCCCACCACCAAGATGAGCAAGACCACCGCCCGCACCAAGCCTGGCCACGCCATCCTCCTGCTCGACCCAGCGGACACGGTCAGCAAGAAGATCGCCCGGGCCACCACGGACACCAACCCCGAGGTCGCCGAACCGCTCGGGCCGGGCGTGGCCAACCTGCTCGACATCCATGCCGCGCTGCACGGATCCACCCACCAGGTGGCGGTGGCGCGCTTCTCGGGCACGTCGTACGGGAGCCTCAAGAAGGAGGTCGCCGACGCGATCAACGAGACACTCGCGCCGATCCAGGCGAAGTATCGGATGATCCGTGGCGACGAGCCCTGGCTTCTGGAGATGCTCGCCGAGGGGGCCGAGCGCGCGGCGGCGGTCGCCGACCCCACGCTGCTGCGCGTCATGCGCGCCGTCGGTCTCCGCTGAAGCGACAGGCACGCCGATGCCTCCGCCACAACCCCGGCGTCCACCACTGATCGGTGTTTGTGGCACATCCCGAGACGACCCGGCGACCGACGACCTCGCCGAGCGCGTTGGCGGCCTGATCGCGGCGCGTGGCGGCATCGTGGTGTGCGGAGGCCTCGGTGGGGTCATGGAATCAGCCGCCAGGGGCGCCGCCCGGGCCGGGGGATTCAGCATCGGGCTGCTCCCGGGTGACAGCGCCGACGGCGCAGGCGTGGACGTGTCGCTGGTGATCCCCACGGGGATGGGGGAGATGCGCAATGTGCTGATCGTGCGCGCCTGCCCGGTGATCATCGCCATCGGCGGCGCCTACGGCACGGTCAGCGAGATCGCCCTCGCCCTGCGCAGCGGCAGGCCGGTGATCGGTCTGCAGACCTGGGAGATCCGGCCGCCGGGAGGCCACATCGCCGACCCGGGTATCCGGCGCGCGTCCAGCCCAGACGAGGCGGTGGCCATGGCCTTCGCGGCCATCAACGGCGAGATCGCCGGACGGTGAGGCTCGATCAGCCTCGCTTGCCGAGGACGCTCTCGACCTCGGCAAGCATTGCTGCAACCTCGGGTTTGGCGAAGTGCGCGCGGGCGGGCTCGAGACGGTCGATGAGCCACGCGGCCAGTGCGTTCTTGGCGTCACTTGGATGGAGTCGCCCGCGACCATAGGCGTCGGCCAGGTCCGCGTAGCTGTCGAAGACCGCGGCCCCACCGTTGGCCTCACTGCGTGCGACGTGCACGGGGCCGGCGTCGAGCACGAACACCAGCTGCTCGAACCAGTTGAGGATCGGGTTGAAGCGCGTCTCCTCCGGCGGACAGAACGCTTTGACGATGCGACGGCGGATGGTGTCGGGGTCGTCGTGGACGAACACGGCCGAGGTGGGATCCGACTTGCTCATCTTCAGCGTGGAGGGGTCGACGTCCGCGGGCAGTGGCCAGACCGACGGCCGGCGCAGGCCGAGCAGCAGGGGGTGGTGCACAGCCGCGGGCTTGATGGTGCGGCCGTCGGCGTCGCACAGGCGATGGGTGCGGATCTTGGTGGCGACGTCGCGGGCGATGACGTGGGCCTTGCGCTGCTCAGTGCCGGCGTGGGCGAGGTTGATGCCCTGCGCGAAGATGTCAGCGGCCTGCATCGCCGGGTAGATCAGCTTGGCGAAGTCCACCGACTCGCTCTGCTCGCGGCCGAGGATGCTGATGCTGCGCAGCATCCTCGCCAGCGTCGTGTTGCGGCTGACCTCGATGACGGTGGCCCAGTAGTCGGGGTCGTTGGCGTACAGCTCGGTGCCGAGCACGAAGTGCACACGCGACGGATCGGCGCCCACCACGAGCAGTGAGGCCGTCATCGCCTCGGTGAAGTAGCCGGTGGCCACGCGGCGAATGACATCGCGGTCGCCGCCGAGCTTGTCGTTGATCCAGGTGTGCCAGTCGGCGAGCAGGATGTGACAGGCGACGTCGGCCTCGAGGAAGTCGCGCACCTTGTTCATTGCCACCAGGCCGCTGCCGAGGTGCACCTTGCCGGAGATCTCGAACCCGATGTAGTGGCGGATCGGCGTCACCGTACCGAGCAGGGCGAGCAGGTCATCACGGCCCATCACCTCAGCCGTGTGGCGCTCGATGAGGGCTAGGCGGTCGGCGGCAGGGAGGGGGCTCACGGGCGACCGAGTGTAGACACTGGCCGCGCGCGCCCCGATCGCGGCCCGGCGCTCACCGGTCGCGCGGCTGGGGCATGCCGGCGATCGGCGCGCCGGCGGCGACGCGCTGGCGCTGGCTGTCGATGATCAGCGTGACCGCGCCCCGGCCGAACGTCGTCCACGCGCCGACGTGCCAGAGGGCCGCGGTGCGCTCGTCGATCCCGATCAGTGGAGTCGCCGCGCCCAGCGCGGTCTGTGCCGAAGGGATCCAGCGCTGGCCGAACGTGTCGAAATGCGGCAGAACGGCGGAGCCGGGCACGATGGCGAGCGCGTCGACGGCGCGGCGGGTGTCGTGCTGCGGCCAGCGGTCGCGGACCAGGGACCATTCGCCCAGCGCCATGGCGCCGGCTGACGACCCGGCCAGCGCCGCGCCGCCCTGCCAGGCGGCGACGATCGCATCCCAGACGGCGGTCCCGGCGAGCAGCTGCACGGTTCGTCCAGGGTCTCCTCCGGCCACGTAGACGAGACCGGCGCCCCGCGCTGCCTCCACAGTCGACGGCACAGCGGCGTCGGGGCGTGAGTGGACAACGAGTTCGCTCACGTCGGCGCCGAGGGTGGCGAACCACCGTCGAGCGGCCTCAGCCGCCCGCTCGGGGTGGAGGCGCACGGCGGCGCACACCACGTACGCCGGCCTGCCCGCGGCAGCCTCGACGAGGATGCGGTCCTGCGTTTCGTTGCCGCGCTCGAACTCGCCGCCACCGACGAGGGCAAGAACTCCGCTCACCGCCCCGACAATAGGCGCCGGGCGGAGGCAGCGGCCCTGCTCCCTACACTGTCGCGCGCATGCCCGATACCGAGAAGTACGCGACGGCGACCATCATTTCGCGTCGCGACCTCGCCACCGACCTCTGGGTGGTGCGGATCCGTCCCGACATCGAGCTCCCCTTCCGCCCGGGGCAATACGTCACGCTCGGCCTGGAGGTGGACGGCCGCATCATCGAGCGCCCGTACTCGATCGCCTCCGATCCCGCCGAAGGGGAGATCGAGCTCTTCATCGAGCGCGTTCCCGAGGGTGAGCTGTCGGCGCCGTTGCACGACCTGCAGCTGGGCCAGACCACCCTGGTGCGCAAGCGCTGCAAAGGCCTGTTCCTCAAGGACGCGCCGATGGTCGACATGCCGCACCTGTTCGTCGCCACCGTGACCGGAATCGCCCCGTTCGTCAGCATGCTGCGCAGCCTCCGCCGCCGTCAGGGGAACGGCGAGTGGACCCCTGACAACGCAGTGCTGGTTCTCCAGGGCGCAAGCCGGTCCGAGGAGCTCGGCTACGAAGAGGAGTTGCGCGGGCTCGACGCCGCGCTCGACTGGCTCACCTACGTGCCCACCATCAGCCGGCCCTGGGACGACGCGGAGTGGACGGGAGAGACGGGTCGGGTCGAGGACGTGCTCCGCAAATACGCGGACGCCGCCGGGCTGAATCCCGGACGCGGCGCGATCTACCTGTGCGGGCACCCCGGGATGATCAGCAACAGCCGCGGCATCATGACCAGGCACGGCTTCGCCGACAAGGAGATCCGCGAAGAGCAGTACTGGCCCGATTAGAGCGAGGGGGGACAGGCCGCCCTTCGCTACTTGAAGCCGCACCGGGCGGCCGCTTGAAGGAGCTGCGTCTCCGACGTCCCGACCTTGGCGACTGCTTCCGCGAGCTGACCGGTCACCCGTTGAAGGAGTCGGCATGATCGGCGAGGTGCGGGCGCTGCCGCGTGCCGGGTGGCGTGCCCGTCTGATGCCGCGCACCGTCGCCGCGCGCGAGCTCGCGATCGTGCTCAGCCGCCCGCGTGCGCTGGCGATCAAAGCCGGGCTTCCCCTCCTCCTCGCGCTGGTGCTCGTGGCCGGCCACGCGCCGACGTTCTGGGCCGGGATGCTGCTGACCGTGCTCGTGGCCATGGTCGGCGCCGTGGGCACCGCGGTCAGCGTCAGCCGTGCCCGCGACGACGGGTTCCTGACACGCCTGGCGGTAACGCCCGGGTCGCGGCCGCGCCTGCTGGCCGGCTGGGTGCTGGCTGCCGCCGCGGTCGACGTCGTGCAGTTGCTGCCCGTCGCCGTCGCGGCGGCGCTGGCCGGTGCGGGCACGCCGGCGACCCTTGGCGTCCTGCTGGTCGCCCTGGCCGCGACCCTTGTCGTCACCAACGTTCTCGGCTGCATCATCACCCTCGCCGCGGCAAGCGCGGCCGAGGTGTTGCTCGACGTGGTCGTCGTGCTCGCCCCGCTGCTCTACCTCGGCGGACTCTTCACCGGGGTTCCCGCCGATGGGTGGCGCGCGGCTGTGGCGTCGGCGGACCCGTTCAGCCACCTGCACTCGGCGTTCATCGGCGTGCTCGGCGGAACCGCCACCTACGACGGCGTCGTGGATGTGGTGGCCGTCGTCGCCGCCGCCGCGGTTGCGCTGATCGGCCTGGTCGCGGCGAGCCGCCGCGTCCTGGAGCGCGATTGAGAGGTGACCGGTCACCGCTCGTTGATCGTCGCCGCGCTTCTGTCGACAGCGATGGTGGCGTGCGGGTCGGGCACGGCCAGCTTCGATGCCGGCGGCCTCGGCCTGCCCGTGACCGGCGCCCCTGCGGCGCTGGCGACGGCGACGGTCGCCACCAGCCCGGACGGTGGCATCTACAAGAACCCCGACCACCTCGAGGTTATGCTGGTCGAGCGCCACAGCGTTGCGGCAATCGCCGCCCGCGTCGGCGCGGCCGCGTCGACGTGGTCGCAGCTGAACGGCTTCGGCGACTTCACGCTGGTGGCATTGCGGTTGCGCGACGATGGCAAGGTGAGCTCGGATCCGCAGTTGAATGACCTGCAGATGGCCAGCGACTACGCGCCGGCGGGCACGTCGGCGGGCACGTCGGCGGGCCCGCTGCGCCATTTCTATCACCCGACCTTCCCGCTGGCGCTGGTGGCCGACTCGGAGCCGGGGAGCAGTTGCAGCGTCCACCTCGACCCCGGTCACTCGAGCCTCGCCATCCTCGTGTACCCGCCGGTCAACCTCTCCTCGACCCTGGTTTGGGGTCGCCTTGGCGAATTCGTCCTCAACGTGCCGGTGGGCGGCTCGCTGCCGCCACTTGCGGGCAGCCTGCACGCCGCCGCCTGCACGCCACCGTCCGCTCCTTCGTCATGAGCGCCCGCACGCGCGAGCGGCGTCGCCGCATCGAGATCCCCAGCGCGGGACAGACCGTGGTGTCGCTGACGCTGCGTGAGGTCGCCGACGGTGGTCCGTGGCCCTTGACGCGCGTGCTCACGGCGCTGGCCCCGTTCGACGCGCAGCGTGTCGGCGTCGCCCGCGCGCTGGGCGATCGCCGCGGCATTCCGCTGGTGCACTCCCAGGAGCTGCGCTGGGGAGAGCACGCGGTCTTCATCGAGGCGCGGCACGGGCGCGATGGCAGCAACGAGCTGATGCTCGAACTGCCGGCGTGGGACGAGCTGGCGGGCTGCGTCGACGACGACGTGCTCTGGCACCTCATCGACACCGTCGCTGCCGCCGCCGACGCGCAGTTCGGGTCCATCGGAGATGGCGAGCCGGCCGAGACCACGCTGCCCGACGATGCGCGCGTGCTGAGCGTCCATCTGGGCCGTCATCTGGCCCTGCTGCTTCCCGAATGGACCGGCGAGGACATCGCTGAGGCCGGCGCGACCAGCGCGCGGTTGCTGCAGGACAGCGGGCTACTCGTGGTGACGCGGTGAGCCTGCACGCCCGCGTGGGCATTGCCGTCGTCATCGTCGCAGCGGCGGGCGCGCTCCTGGTGCTGGTGGCGCGGCGGCGGCCCGACATGGTGCCCACGGTGCGCGTCTTCGTGCGGCTCTGCGGCGCCCTCGCCGGGGTGCAGGCGCTCATCGGCCTGGTGTTGCTGGCGATCGGCGAGCGCCCGGCCGAGGGGATCCACCTCTTCTACGGCGCCGCCACCGTCCTCCCCATCCCACTGGCCGAGCTGTATGCGAAGCGGTTCCCGGCGCGCGACGAGACCATGCTGCTGCTCTACGGCGCTGCTGCCACCGCCCTGTTTGGCCTGCGCGCGGCCACCACGGGCAATACCTGAGCTGTCGCGCCGGTGGTCACATCACCGCGGCGGGCGCAGCGCCGAGCGGCGCGCCCACAGGATCCTCGATGACAACACTGTGGCGGCGCCGCAGGCGTACCAGCGCACTGAGCACCGGGGCCCCGAGGAGCAGCACCAGGGCCGCGTTGCCAACAGCGCGAAACGAGTCGAACACCAGCGACGTCGCCAGGTAGAAGTGGCCGAAGCGCGACGCGGTCGCACTGGCGCCGAGGCCGGGCACGTAGCCGAGGTCGGCCGCGCCGCGGAAGAACGTCCAGTCCCAGATGTCCATGACCGCGCCGTAGCCGAACCCGGCAACCACGCCGACGACGGCGAGGAGGACGACGTCGCGACGCTGCGGGGTTCGTCCCGCCCGACGCGCGCCGGCAAGTCCCGCCGCCGCACCGACCCAGCCGACGGCGAGCATCTCGTAAGGCAGCCACGGACCCACGCCGGCGGTGACAAGCGCTGAGACGAGCAGTGCCGTGGCACCGCACAGGAAGCCGAACTCTGCACCCATCGCGTATCCCGCGCACAGCACCAGCGGAAAGATCGGCGAGAAGCCACCGATGCCGTTCACCAGCGCCAGGCGAAGAGCCGAGTCAACCGCGGCGATGGCGGCGATGATCGCCAGGCCGCGGGTGTCGATGCGGCGGCTCATCGTCTCGACGGCGAACAGAGCGAGCAGGCAACCGAGGCTGACCGCGGCCGCCGCGGCCGCGCCGGGGGTGCCGAGGCCGGTAAACGGCCAGAGGAAGAGGGCGGCGCCCGCCACGCTGACAGCGGCGAGCCTCATCCGCGCGCTGCCGCGCTGACGCGGGCGCCGGCACCGGCGAGCAGCGCCGCGACCGCCTCGGTGGTCACCGGGCCGGGGGAGGCAAAGAGCCGTCCCAGTTGGGTGGCGTGCGGACCGATGCCGCTGAGCGCGTCTTCGGGAGCTCCCCGGTCGCGGACGGCGCCGCCGTCGATGACCAGCACGCGGTCGGCGAGGGTGGCCGCCAGGTCGGAGTCATGCGTCGCCACGACCACCGATGCGCCCTGCGCGGCGAGGGTGTGCACCGCCGCGGCGAGGCCATCGCGTGCGGCTCCGTCCATCCCGCGTGTGGGTTCGTCGAGCAGGACGATGGCCGGTCGGCCGCAGACGACCGCCGCGATGGCGCCGCGCTGCCGCTGACCGCTGCTCAGGTCGCGAGGATCACTGCCGGCGATGGTGGCAATGCCGAGCGCGTGCACCAGGTCGGTGTGGTCACTGTCGTCGCTGCCGATCGGCGAACTTCTCAATGTCCACTCGATCTCGGCGGCGACGGTTTGCCTGTGCAACAGCGCGGCGGGGTTCTGCGGCAGATAGGCCACCCGCCCGTCGCGTCGCTGAACCGTGCCGCCACGGGGCGTGATCAGCCCGGCGATGACGCGGAGCAACGTGGTCTTGCCACTGCCGTTGCCGCCCATCACCGCGACCACCTCGCCCCGATACCCAGCGACGGTGACGTCGCCAAGCAGGCTGTCGTGTCCCGCGGTGACGTGGTCGAGGCTCCACGCCACCTCGGAGGACCGCGCGCGGCCGGCGGTCAATGGGGGGGCGCCTGGCGTGGCCGGGGGAAGGCGGAGCTGCGCCGCATCGAGGAGGGGCGGTGTCCAATCGCAGAGCCGCGACAGACGGACCACCTGTGGGGCGGTGTCGAGCGCGGCGGCCAGCATCGCCGGCGCCGCCGGACCGGCGAGGTGACCGGCAGCGATGGTGACCAGCGCATCCGCAGCGGGGAGCAGCTCGTCGAGGCGGTGCTCCGCCACCACGACCGCGGTGCCCCGGCGCGTCAGCTCGGCGCAGAGGTCGAGGAGCGCGCGAGCACCCTCGCCGTCGAGTTGCGAGAACGGCTCGTCGAGCACCAGAAGGCGCGGCCGCAACACCAGCGCCCCGGCGACGGCGACCCGCTGGCGCTCGCCGCCGCTGAGGGTTGCGATGGTACGGCCGCTGAGGTGGGCGATGCCGAGCGCTTCCATGATGTCGGCGACGCGGCCCCGCATCGTCGACGGCGCCACCCCGACGTTCTCGAGGCCGAAGGCGATGTCGCGCTCGACGGTGGCATGAACAGCCTGGCGCTCGGCATCCTGGAAGACGAAGCCAACCGACGTCGCCAGCTTTCGCGACGGCGTCCTGAGCACGTCGTGGCCGTCGACGACCGCCCTCCCGGCGATGCGGCCGCCGTACAGGTGCGGCACCAACCCGTCGAGGAGGCGCAGCAGCGTTGACTTGCCCCCACCCGAGGGGCCGGCGACGATGGTGAGGCCGCCGTCGATGACCAGGTCGACGCCGTCGAGCGCCATCGCGTCCACCTCGGGGTAGCGGTAGCACAACGCGGCGATGTCTACGAGCGGCGCCATGCCACCAGGGGAGCGGTGAGGAGGATGCAGGCTGCAACGGGCAGGACCGCGAGCTCGGGGACGGTCACTGATGGGAAGGGGTACCAGTCCGGCAATGACCCGGAGACGCGTGCCACGACGGTCACAACGACGGCCGCGACAGAGCAGACGATGACGAGCACCGAAGCGGCGTCCATCCGAGCGGTTGCGAACCTGGTTCGCGGTCCGCTGCCAAACCCGCGCGCCTCCATCGCCTCGGCAAGCTGGATGGACTCGTCGAGGGCGGAGAGCAGCACCGGCGCTGCCACGGCATGCCAGTCGCGCAGCCGTGTCCCGGCCCCCCCGCGCATGCGCTGCGCCTCGCTGATGGCCACGGCGTTCCGCATCACCGCGGGCACCAGGTTGATCGCCGACCCGGTCAGGGCCGCGGTTCGCTGCAGAGGCGCCGGGAACGCGTCGAGCAGCTCGTGAGGATGGAGCACTCGGCTGAGCGGCGCCAGCGAGAGCACCGCCGCGGCGATGCCGAGGGCGACGTCGACGCCGTACACGACCGCCTCGACGGTGATCGGTCCTCCGATGCCGGGAACCGCGCTGGGGATGGTCACAACAACATGGTTGCCGGTGTGGCTCAGGACGGTGTTCAAGAGCGTGGCGAGCACCACGGCGACCGCTGTGGCGACCAGCAGTGGGCGCATTGCGGCGTCGCGACGGCGCAGACTGAGCAGGACGTTGAGCGCGATCAGCAGAACCAGCGCGCGGTAGGCGGGGTTGGTGCTGGTCAGGACGACCACCAGCGACGCCGCCGACCACGCCGCCCACGCGCGCGGGTTCACCGCCCGGGCCGGGTTCGTCGCTGGCGGGCGAGTTGGGCGGCGAGAAGCGCGATGAGCGAGGCCCCGAGAGCAAAGGCGATCCAGACGCCCGCCGTGGCCGACCCCGGGCTTGCCGGGGGCGCCCCACCGGCCTTGGCCTGAGCCACCGCGGCCGGCGTCGTGCCGCCCGGGGATGGAGAGCTCGGGGCGCTGACTGTCGCATCCCGGGTGGCAGCGGCCGGCAACGAAGTGGCGGCTGTCGAGGACGTCGGATGCGACGTCGCTGCTGCGCTCGGGCCGGGACGCGCTGAGGCGGCTCTGGATGTCGAGACGGGGACGGGCGTGGCTGGAACCGGTCTGGGGCACACGCCCGCCGGCGACGCGGCTGGGGGTGAACTGTCGCTCTGGCTCTGGTATCGGAAGCCCTCCGCATCCCCGTCTCCAAACGTCTGATTCGCGACGCCCTGCGACGCAAAGGCCCAGGCGCCGTCAGAGCGGCTCACGAACATCGCCCAAAACTTGCCGTCTTGGAAACAGCTGCTGTATCCAGCAGGCTCGTTGTCGATCTGGCAGACCGCGTCGCCGTTCCCACCGAACGGCTGCGTGTTGTACTCGACACCGCTGCGGTGGAGCAGTTGCTCACCGGTGATCTGTGCCTCGGTGAACGCAACACAGATCTTCACCACGCCGCCGCTGCTGTGCTCGACCACGAGGGCTGCGTGATGCACCGACGATGCCTGCGCGCATCCACTGCTCACCAGCCCCACCCGCGATGCGACACCGACCACGGTGAACGCGGCGACGACGGGCAGGCTGGCTGCGCCCAGGCACAGAACCCTCGTCGCGAACGCGGGGCACCTCATGGAACGCTGCTGCGGCTTCTACGCAGAGTCGCGCCGATGCAGGCCCCACCGAGCGCGAGCAGCAGCAATCCCCAAGGTAGACCGCCACCGTCCACGCCGCTGCCGGCCGAGGGCACTGTAGGGCCGGTGGAAGCGGCGCTCACCGCCCCTGTCGGCGATGGCGTGTGGATCGCCAGTGGGCTGGCCCCTGCCGCCACGGCAGTTGCCGCCCCGTACGGCTTGAGCACGAGCGCCTGAGGGATCGCAGCTGTGGTGAACCCATCCGGCCCTGTGTTCCCGGGGAAGATGTAGCCGCCGCTGCCGTGCGGATCGGCGAACGCCTCCATGTTGGTCAGCGGGTTGGCGCCGCCCTTCCTCCACGGCGCGGCGGTCGGGTCCGCGCCGATGGCGACGAGTGCCTGGATGACGATTGCGTCGCTGTCAGGGTCGCTGCTCCCGATGGTCCCGAAGCTGAAGCCTCCGTCCGCCTGCTGCGCGGAATGCAGGTAGGCCTTGACGGCAGGCGTCGCGGTGACCACGCCCGCCTTTCCCAGCGCCTGCATGACGATGCCCGTGTCGTTGGTGTCGCTGGACGTATCACCGCAGAACACCGGGGGCGTCGCGGCGGCGTCGCTGATCGCGTATCCGAAACCGCCGCCAGGGCGCTGCGCACACCTCAGCCACCCGGTGGCGTGGGCGGGCAGGCTGTGCCCGGAGGCCAGGTCGGCGAGAACCGCCAGTGACTGCGAGAAAACGTTGGCGGTCTCGACGGTCGGGTTGGCGTTGTGGAAAGCGCCGTTGGGCTGGAGGAAGCCCCCACCGCTCGCCGGCGCGTTGAGCTTGGTCAGCCACGCGGATGCGTCGATGGCGGCGGCCTTGCCTGCTGCGACCCAGGCGAGCACGTACTTCGCCGCCCCTCCCGCGGTGGTGATCGTCGAGGTATGGCCGCTCAGGTAGTGGTAGGTGGAGGTGCCCGAAGCACCCTTCAGCGTGGCCGGGTCGTACCCACCGTCCGCGACGCTGATCACGGTGTCCTCGGTGGTCCCCACGGAGGACGCGATGCTGCCGTTCCTGCCCACCTGACCGTACAGGTAGCGAAGGGCGGCGTTGGCCCGCGATGTCGCCGGTGTTGCCGCGAAGGCCGTCGTGGCCACGAACAGGGCTGTCATTCCGAGAGCGGTCAGAGTCGCGCCGACCGCTGCACAGGGACGTCGCATCGAGGTCTCCCCACGGCGCGTGGAGTCCGCAACGATGAGACCCTCGCCGCATGAGGGACCCACCTTCCCGTTTCGCGCGGGCTCAGAGTGGTTCCGCCCCGACGGAGGTCTCCTGGCTCACGGATCAGTGCAGCCCGGCCGTCTTCCCAGGACCATGTCCCAGTGACCGGTGGCCGGCTGCTCCCCGTTGACAGTTGCGCGACAGCCCCGGATTCTCACCGGATTCCCTGTCGCCGGAGCGCGGTGGCGAAAGTCTAGTCGACGGTGATGGTCACCGGGACGTTGCCGCGGACGGCGTTGGAGTACGGGCAGCGCTGGTCGGCGGCTTCGACGACCCACGCGAGGCGTCGTACCGAGTCGACGCGCTCGGTCAGGCGGCGTGGTCGACGAATGCCGGAACGGCAGAACGACATCGTCCCGCACGTCGCTCGATTCGAAACCCCGACACTTATGTCCATGGTTGGAGACACGGACGCCGGCGACGCACGCCGGGAAGAGGAGTTGCGTGCGGTCACGATCGGCGACCTGAACGTGCTGTCCGGGCCGGTCTCGCTCGTCGACTACAACGCCGCATGGCCGGCGCGGTTTGAGGACGAGGCGCGGCGTATCGGTGGAGCGCTCGGCGGCCGTGCGCTCCGCGTCGAACACGTCGGCTCGACGTCGGTTCGCGGGTTGGCAGCCAAGCCGGTGCTCGACGTGCTCCTCGTGGTCGCCGATTCGGGGGCGGAGGACGCGTACATGTCGTCGCTGGAGAGTGCCGGCTACGCGCTGCGTATCCGGGAGCCCGGCTGGTACCAGCACCGTCTGTTCGCCGCCCCGGCGCGCCCACCGACGTCAACGTCCACGTCTTCTCCAGCGGCTGCGACGAGATCGATCGGATGGTGGGCTTCCGCGATCGGCTGCGAACCAACGTCGCCGACCGCGACCTCTACCTTCGCACCAAGCGGGAGCTGGCGGGCAGGCCATGGAAGTTCGTGCAGGACTACGCGGACGCCAAGTCGGTGGTGGTCGAAGAGATCCTCAGGCGCTCCAGCAGTCGTTCTGAACTGAACCTGCCGGTAGACTGATCTCCTCATGTCACGCGCCATCGCCGGTCCAGTCGCGGTCATCTCGATGCACGCCTCACCGATGGGGGCGCTGGGGCGGGGAGAGAACGGCGGCGGCAACCTCGCGGTCCGCCGTCTCTGCGAGGGCCTGGCGGCGTGCGGCATCCCCACCGACGTCTTCGTTCGGCGCGACGACACCGCGTCGCCCGACGAGGAGCTGATCGCCCCGATGAGCCGCCTGGTGCGGTTGTCCGCCGGCCCTCGGCGCGCCGTGCCCAAGGCCGACCTCGTCCAGCACGTCGACACCTTCAGCCGCGCGGTCATCGCCCACGCAGCCAGTGAGCGCCGTCGCTACGCGGTGGTCCACGGCCACTACTGGCTGGGGGGAGTGGTGGCTCAGCAACTCCGCGATGTGTGGCAGGTCCCGTGGGTGCAGTCCTTCCACACGCTGGCGCGCACCAAGGCGCGGGCAGGCCTGCCATTGGATGAGGAGCGCGCGCTCGCGGAGACACGCCTGGTCGCCGGCGCCGATCGCCTGGTGACCGGCAGCGTCGCCGAGGCGCGCGACCTGATGCGGCTGTATGGCGCTCCGCGCAACCGGATCTGTGTGGCTCAGCCCGGTGTCGATCTCCGCGTGCTGCGACCGCGCGATACGGCGCGCCTGCGCGACGAGCTCGCGCTGACCGGCAACCGCGTTCTCCTCTTCGCCGGCCGGCTCGAACCGCTCAAGGGGGCGGACACGCTGCTCCACGCGGTCGCCACGCTCTGCGAGCAGCCGCGCTTCGACGACGTGGTGACGCTGGTGATCGGCGAGGACAGCGGCGATGGCGCCGCCGCGGGCGGGGAGCGGCGGCGGCTCGAAGCCCAGGCGGGCACGCACGGGCTGCGCTCGCGGGTGCGCTTTCTCGGCGCGGTGGAGCACGAGGACCTCGCCAAGTACTACGACCTCGCGGACGTGTTCGTGATGCCGTCGCTGACCGAGACCTTCGGCCTGGTCGCGCTCGAGGCCCAGGCGCTCGGCACCCCGGTGGTGGCCAGCGCGGTGGGCGGGCTCACCGAGATCATCGCGGACGGAGAGACGGGCACCCTGGTCGCCGCGCGCCAGCCGCAGGCGTTTGCCGACGCGATCGCCGCGCTTCTCGATGACCCCGACCTGCGCGAACGTATGGGCGAGGCGGCCCGGGCCCGCGCTGCGACGTTCACCTGGGAGCGGGCGTCGGACCGCCTGGCGGCCATCTACGGCAGGGTCACGCGACCCGACATCGTCACCGCCACCCCCTGCGGCTACGCCGACGACGAGGTGATGGCGATCGCCGGGTGAGCCTCAGCCGGCCCCGGCGTCGGCTGCGCGAGCGGCCCGCGCCCGGACCAACCCGTCACGGCCCTCCATGAGAATCCGCCGGCAATTCACCTGCAGGTCGGCGCCATCGATGAGCCGCTCGACCGACGCGATCGTGGCGGCGTCCGCGGGCTCGGCGGGGAAGAGCCCATCGGTGATGACCCTGGCGATCTCGTACTCGCGTACCCTCCAGACCTCCGGCACCGCCTTCAGGTAGGCGTCGACGTAGGGCATGGTCAGCGCCACCTGGTCGCGGCCGCCGGCATGGAATCCGCCGGCGTTGAAGAGCCCGGCGGTGAAACCGCTCAGAGCCGCCTGCAGCCGAGCGCGGGACAGCGAGCTGCGTTGCACCGCCGCGGCCCACGTCTCGGCCTTGGCCTGCGCAGAGGGCCGCGCCGCCAGGCACGCGTCGGCGCGCCGCTCACCGGCGTCCGTGGGATCGAGGTCGAGGGTGGCGAGGATCTCGGCGGCTCCGGCCCGCCCCTGGGTGGCCAGCCGGGCGAGGAGGAGCCAGCGGAGCTCGACATCGACGTCGAGCCCTGCGATCTCCAGCTCACCGTCGAGCAGGCTTTGGAGAGTGTCGAGGCCCACCTTGTCGCGGGCTGTCGACGCAAGGCAGCGTGCCCAGACGAGCGGTGCTGGCGTGGTGGGAAGGCGGGCCAGCGCTGCCGTCGCCAGGGAGGCGAGGGCCGTGGCGCGGTGCTCGTCGGCGGTGTGGCGCTCCGCCACCGCGACCGCCGCGGCGAGGAGCCGTTCGAGCACCAGCTCGTTGGTCTCCAGCAGGGTCTGTGCCGCCACCGCGGCAACGAACGCGCCGGCGCGGAGCTCGGCGTCACGGGTCATGTCGTGCAGAGCCGTCCAGCAGAGCGCGCGCGTCTGGGCGTCGTCGATGGCAACCACCCCGCCGTCCAGGAGGGTCGCCAGCGACGCTGGGTCAAAGCGCAACTTTGCGTAGGTCAGGTCCTCGTCGTTGGCGATGACCACGCCCGCCGCCGGTTCGCCGACGAGCTCGGGAATGCCTGACTCGCCGCCGGTGATCTCCGCCGGAACCCAGGCGCGCCTGTGGATGCCGCCCGCGTCGCGGTCGTACAGGCCGACGTTGACGTGGTGCGGGCGGAGAACCCCGGCCACCGCGTCGGGGAGCTGGGCCAGCGAGACGCGCGTGTAGCAGCCGCCTTCCACGGCCGAAGTCGCGGTCAGCGTGTTGACACCGGCCGTCTCCAGCCAGAGCTGCGCCCAGCCGCTGAGGTCTCGGCCCGACGCGCGCGCCTGGTGAGCAAGAAAGTCCGCGCGAGTCGCGTTGCCCCAGGCGAACTCCTTGAAGTAGGCGCGGATGCCGCCGGCGTACGGCTCGTCGCCCACCCAGGCGATCAGCTGGCGCAGCACCGAGGCTCCCTTGTGGTACGTGATCCCGTCAAAGTTGGCACGAATGGAGTCCGTGTCGGGAGCGTCGGCGAGGATGGGATGGGTGGTGGAGAGCTGGTCCTGATGCAGCGCCCGCGACTTGACCATGCCGGCGAAGTCGACCCATGCGCCGGGGATGCCCAGCGCGTCGACCGCGAACGTTGCCTCGACGGTGGCGAAGGTCTCGTTGAGCCAGAGGTCCCCCCAGTCGCGCATCGTGACCACGTCGCCGAATCCCATCACGTGGACCATCTCGTGGAGGATGACGTTGGCCCGCCGCGTCCGCTGCACCTCCGAGACTGGCCCGCGGTGGACGAACATCTCGTTGAACGTGACGCAGCCCGGGTTCTCCATCGCACCGAAGTTCGCCTCGGGGACGAACACCTGCGTGTAGTCTCCGAACGGGTAGTCGTGGCCATAGCGCGCCTCGAAGTGGGCGAGGCCGCGGCGGGTGAGGTCGAAGAGCTCATCGGCCTGGCCACGCAGGTACCCACTGAGCGAACGGCGGCACATCAGGCGCAGCGGCGTGTCCCGGTGCGGTTGCCCGTCGATGACGTCGTACTCGCCGGCCGCGACGGCGAAGAGATACGGCGGCAGGGGAGGGGTGGTGGCGAAGTTCCACGTGGTCCGATCGCCGGTGGTGCGCGAGTCCTGGAGCGGGCCGTTGGCGCAGACCGTCCAGCCGGCCGGCGTCTCAACATGCATCGACAACGTCGCTTTCAGGCTGGGCTGGTCGAAGCAGGCGAGAACGCGATGGGCATCGAAGGGCTCGAAGTTCGTGTGGGTGTAGACAGTGGCGTCGACGGGGTCGCGAAAGCGGTGCAGCCCCACGCCGCTGCGGTCGTAGGCGCACTCCGCCGTGACCACGAGATGGTTGTCGCCTCGCCGCAGACCGGGCAGACACAGGCGGCTGCCGGTGAAGGCGTGCTCGTCGTCGGTGAGCTGGCGGGCGTTGAGCACGACGCTGAGAACACGTGGCGCGGTCAGGTTGATGAAGGTGTCAGCGCCGTCCCTGGTGCACCGGAAATCAATGGTCGCCTGCGACGTGAACGTCGGCGTCGCCTGGTCGGCACCGAGGGAGAGCCACACGTCGTAGCGGATGTCGCCGAGCAACTCCGCCCGCTCGTCCTCCTCGACTCGGAGCTGGTTGTCGGTGGTGGGAACCACGCTGCATTGTCCCCTTCGCAGAGGCGGTTCTGCGGTGGCACAGCGCGCGTGGCGACGTAGTATGCGAGCCGTGATCTGTCAGCACTGCGGTGTCGAGGTGCCCGACGGCGACTACTGCACCCAGTGTGGGGCGCATCGCAGCCGCGGACCCGGACGCCTCCATGACTTCGTCCTCCGACCCGGCGAGCACGTCGCGACCCCGTCGGTTTTCTCGACCCTCCTGCCCCGTTTGGCGCACTCGCGCGCGCACCTCTTTCGCTGGGCGCTGCTTGCCGGGGTCGCGTTGGTCGCGTTGCTCGCGGCCACCGGGCTGGTGGTCGTGGCCATCTGGGTAGCCGCGTTCATCGTCCCCGCGCTGTACATCTCCTACCTGCGCGAGGTCGAGATCTTCACCCGCGAGCCGTTGCTGGTGCTGCTCGGCACCGTCGTCGCGGGCGCGGCGCTGGGGGCGGGGGTGACGGTGGTGGCCGACAGCCTCGGTACCGGGCTCGGTCCCGGTGGCGTGATCCTGCTCACCTGCGCGGTGGCAGTTGTTGCCGAGCTGGTCAAGCCGGCCGCCCCGCTCCTGCTGCTGCGCGCGCGTTTCCCCCACACGCTCGACGGGCTCGTCCTCGGGGTGGCGGCGGGCGCGGGGTACGCGCTCGCCCAGACGCTCGTCAACCTGGTGGGAGGGCTTGGTGGCACGGCGCTGCGGACCGACCCGGCCAACTGGGCGTTCACCCTCTTCAGCGCTGCTCTGCTGATCCCGCTCCTGCACGGCTCCTGCACGGGCCTGGTTACTGCGTCGTTGTGGCGACCCCGCGGTGGCCGGGACGCCGCGTTGCGCGCCGCCGGCCTGCCGCTCGCGGTGATCGCGGACATCGGGTTCACCGCCGGCAGCGAGGTCCTCGACGACGCGGGCCTGAGCCCGCTCTTCGTGCTGCTCTGGCAGGCGCTGGTGGTCGGCGCCGTGCTGGTCGCCATCCGCCTGCTCATCCATGCCGCGGTGCTCGAGGAGGCGACTGAGCACGGCCTGCACGAGGTGGTGTGCCACCACTGCAGCCGGCACGTCGAGGCTGCCGGATTCTGCCCCCACTGCGGGGCCTCCGTGGTCGTGGGAGCCTCCGCCCCGGTCGCTCTCAGCCGCTGACAACGGGCGGCGCGCCGGCCTCCTCGTCGTCGCGGTGGCGTCCAAAGTTGTCCTGGACCGGGACGCAGAGGCCGCTCGACTGCATGCGATCGACCAACCGCCCCGTTCAAGCCTCCCGGCCGACGGTACCAGCAGAGCACAATTTGCCCGATGGCCGCCATCGACGTCACCGATGACGCCCCGGCATCGGCGTTGCCGGGGGTGTCGTCGCCGTCCGTGGAGCCCGATCCGGAGGCACGCCACCGGCTGCGCACAGCGCTCCGCATCCTGCTGGCGGCGCGGCGGCGGGACGACCGCGGGGGACAGGCGGACCACAACGTGACCGACGGCGGCGTCGAGGGAGGTGGAGATGGGAGTGCGTGACCTGGTTCGGCCGGTTGAGGGCATGGCATACCTCGACCCTCTCGGCGAGTGGCTGGGTGGCGTGGTCACACGTCTCACCGGCGGCGGTGCCGTCAAGAGCGTGCTGAGCGGCACCTGGCTGGGGCATCCTCTGCACCCGGTGCTCACCGACGTGCCCATCGGCCTGTTCACCGCCGCCAGCGTCCTCGACCTGTGCGGGGGCAAGCGCGCGGACGACGCGACCAATGCGCTGACGGTGTTCGGCCTGCTCGCCGTGGCGCCCACAGCCGTGACCGGGCTCTCCGACTGGGCCGACACGGTCGGACCGGAAAAGCGGCTCGGACTCGTCCACGCGCTGGCCAATGCCGGCAGCTCCAGCCTGTTCATCGCTGCCGTCCTCAACCGCCGCGCCGGCAATCGAGGGGTCGCGCGCGTATTCAACCTCGCCGGCATGGGAGTCCTCGCCGTCAGCGGCTACCTCGGCGGCCATCTCGTGTTCGCTCGCGGCATCGGAGTCGACCACACCGTCTTCGAGGAGGCGCCCACGGAATGGACGCGCGTGGCACGGGACGAGGAGGTGGCCAGCGACACGCCCGTCAGGGTCACCGCTGCCGGGTACGGCGTGCTGCTCTACCGCGACCGCGGCCTCATCCACGCGATCGCGTCGCGGTGCAGCCACGCCGGCGGCCCGCTGGACGAGGGTGAGGTCGACGACGAGCTGTGTGTCACCTGTCCCTGGCATGGAAGCCGCTTCCGCCTGGCCGACGGGTCGGTGACGCGGGGTCCGGCGACCGCCCCGCAACCCTCGTTCGCCGTACGGCTCAGCGACGGCAATATCGAGGTTCGCCTGCCGTAGACTCCCTCGCATCCCGCGGCCGCCTCGCGGCCGACAGAGGAACCGATCGACAGTCGCGGGGCGCTTCCCTTGCGGCGCCAGGGGGTGCGATGGTCGACTCTCCTGACGAGGCCGGCGAGAAGGCGGTTGACGAGGACCGTCTGCTGGATGGCGAGAACCCTAAGACTCTCTACCTCGACGACGCCGCCCATTGGGTGACCGTGTACACCGAGCTGCTCGCCGTCAAGCGCGAGCTCGTCGGGGTGTCGGAGGCGCACCTGCCCGACATGCCGGAGGAGGCCCGCCGTGAGGTGGCCTCGACCGACCTCGTTGTCCTCGACGCCGAGATGAAGCGCTTCTCGCGCCGGCTCGAGTTCTGGCGGCAGCGCTGCGTTCAGTTGGGTGGTACGCCCCGGGCCTGAGCTGTCAGCGGGGCGCGAAGATGCCCCCCATGACCCGGCGCAGCGCGGTGCGCGGCATCAGCCGCACGCCCTGGGCGATGATCACGTTGTGCGCTCCCGGCACGAAGATGGCGTGGCCGCGGTCGAGCGCGCGCAGTGCGCTCCTCACCACCGCGTCCGGGCTCATCGGCAGCGAGTTGTCGAACAGCGACTGCACGCCGGCGACGTCGTCGAACTCCGTCCTGGTCGGGCCCGGGCAGAACGCCATGGCGCGGACCCCGGTGCCGTGCAACTCCTGCGCGATCGCCTCGGTGAAGTGCAGGACGAATGCCTTGGTCGCGGCATAGGTCGCCATGTACGGGATGGGCTGGTACGCCGCCGTGCTGGCGACGTTGACCACCGCGCCCTGGCCGGCCGCGACGTTGCCGGGCAGCACCGCGGCGGTGAGCTCGTGGAGCGCGACGACGTTGAGCTCCACCTCGGCCAGCTCGCGCTCGGCGTCGAGCTCGACGAAGCGGCCGCGTGTGCCGAAGCCCGCGTTGTTGACGAGCAGCCACGGGCCCCCGGTGCGCAGCATCGCCGCCACTGGGTCGCGTTCCGCCTTCGTTTCCAAATCGGCCGGGTGCACCGACACCTTGACCTTGTGATCACTGCGGAGGGTCTTGGCGAGGGTTTGCAGCCGCTCGGCGCGGCGCGCCACCAGCGTGATGTCATGGCCACGGGCGGCGAGCTGGCGAGCGAACTCCTCGCCGATGCCGCTCGACGCGCCGGTCACCAGCACGGGAACCGACGGCGGGATCGGGCGGGTCACTGACTGCTCCTTCCTGACGCAATGGAACGTTGCGCGTAGGGTAGGAGACATGATCCGCGCGGCGCGCGCCGGACATTGGGAGGCGCCTCGGCGTCGCTTTGTTACGATCTCGACACGATGCTCTCGGACTTCGCGCCGATCCTCGTCTTCCTTGCCGTCTGCGTCGCATTTGGGGCCGGAGTCCAGGCGCTGGCCTCGTGGCTGGGGCCCCGCCGACCGAGCGCGGCAAAGGATCTTCCCTACGAATGCGGCATCGTCCCTGTGGAGAGCGCGCGCCGCCGATTCTCGGTGAGCTTCTACGTCACGGCGATGCTCTTCATCATCTTCGACGTCGAGTCGATCTTCCTACTGCCCTGGGCGACGATCGTCCGCCAGCTCAAGATCTTCGGCATCGTCGAGGTGGGCATCTTCATCGCCGCGCTGCTGATCGGCCTTGTGTACGTGTGGGGCAAGGGAGCGCTGCGATGGGATTGAGCGTGGACGCGGCCACCGGCCTGCCGATTCTCAACGCGGGGGCCGACGCGGGCGCGATCCCGCTGCCACGGGTCGGCGACCTCGAGCGCACCGCGGCCAAGGCGGGCGCGATCACCACCAGCATTGAAAAGGTCATCCAGTGGGGCCGGTACAGCTCGCTGTGGCCGGCCCTTTTCGGACTGGCCTGCTGCGCCATCGAGATGATGGCCACCGGCGCGGCGCGCTATGACATGTCCCGCTTCGGCTGCGAGGTGTTCCGAGCGTCGCCTCGCCAGGCGGACCTGATGATCGTGGCCGGCCGGGTCTCGCAGAAGATGGGCCCGGTGCTCCGCCAGATCTACGACCAGATGCCCGAGCCGAAGTGGGTGATCAGCATGGGCGCCTGCGCATCGAGCGGGGGCATGTTCAACAACTACGCCATCATCCAGGGCGTCGACAAGGTGGTGCCGGTGGACGTGTACATCCCCGGATGTCCGCCGCGCCCCGAAGGACTTCTCGACGCCGTCCTCAAGCTGCAGACGAAGATCGCCGCCGAGCGGCCCAGCTCCCTCCGAGGGTAGTCCCGTTGACAACGACCGCCGCCCCCCCCGCTTCGGCACGTCCGTCCCGCGGGCGCCGGGCCGCAGACCTGCTCGCGCGTGACATGCCCGAGGCCGTGATCCGCGTGCACGAGGAGTTCGGTGAGGTCACCGTGTACCTGCAGGCGGGCCACCTCGTTCGCGCGATGAAGCTGCTCCGTGACGACAGCGCAGCACAGTACAACCAGCCCCTGTTCGTCACCGCGGTCGACTGGCCCGACCGCGAACCGGCGGAGCCGCGCTTTGACATCGTGTACCAGCTGCGCTCGATGCAGCACAACGATCAGTGCAGGATGATCGTGCAGGTGCCCGAGGACGCGCCCCGGGTGCCCACCCTCGAGCGCGTGTTTGCCGGGATGGACTGGCACGAGCGCGAGGCATTCGATCTCCTCGGCATCGAGTTCGTCGGCCACCACGACCTCCACCGCATCCTGCTCCCCGAGGACTGGGTCGGGCACCCGCTGCGCAAGGACTACGTGAGCTTCGGCGAGCCGGTCGCGTTCACCCACAACCTGGAGTGGGCGCTGCCGGCAGCGGAGCGGCCCCGCGACATGCCCGGGACGACGCGCTGATGGCCGTGATGCCGCCGCCGGGCGGTCCCGGCCTGCCGACGCGCAACGCCGAGTCCGACGCCTTCGACAGTGGCCGCAACCTGCTCGGCGTCGATACGGCCAATGACGCCATCGACCTGGTCCAGCTCGACGACGACACGATGGAGCTGAACATGGGGCCGCAGCACCCCAGCACCCACGGCGTGCTCCGGCTGGTGCTGCAGCTCGACGGCGAGGTGGTGCGCGAATGCCGCCCCGACATCGGGTTCCTGCACACCGGCTTCGAGAAGTCGTTCGAGTCGCACACCTGGCAGCAGTGCATCCCGTTCACGGACCGGATGGACTACCTGGCGCCGTTGTTCAACAACCTCGGCTTCTCGCTGGCGGCAGAACGCCTGCTGGGCATCGAGGTGCCGATGCGGGCCCAGTATCTGCGCGTGATCATGTGCGAGCTGACCCGGGTGGCGAGTCACTTCCTCTGGTACGGGACCAGCGCGCTGGATCTCGGCGCCACCACCCCGTTCGTCTACGCGTGGCGCGAGCGCGAAAAGCTGCTCGACATCAACGAAGTGGTCAGCGGTGTGCGCATGCACACATCCTTCATCCGCGTCGGCGGCCTGCTCGCCGACGTGCCCGACGAGTTCTACGCGCTGGTCAACGAGGTGGTGCGCACGTTCCCGAGGTTCATCGACGAGTACGAGCTGCTGATCACCAAGAACCCGATCTTCATGGAGCGCACCCGCGGCCTCGGCGTGCTCACCCCCGACGACGCTATCGCCTACGGCGCCACCGGGCCGACCCTGCGCGGCAGCGGCATCCCGTACGACCTGCGCAAGGCGCAGCCGTACAGCGCGTACGACCACTTCGACTTCGACGTCCCGATCGGCAGTCACGGCGACGTCTACGACCGCTACCTAGTGCGCATGCGCGAGGCGCGGGAATCGCTGCGCATCATCGGCCAGGCGATGGCCAACCTCCCCGGCGGCCCGGTGAACACGAGCGACCGCAAGGTGGCGCTTCCGCCACGCAACGAGATCAACACGTCGATGGAGTCGCTCATCCACCACTTCAAGCTGGTGACCGAGGGCTTCACCGTCCCCCGCGGACAGGTGTACCAGGCAGTCGAGTCACCACGCGGCGAGCTCGGCTTCTACATCGTCAGCGACGGCGGCAATCGACCCTACCGCTGCAAGGTGCGCGCGCCGTCGTTCAGCAACCTCAGCGCGCTGCCCCACATGGTCCACGATGAGCTGATCGCCGACGTGGTTGCGGTCATCGGATCGATCGACATAACGCTTGGGGACGTGGATCGATGAGCGCTGCGGTCGTGAGCCTGCGGCTGTGGGGCGAGGTGACGGCACGGGGACATCTCTGCGCGCTCAGACAGGCTTCGCGGGCGGGGCGTCGCTGCGTGCTCGCCACTGGCGAGCACTTCACTCCTTCGCCCGCTGCAGAACTCGCGCCGCAAAGACGTCCCCCTGCCGTCACCCATGGCAGCGCATACGGGTCTCCCTCGGCTCGTGGCGACCTTCGTTGGCTGGCTGAAGGAGCCGCGCCAGGCGGCGGTTTCTCAGTGCGCGAGCGCCGTCGACGCAGCTACGAAGAGCAGCATGTCAGAACCGCTCGCAGCGAAAAGGCGGCTCCGTCGACGAACACGGAGCGACGCCGCGACCGCGAAGCCTGTTTGAGCGGCAAGGAGATGTGCCGGAGCCAATACCCTTCACAAGCGATAGCGGAGACACCGTGGCGCTAGGCGCCGCCACCGTCCGCGAGATCACCGCGCTCAGGGATCGGTATCCACAGGCGCGCAGCGCCATCCTGCCGTGTCTGTGGGCGGTGCAGAACGAGTTGGGGTATCTATCGATCGAGGGGATGGCCGAGGTGGCCTCCATCCTCGACCTCGCGCCCAGTGAGGTGCAGGCGGTCAGCACGTTCTACTCGATGTACTTCAACCGACCCGAAGGTGACCATCAGGTTCTCATCTGCATCAACGTGAGCTGCGGCCTGCGGGGCGCCGATGCCATCGTCGAGCACGTCGAGCGGCGGCTTGGTTGCCCGTCCGGAGGCACCACCGCTGACGGTCTGTTCACCTGGGAGAGCACGGTCGAGTGCCTGGGAGCATGTGGCGGGGCGCCGGCCATGCAGATCGACCACCACTTCCACGAGGACCTGACCGAGGACCGCGTCGACGCCATCCTGGAGCGTCTGCGCACCGCACCCCGGCCAAGCCATGGCAACGGCCACGCGCCGAGCCGCCGGCAGCCGGCGGTCGAGCCGCCCCCAGCCGCGGCTGGCATGGAACCCCCGCCCGCCCCTGGCCCAGAGCCGATCGCCGAGCCGGATGAGCCGGCGGCGGCGCGTCCCAAGCGCGTCTCGAAGCCGCGCGCCAGTCGCAGCACCCCCCGCAAGCGACCGCGTCTCGACGCGAGCGATCTGTAGGATCGCGCGGCAATGGCGGAACACAGGCTTCTCACCCAGGACTTCGGCATCGAGGGGCTGCAGACGCTCGCCGTCTACCAGCGCCGGGGCGGCTACCAGGGGCTGCGCGAGGCCTTTCGCCGCTTCACGCCGGAGAGCCTCATCGAGGAGGTCAAGCTGAGCGGGCTGCGCGGCCGGGGCGGCGCCGGCTTCCCCACCGGCACCAAATGGGGATTCCTCCCCAAGGATGTGTTCCCGCGCTACCTCTGCTGCAACGCCGACGAGTCGGAGCCTGGCTGCTTCAAGGACCGATTGCTGATCGACGAGAACCCCCACCAGCTCATCGAGGGGCTGCTGATCGCGGCGTATGCGCTCCAAGTGAACACCGCTTTCATCTACATCCGCGGCGAGTACCACGACCAGCGCCTGCTGCTCGAGCGCTGTGTCGACGAGGTGCGCGCCGCGGGCCTGATCGGCGACAACATCCTCGGCAGCGGCTTCAACTGCGACGTCATCGTCCACGGTGGAGCCGGCGCCTACATCTGTGGCGAGGAGACGGCGCTCATCGATTCGCTCGAGGGGTACCGCGGCCAGCCACGACTCAAGCCGCCGTTCCCAGCGGTGAAGGGGTTGTACGGCAAGCCGACGGTGGTCAACAACGTCGAGACCCTGGCCAACCTGCCCCACATCGTGCAGCGTGGTGGTGCCTGGTTCAAGGCGCTGGGCACGGAGAAGAGCTCAGGAACGCGACTGTTCTGCTGCAGCGGGCACATCAACCGCCCAGGGACCTACGAGATGGAGATGGGCACGCCCATCCGCGAGCTTCTCGAGGAGGAGTGCGGGGGAGTCTGGAAGGACCGTTCTCTCAAGGCGTTCCAGCCGGGCGGCGGCTCGATGCAGGTGCTGCTGCCCAAGCATCTCGCGCTGCCGCTCGACATGGACGCGGTGGCGCAGGCGGGCTCGTCGCTCGGCGCCGGCGCCATGGTATTCATGGACGAGACCACCTGCCTGGTCAACGTGTCGATGCGGCTTGTCGACTTCTATCAGCACGAGTCATGCGGCAAGTGCGCGCCATGCCGCGAGGGCACCTACTTCGAATCCGACCTGATGCACCGGCTCGAGGCCGGCCACCTGACCCGCGACGAGCTCAGCACGCTCACCGACATCTGCGACAACATGAACGGCAAGTGCTTCTGCCCGCTCGGCGACACCGCGACGTGGTTTGTGATGTCCGCATACCAGGCATTCAAGGACGAGTTCGAGGCGCACTGCGGTGCGGGCTCGTGCCCGGTGCGGACCGCGACCGCAGAGCTGGTGACGGCGTAGATGGCCGCCGACACGTCGCCGCCGGCCCAGCCCGACGACGGTCTCGTCGGCGTCACCATCGACGGTCGTGCGATCCGCGTGCCCAAGGGCACACTGGTGACCGACGCGTCCGACAAGCTCGGTATCCACATCCCCATCTATTGCTCGCATCCCAAGATGGAGCCCGTCGCCGTCTGCCGGATGTGCCTGGTGCATGTGGAGAAGATGCCCAAGCTGCAGCCGGCGTGCGCGACATACGTCAGCGAGGGGATGGTTGTCGACACGCAGCGCGCCGATGTCGCCAAGACGCGCGAGGGAATGCTCGAGTTCCTGCTCCTCAACCACCCCCTCGACTGCCCGGTGTGCGACCGCGGCGGTGAGTGCGACCTGCAGGACTTCGCCTTCCGCTACGGGCCGCCGGCGTCGCGCTTCCCCATCACCGACAAGGTGCACTTCAACAAAGCCGTGAAGCTCAGCGACAGGATCGAGCTGGACCAGGAGCGCTGCATCCTCTGCTGGCGCTGCACTCGCTATTACGACGAGATCACCGGCGAGAAGGAGCTGGTGCTGGTCGAGCGCGGCGTCCACACCACCATCAACACCTTCAACGGCAGCCAGCTGAAGTCCGACTTCCAGGGCAACCTTCCCGAGGTATGCCCGGTCGGCGCCCTGACCCATCGTCAGTACCGCTTCAAGGCACGGCCGTGGGACCTGGTGCGCACCAAGAGCGTGTGCCCTGAGTGCTCATACGGCTGCAACATCAACGCCGACACCCGGGATTTCGAGATGAAGCGGTTCGCGTCGCGCGACAACCCGCTCGTCGAGGACATGTGGCTGTGCGACCGCGGCCGTTACAGCGCCGAGAGCTGGAACGACGTCGAACGGGTGCGCAGGCCGGTGGTGCGGGTCGACGGGGCGGTTCGCGACGTCTCCGTCAGTGAGGCGATCGCCGCCGCCGCCCGGGTGCTGGGCACGGTGCGCGACAAACACGGGCCTGAGTCGATCGGGGTGATCGGATCAGCGCAGAACACCAACGAAGAGCTGTGGCTGCTGCAGCGCCTCGCCCGCAGCGCGCTCGGTACGCCGCACATCGACCACCAGCTCGATGACTTCGCGGACATCGGCCCAGAGGAGCACTCGCTGGGCATCGCCGACATCGAGACGTGCGCGGCGGTCGTGGTGCTCGGCGCCGAACCGGAACGCGAGGCGCCCGTGCTGACGCTACGCCTCTACAAGGCGGCGACCAAGCGCGGTGTGTTGGTTCGCCGCGTGGCCGGCGACGCAGGCCGCGCCGATGTCGGCACCCTGCCTGCCGGACTCATCGGCGTCATCGCCGACGAGACCAACCGCGCGCACGCCGCCCGGCTCAGCGCCGAGCTGGCCGGCAGCGGCGAGGTGCGGCGCCTCACGGTCACCCGCGGCGTCAACGGCCGCGGCGCCAAGGACGTCGGCGCGCTGCCCAACCGCGGTCCCGGCTACACAACCGTCGCCCCGGGAAAATCAGGTCGCGCCATGCTCGAGGCCGGCGCGGCCGGCGGGGTCAAGGCGCTGGTGGTGATGGGCGGCAGCCTCTGGGCCGACAGCGTTGCCCCGCTGCTCGAACGAGCCGTTTCCCGCGTCGAGGCGCTCGTGGTCATCGACACCCGCCTCAGCGCGCTGAGCCGCTCCGCCACGGTCCTCATTCCCGGCCATGCCTACTTCGAGAAGGCCGGCACCGTCACCAACCTCGAGGGCAGGGTCCAGCGAATTCGCCCGGCCCTTCCCCCGGCGACCCAGACACCCACCGAGACGCGGGTGCTCAGCGCCCTGGCCGCCGAGCTCGGTGCGCCCGGCTGGCCCGGCGATCCGCTCCACGTCAACCGTGAGCTGGTTGCGGAGATCTCCGCCTACGCCCTGGCCGGCAACGGGGGACGGGCTGTCTTCGAGGCCGCGGTCGTCGCATGATCGGCGCCTTCTCCGACATCTTCTCCGTCGGCCGCGTCGGCAACGACGGGATCGTGGTGATCCTGATCAAGTCGGTTGTGATCCTTCTGTTCCTGGCCACCACGGCGGCCTACCTGACCCTCGCAGAGCGCAAGGTCGCGGCCCGCATCCAGTTGCGAATCGGGCCCAACCGGGTCGGGCCCATGGGGCTGCTCCAGCCCGCTGCAGATGCGGTCAAGCTGCTGTTCAAGGAGAATGCTGCCCCGGGCGGCCGCGACCGAATCCTCTACCTGGTCGGCCCCGCCCTGGCCGCCGGGGCCGCGATCTTCGCGTTCGCCGCGATCCCCCTGAGCGGGATGACGTGCGTCGGCGGCCAGCTGGTGGGCCAGGGTTGCAGCGGGGGATACGCCCTCCATTGGGACCTGATCCACGTCAATGTCAGCCTGCTCTTTGTGATCGCGATCACCTCGCTCGGCGTGTACTCGATCTTCCTCGGCGGCTACGCCGCGAACAGCAAGTACTCGCTGCTCGGCGGGCTGCGCTCCTCCGCGCAGCTGATCTCCTACGAGATGGCGGTCGCCTTCGCGCTCATCGGTGCTGTGATCCTCGCCGGCTCGCTCGATCTCGAGAAGATCGTGCTGATGCAACACGATGTCTGGTTCGTGGTCCTGCAGCCGATGGGCTTCCTCCTGTACTTCACCGCCGCGCTTGCCGAGACCAACCGGCTGCCGTTCGACCTGCCCGAGGCGGACACCGAGCTGGTCGCCGGCTATCACACCGAGTACGGGTCAATGCGCTTCGGCTTCTACTTCCTCGGCGAATACATCAACATGGTCATCGTCTGCTCGATCGCGTCCCTGGTGTTCCTCGGCGGCTGGCTGCCGCTACTGCCGTTCATCCACTCCGACTGGCTCGGTGGGCTGGTGGGCGTGGGCTGGTTCCTCGTCAAGGTCGGCGCCTTGCTGTTCGTGATGATGTGGCTGCGCTGGACGATCCCGCGCTTCCGCTACGACCGGCTGATGAACTTCGGCTGGAAGGTGCTGCTGCCGCTGGGACTGATCAACATCGTGGTCACCGGCACCATCGTCGCGGTGCGCGCGTCATGACGGCCGGCTCATGCTGATCGAGATCGCCAAGGCCCTGGCGCATACGCTGCGGGTGATATCGCGCAAGCCCATCACGGTGCGCTGGCCCGAGGAGCAAAAACCCACCCCACCGCGTCACCGCGGCCGGCACATCCTGCACCGCTACGACAACGGCCTCGAGAAGTGTATCGGCTGTGAGCTGTGCGCCGCGTTCTGCCCGGTGGGCTGCATCTACGTCGGACCCGCCGAGAACGACCCCGCCAACCCGGTCTCGCCTGGTGAGCGCTACGCCGAGCGCTACGAGATCAACCTGATGCGCTGCATCTACTGCGGCTACTGCGCCGAGGCGTGTCCCACCGAGGCGATCACCCTGGGGCCGCGGTTCGAGCTTGCCGACTACCGCCGCGAGCGCACCGTGGTCACCAAGGCGGAGCTGCTCGAGGCGTGGCCGAAGTTCGCCAACGCCCGTACTGCACCGAGCGACGTCGGAGCCGGCGCCGACCAGACGGGTCGCGAGCGCAACGCGTCCGGGGTGAGCCCGCGAGTGGCATGGGAGCTGGGCGAGGGAACCCGCACGGACGTACCCCATCCCGGTGAGTACGGGGTGCCGACCCATGTCCCCCGGGTGATCGCCCCCGATGAGGCCGAACCGTCATGACAGTGATCATCTGGGTGGCGGGGGCCCTGGCCGCGCTGAGCGCGCTTGGCGTGGTCTTCTCCTCGCAGCCGCTGTACTCGGCGCTGTCGCTGGTGCTCGCCATCGGCGCGCTGGCGGTGATCTTCCTGGTCCTCAACGCGCAATTCCTGTTCGTCGTCCAGCTCATCGTCTACGCCGGTGCGGTGATGGTGCTGTTCGTGTTCATCATCGCGCTGCTCTCGCCCGACCGTGAGGAGCGTTTTCGCGTCGACCTCCGCTTCATCATCGGCGCGCTGGTCGCCGTCGGCCTCACCGTCTCCATGCTGCTGGCCGCCCGCAATGGGATCACCTTCGACGCCAACGGGTTCCGCGCCCAGCAGATCGGTCAGGCCAGCGATCCCTACCACTCGTTCTCGTTCGACCAGTCCGACAACGGCCTGGTCAACACCGCGGGCAACGTGCAGACCGTGGGCGGCCAGCTGTTCACCACCTTCCTTCTGCCCTTCGAGATCACGTCGCTGCTGCTGCTGGTGTCCGCGATCGGCGTCGTGTACCTGACCCGGCACCGGCGCCACGAGACCACGCCGCTGCGCCGTGAGCGGGCGCTGGCTCGCGAGCGCGATTTCAGCGCCGCAGAGGAGCGCGCTGAACAGGAACGCATCGAGGTCGAGGTCTGATGAACCCCGGCGAGACCTTTCCGTTCCTGCTGGCGCTCGCCGCGTTCCTCTTCAGCGTCGGCGCACTGGGTGTGCTGATCCGGCGCAACCCGATCGTCGTGTTCATGTGCATCGAGCTGATGCTCAACGCCGTCAACATCGTGTTCGTCGCCTACGGCCGGTTCCTCAACAGCGAGGAGGGCCAGGTGTTCGCGTTCATGGTGATCGTTGTCGCCGCCGCCGAGGTGGTGGTCGGCCTGGCGCTGATCACGCAGGTGTTCCGCATCGGGCGCGAGCTGGACATCGACGACCTCGACGAGATGAGCGAGTGAACGGCTCGGCGGTCGCTGTCCTGGCCGGCCTGATCCTGCTCCTGCCCCTGGCAGGGGCTCTGTTCAATGCCCTGGCCGGCCCGCGCCTGCCTCGGAACGCCGTCAACCTGGCCGGCACGGTGAGCATCCTGGCGGCCTTCGTGGTGGCCTGCACCATGCTCGCCATGGTGGTGGGTGCCCCGGCGGGTGCCAAGTCGGCGACGGCGCACCTCTGGCAGTGGATCGACCTCGGCAACGGGGGCCTGAAGGTCGGCCTCGACATCACGCTGGACCCGCTCAGCGCGGTGATGGTGATGGTGATCACCGGGGTCGGCTTCCTGATCCACGTGTACAGCGTCGGCTACATGGAGCACGACCCCGGCGTCGCCCGGTTCTTCAGCTACATGAACTTCTTCATCTTCTCGATGTTGGTGATCGTGCTCGCCGGCGACCTGCTCATCCTGATCATCGGCTGGGCACTGGTGGCGCTGAGCAGCTACCTGCTGATCGGCTTCTGGTACGAGCGGCCCAGCGCGGTGGTGGCCGCGCGAAAGGCATTCATCACACAGGTGATCGGTGACGTGGCGCTGGTCATCGCCGCGTTCCTCATCGTCCTGCACGTGGGCACGCTCAGCCTGCCGGGCATCTTCGCGTCCAGCGGCTCGTTCGCGTCGGGCGGCCTGCTGGTGACCGGGATCTGCTCGCTGCTCGCCATCGGAGCATTCGCGAAGAGCGCGCAGTTCCCCCTGCACACGTGGTTGCCCGACGCGATGGAGGGCCCGACGCCGGTGTCGGCGCTCATCCACGCGGCGACCATGGTCACAGCCGGCGTCTACCTGATCGCCCGCTTCCACCCGCTCTTCGACCGCGCCCCGGTGGCCCAGGGGATGGTGGCGTGCGTGGGCATCGGCACCGCGGTCATGGCCGGCGTGATCGCGCTCAGCCAGGTGGACATCAAGCGCGTCATCGCGTACTCGACGATGTCGCAGATCGGGCTGATGATCTTCGCGGTGGGGATCGGGGCGTACTCGGCGGCGATGTACCACCTCGCCGCCCACGCGGTGTTCAAGGCGCTGCTCTTCATGGCCGCCGGCAACGTCATCCACGCGCTCCATGACGAGCAGGACATCCGCCTCATGGGCGGCCTCGCCTCCACGATGCGCACCACCGAGCGATGTTTTCTGAGCGGCACGTTCGCGCTGGCCGGCATCCCGCTCTTCGTCGGCTTCTTCAGCAAGGAGGGCCTGCTCGGCTTCGGGCTCACCAACGGGCCTGGCGCGGCGCCCTGGATCCTCTACATCGTCGGTCTCGGCATCAACGTGCTCACCGGCCTGTACGCGTTCCGGCTGTGGGCCACAGTCTTCCGCGGCGAACCCCAGACTGCGCGGGTCTACGCGGCGCACGAGGCGCCACCGGTGATGCTCGGCCCGGTGGCCATCCTCGCCGCGCTCAGCGCGGGTCTCGGCGTGGTGCTGGCCATCTGGGCACTGTTCATCCACGAGAACCTGCTGACAGGCGTCTTCACCAGCTTCCTGGCGCCGGTGTTCACGTCGCCGACGTCGGGACCGGTCGCCATCGACCTCGGTCTGGGTGCCGCAGTGATCGCGGGCATCGTGGGGACGCTGGCGTCGCTGCTCGGCGCCGGTTTGGCAGCGCGCATCTGGCTGCAGCGCAACCCGGACGCGTCGGTGATCACCGCGCGGCTGCCTCGCGCCCTGCCGCAGCTGTCGTACAACAAGTTCTACTTCGACGAGATCTACGACGCGCTGTTGGTGCGCCCGGCGTTGGGGCTCGCAACGGCCGCCCGCAAGGTGGTAGAACCGCGCGTCATGGATGGCTGGGTCAGGGTTGTCGGCGACGCATGCTCTGAGCTCGGCGCGTGGGCCCGCGACTACCAGACGGGGCTGATCCGTGACTACGCGTCGTACATGATCGCGGCAGCGGGCGTGTTCGTCGTCGTCACCATCGTGCTGGTATCGCGATGAGCGTCCCCTGGCTGACCGTCGTTCTCATGGTGCCGCTGGGGGGCGCGCTGCTCCTCCAGGTGATCCCGCGCACCGCGCCGTCGCTGATCAAAGCGCTGACAGTGGCAACGACACTGGTCACCGCGATCATCGTCTGGTCGCTCGTGGCCGGCATCAGCAGCTCGCCCGTGTCACACCTCTCCCCGGGGCCGCTGTCGTTCCACTATGAAGAGGTCCACGAATGGGTTCCCGCCATCGGCGCGGACTACCACCTCGGTCTTGACGGCATCTCAGCATGGATCCTTGCCCTGAACGCCGGCGTGTTCCTGGTCGCCTCGATCCTGGTATCGCGCCGGAGCACGCAGCGCCTCAAGCTGTTCTGCGGCCTGCTGCTGCTCACTGAGACGATGACCGCGGGCGTGCTGCTGAGCCTGGATCTGCTGCTCTTCTACCTCTTCTGGGAAGGCATGCTCATCCCGCTGTACTTCGTCCTGGCCAACTACGGCAACGAGAACCGGGGCCGCGCGACCCTCAAGTTCATCATCTACACGGTCGCCGGCAGCCTGCTGATGCTGATCGCGATCATCAGCCTGTACTTCGCCAGCGGTAAGGGATCGTTCGACCTCACACTGTTGCTCGGCGGCCAGATGTCGCATACCCCGCTGGTCATCCCCGGGCTCAACATCACCACGCTCACTCCCGAGCAGTGGGCGTTCCTGGCATTCGCTGCCGCGTTCCTGATCAAGATCCCGGTGGTGCCGTTCCACACCTGGCTGCCCGACCTCTACGAGTCAGCGCCGGTGCCGGTGCTTGTGTTCTTCGCCGGGCTGGTCAGCAAGCTCGGCGCCTACGGCTTCATACGCTTCGGGCTGACCCTGTTCCCCGACGCCATCAACACCTTCAAGTGGCTCCTTGCAGCGCTCGCTGTGCTCAGCATCATCTACGGCGCCCTGCTGGCTCTCGCCGAGAGCGACATCAAGCGCATCGTGGCCTACTCGAGCATCAGCCACCTCGGCTTCATCGCGCTGGGCATCTTCACCCTGACCAACAACGGCGTCAACGGCGCCGTGATCCAGATCGTCAACCACGGCATCATCGTCGCCGCGCTCTTCATCATCGTCGGCATCATCGAAGAGCGCACCGGCACACGCGACCGCCACGAGCTGGCCGGCCTGGAAAAACCGATGCCGTGGTTGTACGGTCTGTTCCTCGTGGCCACGCTTGCCGGCTTCGGCATGCCGGGGATGAACTCGTTCGTCGGCGAGTTCACGATCATGCTCGGCGCCTTCCAGCTGCACCCGGCGTACGCCGTGCTCACCGGTGTCGGCGTGGTGCTGGCGGCGTGGTACATGCTCCGCCTCCACCAGGGCCTGATGCACGATCCGCCCCAGCCGCGTACGGAGAACGTCCGCGACATCCGCCCCGGCCAGGCCCTGGTTCTGCTGCCGCTGGTGGGATTGATGGTGCTGATCGGGGTATTCCCACGACCGATCGGTGACGTGTCGCGGGCGAGCGTCCAGCAGACGGTGGCGGTGGCCAACGGGTCCGCGGGGTCCGCGGCGCAGGCGGTCGGCTTCAACGACACCACCGCCGGCGCGGGCACGCCGTGACCATGCTCGCCGTGCTGCCGCCCTTGGTCACGCCGACCGGAAGCGACATCCTCGGCATCCTCCCGGAGGTCATCCTCGGCGGCGCTTTCGTCGCCCTGATGATGCTCGACCTTGTCACCACGCCGACTCAACGCAGCTGGCTCGCCGTCTTCAGTGTTGTCGCCGTGGCGGCGGCGTTCGGAGCCACGGTGTGGGGCTGGTTCGACGCCGCCGGCGCGGCCACGGAGCACACCGTCTACTCCGGGTCGTTCGCCTACGACCGGTTCGGGTTGTTCATCAACGCGATCATCCTGATCAGCACCGCGCTGGTGCTGGTGATCAGCCCGCAGTACCTCAACCGCCGCGGCATCCACTATGGCGAGTACTACGCGCTGGTTCTCGGAGCGGCGACGGGAATGATGCTGCTCGCCGGGGCCAGCAGCCTGATGGTCATCTTCCTGGCGATCGAGCTGCTCTCCATCGCGCTCTACATCCTCAGCGGTTTCAATCGCCTGGAGCCGCGGTCGCAGGAGGCGGCGATGAAGTACCTCCTGCTCGGCGGCTTTGCCTCAGGCTTCCTGCTCTTCGGCATGGCTCTCATCTATGGCGAGACCGGCCACACCCAGCTGGTGCCGATCGCTGCCGCGCTGCAGAACAGCAGCAACACCGTCGACCCGCTGCTCATGGCCGGGATCGCCCTGCTGTTCGTCGGGCTCGCGTTCAAGATCAGCGCCGCGCCCTTCCATACCTGGACGCCTGACGTCTACCAGGGCGCGCCGACATCGGTGACGACGTTCATGAGCGTGACCACCAAGGTGGCGGCGTTCGCCGCGCTCATCCGCGTCTTCAGCTACACGCTCGGCGAGAGCAATGTCTACAACAAGTGGAAGGTGATGGTGTTCTTCGTGGCCGTCGCCTCGATGGTGATCGGCAATGTCGCGGCCCTGCAGCAGCGCAGCCTCAAACGCATGCTCGGCTACTCGGGCATCGCCCAGGGCGGGTACATCCTCATCGGCGTGGTGGTGCTGAGCCCAGCCGCCACCTGGGGCGCGCTCTACTACCTGGCCAGCTACGCCGTCGCCAACATCGGGGCATTCGCGGTGATCACGGTCATGGCCGCGCGCGGTGAGGACCTCGACGCGTACGACGGCATCCGCGGTCTCGCCTTCCGCCGGCCGTACGTGGCCGCCGCGATGGGGCTTTTCCTCCTGTCGCTGGGAGGTTTTCCGCCGACCGCCGGGTTCTTCGGCAAGTTCTTCGTGTTCCAGGCGGCGGTCCAGGGCGGCCAGCTGCCCCTGGCGCTGTGGGGGATCGCCACCAGCGCTGTCTCGGTCTTCTACTACCTGCGCGTCGCACTGCTGATGTACCAGCGGCCGCAACCCGACGAGCCCACCTACAACTGGTCACGCACCTCGCTCGCCGGCGGCAGCGTGCTTGCGCTCACCGCGGCAGGGACGCTTTTCATGGGAATCTTCGTGGCCTTCGTCCTCAACATCGTGATCGCCGCGCAGCATGGCAACGTCCTCACCGGCGGGCTGTGATGGACGCCGGGCTGCGCCGCCAGCTCGCCGCCATCGTCAGTGCCTCCGGGGTCGGCTCGGACGGCGTGGTGCGCTGTGCCAACGTCGCTCAGTTGGCGGCGGTGCTGACGGCCTGCTCCGCTGCCGGCGTCGTCGTGGCCCCGGACGGATGGGAGTCCGCGCGGGGCGCGGACGTGCTGATCAACGCTGACCGCCTCGACGCGGTGCAGGTCGACGCGGGCAGCCTGCTGCTCCACGCCGGCGCCGCGTCCTCGTGGGTGGCGATCCGCGAGGCGGCGGCCGCACGCCGCCTGGCCGTGACCGGGCTGCCGAGTGTGCGCAGCGATCGCGCCGGGAGGTCCGTCGCGCTGGGGGAGATCTCCCACCGAGCCCTCGCCGGCGTCGCCATCCTGACCCCGCGGGGCGAGCTGATCTCCGCCGGGGGGCGGACGCTCAAGGACGTGGTCGGCTACGACCTGGCCGGGCTCGCGCTCGGCAGTGGCGACCGCCTGGGGATGATCGTGTCGGTGGCCCTGCGCCTCGAGCCATCGGCGGCGCGGACGCCGCCCGAGCCCGGCCCCGGGCCGTGGCGTGGCGACGCCGAGCTTGCCCTGGCGGTGGCCGCGGCGTTCACCGGCTGACGCCGGGCGTCGATCAGGTCAGGTCGCCGGTCTCAGACTGGCTGGTCTGCGCTGATGCGGTGTCGGCGCGGGGCGGGCGGTAGATCGTCCCGGTGAGGCGCCCGTCGACGTAGTCGAGCTCGAGCATGCCGCCCTTGGCGCACTGGAGGCGGTGCAGCGCCCAGGACGGCCGGCCCTCGCTGCGAACCCAGAATGCCTGGATGGGGTCGCCGTGGCTGACCAGGATGCCCCCCTTCACGGGGTCGGTCTCGAGGACGTGGCGGATCGGCCGCTCCACCCGGGCCGCCATCTCCGCGACGCTCTCGTCGTTGGGCAGCAGGCCCGGCGCGACCATGTGGATCATCCACAGCGGCCGTCGCCAGGGCACGTGGGCCGGCTTGATCCCCTCGAGGTAGTGGCCGAACCGCGCCTCGACGAGGTCGACGGTGGTGGTCAGCGTGGCGCCGGCGATGTGTCCCGCGATGATCTCGGCCGTCTGCTGGGCACGCAGCAGCGGGCTGGCCTGGATGTCGGTGGCCCCGGTGGTTGCCAGGTAGCGACCCAGCGCATGGGCCTGGCGGATGCCCTTCTCGCTGAGCGGGAAGTCGGGCAGATGCCCGTAGAGGACGCCTTGCGGGTTGTGGACGTCGCAGTGGCGGGCGAGGAAGACACGCGTCCCCGCTGGTTCTGGCACCCGACGATGCTACGGGATCCGCCGAACCGCGTTGCATCCTCGTAGCAGCGAAGTTGGGGGCTGGGTGGCAGCCCGCCCCAAGAATGAGGGGCGCGAGGCCGAACCCGGCCCGCCAACTCGGGGAATGCAGTGCAGAGAAGCAGCCGCCGGCGCGGCCAGCGTGGACAGGTGGTGCCCATCGTGGCGCTCTTCCTCGTCGTGCTCACCGGCTTCGTCGCCATCGTGGTGGACGCCGGGGCGGGCTACACCGCCTCCCGTCACGACCGCGATGTCGCCGATGCCAGCGCATTGGCGGCCGCCTACACCATCTGGGCCGAGCTCAAGGCCACTCCCGCCGCAACGAGCCTGGCCACCGCCACCGCCGCAGCCGCTGCAGCGGCTGAGCGGAACTCCTGTGATGGTGACGGCGACGGGGAGGGAAGCGAGGAGACCACGTTCGGCTCGTGCGTCGCCGCGACGCCCGTATACCTCGCCTCAGACAACGCGACGGTGACCGCCAGCGCCCAGACCGCGGCGTACGTCAAAGTGACTGTCACCGACGCCAGTCCTAACGGCTTTGCCAACCTCATCAACGGTGGTCACAGCATCACCGAAAGCGTCAGTTCCGAGGCGGCCGTCAAAAACAGCTCCGGCGGCGGCGCGGGCACATCGTTCGGCTGTGAAGTCTGCGTCCTCGGCAGCGTCACGTACGGCTCGAAGGACACGAACATCACGGCGACGGCCGGCAACATCATCATCGACGGAAACATCTCGGGCTGCTGTGCAGCAACTGCGCTGACTGCAAGCTCCCCGCATACCATAGATGTCCAGGGCACGACCGCGGGGTTTGCGGGAGGCTTCTGCTCCAACACCTCGGCGCCGTGGCCGCCGTCCGGCGCATGCACAGCCCAAACCGTGCTGAAGACCGGCGCGTTCGTCGATCCCGGGCTGGCCGCCCCGGTGACCACTGGGCTGACGGTACAGGCGGCGTGGAGCGGGGCGGGCACGATCAATCCCGGCATCTACCCATCGATCAGTAATGGCGGGGGCTCACTGACGCTGACGGCCGGCGTGTACGTCATCACCGGCGCCGCCGGCATGGTGATCGCCGGCGGCACCATCACCGCAACGGCGGGGGTCACTCTGTACTTTGCGTGTTCAGCCTTCCCGACCCCATGCACCGCTGGCGGCCAGCTCGGCGCAGGCTTCAAGCTCACCTCAACTGGATCGACCCTCGACCTCACAGCGCCGGCCGGCGGCACACAGAACAACATGGCGGTCTACTTCGACCAACACAACACAGCCACCTTCTCGGTCACCACCACCAACTTTGGCGGCAACATCAACGGCGCCATGTACCTGCCGGCCGGCACCCTGGGTGTGGCTGCCAAGGGCACCGCGATCCTGGGCTCGCCGCTCGTCGTCAAGACGATCAGCCTCACCGGTACCGGCTCGACCCTCGGCCAACTGAACGGTAGCCTCACCGTAGGTGGCAGCACCCCGCCGCCGGGCGGACTGTTCTGCCTCACCACGCCGCCGTGCCGAACCTGACGAGGCACCGCCGACGTACGCGGGACCGGGGCCAGGCCATGGTCGAACTGGCCCTCGTTGTGCCGATGCTCTTCATGCTGGCCGTCGGCATTGCCGACTTCGGCGGCTTCCTCCAGGCGCAGCAGAACATGATCACGATCACCCGCAGCGGAGCACGGTATGCAGGCCTGAATCCCGACGTTGCCCACCTGAGCACGTCGGACGCGGCTCCCGCGACCACGGTCCAGGGGGTGATGCAGGCCGAGGCAGGGACAAACTACACGCTCCCCAACAGCGACATCGTCATCGACTATTACGACAATTCGGCCTCCTCCCCGGGAACGCTCTGCGGCGAGTACACGCATTCATCGGGGTACCTTCCCAAGAACAGCTATCTCGCAAATGGCAGCAACTGTCTGCAGCAGACAGGGCAGACGCCCCGGCTCCTCGAGGTGACCGTCACCTACTCGTACGTGTCGATCTTCCCGCTGCTGGCGGCGTTCAACATCCCGGTGACGGTGACCGAGTCGTGCTGGATGCTGGAGCTGCCCTCGTGAGCCGGCGTCGTCGCGCGGGGTCGCGCGGTCAGACCATTGCCGAGTTCGCCATGGTGCTGCCGGTGCTGCTGCTGCTGCTCTTCGGCAGCGTCGACTTCGGCGGCTACTTCGGCACCAGGATGTCGGTGCAGAACGCCGTCAGGGCGGGGGTCAGCTACGCGGTTGTCAACCCCCAGAACTGGAGCGGCGCCACCTCCATCGCCACCTTCACAGAGCACGCCTCAGCGTTCGGCACGCTGCACGACACCGACATCACCATCGGCTACTACCTGCTCGCCGTCAGCCTGACCTTGCCGTGCGGACAGTGGACCTCGGCCGGCGGGATGGTCTATTACACGATCAGCGGCACCACCTACACCAAGGCGACCTGCCTGGTTGCCAACAGCACCCTGATCAAGGTCACGGCGGTCTACACGTACAGCCCGCTGACGCCAACCCCGAAGCTGCCGGTGGCGACCACCACCGCCGTGGCGACGCTGCTCGAGGAGCAGTGACCGGGCCGCGGATCTCTTCGGAGGTGTCTGTGCGGGGTAAACGGCACGATGGACGTCCGGTCCCGTCTGTGCCGCAGAGGCTTGACAAAGGTGTCACGCCGCTCGCACTCCCCAGCGCGGGTGGCGACACTGCTCTCCAGGTGAGCGGTCAACCGGCCGCGCCTGCGGGAGGCTGACAGAGCAGATGGCGAAAGGAACCAATCGCAGACGGATGCTGATCGCGGTGGTCGCCGGGTTGATCGCCGTGGGCGCCTTTGCGGTCGTCTTCACCCAGCTCACCCCCGCCAAGGCCGGGACACCCGCCCCGACGGTGACGGCAACGTCCAAGGCTGTGGTCGCACTCGCGGACATCAACGTCGGTGACCAGTTGTCTGCAGCCAACGTGGTTCTTGCCGATTACCCGACGGCGGCGCTCCCGGCGCCCGGGCTTTATTACACGGACGCCAGGCCGGTGATTGCCGCGGGCTGGTACTCCGCCGTCAAGCTCCCCCGCGGCCAGTTGGTGCTCGTCACCTCACTGTCCCAGGTGCTGGTGCCGTTGAAGCTGCCGCCGGTTCAGGTGACTGATGGCAGCGTGGCGATGTCGGTGCCGTACGACGAGAGCAAGGACGCCGCCGGCTTCATCCAGCAGGACGACTTCATCGACATCCTCGTCGACGAACCATCTTCCAAGGCCGTTCACTACGCCTTCCAGGGTGTGCACGTTCTCCGCGTCGGCGACCGCGCCTCGCAGCCGGTCGGTGCCGTCGGTGCCTCCCCTGCGGCCGGGCCGGTAACCGGCGCCTCCGTGTTGCTGATCGAACTGCCCCGCCAACAGGCGGCGGCGCTGGCGTACGCGATCGACCAGGGCTACGCGATTCGCTACCTGATCCGGCCGCACGACCAGCAGTCTCAGCAGAGCCTGCCAAACAGCGGCCCGGTCGGTCAGGGCAACTGGCTGACCGTCATCAGCAGCTGATCCGGCGGCAGCTGACGTGACCACCACGACACTCCTGCTGGCCGCCTTGGGCGCCGTCGCGATCTTCATCGCCATCTTCGTCGCGCTGGTTCCGAGTGGAGATGGGGGTGGACTGTCGCGGCTCAACGAACCGGAGCCGGAGCGGCTGGCGCCGCCCTCGCTTGAGCCGGGGGCTGACGCCGTCCGTGTGCTTCGCGCCCGGCTGCAGGCGGCGGTTGGAACGCGCATCGAGAAGTCCAAGGGCGGCTCGAAGATGGCCGACAAGCTCGCCCGCGCCGACCTCAGGCTGCGGCCCGCCGAATGGATGCTGGCGTCCACGGGTGTCTCAGCGATCGTCGGCGTGCTGGTGGCGCTGCGTTTCGGCAGCATCGTCCTCGTGCCGGTGGGCTTTGTCGTCGGTTGGTTTGGGTGCCGCCTCTTCCTGAAATTCCGGCAGTCGAAACGACGCAAGGCATTCGATCTTCAGCTCGCTCCCACCATCCTCTCCATCAGCGGCGGCCTCAAGGCCGGGTACACGTTCGGCCAGGCGGTGGACCTCGTCTCCAAGAACGCGCAGCCGCCGATGGGACCAGAGCTGGCGCGCATCACCCGTGAGCAACAGCTCGGAGTGCCGCTCGTCGAGGCGCTGGCGCGGATGGTGAAGCGCAACGAATCCGAAGACATGCGCCTGATGCTCACCGCCGTCCAGATCCAACAGCAGGTAGGCGGCAACCTCGCCGAGATCCTCGACACGATCGAGTTCACCATCCGTGAACGTGTCCGCATCAAGGGCGAGATCAAGACGATCACCAGCCAGGCGCGGGTTTCCGGCTACATCCTCATCGGGCTGCCCTTTGCTTTGGGCGGCATCCTCAGCCTACTGGCGCCCACCTACTTCACCCCGATGCTCCACCAGACAATTGGCCAGATCATGCTCGGCATCGGCGGTTTTTTCCTGATCTGCGGGTACGCGATCATCCGCAAGATCGTGAACGTTCGCATATGAGCGCCACGCTGCTCGCCGCCGCGCTCGCCATCGGGATCGCGACCACCATCGTGGTGATGACGCTGATGCCGCAGGCCGAAGGCGAAACCGTGCTCGAACAGCGCCTCGGCCACCTCGGACCCATCGACTTCTCACCGCTGCTCGACCCCGACGAGGTGGATTTGCAACGCCCGCTCAGCGAGCGGATCATCGCTCCGTTCATCCAGGGCATCGGACGCTTCATGGCGGGGCGCACCAAGTCAGCGCAGCTCGACGCACTGCGCCTCAAGCTGATCCAGGCAGGTTCAAGCCAGCGCGCTGAGACGCTCCTGGCGACGCGGGTGATCCTTCTTCCTGTGGGTGTCGGCGTCGGCGTCGGCCTTGTGATTCTGCTGACGCTCACCCCTCCGCTGGCCATCCTGGCGCCGATTGCGCTGGGTGCCATGGGCTACATGTATCCAACGTCAGCGCTGACCGGGAAGATCAAGAAGCGCACCAGGGAAATCCGATCCGCACTGCCGGGAACGCTCGACCTGCTCACCATCAGCATGGAGGCTGGCCTCTCGCTGGACATGGCGATCATGAAGGTCAGCGAGTCGGACGAGTCCATCCTCGGCGGCGAGTTCCAGAAGGTTCTCAACGAGGTACGCCTCGGCCGGCCCCGCGCCGACGCGCTGGTGGGCATGGCTGACCGGAACGACGTCGAGGAGCTGAGCGCGTTCGTCCGCGCGGTTGTGCAGGCCGAGCCATTGGGAATCAGCATCACCAACGTCCTGCGCATCCAGTCCGAGGAGTTGCGCCGGCTGCGCAAGCAGCGCGCGGAGAATGCGGGCCACCGTGCGCCGGTGCTGATGCTGCTGCCGATGATGGGATGCATCTTCCCGTGCATCTTTGTCTGCCTGCTTGGCCCTGCCGTTCTGCAGATCATCGGCCCCGCGAAGTAGCCAACCGCCGGCGCGCGTGCCAGTCGCACGGGTACGCTGACCTCCGTGAACGAGAAGGCCACGGCGGGCGGTGACTGGGACGCGGTGGCTTACGACCGCCTCTCCGACCCGCAGCTCGGGTGGGGCACGGCGGTGCTGGAGCGGTTGCCACTCCGCGGCGACGAGACGGTTCTCGATGCCGGCTGCGGCAGCGGCCGCGTCACGCAGAAGCTTCTTGAACGCCTGCCCGGTGGCCGGGTGGTGGCGTTCGACACATCGCCAACCATGCTCGACGAGGCGCGACGCCGGCTGGCACCCTCGGCCGACAGGGTGGCGTTCGTCCACGCCGACCTGCTCGACCTGACCGCGCGCACTCTTGGCGATGACGCACCTGTCGACGCGGTGTTCTCGAACGCCACATTTCACTGGATCCACGACCACAGCAGGCTGTTCGGCAACCTGGCGAGCGTGCTTCGCCCCGGCGGTCGGCTGGTCGCGCAATGCGGTGGTGAGGGCAACATCGCGGCGCTGCTTGCCATCGTCGCCGACCTCGGTGTCGAGCGCGCCGGGGTGTGGAACTATGCCTCGCCGCAGGAGACGCAGCGGCGACTCGAGCACGCGGGCTTCGAGGATATCCGCGTCTGGCTGCACGACGAACCGACACCGTTCGCCAGCGCGGAGCAGTTGAGCGACTACCTGGAGACGGTGTGCCTGCGGCAGTCGGTCGGCGCCATGCCCGCAGAGCAAAGGGCGCAGCTCTTGCGCGACGTGGTCAGCGCCATGCCCGACCGCGTCATCGACTATGTGCGGCTGAACATCGAGGCGCGAAAGAGCGGCTGACGCGGCTTCGGGTCAGGTGGGTGTCGGTGTTGGCGCCGTCGATCCCGGCGGGGTGAACCCGCACTTACTGACCGTGTACGCCGAGATCTCTGTGCCGGCCGACGTCACGGCCGGCGTGCCGACCGCCGCAAATGCTGTGCTCAACTGGTCGACCGAGGTGGCTGACTGCACGGCAGTGCTGGCCTGGTCGAACGCCGTCCTGAGCGTGTGGAACGCGGAGGCGATGTCGCTCGGAGCCTGGCTGTCGAGGCTGTCGAAGGCGCTGGCCTCCGTGGAGATGAGCTGCTTCAGCGCGGTCAGGTCGGGGTGGTCGCACCCGGGGTCGTCGGGGCCAGCGCCGAGCCGAGGCCCGCGATCTTGGTGACCACAGTCCCCGCCTGGGTGCAGAAGGCGGAGCTGTTGTTGCCCACCGCGGCGGTCGGCGTGGGCGCGGTGGTCGAGGAGCTCCCGCAGGCGCTCAGCGACAGCCCTGCGGCCACCGCGACCAGCGCGCCGGCGGAGAGGAGATGACGGGACACCGCTGGAAGCCTACTGTGCATCGGCGCAACCGTGGCAATCGGGCACCATCACCTGCGACAGGTGACCAGTATCTCCTGAGACATGACCGTTTCGCGCCCCCGGTAGGAATCGAACCTACGACCAACCGCTTAGAAGGCGGGGGATTTATCGGCCGATCACGAGTCGAATTGCCGTACAGCGCCTTGGTCTCCCTTTCGGCGCTGCCGCTCAGGATCTGTTACCCGAAAGTGCGTTTGCTCCGGTCACTGCTTGTTCGCGGGTGAACTTCCTTGCATGGAGGGGTACCCCCCGAGACCTGTGCAGTGTTCGTGCTCCGAACTGCGCGCCATTCTTACGCGCCACAAGATGCCGACGTTTGTCGGGAGGTAGTCGAGGCGGGCACCTGCCTCGGCGTGGCCATGGCTACGGGAGCCGACCAACTTGCTCGGCGTCCGCCGCGCCCAGTGCCACCCGTCGCCGCTCCGATCATGGTGGTCCGCTAAAGCCGGCGAGGCCCCCAGACTGTGAAAGTGAGTCGAACCCAGTGCGTTTGCTGCAAGCGACTAGTTCGACACCATCGTGGGCTAGCGATTCGGACAATCTTGACAGGAAGTACGTTGACTATTGCCCGACGACAAGAGCATAGTGCGCGAGCCAGGTTGCGGAGCACATGGGGCCGTCAGGCGCCTGACGGGAGAATGGAGGACTCCGTATGTGGTTCAACAGCGTCACACAGTCGATCCGCGCTCGAAAGGCACGCTCGCCCGAGTAGTCGGCCCACGCCGCTGGTACACGTGCATCGTCGTTGCCATCTCAACGGTGGCTTTGAGTCTCAGTTTGGCCTCGCCTGTGGTGACCCATGCAGCGGCAACCCCATCGCCGACTCCGACCGCCCAGGCCAACGTGCCACAGCCGTCGAGCACAAGCAGTCCGACGCCGGCGGTCAGCAACGGCGCGACCACTCCCTCCGCGAGTCCCCGAGCGTCTGCGACGACGAAGGCGACACCGACTCCGACCCAGATTCGGCCGAAGAGTCCGTCGCCGTCACCCACCACACGGCGGCCGCGACTAATCGCCTCGCAACTCGCCACCGCCTACGACAGTCCAGCGCTGTGGTCGTCGTCGGCGTTCAACGGAAGCGTGTCTATCCTCTCCGGCGACGTCAATGGTGACGGCAAGGCCGACGTCATCGCGGTCAACGGCAGTACCACCTATGTGATGACGTCGAACGGCATCAGCTCGTTCAACCCCCCGCAGCTGTGGTCGAACGTGGCCTTCTCAGGCGGAATTTCCACCCTCGTTGGAGACGTCAACGGTGACGGCAAGGCCGACCTAATCGCGGTCAACAGCACCAGCGTATGGGTGATGACGGCAAACAGTGCCGGCACTGCCTTCAACAGCCCCCAAAAGTGGTCGTCGGCGACCTTCTCTGGAAGTGTTGCCACCCTGGTGGGCGACGTGAATGGCGACCGCAAAGCCGACATGATCGCCGTCAACAGCGTTGGCACCTACGTGATGACCTCCAATGGCACCACCGGCTTCAACGCGCCTCATTCGTGGTCGTCCGCGGCTTTCTACGGCAATGTCGCCACCCTGGTGGGCGACGCCAGCGGCGACGGCAGCGCCGACCTGATCGCCGTCAACAGCGCCAGTGTATGGGTGATGACTTCGAACGGTAGCACCGGCTTCGGCCCGTCGACGCAGTGGTCGTCGACGGGAATCGCCGGGACGAGAGCCACCCTGGCCGGCGACGCCAACGGCGACGGCAAGACCGACCTCATCGCGGTGAACTACACCTCCTCGACCAACACTGGATACACGCGGGTGATGACGGCGAACAGCGCCGGGACTAGCTTCAATCAAGCGACACAGTGGTCGGGAGCGGCATTCAACGGAACAGCGGCAGTCCTCACGGGAGATGTGGACGCATCCGGGACAGCCGATCTGATCGCTGTGGACTACGGCTCCTACAACGCCACTTGGGTGATGCTGGCAGCAGGGGTTCCGGCGGCGCCGACGAACGTGAAGGCCAGCGCAGCTGACGCACGAGCCATCGTCACCTGGAGCGCGGCGGCATCGGCAGGAAACGCCCTCACCAAGTACACCGTGACGCCCTACGTCGGCCAAACCGCCCAGACGGCGCTGGCTGTGACGATCACCGCCACCTACGGTTCGAGCATTGCCACGACAGCAAACGTTGGCGGCCTCACCGATGGCACCGTGTACACCTTCCAGGTCACGGCGACGAACGGCATCGGCACCGGGCCGCCGGGCTCATCTGGTCCGGTGACACCGGCCCCGCCGGCACCGGTGGTGATCGCCCCTGGCAGCGGCTACAACTCCAACTCGACGCCCCAGAATGTCGTGCTCGGCGATCTCGCTGGGAACGGATGGCCCGATATCCTCACCGGCAACGGGAGTGGCAACAGCCTCTCGACACTGCTCAACCAGGTCAAAGGCAACGGCCACGCCGGCGGAACCTTCTCCCAGCCGGCCACCATGTCCCCAGCGAGCGCCGGCGCATCCAAGGTCGCTCTGGGCGACTTCAACGGCGATGGCAAAGTGGACGCGGCGATCGTCAGCGGGACCTCCACCGTGTACATGATGCTCGGCAATGGCGACGGCACCTTCGGTCCGGAAACCGCTGTCGCGACCCTGACGAATCAGACTGCGAACTACGTCGCGGTTGCAGACGTCAATGGTGACGGCAAGCAGGACATCGTGGTCGCCGGCAATATCGGCCCGTTCCCGTACGGCACCGCCTTCGATGTTCTCTTGGGCGTGGGCAGCGGCACCTTTCAGGCTCCGGTGCAATACCCGGTGGGAGACGTGTGCCTGGGATGCGGCTTCCAGTCCTCCGGGCTCGCCCTCGCCGATGTCAATGGTGACGGTCTGCCGGATGTGCTCTACACCAACGACAGCACGGGTAGCTCGGATAGCGGCACTGTGTACGCCTTCACCAACCAAGGGGGTGGGATATTCAGGACACCCGCGGCATGGAGTGCCGGCATGCCCGGGCCGAAGAGCGGGTCCGGCAATACCGTGGCCGTCGCCGACCTCAACGGTGATGGCAAACCCGACCTCATCGTTAACCAGGATGCCGTCTACATTGGGCTTAACGGATCGGGAGGGCAGCGCGGAGTCTCGATCTTCTTCGGCAAGGGGGACGGGACGTTCCAAGCCGGCGTCTACGTCTGTGACCCAGCACTCTTTACACCGAATTCCAACTGCGCACCGTCGGCGGACGCCGGCGATCCGACGGGAGTCGCGATCGCCGACATGAACGGCGATGGGATCCCGGACATCGTGACCGCGGACGCTTCCTCGAACAGCGGCCAGGGCGGGATCTCGGTGTACCTGAACCCTGGCGGTGGCAATATCAACGCGCCCACCTTCATCGCCACCCCGGGCTTCTCCTCAGGAGGCATTGCCCTCGCTGACGTCAACGGGGACAAGCAGACCGATGTCGTCCTCGAAAATGGCCAGCCGGTCGGTCCGGGCGTGCCCGCCAATGTGCTGGTCCTGCTGAACGGGACGGACTTCCCGCCGCTGGGCGGTCCGCTCGGGCCGAACGAGATGCACGGCTGCGCCATGTGTCAGGCAATGCGCGGGGGTGGCGCGCTGAGCATCAGCGGCAACCAACCGATCACGGTCAATTCTGGTGAGATGTCGCACACCTTCACCGACCTCGCGATCCCGGCGCGGGGATATCCGCTGGGCGTGACCCAGACCTACAACGACCTCGTCGCGGCCACTGATGCCGGACTGGGATATGGGTGGTGGTCACCATTGTTCATGTCGGTCACCCAGAACAGCACCACCGGAGTCACCAGTGTCACTCAGGAGGACGGGGCGCAGGCGCAGTTCTGGACCAACTCCCTGCAGCCGGTAGCGCCGCGCACCCAGGCGACATTGGCGCACAACGGTGACGGCACCTGGACCTTCACCCGCTACAAGGGCGACACGTTCTCCTTCAGCGCGTCTGGGCAAATCACGTCTATCGCCAACCTCGACGGCGACGGCCTCACCTTCGGTTACACGGGCAGCCAGGTCACCTCGGTCACCCACTCTGATGGCCGCTCCCTGACCGTCGCCTGGTCAAACGGCCATGTGAGCTCCATCACGGATGCGAACGTCTCCGGGGCCACCCGGAAGGTTGCCTTCGCTTACGACGGCAGCAGCCAGCTGACCGACATCGACTGGACCGTCAACGGGGGCAGCGACCGCAACGAGCACTTCGAGTACGCCTCCACCCCGTGGGCCCACGGGATGACGGGGATGCGCGACCCGCGCGGCATCTGGGTTACCCAGGTCTACGACAGCTCGGGTCACACCACCGCGCAGACGATCGACCCGACCAGCAAGGACCCGACGGGACTGAATCGCACGACGACCTATTCGTACACCCTCAGCGGCGGCGCCATCTCCCAGGTGCTGGTCACTGATCCCGCCGGCCACGAGGAACAGGACACGTTCGCCTATGGCGAACTGGTCCAGAAGGTGCGCGGCTTCAGCACCGCATCGGCGGCCACCGGGCGGTACGCCTACGACCCGAGCAGTGTCGGCACGAGAACGGTCATTGACCCCAATGGACACACGTCCACGGCGAGCTACGACACCTTAGGCAACCCTCTCGCGACGGTTGACGCGCTTGGCCGCGTCGCCTACGACACCTATGCCGGCAATGGTGGCGGCGACGCCCAGCACAACCAGCCGACCACGGTCACAGATCCCAATGGGGTGACCACCACGTACAGCTATGACTCCACTCACCGAACCCTCACCCAGACCTCGACCCCGCTGGTGGGATCGAGCCCCGCCGTGAACCAGGTCACCCAGTACCAGCACACCACCTCCGGCCATCCGGGCGACGTTACCGGCGTGGTCGACGGTGACGGCAAGACATGGCTCACCGGGTACAACGCCGTCGGGGACAAGACCTCGGCGACGGATCCCCTCGGCGACAAGAGCACGACGACTTACAACGCGGACGGTTGGGTGCTGACGACGATCACGCCCAAGGGAGATCCCTCGGTGTGCACCTCGCCGTGCACGCCCGCCCAGTACACGACCAGCTATGCCTTCGTCGACGGATCAGGGAACCCCAACTTCTGGGGCCTGCCGACGACGGTCACCGACCCGCTGGGGCACATTGTCACCACGGTCCATGACGCCAACAACAATATCACTCAGGTAACTGATGGCAATGGCAACCTGACCACGTCCGACTTCGACAACGCCAACGAGCTGACGGTCACGCACCGCCCCGACGCTGGACACACGACCACCAAGACCGACTACAACGCCGACGGGACGGTTGCCGACCAGGTCGACGGCAAGGGCAACACTCTACAGAGCTACACCTACAACAGCC
>JBDTJX010000081.1:0-79629 GCA_039935655.1 Candidatus Dormiibacter sp. | reverse complement strand
CGGTCTCAAAAACCGCCGGGTGCAAGCCCGTGAGGGTTCGACTCCCTCTCCCGGCACGTTGATGAACTCTCGGAAGCGCGGGATGCTTGCGATCAGACGGTGAGGGATAGCAAGCCGCGTCGCTGTGCGGTTGCAGGTGCGCCCTCAGACGCCACAGAGCGTGTCCGCGGCGTAGTAATGCATCTCGCGGCTCATGGCTCGGATGACGGGGCTCCCATGTCCGCGGATCTCCATTCTGCCGATTGCGGCGATGGTCGACACAAAATCGTCCACGCCTGGGCGCGTGACGGCAATCGCCTCGGCGACGGGCGCCGCGTCGGCGCCCAGCCACACCATGGCAATGTCGGTCAACGCGGCACGCACGACCTCGATGTCGATGTCGATGTCGATGCGCACCGGTACGAAATCGATCGCCTCGCTCGCGGGCGGCCGCGGAGCTGGGGAGCGATCAGCAGCCATGCTTGGCCGGGGTGCAGCCTCAGGAAGCACCCCGGGGCCGAACTGACGCATCACAGCGACCGCAATCGATCCTGGCGCCGTGGCTGGTCTCGGGCTATCGTGGCCAGCGCAACTGGCCGAATTCAATTCGGCGGTTGCTTCGATGCCACCGTCGATCGTCCGCTGCACTGAATCGGCCGCTGGGCGCGTCCACCGGCCGGTTGCGAAGCCAACCAGGACAACAGCAGCCACAGCGACCCGTCCCGACACCTGAACACCCCCCGGCACTCGTCTGATAACCCAGACGAGCCAGAGCGGCCATCCAAGCGAACGCATCATACCAACTGATCGCGCCATCCTCAACCCGGGGCCGGCAGCGGCCAAGCGAACGCCAATCGGAGCCTCGGCCTCCCGCGGGTCAGCCGAGCGAGAATGGCTCAGTCTGCGGGTGTCGCCAGCGCAGCAGCCAGGGCGCAGCCGGGACGGTGGCCGCGACCGTCTGGGGGTTGCGAGCCCAAGCACTCCGGACAGGCCCCCGTGGACTTGATCGGGGTTACTCCGCCCCACTGGTGCTTCTCCAGGAGGCGGTGAAGCTCCGCGTTCTCGGCTCGGAGGCGGCGAATCTCGTCATCGACCATCTATGGACGATTCTAAGGCGACCGGAGCGACGATCCCTATAAGGGTTCGACCCCTCTGGCGGCACGTCGTCAAACCGCGCTGAACCACCGATTAGACCCGGTCAAGACGCCGGGCAGGAGCCAGCTCACGCTGGCAAGGTGCTACACAGCGCCTGCGCGCCGTGAAGCGGCGGACGCGGCGACGAGAATCGCGGCGCCACAGAGCCCAAGGACAGCGCTGACAACGAAGGCGGGGATCGCGGATGGCTCGTACGTGACGGCCGGGTCGTGGTTGGTGAGTGCTGGGCTCAGGAATCCCGCTGCACATGCCCCCATTCCCAGGAGGAACCCTCCAAGGGCGAGCCAGCGGTTGCGCGATGCCCAACGAAAGAGGAGCCATCCTCCCGAAATCGCCACGATGAGTCCGACGTAGGACGCCTCGAGCGATATGAAACCGCCGGCCGCACCGGCGAGAAGGCCGGCAACGACGGCGATCACCGCCGGCATCTTTCGCGGCGCAGAGGTCGCGACAACAGCTTGGTCGCCACCGCCAGGTTGCAGTTGCGCGCCGTGCCCCGTTGCGAGTGAACGCGCCAGGACAACGATCACAGCAAGAATCGCGGGAACAAACAGCGCCATACACAACGCCAGCAAAGCTTCGGCCAGGTTTCCCAGCATCTCAGTCGGTTCGTGACGCTTGGAGCAGGTTGTTCATGCGCTCCGCAACAGCCGTCACATGCTGATTGTGCCGGCGAAGGAGCTTGGTCATGTATCGCCTGAGAACCAGGGCGTCGACGGTCGAGCCAAGCCGGCCAAATGGCGACGCAAAGTCCACTCCATCGACCATCCGTGTGCCCAAGCTGGTGGCCTCGAACACATGTTGGTGCCGCCAGCGTCCGAACGGTCCGCGCTGCATCTCGTCGACGAACTCATATGGGCGGTTGTATTCGACGATCTTCGAAGTCATCCTCCATGGGACGCCGAAATGTCGCGCGCGCCACGTGACCTCGTCGTCGAGCTTCAACATGCCCTCGCGCACACCATCGGCGACGCGCTCTGAGCGTGACGAGGCGAGATGGACCGCGACGTCGCGCGCCGTGTCGAAGCAGTCCTCAGGCGGAGCCGCGATTGCTGTGACCAGGTTGATGCGTGGCATCTCACGCAGCCCGGTCGAAGAGCCGGAGGTCGCCGCGATGGAATCGCTTCGGTGGGGGAAGCCCGTTGCGAATGGCTTCCTCGGAGAACGCGGTCGCCGGCTCCAGGTCAACTGGGAGGCAGTCTGGCGCCAGCACGGGCTCGACGATGCCTTCCGTGAGGATGCGGACCTGTGCTGCCGAAACAAGGGGGACGGTCATCAGGCGCTCGGCGGCCCAGCCCAAAGTGCGATGCGCGACGAGCGGCACGGGGAGGAACCATGGGTGCCTACCCGTTACGTGGGCGACGCGCCGAACTGCGTCGCTGAGGGCGAGTTGCTCCGGTCCCAGGACGGACACGGTGACCCCGGACAGCCTTGGGTCATCGGTGGCGGCGACCAGGATCCGAGCCATGTCGGCGACTGCCACGGGTCGAATTATTCGCCGTGTGCCATACCCAACAAGGAGAAACACCGGAAACGTGCGGAAGGCCCTGCTGAGGTGGTCGAGCATATGGTCGCCATGCCCGTAGATCACGCCGGGCTTGAGCACGGTGTATGCAAGGCCGGAACTCCTCAGGATTTCCTCCGCCATCCATTTCGACTCGTGATAGGCGGAGCCGCAGGCAGGCCGCGCTCGCAGAAAGCTGACCAAAGCGACGCGCTTCACGCCGGCTATATATGAAGCGCTGACCACGGCCTCCGTGCCTCGAACATGCCCCGCTGGTACGTCTGGGATCCGCGTTCAAGGTTGATGCCTGCGCAATGCAGCACCGCGTCGCACCCATCGAAGGCTCGGCGAAGGGTGCGCCCATCGTCGATGTCGGATCTGACCCAGGTGGCATGGGACCCGGCAGGCACTAGAGCGAGATTCTCCCGCCGAGCGATAAGCACGACGTCATCGCCGCGGGCGAGCAGCGCACGTGCAGCGTGTCCGCCGACGAACCCGGTGCCACCGGTGATGGCGATCCTCATCAGTCGACCACCACGCGTGTCGCCTGTCGGCGGCGAACCGCCGCGCCTTTGCCCAACAGTCGGTCGATCCAGGGCGCCGTTTCGGTCAGCGTTGCCACCAACGCCTTCGAGCCGCTGGTATCGCCACCCTGCATGCGAGCCACGATCTCGAGGCCCATGTAGAGCGCGATCACCGCAGAACCAACAACGGACGGATCCACGAGACCGGCGAGCGGGCTCCCCGACATGATCCGTTCCGCGAGCTGCTCGGCAAACGTCATCCATGGCCGCATCCGACCCACGATCTCCGGTCCGAGCTGTGGGTCGAATGCCATCGCGCCGACGATCTCCTGGACAGCGGTGAGCTGGCCGAGCTGAAGGTCTTCGCTGTAGAGCTCCTCGAGAGCGGCAGCGAGGGTCGCGAGCGATGACACGTCGCGCAGACGAACCTCGTAGCGCGTCAGGCGTTCACCGCTGACCCGGTCGAGGACAGCCAGCAAGAGGGCGTCCACGGTGCCGAAGTGATAGAAGACGAGCGCCGGGCTGAAGGCGCCTGCGGCAGCGATGGCGCGCACCGAGACGCCCGCGTAGCCCTCCGCCTGCAGGGTCTGGAGGGCCGCATCCAGGATGCGCGTACGCATGCGATCGCCGGCTTCGTTGCGCCTCTGACGTCGCGCGCGACCGCCGGACGGGGCGGCGTGGGCTGCGTTGAGCCGCGCGCTGCGCGCCGGCGTTCTGCCCGGCCGGCGCTCGTCCCCAATCGGCTTTGGCGGCCGGATATCCTGATCACTTGACTTGATCACACGATCAGTTTACCGTTGGCACATGACATCCGTCAAGAGGCAGCTGAGCGGGCACGGGAACGCGATGGGCCTGACCAGAGTGCGGGTGGCAGCCGCCGCGAGCCTGCTGCTGGCGATCGCCGCGATGTCGTACCTGGTGCTCGGGCCCGTCTACGTGACCGGAGGCGGGAGCTGTTCCTCAGACGCAGCCTGCGTCAGGTACAGCGGCACAGCACCTCTGGCCTGGAACAGCATCCTGGTGGTCCCAGTCGTCGCGGCCGCCCTGGTGCTCGCCGGCGCGGGGCTGGCACGACGGACCGGGTTATCCGAAGCGGTGACCGGGCTCGGCTGCCTCGGACTGGCGGTGGTCACCTTCCTGGGCGTCTTCTCGATCGGCATGTTCTTGCTCCCGGCAGACGTCGCAGCGTGTCTGGCACTGGTCTGGCTTCGCCGGCGGCGCAGCCAGGTCTGACCGCAACACGCGGCGGCCTTCACACCGCCGCGCACGCGCGTCGACACACAGCCGCCCCTCCGGCCCGATCGCGCGTCCCCCTTTCGGACGTGATGCGCCCTCTGCTCCACGGGCATCGTCCCCGCCCAGTGCGGGGTGTTGCATCCGTTGAGTCCCTGATCTTTGGTCGATCTCGAGGTGGACGAATCGCTGACCACCCGGTATGATCGTGCCAAACGCGTCGCCCGAAGCAAATGGGTCGGCCGGCCCGTGGGGCAGCGTCGCGCGTTGATGGAGCCGGGGTGGGGGGACGGGGATGTCTGCATCCAGCGGCGGGACGCCGCACGGTGCTGAGGCGAGCGCGAGCGACGGCCGGGACGGGCTCGCCGGTGCGACCCAGTTCGTCAATCGCGTGCGGGAGCTCGAGCAGTTGCGCGCCGCCCTCAACAAGCTCGCACGGGGTGCGCCGGCACGGCAGCTGATCCAGGGGGAGGGCGGCGTCGGAAAGTCCCGGCTGCTCGGCGAGGCGATCTCAGGGGATGTTCGGCACGACGTTGCCACCTTCACCGGCCGGGCGCGCGAGTTCGAGACCGATCGCCCCTTTGGCATCCTCATCGACGCGCTCGGTCTGCGCGCCAACTCGAGCGAGGCTGGGGCCGCCGCCATCGGACGGCTGCTCCTCCGCGCTCGCGACCCCAGCCGCATCGAAGAGCGCCACAACCTCATCCCGCGCTTCGTCGAGCATATCGATCGGCTCTGCAGCGCGCGGCCGGTGGCACTGGTCCTCACCGACATGCAGTGGGCCGACCCGATGTCCGCGATAACTGTGGCGAGTGCCCTCGAGGAGTTGGCCGGCCGGCCGCTCGGCGTGCTCATCACCCGGCGGCCGATACCGCTGAACCCACCGCTCGGTGACCTGGTCGAGCTGGCGCGCCCCCAGTTCGAACGCATCGCGCTGCGCGGTCTCGAGCCGAAGGACGTGTGGTCGCTGGCGCGAGGCCTGAGCGGCGCGGAGCCCGGCCAGCAGCTGGCGCGACTCCTCGCAGGAACCGCAGGCAACCCGTCCATGATCGTCAGCCTGATCCAGGGGCTGCGCCGCGAGCATGGGCTGCAGGTGGTGGCCGGTGTGGCCGAGACCGACGCCACCCTTCCGCCGCGCTCGATGTGGCCACGCGTGATGGGGCAGCTCGCCAGGCAAACGGACAGCTGCCAGGACCTGCTCACCCTCGCCGCCCTGTTCGGCGGCCGCGTGGCCGTCGCAACGTTGGCGACCGCCGCTGCTCGCTCCACCTACGAGGTGCAGGCGGACCTTCGTGAGGCAATCGCCGGCGGAATCCTGACCGAGGTTGATGACATGCTCGGCTTCACGCACGAGCTGGTCCGGGTCATCCTCGTCGAGGCGACGCCGGCATCGCTGCGTTCCGAGCTGCGCCGTCGCATCGCCGAGGTGCGCTCGGCGGCCTCGATCCCCGTCTCCGCCGGCGCGCGTGCCGAGCCGGCGGGAGGCCCCGGCCAGGACGAGGTCGTGCTGTCAGGAGTGCCCGCCGGGTGGGAGCGGGCAACCCGCGCGGAGCGCGAAGTGGTCCGGCACGTCGTCGACGGGCTGAGCAACCGTGAGATCGGCGAGCGCCTGTTCGTCTCGGCCCGCACCGTCGAGACGCACCTGAGCCACGTGTACGCCAAGCTCGGCGTCAGCTCGCGGGTCGAGCTGACGGGCGTGGTGATGCGCAACTCCACCCTCCGGGCTGAATTGGTGGAGAGCGCACCGGCTCCCTCCACCAGGCAGACACATCGGCGCGAGCGCCAGGGTTGAGCGTTCGGCGTGATTCGTCGACGGCGAGTGACCGTCGTGATGTCAGGCGAACGTCGCTGCCACAATCGGAGGCCATGGCACATTCCCTGCGGGTTGCGATCGTCGGGTTCACGTGCGGGTTCCTGCTCGCCGGCATCTGGGATGTGACCCAACCCGGCAATCATCGCCTCGCGCCGATGTTGTTCGTGCCTGCGGGTATCGGCATCGGCGTCCTCGGCGTGTTGTTCGCCGTCGATGCGGTGCGCAACCGCCGCTGGACGGACGTCGAGGATGTCGACGGGCCAGCCCTCATCCCCACCTACGACGCGTCGCTCTGGTCAGCTCAGCAGGCGACTGCCGACCCGGCCACTCCGACCGCTGCAGCAGCGGCCGCTGCGGCCGATGCTGCAGCCGCCCGGATTGCTGAGCTCGAGGCGCGGCTGGCCGTTGAACAGCAGGAGCTCGACAACGTCATCCACGCCCTTGATGAAACCGCGCCCGCCGTGCTCGCTGCGGTGGCCCGCGCTCCTGACCTCGCGGAGGCGGACTCCGACGGCGCCGCGATGGAACCGCTGCTGCGTCAGGAGGTTCTCAACACACTCGTGGAGCTGGTCGGCGGGAAGGCGGATGTCTATCGCGAGTTCGAAGCCCTGACCATCCCCGGTCAGGCATCCGCTCGCCCAGCTGAGAGCCCGGTTGTCGCCCCTCAGGAACAGTCTTTTCCCGCGAAGCGGGCAGCCGCCTCCAAGAGGCCTGCTGCCTCAAAGCAGCGTCCTGCATCAAAGCAGCGGGCCGCCTCAGAACAGAACGAGCTCCAACCGGTCCGACGCCGGGGTCAGCGCGTCAAGCCGAAAGCTCCGTTGGACGAAGGAGCAGAGCGCGTTGGCAAGCGGGATCTGCGCCGCGGTCGAGCACGCCACACGCAAAAGGTCGGGCGAGCAGACGACGACCGCTAGGCAGCGCGCTCGCGACACGGCGACGTTCATGCGGTTGCGCGAGTAGAGGAACTCCATCCCTCGCGGCACGTCCTCGGCGAGCGACGTCGCCATCGAGTAGACCACCACCGCTGCCTCCTGCCCCTGGAAGCGGTCGACAGTACCGACGACGACGTCGCCGGGGAGCACACTGCGCAGTGACGCCACGTGCGCGTTGTACGGAGCGACCACCAGCACGTCGGCGGCGGTGAGCGGCCGCTCGAGTCCGTCGCGGTCGACCCAGCGACGGCCGACAAGGCGATCGACGAGGCCCGCCACCGCGATTGCCTCCTCGCCGGACGCCGAGCGGTTGCCGCTGTGTGCCACCGGCAGCCAGCGCAGCCCGGTTCCGGCGAGCGCGTCGTCGCCCATGACAGCCTGGCGTGCGCAGTCCGGGTGGGACGAAAGCCGCGAATCGTAGAAGTTGTCCGAGATGTACGCGCACACGTCGGGGTGCATGCGCCAGGTGACGTCGAGGAGGAGCCCACGCTCGTCAGGAATCGTCTCGTGGTCACCAACCAGGTGAGCCAGTGCTGAGACATCCGCGCCGGCGGGGTGTACGCCCTGCGAGGGCTGTTCGAGTTGCTGCGGGTCACCGAGCAGGACGATGTTGCGGGCGCACCCGCCCACCGCGACGACATTTGCCAGCGAGAGCTGGCCGGCCTCGTCGACGAACAGGGTGTCGAAGCTGCCGCCCATCTCCTCGCGGGCGAAGAGCCATGCGGTGCCGGCGACGATATCGACCTCGTCGGCCGCCAGCGCTGCGACCACAGCGTCATTGGCGGTGACGCAGCGGACGAAAGCGTCCTCGCAGCCACGCCCGTCGCTCTTCTGCATGATCCGCAGCGTCTCACCGCGACCCCTCGCCTCCGTGCAGATGCTGCTCAGCAGGTGGGTGATCACCCGGTGGGACAGCGCGGTCACCGCAACGCGGCTCCGCGGGTTGGCGGTGGCCAGGTCGACGATGGCCGCGGCGCCCGTGTACGTCTTGCCCGACCCGGGCGGCCCCTGGATGGGCAGGCAGGTGCAGTCAGCGTCACCAATCGAGCGCCGGGCGGCGCTGCCCACGTCCTCCGTGGCGCGGCGGAGCGGCTCACCGTCTCGCACACCACCGATGCGCGGCCGGTTGCGCAGCAGCAGGTCGCGTACCGCACGAAAGGAGCCGAGCGCATCGATGCCGTGTTCGCAGACCCATCTGCCAAGACGCAGCAACGCCTCGCGTTGCTCCTTGGCTGCTGGTGGACCGCCGCGAATCAGCGTCACCGGCATCGGGTCGGGCAGGGTGCCCCGCTTGACAACCACCCAGCCGGCGGCCGTGTCGATCTCCTGGATCGTCCCCATTCCTCTGGACTTCTTGTGACCGGCGCCGTCGTCGCCGGTGCGTACGTCTTCGACGCTGTCGCCGACGCCAAGCTTTGTCTCCTGGGCCGGGAATCGAAGGCGAAACAGCACAGATCGCGCTGTGCTGCCGACCACGCCGTCGAACGCCAATCCGCTGATCGAGGCGGCGTCATCGAAGAGCTCGTCGTCAGAAGCATCCTGACGAGCGAAGTACTCCCACCATTGCGGTTTGGCGTCGCGCCGATGCCAGTCGAGGAGCGCGGCGAGGAGTGAGACAGCACGCTGCTCGTGACTCTGGACGAGGGTGTCGACGGGGATGCCCGCGGTGAGCTCTGCCGCGACCGCCTCCACGGCTTCTCTCGCCTGCGCAACACTCGCCGGCGCTTCGCCATCGCTCGCCGCGGGCCGGGAGAGGGTCTGTCCTTCGCGTTCGAGCTCAGCGCGTCGCGCCTCGAGCCATCCGCGCAGTCCGACGAGCGAGCGGCAGTCGTCCTCGTTGTAGACCCGGATCGACTCCAGTGTCTCGTCGTCAGGCGACTCCAGCCACGCCTCGTACTCGACGATGCTCGACCCCGCGTCCAACACGCGGCCGGCGCGCTGTCCCATGTACAGCGGCTCGAGCTTCTTGATCGAGTACGACTCGACGCCGATGCGCACACCCTGTCTGACGACGCGGTAGAGGTCGACGAACACGCCGGCGCGGAGGAGCTCGTCGACCTCGTCCTCCCGCGTCGCGTAGCGTCCCATGAGGCGTTTCATCGCGCCCGGCTCGTACGCCGCGTAGTGGTACACGTGCATCGCCGGGTCACGGCGGCGCGCGGCCATCACCGTGTCGATGAAGCACTCGAATGCCTCTTTCTCGGCCGCAGCGTCGTGCGCCCATCGCCCAGAGTACGCCGCCCTCGGGGCATCGCCGTCGACCCACCCGAAGAGGTACTCGCGGCCGCCCGGGGCGGCGAAGTTGTCGCCCTCCATGTCGAAGAAGATGTCGTGCGGCGACGGCGCGGGCAGCGCGGCGAGGCCGCGGTGTGGAGCGAGCGGGTCGAGCTCGATGAGCTCCCAGACGGGAGTAGCCTGACAGCTGGACCGCACCTGCAGCTGCGCCTGCATGCGCAGCCCTTCGACCACCGCCCCACGAAGCTGACCCACCACAGCTCCCTCGGGCAGCTCGCCCAGCGCGGTGCGGGTATCGATCCCCGCGGCGACCAGCCGGGTGCGTTGGTCGCGACGAATCCCGGCGACGAGCGAGAGGTGGTCCACGTCGCGCCACTCTGCCGAGCAGCGATCCTTCCAGTCGCAGTTCTGGCACGCCGCCACCGGGTCCGGCGTGGTGTGATCGAGCCCGGTGTCCACGGCGTCGACGAAGCGCTGGCGAACGGCCTCCAGGTACGAAGAGATCTCCGCGTACGGGAACGACTCGATGGTGTCGTCGCCGAGGACGACGTGGAGGCTGTGCGGCGCCGCCCCCTGGAGCCGTGCGATCTGGCGCGTGTACTCGCCGAGCTGCAGGAGCGTGCCGGCTGTGGTGGTGCGGGCCAGCTTGGTGTCGTAGGCCTCGTAGCTCCAGGACCCCAGCGCGCTTGGCGTCTCGACACGACAGACGAAATCCGCGTGGCCGCGCCAGCGCCCGTCGAAGAAGCTGGCCTGGTAGATGACGTCAGCCCCTTCACGCATCGCCGCCAGCGTCTCTGTCTCGGCAGCGTCGAGCCCGGCAATGGTGCCGTCCGACCGAGCGATGTGGACGACCCTGGCGACGCGACCCTCGAGCGTGGTGAGGTAGCGCTGCTCGTGCGCCTCCCCGTGTGCACGCAGCACCTTGACCAGGGGATCATCACGACGCGCGCGCGCCAGGTTGCCGCGCGCCACCTCGCGGTCCAGGTAGGTGCGGTGCTGGCACCCGGTGAACCCGACAAGGTCGGTCGGGCTGAGGACGAGAACGCCGTCGATAGCTTGCACGGCCCCATGGTGACCGGACCCCACGACAGCTGTCTGTCGTCCTCCCGCTCAGTCCGCGGGGGTCACCTGTCCGTAAGGAAGAGCGCGCTACCCTGACAGCGATGAACCGGCCCACGCCTGCCGATCGCGACCGGGCGCAGCGACGCGTGCGCGCCATCACCATGGCGACTGCGGCCGGAGCGGGCATCCTCACCCTCGGCGGCGCCGCTGCGGCGGCAGGAACCTTCGGCGGTCGCACGGTGTCCTCTGCACAGCCCACCCAGGCCATTCCCGCGGACCCGGGCACAGGCCTGCAGCAGCCCACCCAGCCCCCCGGCGACGGCTCCGGGCTCGGCGGGTCGGGGAGCGTGCCGATCACGTCCGGCGGCTCCTAGGCCGTGCTCAGCGCCGGCTGGCGCGCTCTCGGAACCTCGGTGGTGGTCGCTGTGACCGACCCGGCGGCGCTGTCCACGGCGCGAGAGGTCGTCGCCGCTGAGATCGCGGCTCTCGACCTCGCCTGCAGCCGTTTTCGCGACGACTCCGACCTGAGCCGTCTCAATGCGGCAGCCGGGATGCCCGTGCTCGTCAGCCCGCTGCTCGCGCAGGCGATCCGCGTAGCCCTGCGGGCTGCGCGCCTGACTGACGGCGACGTCGACCCGACCGTCGGCAGCTGCATGGCCGCCATCGGCTACGGCGCCGACTTCGCGGCCATCGCGGCGGACGGTCCACCACTCCCAGGGCCGGCCCAGCCTGCGCCGGGGTGGGCGTCGGTCAGCATCGGCGACGACCCCGCGCTTGTCACGCTCCCGCTGGGGGTATGCCTCGACCTCGGCGCCACCGCCAAGGCGCTCGGCGCCGACCGCGCGGCAGTGGCAGCGCAGGCGGCCTGTTGCTGCGGGGTGCTGGTTGGGCTGGGCGGCGACATCGCGGTGGCAGGAACGCCTCCGGGCGGCGGCTGGCCCCTGCGTGTCACCGACGACCACGGCGCCCCTGTGGAAGCCCCGGGCCAGCGCATCACGCTGACTGATGGCGGCCTGGCCACGTCGAGCTCCACCGTTCGCCACTGGCGCCGCGGTGGCTCCGAGATGCACCACATCGTTGATCCGCGCACCGGGCGGCCGGCACTCGGCCCGTATCGCACCGTCAGCGTCGCGGCCGCCACGTGCGTGGACGCGAACACGGCGACGACCGCCGCCATGGTGCGCGGCGCGCATGCTCCCGACTGGCTGGAATCGACCGGCCTGCCCGCGCGGCTCGTCGCGCTCGACGGCATCGTCATCCACCTCAATGGCTGGCCGCAGACCGCGGAGATGGCCGCTTGATCGCGGCCGCCGGGCCCACCCCTCTCTGGTACGCGGCCCGCAGCACCGGCTACGTGAGCCTTCTCATGCTCACCGCGATCCTTGTGCTCGGCATCGTCACCTCGATGCGCTGGGCGAACCGGGACTGGCCGCGCTTCATGAGCCAGGCGGTGCACCGCAACCTCTCGCTGATGGTGCTCGTCTTCCTTGCCATCCACATCCTCGCCTCCATCATCGACCCGTTCGCGGGGATCAGCGTTCTCAACAGCGCCGTCCCGTTCACCGGTTCCTACCGCCCGCTGTGGCTCGGCCTCGGCGTGGTCTCCCTCGAGCTGCTGGTCGCCCTGACGGTGACCAGCCTGCTGCGTCAGCGCATCAGCTTCACGGTGTGGCGCGTCGTCCACTGGGCGGCGTACGCGTGCTGGCCGCTGGCAATGCTGCACACGCTGGGAACCGGCAGCGACGTGCGCTCCTGGTGGGCAATCGTTGTCAGCCTGGGGTGCGTCGGCGTTGTGCTGCTGGCGATCGGCTGGCGCCTGTTCGGGGCTGCTGCGGGCGTGCGACTGCCCGGGCTGGCACTCACCGCCGCCGCCACGATGGCTTTGCTCGGTTTCGCCGTCGCCGGGCCTCTGCACGGTGGTTGGGCGAAGGCCGCGGGCACGCCGGACCGGCTGCTCGCGCTCACGGCCACGGGCAGCCAGGCGGGGGGCACCCCCTCTCCCACGCCGAGCGCCACCCTGCCGGCCGGGCTGCATGACTCCGTGACGGGCACGGTCGTCCAGGGAGCCAACGCCGTCACCGTCCAGCTCGCCGACGCTCGCGATGCCAACCTGCGCATCACCATCTCAGTGGCTGCTCAGGCGGCCAGCGGGCAACTCACCATCACCGAGGGCGGCGCCACCGTGTGCAGAGTGACAGCCGCGGTGGCCCAGGACGTCCAGGCCTCCTGCGGCACGACGGCCGTCGACATCAGCTTGAGCCAGCAGGCTGATGGCACGGTCGCCGGCCGACTCGTCACCCAGGCGATCGCACCGTGATCGCCACCGGTATCCGGCTCTTCGACGGTCCGCCGCTCGCCGCCAGGCCGGAGTCGCTGGGTGATCACGAGGTGCGCCTGGGCCCGCGGCCAAGGTTCGCCGGCGGTGACCTGATCGCCATCGTCGATGCCGCCGACCTGCGCGGCCGCGGCGGCGCCTCGTTTCCCACAGCTCGGAAGTGGGCGGCGGTGCGCGACCGTTCGCGCGGCAACGCCGTCGTGGTGGCCAACGGGGCGGAGACCGAACCGCTCAGTGGCAAGGACCGGGCGCTGATGACCGCGCGGCCGCACCTTGTCCTCGACGGGGTGCTGCTCGCCGCGGAGGCGGTGGCCGCGGCCCGCGCCGTCGTCTATGTCTCGCGCGACCACGATGACGCCGCCCAGGCCATGACGGACGCGATCGCCGAGCGCAGCGCCTCCGACCTGTCCATCCCCGTCACCGTGGCCCTCGCTCCGCGGCGGTATGTCGCCGGCGAGGAGACCGCCGCCATCGCCCATCTGAACGGTGGCGCCGCCAGGCCCACGATGGTGCCGCCGCGTCCGTTCGATCGCGGCGTGGACGGCCGCCCGACGGTGGTCCAGAACGTCGAGACGCTCGCCCACGCGGCGGTGATCGCGCGCCATGGGGCCGACGCGTATCGCAGCGCCGGCGCCCCCGGGGCGACCGGGACGGTGCTGGTGACCATGGCGGCCGCCATCCACTCCCCCGGCGTGTACGAGCTGGCTGGAGGATCGACGATCGCGCAGGCGGTCAGTGCCGGGGGGGGAGCCACATCGTCGGTGGCCGCTGTCCTCGTGGGCGGGTACTTCGGGCGCTGGGTGGCCGCGGAGGACGCCTGGGACCTGCGGCTCGGCGTCGATGTGCCGCTGGGCAGCGCGGCGCTGGCGATCTTCCCTCATCGTCGATGCGGCGTCATGCAGACCGCCGCGCTGGTCGGCTTCCTGGCTCGCGAGAGTGCGCGCCAGTGCGGGCCCTGCGAGCACGGCCTCGCGTCGTTGGCGTCGACCGCCAACGAGCTCGCCGCCGGGAGGGCAAAGCCCCGCGACGGCGAGCGACTGCAGCGCTGGATCGCGCAGATCGCCGGGCGCGGCGCCTGCCATCATCCCGACGGCGCCCTGGTGCTGCTCAGCAGCGCACTCCGCGTGTTCGCTGCCGACGTCAACACCCACCTTCGCCGGGGACGCTGCGATCGCGACGCGACAACGATGTTGCCCGCCCCCGACTGGACGATTCGCGGCCGATGAGCAGCCAGGTTCGCGTCAACCCGATCCGGTGTGACGCGTATGGGATGTGCACGGAGATGCTTCCTGAGCGGATCACCCTGGACGATTGGGGATATCCCATCATCGACGGCAAGCCGGTGAGCGGTGAGCTGCTCGAGCTCGCCCGCAAGGCCGTCGCGGCATGCCCGACGGCAGCGCTGCGGCTGGCGGCCAGGGGCGAGCCGAGCCGCTGATCCCTCATCCCGATGTCAGCGCCGGAGCTGCGCCTCCGTCGCCGCCTGTGCCGACCGACCGAGGATGCGGTCGAGGAGGCCGAGAAACTCGGTGACCCGCGCCGGCTTGGTGAGGTACGCCTCAGCGCCGGCGGCGAGGAGCCGATCCACCTGCCGTTCGGTGGCGTCCGCGCTGTAGATCACGACGGGGACCTCGGCGGTGCGGGGTTCGTGGCGAAGACGCTTGATCACCTCCTCGCCGTTGATGTCGGGCAGGTGGAGGTCGAGGATCACGAGGTCGAGGTGGTACTCGCGGGCCAGCTCCACAGCCATGCCCCCCTGCATCGCGGTGAGCAGCCGCACGTTGGGGCGCAGCGCGAAGATCGATTCGACGAGTGCGACGGTGGCGAGGTTGTCCTCGACATAGAGGACGGTGCACTCGGCCACGACATGCCTGAGCACAGCCGGCGGGGAAGCCCGGACCAGGGCGGCCGCGTCGGTGCTGGACGCGCGGTTAAGACGAACGGTGAACGTTGCACCCTCCCCTTTTTCGCTGCGCAGCGTCAAGGTGCCCCCCATCGCCGTGGTGAGCTGGCGACAGAGGGCCAGTCCCAGGCCTGTCCCCTGGACGTGGCTGCGCTCCGCGCCGAGGCGCTCGAACGGCTGGAACAGCAACCGCTGCTCCGCTTCGGTCAGGCCGGGTCCGTCGTCAGTCACATCGATCATCACGTCCCGTTCTGAGGCTGCGGCGCCGAGGGAGACATGGCCCTCCGCGTCCCCGTACTTGATCGCATTGCTGAGGAGGTTGAGCAGTACCTGGTTGAGCCGCTGCCGGTCGGCGCTGACGAACACGCCGTCGCCGGCGTCGCCGCGGACGGAGATTTCGATGCCGCGCTCCGCGGCCGCCGGGGCGACCAGCCCGGCGCACTCCAGGAGCGCCGCATGCACGTCGACCGGCTGAAGCGACAGGCTCTCGCGGCCGGACTCGATGCGAGCGATGTCGAGGACGTCATTGACGAGACTGAGCAGGTGCGAGCCGGCGCGCTGGATGGCGTCGATCGCCTGCATCTGGTCGGCTCGTGGCTCGCGCATCTCCAGCAGGTCACTGAAACCGAGCATCGCCGCCAGGGGAGTGCGTAGCTCGTGGCTCATGCGCGAGAGGTATTCGCTCTTGGCGTTGCTGGCCTGCTCGGCGACGTCACGGGCATGGCGCAGGTCGTCGGCGGCGCGCTTCTCGGCACTGATGTCGCGATTGATCTCGAGCACCGACAGCGGCTCTCCCGCAGCGTCGCGCTGCAGTGCCCAGCGGGCGCTGATCGGGAGGGTGCGTCCATCGCTGGTCTGCAGAACCAGCTCGCCCTCCCAGTGGTCGTATTCGGACAGCGAGGCGATGATTCCATCAAGCGGTACCGGGAAAACGCCGTGGAGCAGGATCTGTGGATCCTTGCCGGCAGCCTCCGCCGCGGTGTACCCGTACAGCTGGGTCGCCGCCTTGTTCCAGTACTGGATGCTACGCGTCTTGAAATCCCAGCTGAACACTGCGTCGTAGGCGAGGTCGAGCAACTCGGCGCTGCGCCGCATTCCCTCGACGAGGTGAACGCGATCCAGCGCCACCGTGAGCGCAACGCCGTACTGACCGAGCCGCGATAGCTCCTCATCGCCGAAGAGCGGCGTGAAGGGACCGGCCACCACTGCGATGTACCCGACGCCGGCACGCGACTTCAGCGGTACCACGGCGGTCGGGCCCTGCGAGCTCGTGAATGCGCGCTTGTTGAGATGGATGACGTCAGCGACCTCGCTGCTGAGCTGGCCTGCTTCTGCGTCATCGAGGCCCTCCGAGCCCATCAGGCGCGAGTCGAGCGTGATCACAGCACCGCCGCCGCCGAGCAGCCGCGACGCCCATTCGACCCCCCGTCGCGCCAGCGTGGCCGCGTCCGGCGAGAACAGCAGCAGGTCGTGGACGGCGGCACGGAACTCCGTCTCCTCGCGTTCGCGCCACACCCGTCGCAGCCAGCCGGGCGGCGAGAACGCCGCAACAAGCAGCGGCATGGAGAGCAGCACGAGTGCCTCGATGCCGAGCTCCTGCCCCGTGTTCGGCCCGGCACCGGCGGCGAGCGCGAGGGCAACGACGGCGAGCACGATGCCGGCGAAGCCGGCGGTCAGGGCGCGCAGCCGTGCCCGCTGCACGCTCGGGAGCGAACCCGATGCGCGGGCCAGCATCAGGATGGAGGTGCCCACCAGCGCCGACCAGGTCAGCAGGAGTGCGACGAACACGACCAGCGCGACGCCCGTCACCGCGACGTTCTGCCGACCGGCGTACGTGGTGTCGATACTCACCCCGAAGGTGGCTACGGAGACGGCCGTGGTGAGCGCCGCAAGGGTCGCCACGATGTACGGTTTGGACGGGATCAGGCTGTCACGGAACAGCACGAACGCGAAGGCAGCCGCCATGAAGAGGGCGATCTCGATGCCGGCGAGGACGACCGCGACCGTGCCGGTCAGCCCAGGGAGCCGGCCCAACACACCGTCCACAGCGAGCGCGCCCACTGCCACGGCGAGCCACATGCGACTGCTGTCGCGGTGGCGGTTCCAGTCATGGAGGGTCACGACCCCGAGCAGGACCAGTGCCGCCGCGACCGCCCACTGGAGCCCGGTGAGTGCCTGGGTCACGCCCGCGAGTATGACGACCGACGCGCAGCGGGCTGTCCAAACGTTTCCATTCCTTTACGACTGTTGACTGCACCCCGGCGGGGCGATCCGCGCCGGCTTGCGCCGACAATCAGTGGCTGTGCCCCACTACTTCGACGCGGAGCCGCAGGCGGTGTCGCGACCGCAGCCGGTCACCCTTCGGCTCCCTGACCTGGAGCTGCCGCTGACCACGGACACCGGCGTCTTCGGCCGCGGCGGTGTCGACCCTGGCACGCTCTTCCTGCTCCGGCGAGGGCCGGCGCCGCCACCGGCCGGCGAGGTCCTCGACCTCGGCACCGGGTACGGGCCGATCGCCGTGACGCTCGGGCTGCGCTCGCCGCAGGCGCGGGTCTGGGCTGTGGACGTCAACCGCCGTGCGCTCGCGCTCGCCGCCGGCAACGCTCACGCCGCCGGCGCCACCAACGTGCTGGCTGTTGCGCCTGAGGAGGTTCCCGCCGGCGTGCGGTTCGCGGCGATCTATTCCAACCCGCCGGTGCGGATCGGCCTGGCGCAGCTGCATCCGCTGTTGACCGGCTGGCTGGATCGCCTCGCCCCGGACGGCGTCGCCCACCTCGTGGTGCACCGCCACCTGGGGTCGGACTCGCTGGCGCGCTGGCTGGCCGCGGAGGGTTTCGCATGCGCGCGACTGGCGTCGCACGACGGGTACAGGATCCTGCGAGTGCAGCCGCGCGCCGCGGTGGGGGATGATCGCTGAATGGCCGTTCCTGCATTGCACCTTGCCCTCGGCACCATCACCATCAACCTCGACCCGGTGATCCACATCGGCAGCATCCCCGTGCACTGGTACGGAGTGATGTACGCGCTGGCCTTCCTGGTGGCGTTCCGGTTCGGCGTGGTCCCCTACCTCGAGCCGCGCGGCGTCAACCGCCAGACCGCTGAGCGCGCGCTGGTGTGGACGATCATCTTCGGCCTGCTCGGCGGCCGGCTGTACTACGTCATCCAGCAGCCCAACCTCGGCGACTACCTGCACGACCCGATCCGCATCATCGCGGTGTGGGAGGGCGGCATGGCCTTCTTCGGCGCCATCATCGCCGGCCTCGCCACCGTGACCGTCCTGGCGCGACGCTACCGGTTCTCATCGTGGCTGCTCTGGGACGCGGCCGTGATCTTCGCTGTGATCGGACAGCCGATCGGCAGGATCGGCAACGTCATCAACGGCGACATCCTCGGACCCGCGAGCAACCTGCCATGGGCGACCGGCTACGCGAACCCCCACGCGGTCCTGCAGCAGGGATTTCACCTCGTCAACGACCCGGGCGGCCCTTGGTTCTACCAACCGGCCGCGGTGTACGAGGCGCTCGGCACCATCGTCATCGGCCTGATCCTGTTCGCCATGCTCCGCAGGCGCGTGCCTGTGGGCGCACTCGCCGTGGCCTATCTCCCGCTGTACGCGATCAGCCAGCTCATCCTCTTTCAGTTTCGTTCAAGCGAACCGACGCTCGCACTGGGACTGCACCAGGCGCAGTGGACAGCGCTGGTGATCCTGCTGGTTGTGTCGCCGACCGTCTACGCCGTGTGGCGGCGCACTTCAGGCGCGTCGAGCGGTGGCGCTGCTGCCGAGCCACAGCCCGAGGCGGAAGCGTCGCCGAACGCGCAGCCCGCGACGACCGCCGCGAACGGGCCGGAGCCGCACGGGAGCACATGAGCACAGACAGCGCGCTCCGGCTCGTCGATGCGGTCTTCACCATCCTTCAGCTGCTCATCTTCGCGCGGATCCTGCTCACCTGGCTGCCGATCAGCCCGTGGAACCCGATCGCACGCTGGCTGCGCATCATCGTCGACCCCATCCTGCGTCCCTTCCGACGCATCCTCCCGACCTTCAGCGGCATGGACTTCTCACCACTGCTTGCGCTGCTGGTGCTGTACGTGGTCAACCGGGTGATCGACTCGCTGCTCATTGGTGCCGGGATCTCACCGGCGACCGCCATCCTCAGCGTGGTGCGTCAGTTGACGCTCACGATCATCGTCATCTTCTGCATCGTCGTGTTCATCCGGCTCGTCTTCTCGTTCTTCCACGCCGACCCCTGGCACCCGCTGGTGATGGGCGTGCGCCGGCTCACTGATCCACTGGTGCGGCCGTTCGCAGGCGTGGTGCCGCGCAGCGTTGCCATCGACGGGGCCGCCGCGGCCGCCTTCCTCGTGTTCCTGGTGCTGTACTTCGCCGGCTCCGCGTTCTTCAACGCCATCGGCGTCTTCTAGACCGCGGGCGGTTCAGCCGCGGCGCCCGGAAGCCCACGTCTCGCGCTCGGGCGCGCGATCACGGCGCGTCTCCACCCGGTAGGTGCCGGGTCCGAGCAGTGCCTCGACGGCGCGCTCGAGGCCCGGCCCGGGTTCGACCGAGAACGCAGCATCGAGCGCGATGTCCTCGATCGACTCAGCGCTCTCGACGTGGACCACCACCGGCGAGTCACCGGGGTGCTCGGCGATCGAGTGGTGCAGGGGGCCGACGTGGTGGTGCTGGTCAAGCGCCATGCGGACGTGCACGGTGCTGTTGCGCCGCCAGGCAACCAGGCGTGCGTCGTCGAGCGCGAAGATGGCATCGGCGCGGATCTTGGCGGGCTCGGCATCGCGCTCCTCGTCGTCTCCGGCGCCGGCCGGGGTGGCGCCGTTGGCCCCCTGCCGCCCCACCTCCACCTTGCCGCGGATGACCACGACGGCGTCTGGCCGCAGCAGCTCGGCGACCTCCTCGAAGACGCGGTTGAAGACGACCACCTCGCACGCACCGGTGAGGTCCTCGATCTGCAGGAACGCCATGCGCTGACCGGTGGTGCTCTTGCGCGGCACGAACGCGCGCACGTCACGGATGCAGCCGCCCACCTGCACCACCAGGCCGTCGAGGTGGGGCCCCAGCTCATTGATCGAGGTGTCGACGCGCTCCTGCAGCGTTGCGGCGATGCGCCGCAGCGGATGGTCGCTGAGGTACATGCCGAGCAGGTCGCGCTCCCAGGCCAGCCACGACTCGTCGCCGCGGCCGGGATCCGACGTTGCGTCCGCCGATGCGACGTGTGGCACCAGCGTGCCGATGATGTCGACCTCATCACCGAAGAGCGAACCCTGTCCGACGTCACGCTCGCGCTTGACCGCAGCGGCGTGGTCCATCGCCGAGTCGAGCTGCCGCAGCAGCGCGTGCCGATCGCCCAGAGGGTCGAGCGCGCCGCACTGGATCAGCGACTCAAGCACGCGGCGGTTGAGGTCACGGCTCTCCACCCGCAGGCAGAGGTCGAGAAGGCTGGTGAACGGACCGCCCTCTTCTCGGGCAGCGACGAGTGCCTCGGTGACGCTCTCGCCGACGTTCTTGACGTGCTGCAGGCCGAAGAGAATCTCGCCCCCGTCGACATCGCCGACGCTGAAGCCCGTCCCGCTGCGGTTGATGTCGGGCTTGTGGACCACCAGTCCGTGTGCGTGGGCATCCAGGATGGTCTGCTTGAGCTTGTCGAAGTCACCGCCGCGACTGTTGAGCAGTGCCGCCATGTACGCGAGCGGATGATTGGCCTTGAGATACGCGGTCTGGTACGAGATCAACCCATAGGCCATGGCATGTGCCTTGTTGAAGCCGTACCCCGCGAAATGGGCCATGAGGTTGAACAGCTCGATGGCTGGTCCCTCAGCAACCCCGTTCCCACTGGCGCCGGCGAGAAACTGCTCGCGCTGTTTGGCCATCTTCGTCTTGTCCTTCTTGCCCATGGCGCCGCGGAGCAGATCCGCCTCACCGAGCGTGAAGCCGGCAACGGCCTGCGCGATCTTCATCACCTGGTCCTGGTACACCATGGTGCCGTGGGTCTCGGCGAGCACCGGCCGGAGGAGTGACTCGACGCCTGCGGGATACTCGACGGGCAGCTCGCCGCGCTTGCGCTTGATGTATAGGTCGGTCGCGCCACCCTCGATCGGACCGGGTCGGTTGAGGGCGTTCGCGACGCCGAGATCCTCCAGCGAGCGCGGCTGCATGTCGAGCAGGATCCGCTTGGCGAACGTCGCCTCCATTTGGAAGACGCCATGGCTATCGGCCTTGCACAACAGCGCGTACGTCGCGGGATCGTCGAGCGGGATCTCGTCGATGTCGATGCGGCGCCCGGTGGTCTTCTCGACCATGCCGACCGCCTCGTCGATGACAGTGAGGTTGGAGAGGCCGAGGAAGTCGATCTTGAGCAGGCCGATCTGCGCGACGCTGTTCATGTCGAACATGGTCACGGCGCTGGCGCGATCGCCGGTGGTCGACCGCTGCAGCGGCACGATGTTGGTGAGCGGCTCGGTGCCGATGACCACACCGGCCGCATGTGTCGACGCGTTGCGGCAGATCCCCTCCAATCGCTTGGCGATGTCGAGGATCTGCCGCGCCCATCCCTCACCCTCGTAGAGGTCGCGCAACTCCCGGCTGCCGGCGAGTGCCTTCTCCAGCGTGATCTTCACGCTGAGCGGCACCAACTTGGCCAGTCGGTCGACGTCGGGAAGCGGTACGTTGAGCGCGCGCCCGACGTCGCGGATCACCGCCCGCGCGGCCATGGTGCCGAACGTGATGATCTGGGCAACGTGGTCCTCGCCGTACTTGCCCTGCACGTACTGGAGCACGCGGTCCCTGCGACGGTCGTCGAAGTCGATGTCGATGTCCGGCATCTCGACACGCTCGCTGTTGAGGAATCGCTCGAAAATCAGCCCGTAGCGCAACGGGCAGATGTTGGTGATGCGCAGCACATACGCCACCAGCGAGCCCGCCGAGCTGCCGCGACCGGGACCGACCACGACGCCGTCGCAACGCGCCGCGCGGATCAGGTCCCAGACGATCAGGAAGTACGGGGCAAAGCCGGTGGTCTCGATGACGCCGAGCTCCATGGCGAGCCGCTCCCTCGCCTCCGCCGTGATGCCGTCGCCGTAGCGCTCGCGCAGGCCCACTTCGCACAGCTCGCGCAGGTACGTCTCCGCTGTGTGACCGGGGGGAATCGGCGAGTACGTGGGGAGCAGGTTGCCGCCGAGCTTGAGCTGGAGGTCGCACATGTCTGCAACGGCCAGCGTGTTGCGAACCGCCTCGCCGTAGGCCGCGAACTTGTGGCGCATCTCGCCACCCGGCGTCAATGAGAAGTGCGGCCCGGCGAAGCGAAAACGCTTCTCGTCCTCGCGCCGTGCCTGGGTCTGGATGCAGAGCAGGATGTCGTGGGCCTCGGCATCGTCGACGTCGACGTAGTGCGCGTCGTTGGTGGCCACCAGCGGCAGCCCGGTGCGCCGCGCCACCTCGAGCATACCGCTGCGGATCGCCTCCTCCTCGGCGATGCCATGGTCCATGAGCTCGAGGAAGTAGCCGTCGCTGCCGAACATCTCCATGTGCTCGCGGGCGACACTCTCGGCGGCGTCAATATTGCCGCTGAGGATCGCCTGGGGAAGCTCGCCGCCGATGCACGCCGACAGGCAGATCAGGCCGGCGGCATGCGCAGCAAGCAGCTCCTTGTCGATGCGGGGTTTGTAGTAGTAGCCCTCGAGGTGCGATTTGCTGACCAGTTGGATGAGGTTGCGATACCCGGTCTCGTTGCGCGCCAGCAGGATGAGGTGGTTTGGATCGCGGTCGGTGCGACCTTCCTTGTCGAGCCGCGAGCGCGGCGCCATGTACATCTCACAGCCGATGATCGGCTTGACCCCGGCCGCCTTCGCCGACGTGTAGAACTTGACGGCGCCATAGAGCGCACCGTGGTCGGTGATGGCCAGCGCCGGCTGGCCGTATCGCTTCGCCCTGGCGACCAGGTCGCCGATGCGCGCGGCACCGTCGAGCAGCGAGTACTCGGTGTGCGTGTGCAGGTGAACGAACGGCTCGTTGTCGACGTCGACGCCCACGCTCACTGCCTCGCCGTCCATGCTCTCCTCGCGCAACCGCCGAACAAACGTACGTTATCACTCAGGGCGGGCGGTCAGCCCGAGCTATCCTCCCCGCGAGTGGACTTTCTCACCGGCCTGCACGGCGCCGTCGCCACCATCCTCATCTGCGTCCTTCTGTTCATCGACGAGGCCGGGGTCCCGCTCCCCTTCATCCCCAACGAGGTGCTGCTGATCGTCGCCGGGCTGCTCATCGCAGCCGGCAGCCTCAACCCGTTCGTCTTCTACCCGATCGCCTGCTTGGCGCTGATCGGCGGCTCGCTGACCGGGTACACCTGGGCCAAACAGGTGGGACCAGCCCGGCTGCGCAGGATCGCTGTGAGGCTGAGGGCCGCCAAGACCTACGACCGGGCCGCCCGACGCATCGCCCGGGCCGACGCCAGGCACATCGCGATCGCCCGTCTCATCCCCGGCATCCGCGCTTACGTGACCCTCACCGCCGGCGCCGCGCAGACCCCGCTGCGCACGTTCATGGAGGGCAACATCCCGGCCATCCTGGCGTGGACCGCGCTGATGACCGGGATCGGTTTCGTTGCCGGCGTGCCCGCAGAGCACTTTCTCACAGCCGTCGAGGCCCAGCTGTTCAACTTTGCGCTGAGCGGCGGCCTCCTGGTGGCACTCGGTGTGGGCGGCTATCGGTCCGCCCGGCGCGCGTACGTGCCGCGGCGGACCTCCGTCGCCGGTCCCTTCTTCGGCATCGCCAACCGCGACCGCTACTGGCTGGCCGCAGCCGTTGACGTGGGCATCATCGCGGCCATCGTCGCCGGGTTCGACAGGATCACCCGCGCCATCCTCAACCTCAAGTACCAGCTTCTTCCGGAAGGCCGGTACGACGTCGGCGTCATCATCCTCGGCATCGCGCTCGCCTACATCGTGGTGAGCAGACGCAGCTCCACCGGCGAGACCGCCGGCGAGCGACTCTTCGACATCAGCTACGTGCACCCGCATCGGGCTCCCGTCCTGCCTGAGCCGGACGAAGATGACGACGAGCTGGAGACCGACGACCCGGCCTAGGGAGCGCGACGCAGCGTCACCACGCTCTCGATGTGATGGGTCTGGGGGAACATGTCGACGACCTCGAACGCCTCGATGCGATATGGCCCCGAGACGGTGAGCACGCGGAGATCGCGGGCCAGCGTGGCGGGGTCGCACGACACGTACACGATGTCGGGCGGGCCGGCCAGCGCCAGCCAGCCGGTGACACGTGGGTGACACCCCGCCCGGGGCGGATCGAGAACCGTGGCGCCCGCTTCGGCTGCCGCGTTGGGGAGCGCGTCCTCGACCGCCGCATGGATGTACCGGACACCCTCGGTGCGACCGTTCATCGCCGCATTGAGCACGCCGAGCCGAGCCGAGTCGCGGTTGTTCTCGATGCACACCACCGCCGCTCCGCCGCGGGCCAGCTCGCAGGCGAGCACGCCGATCCCCGCGTACGCATCGACGACGGCACGGCCGTCAACCGGGCCGAGGCCGCGCAGCACGGCGCCGTACAGCTCGTCCAGCGCGCCCCAGTTCACCTGGATGAACGTGTCCGGTGACACCCGGAACGACTGGCCGCGCCAGTGCAGCGTTGTCAGCGTGGTGCTCCAGCGCTGGTCAGCTGCGCGGGCATGGTCGTCGACTGTTGACGACCGCAGCGCGCGTTGCGGCCGCGGGCGCAGTAGCAATTCGTCACCGTTCTCGCCGGCGGTGAGGTGCAACGCGGTCAGGTCCGGGTCCGCGCTGCGCGCCAGGTCGCGGAGCGCGGGGAGTGACCCGGTGATACGCGGGTGGTGGATGAGGCAGTCATCGATCGCCACGGGTCGCCAGCTGCGCATCCGGTTGAAACCAAGCCGCGCGTTGCCAATGCCGCGCTCCCCGGGCACGACGTGGAACTCGCCACGCCAGCGGTAACGCCAGGGGTCGGCCATACCGTGCACGCGGAGCTCGCCGGGCAGAGCCACGTGCTGGCGTCGCATCGCGTCATGCACGATCTCCCTTTTCAGCTCGAGCTGATGTGTGTAGGCGATGTGCTGCATCTGGCACCCGCCGCACTCCCCGTAGTACGGGCACGGCGCGGTGACGCGATGCTCCGACGCAACCACGACATCGACCGTGCGCGCAAACCACACCCGCCCCTTGCGATGGTGCAACTCGACCTCGACCGTCTCCCCGGGGAGCGCGCCGTCCACGAAGAGTGCGGTGCCGTCGTCAAGCCGGCTCAGGCAGGAGCCACCGTGCACCATGGCGGCGGCGGTGACGGTGAAGCGCTCGCCGCGGACGTGTGGACGGCCCTCCGCACCAGGCGCCGTCGCGTCAGCCGGAGAGTCGCTCACGCAGCAGGGTGTTGACCAGCGCAGCGTCGGCGCGTCCGCCCGTCGCCTTCATCACCTGGCCGACGAGGCTGCGCAGCGCCTGGGTCTTGCCGGCCCGGAAGTCGTCGCATGCCTTCTGGTTGGCGGTGATGACCTCGTCGACGACCGCCGCCAGCGCGGACTCGTCGCTGAGCCTGCGCAGCCCCCGTTCGCTCACCACTGCCGCGGCATCGCCGCCGTTGACGTACAGCTCGGCGAGCAACTCCTTGGCGGTCGGGCCGTTGATGGCGCCGGTCTCGAGCAGCATCAACAGCGCGGCGAGCCCGGTGACGCCCAGACCGCTGTCGGCGAGCGCAAGCCGGTGCTCGTTGGCGAGGGCGGCGACGTCGCCCATCTGCCAGTTGGCGGCAATCTTGGCGGTAACACCTGCGCTCACCAGTGCCTCGTAGGCGTCGGCGTCCGGGCGCGTCGCGGTCAGCACCGACGCGTCGTAGGCGGAAAGGCCGTACTGCTCGCTGAAGCGAGCAGCCCGGGCCTGCGGCAGCTCGGGGATCGCGGCTCGGATCTCATCCACCAGATCACGACCCAGCTGCAGGGGCGGCAGGTCGGGTTCGGGGAAGTAGCGGTAGTCGTGGGCCATCTCCTTGCTGCGCTGCGACAAGGTGGCGCCGCGTGTCTCCACCCAGCCGCGCGTCTCCTGGACCAGGGTGCCACCCTGTTCGAGGACGCCAACCTGTCGCTCCAGCTCGAAGCCGATGGCGCGGTGCACCGCGCGGAACGAGTTCATGTTCTTCACCTCGACCTTGGTGCCGAGCTCGGTCGCACCGAGCCTGCGCACCGAGACGTTGGCGTCGCAACGCAACGAGCCCTGCTCGAGGTTGCCGTCGTTGACGCCGATGTACATGAGGATCTGGCGCAGGCGCACCAGGTACTCGCGGGCGGCGTCGGCGCTGCGCAGGTCCGGCTCGCCGACGATCTCCATCAGCGGAACACCTGCGCGGTTGAGGTCAACCAGCGACGACGTCGCCTCCTGGAGCACGTGGCCGGCGTGCTGCATGGTGCCGGTGTCCTCTTCGAGGTGCACTCGGGTGATGCCGCAGCGGGTGCGCTCCCCGTCAACGACGAACTCGAGGTTGCCGTTGAGCGACAGGGGCAGGTCGTACTGCGTGATCTGGTAGCCCTTGGGGAGGTCCGGGTAGAAATAGTTCTTGCGATCGAACTTGGTGTACGCGGGGATCTCGCAGTTGAGCGCCAGCGCGGTGCGAACCGTCATCGCCACAGCCTGGCGGTTGATCACCGGCAGCACCCCGGGCATTCCCAGGCACACCGGGCAGGTGTTGCCGTTGGGCGAGGCCTGTGTGTAGGCCGCGCTGCATGGGCAGAACATCTTGCTGCGGGTGAGCAGCTGCGCATGCACCTCGAGGCCGATGACCGCCTCGTACCCGGCGGCGACGCGGTTGGCCGCCGCCTGCGTGGTCATGCCGCCGCCACGATCGGAGCGCGACGGGAATGCCAGTCCGTGGCCTGTTCGTACGCCGCGGCGACCTGGAAGACCCGGGCGTCGCCGAGGCGCGGAGCGATCACCTGCAGACCCACCGGAAGTCCGTCACTGAACCCGCACGGCACCGAGATCCCTGGCAGACCGGCAAGGTTGACCGGGATGGTCAGCGCGTCGTTGAGGTACATCTCGATCGGGTTTTGGATCGCTCCCATGGTGAACGCCACCTTCGGGGAGGTTGGGCACACCAGCGCATCGACGGTCTCGAACACCGCGTCGAACTCGCGCGCGATCAGTGTGCGCACCTTCTGCGCACGGCGGTAATAGGCGTCGTAGTACCCGCTGCTCAGCGCGTACGTGCCCAGCATCACGCGCCGCTTGACCTCGTGGCCGAAGCCCTCTTCGCGGGTGCTCATCATCGTGTCGGTCACCGTGGGTCGCTCCACACGACGGCCAAAACGGATGCCGTCATACCGCGCCAGGTTCGACGAGCACTCCGCGGGAGCGATGATGTAGTAGGTCGACAGCCCGAGGTCGGTGCTCGGCAGCGACACCTCCTGCACCACGGCGCCCAGCCCCTCGAGCACCGCGATCGCCTCGGTGACCCGCTCTCGGACGCCCGGGTCGAGCCCCTCCCCCATGTATTCACGCGGAACGCCCAGGCGTAGGCCGTTCACGCCGTGCCGCAGGACCGACACAGGGTCGTCGACGTGGTCGGGCAGCGAGGTGCTGTCGCTCGGGTCATGGCCCGCCACGGCAACGTACCCATTGGCGGCGTCCTCGACCGACAATGCGAACGGCCCCACCTGGTCGAGCGATGACGCGAAGGCGATCAAGCCGTACCGCGACACCCGCCCGTAGGTGGGCTTGAACCCGACAACCCCACACAACGACGCCGGCTGGCGAATCGACCCACCGGTGTCGCTACCGTAGCTGATCGGCACCATGCCCGCCCCCACTGCCGCTGCGCTGCCACCGCTGCTGCCACCAGGCACGCGTTCGATGTCCCACGGGTTGCCGACCGGGCCGAACGCGGAGTTCTCGGTCGAGGATCCCATGGCGAACTCGTCGCAGTTGGTCTTGCCGACCGGCAGCGCCCCGGCGTCGAGCAACCGCTGCACCGCGGTGGCCGTGTACGGCGGGCGGAAGCCCTCCAGGATCCGAGACCCGGCGGTGGTCGGGTAGCCGTCGACGCAGAGCACGTCTTTGAGCGCCACCGGGATGCCGCACAACGGCCCCGCCGACTCCGCGTCGGCGCTCAGCATCTCCGCGGCGCGGAGCGCCTGCCGGTCGGCGAGCTCGTCGGTGCGGGCAAGGAACGCGTTGAGGCTGCCGTCGAGCCGGCTGACCTGGGCGCGTGCGTCGTCGAGCAGCTCGCGCGGGGTCACATCGCCCCGTCTCAGGGCTCTGGCCATCTCGGCCGCGGTGAGACCGGCGGTGGTCACTCCTGGATCGCCCCCACCCTGAAGTACCGGCCATCTGTGTTGGGTGCCGCGGCCAGGGCCTGCTCCTGGCCGAGCGACGGCCCCGGCTCGTCGTCGCGCCAGACGTTGACGAGGTTGCCCACCTGGGCGGTCTCGGGCACCTCAGAGACGTCGGCGCGTTGCAGCCTCGAGATGTGCTCGAGGATGAGGTCGAGCTCGGCGCCGATCCGGCGCCTTTCTTCATCGCTCAGCCCGAGCCGGGCGAGCACGGCGACGTGGGCGACCTCCTCGGGGCTCAGCGGCATCGGCACATTATTCGTGACGCGCCTCGCCGCCGGTCCCGGCGTCGGGGGTGGGAAGCCAGGTGAGCACCGCCTGCCTGGTCGGCGCGAACCCGGCGGCGCGGTAGGCCGCCAGCGCGGCGGGGTTGTCGTCGCGGGTCCATACGCACGCGAACATGACGTGGCGCTCCGCGAGCAGCTCCATCGCCTTGGCGACGAGCGCCCGGGCCACTCCGCCGCCGCGTGCCTCGGGGCGAACGTACAGCTCGGCCAGCTCCGCCTCCAGCCCGGTCCCCGGGTCGAAGAGCACCACCCAGCACACCCCCAGCGCCATTCCGTGGGGGCCGCGTGCGACCAGGACGCGGTTCTCACCGGTGAAGCCGGGGGCGACGTGCAGGCGCCGTTCGACCTGGTCGCGACTCTCCAGCGGGTGGTCGTAGTGCTCCTGCTCGTCCAGGGTGAGGTCGACCAGCATGGCGAGCACGTCCGGGTCGTCCCCGGCCAGCTCCTCGACGCGGATCTCGTCAGCCACGGCGGGAATTGTGCGTGCGCGGGCCGCGCGGCGCGGGCGACGCGTCAGGGGACGACGGGAACCGGCGAGCCCGCTGGGGCGCTCGAGGGTGCGCTGACCTGGGGCAGGCGAGCCGGTGGCGAAGCACACGCGTTGCTGCCCAGACCGGTCACATCAGAGCACGGTGGCGGCGTCGTCACCGGCGCCGGTGACGGGCCCGCTACGTGTCTCCAGGTCGAGCCGTTCCAGGTCCATGTATCGGAGGCAACCGACCCGCGAATGCCGATCAGCGCCGAGCCCACCTTGCCGATGCTGGTGCCACCGAAGAGCACGATCGAGCCGCCCGGGCCGTCGGCCATCGCCGCCCCGGTGCGCCCGTCGGGCGAGGCGGTAGCCTGGCGCACCCAGTGCGCATCGGCCGCCGAGAACGAGTACAGCTCGCCGGACGCCGTCAACACGATGGCGCGGCTGCCGATCGATGCGGCGCTGGCGCCGCCGAGCGAGAGCCCCGACGGGACGCTGCCGGCAGTTGCCGCCTGGCTCCAGGCCGAGCCGGCCCACGTGTACACCGAGGTCGTCGTCAGCGCCGTCGCGCACGTCTCCGGCTGGCCGCAGAACGGCACGCTCGCGGTCTCCGTCACCAGCGTCGTGTGGGCGCCGGCGGCGTCCCCGAAGGCCACGCCTGTGGCGGCGCCGGGGATGATCGCCCCCTTGCGCTGCGTCCACTGTCCGTGCGACCACGTCCAGGTCGAGATGCTCCCCGCAAAGGGCAGGCAGCTGTTCACCGCGGCGCCCAACCGGCACGGCATGGAGGCGCACGCCGACGGGCTGCAGGGTGCGCCGTTCTGTCCGCTTTTCGTCATCGGGCACATCAGGTCGGGCTGGACGGCTGCGCCCGCCCGTAGCGGCAGTCCGCAGTACGCAAACGGGCTGCTGCTCACAGCGATCACCTGTCCGCTGCTGGAGTCGTAGGCGAGCTGCGAGGCAGCGGATGGAGTGTCGGCGTTCACCGCCGCGGACGTGGAGCCGGCCACGTGGGTCCACCCCCTCGCCGTGAAGAGCCAAGTCTGCAGGGTGGGATATGGAACCACGGCGGGACAGGCGGTGATGGGGCTGGTCGATGCCACCGGCGGCGGGGTCGCAGCCGCCGGTACGCCGCTCTTGGTCGGCGGCTGGTTCAGCGGGGGCGCTCCCCCGGCGGCACCGGGCGTGCTCGGCGACAGGGAGCCGGTCGAGCCGGTCGCCGTTCCCGTGACGCCGCCGCTCCCCGAGCCGCCGACGGCACAGGCGATGCCGCTGCCTTTGTTGGCCGGCGGCGGTACGCCAGTGAGAAGCACCCCACCGTCCGGCGGATCGTCACTCATGTGCGCATTGAGCAGCTTGCCCGGCGACGAACCCGTCGACGTCGCCCACGAGGAGCCATTCCAGGTCCAGGTGTCGGCCAGCGATGATCCCGACGCCGACAGCCCGCCATACATCACGGTGAGCCCACTGGACGAGTCGAACGCCATCGCCGCGTTGGTCCGTGCGCTGGGATACCCGGCGCTGGAACCCACCCCGCCCTGCCGCGCGTTGCGCAGCGCCAGGAACGTGCCCGCGCCGCCGAGGGCGACAAGCACCGCCAGCACGGTGGCAAGCGCCTGGGGCCAGCGGCGCGCGTACACGGTCTCCACAGCCTCGACGCTGGGGACTCGGTCTGCGTAGTTGGCGGTGGAGCGGGGCGCGCGCAACCCCTCGAAGGCGGCGGAAAGGTCGCCGTCGTCCTGGTCGCTCACTGGTGTGCCCTCAAGGTGGCGCGCACGTGCTCGAGCGCGCGATGGGTCGCCATGCGCGCTGCGCCCTCACGCATATTCACGACCGCTGCCACCTCGGCGTAGCTCAGCCCGGCGGCCACGCGCAGCCCCACCAATTGACGGTCGCGTTCGTGGAGCGATTCGATCGCCGCGCAGACCGAGCGCAGGTCGCTGCGCTGCTCAGCGGTGTCCTCGACGGTCGAGGGAAACTCGCGGTTGTGGCCGATGCGGCTGAGGAGCGAACGGCGGCGCCCCTCGCGCCGGTACTGGTCGATCACGGCGTTGCGGGCGATCCGGAAGAGCCAGGTGCGCACGCCGTCGGGCTCGGGCCGGACCCGCTCGTAGGCTGCGAAAGCCGCAGCGAAGACATCGCCCGTGACATCCTCCGCAGTCGCCGGGTCACGCAGCTGAGAGACGCAGAAACGGAAGACGGCGTCGGCATGCTCTCCATACACCTCCTCGAAGGGTGTCACCGCCCTCTGCACCGCTCTGGTCATGGCGGCGATCATCGACTGCACAAACGCCGCTGCGTGCGATCCGTCACAAGCCGAGGGCCACGACGGCCGTCGCTACACTGCCCTGAGCCACGCAAGGAGCCACGCGTTTGAACGAAGCGACTCAGCCAAAGAACCCCGAGCGCCTGGGGCTGGAGGCCCTCACAGCCCTTCAGCCAGGCTTTGCCCGCCTCATGCCCGAGATCGGGGCTCGGATGTGGAAGGCATACCACGCCGGCCGGGCGCAGAACTGGCCACTGGCCACCTGGCAGCTCAAGGAGATGCGCAAGCTCTTCCGTCTCGGCAACGTCACCCGCCCCAAGTACGAGCACGATGTCGAGGCGTTTGTCCACGAGGACCTCGGCCCGCTCTTCGCGGCGTGCGACGCGGGCGACCTGGCGGCGTTCGAGCGGGCGTACCACGATGCGGTGGAGGCGGCCAACGAATACCACCGACGCTGGAACAAGGGTTTCCTCGTGTGGAAGGTGCCCCAGCAGCCACCTGAGGACCTGGTGCTCGAGCCGCAGGTGTAGGCGGTTCGATTCCTCGGAGAGGGGTCAGACGATGAGCGAGATCGTCGCCAACGGGACGGCTGGTTGCCCCGTATCTGCTACACCACGACGATGCGAGTGGGGGTCGGCGAGATGCTCGACACGCTGCGTCGCGGCGGCATTCGCGACGAGCGTGTGCTCGAGGCGATGGCAGCGGTGCCTCGGGAGCTGTTCGTGCCCAGCTCGTTGGTCGGCCAGGCGTATGCCGACAAGGCGCTGGCCATCGAGTGTGGCCAGAGCATCTCCCAGCCGCTGATGGTTGCCGCCATGGTGGAGGCGTTGCACGTCCGCGAGGGTGAGTGCGTGCTCGACGTGGGCACCGGCTCCGGTTACCAGGCGGCCGTGCTCGCCGCCTGCGGAGCCCAGGTCGTCGGCATCGAGCGCGTCCCCGAGCTGGCCGAGGCGGCGCGTCGTCGCCTCGCGGCCGCCGGTGCCGACGTCGTCGTCCACGTTGGTGACGGCAGCCGCGGGCTGCCCGACCAGGCTCCCTTCGACGCCATCGCGGTCGCCGCGACCGCCCCACGCATGCCTGTCGCGCTGCCCCGCCAGCTCCGCGAGGGCGGACGGCTGGTCATCCCGCTGCACCGCAACGGCGAGGAGATGGATGAGCTGGTGCGCCTGCGCGTGGTCGACGGTCGCTGGGTCACCGACAGCCTCGGCCCCTGCCGGTTCGTCCCCCTGATCGGTGACGACGCCTATTCGCGTGGCTGATTCAGGCGGCGGGGACCCGGAACATCCGCACCAGCGGGCCGCCACCGGTGCGCTCGACGGCTTCCCCGGCGGCGCCACCGAAGGCCGTCTCGAGGACCATGCGCACCTCGCTGTCGGCGGCGGCCTGGTCGAGCCGGGTGCGGGTCAGGGTCACGGCGTACTGGTCGACGCCCTCGTCGGTGTTGGGGTAGCGCGACCGGGTGATGGCCACCCGCACGCCGAGCTCGGCGATGTCGAGCTGGTGGCGCCCTGACACCTTGACTCCTGGAGGGCTGCTGAAGTCCTCGTCGGCGCGTTCACGCAGCCCCTTGAGCTGCGCAGCCATCCCGCCGCCGTGCGCGTCTGCCACCGCCTCAGCGTAGCGCCATCGGGGCGCTCCACACGTTTAGCATGGGGCTGCTCCGCGGTACCACTGCACCGACGGCGTTGCTGAAAACGCCACTATTCCAAATCCCCTTGTTCGCATCCCCGGAGGGACTCATCCAATGGCCAAGACAGTCGGCATCGACCTCGGTACCACCAACAGCGTCATCGCCGCCATGGAAGGCGGCGAGCCCGTGGTCATCGCCAACGCCGAAGGCGGCCGAACCACCCCATCGGTCGTCGCGTTCACCAAGAGCGGCGAGCGCCTCGTCGGCACCCTGGCCCGCCGCCAGGCGGCGGTCAATCCTGAGAACACCATCTCGTCGATCAAGCGCTTCATGGGGCGCAAGCTCGACGAGGTCAGCCAGGAGGCCAAACAGATCCCCTACAAGGTCGTCGCCGGCAAGGATGGCCGTGTTGAGATCGAGGTGATGGGGCAGCGATACACCCCTGAGCAGATCTCCGCCATGATCCTCCAGAAGCTCAAGACCGACGCCGAGTCGTACCTCGGTGAGAAGGTGACCGAGGCGGTCATCACCGTCCCCGCGTACTTCAACGACGCCCAGCGCCAGGCCACCAAGGACGCCGGCCAGATCGCGGGGCTCAACGTCCTGCGCATCATCAACGAGCCCACCGCCGCAGCCCTCGCCTACGGGCTCGACAAGAAGGTCAACGAGAAGATCCTGGTGTTCGACCTCGGTGGGGGCACCTTCGACGTCTCCATCCTCGAGGTCGGCGAAGGGGTGTTCGAGGTCAAGGCCACCAACGGCGACACCCACCTCGGCGGCGACGACTACGATCGCCGTGTCGTCGATTGGCTGGCGGACGAGTTCAAGAAAGACCAGGGTATCGACCTGCGCAACGACCGCCAGGCCCTGCAGCGCCTCACCGAGGCGGCCGAGAAGGCGAAGATCGAGCTGTCGCAGCGGATGGAGACGGAGATCAACCTCCCCTTCATCACCGCCGACGCGTCGGGGCCGAAGCACCTGGCGATCACGCTGGCGCGCAGCAAGTTCGAGCAGCTGACCGCCGACCTCACCGAGCGCTGTCGCAAGCCGTTCGAGGAGGCACTCAAGGACGCCAGCCTCACAGCCAAGGAACTCGACGAGGTCATCCTGGTCGGGGGATCGACGCGCATGCCGGTGATCCAGGAACTGGTCAAGTCGCTGACCGGCAAGGAGCCGCACCGCGGTGTCAACCCGGACGAGGTGGTTGCGATCGGCGCCGCCATCCAAGGTGGCGTCCTCAAGGGAGAGGTCAAGGACGTGCTGCTGCTCGATGTCACTCCCCTCTCGCTCGGGATCATGACCGAGGGCGAGGTGAACACCAAGCTCATCGAGCGCAATACCACCATCCCGACGTCGAAGTCGCAGGTCTTCTCCACAGCCTCGGACAACCAGAACTCAGTCGAGGTCGTGGTTCTGCAGGGCGAGCGTCCCTTGGCCCGCGACAACCGCATCCTCGGCACCTTCAACCTCGACGGCATCGCCCCGGCGCCGCGCGGCATGCCCCAGATCGAGGTGGCCTTTGACATCGACGCCAACGGCATCCTCAACGTCAGCGCCAAGGATCGCGGCACGGGCAAGGAGAACCGGGTGACCATCACCGGCTCGACGACGCTCGACAAGACCGAGGTCGAGCGCATGGTCAAGGAAGCGGAGGCCAACGCCGACGAGGATCGCAAGCGCGCCGAGGGTATCGAGATCAAGAACCGCGGTGAGAACCTCGCCTACCAGGCGGAGAAGGCGCTGAGCGATGCCGGCGACAAGGTGCCGGCCGACGTGCGCAGCGACATCGATGCCAAGGTCAAGGCGGTGCGAGATGCCATCGGCACCGGCGACAACGACGCCATCAAGCGTGCCACCGACGACCTGCAGGGCTCGATCCAGAAGATCGGTGAGGCGGTGTACGCGCAGGCGGGTACCCCCGGCGACGGTGGCGGCCCCAACGGTTCGCCGGGGGGAGGCGAGGAGAGCGCCCCCCCGGCCGGCGACGACGTCGTCGACGCCGAGTTCAAAGAGGTCTGATCCCCGACAAGGAATCTGGAACCCGGCTCCGTGATCGCGACGGCGCCGGGTTCTTTTCGTGGGAGCGTGGCGGCCGCAGGCGAAAATGGTTGCGGCACCGACCAACACCCCGTTGCCCTAACCCTCGCACTAAGAGCAGAATCGGGCTGCTTGACGCCCTTGGCGGCGTCACATGGAGGAGGCAACGCATATGGCGCGAGCATTCGAAGACACGGCGCTGAGGACGCCCGAGCAGGCGGCGCCGCTCGTGGCGGACCCGGCTCCGCTGGGCCTGGCAGGCTTCGGGTTCACCACGCTGCTGCTGTCACTGGTCAACGCGAAGATCCTTCCGGCGACCCTCACCGTGCTGGTCTTGTCGATGGCGCTCACGTTCGGCGGGCTGGCGCAGCTGCTTGCGGGGATGTGGGCGTTCAAGCGGGGCAACACCTTCGCGGCCACAGCGTTCACCTCGTACGGTGCGTTCTGGCTCAGCTTCTACCTGCTGGTCGTCGTGTTCCTGCCGACCGCGACGAAAGCCACCACCCCGGACGTGGAGAACTTCATCGGCTGGTACCTGCTGGCATGGGGCATCTTCACCGCGTACATGACCATCGCCTCGATGGCGGGCGCCCGTGCCGTCCAGCTGGTGTTCGTGCTCCTGACCATCACCTTCGTGGTGCTGGCCATCGGGCACTTCGGCCAGAGCAGCGGGATCATCCAGGTTGGCGGCTACGTCGGCCTTGCCACCGCGGCGGCGGCGATCTACGCGTCCTTCGCCGACGTCACCAACGCCAACTTCAAGCGGAAGGTGCTGCCCACCTGACGTAGGCAACCCATAACGACGGACCAGCGTCGCGCAAGGCTTTGGAGGAGACCACCCGATGGCTCAAACGGCTTCCGATTCCACGATCGATGCCCTCCTCAAGGAGGGACGCACGTTCCCGCCCAGCGAGGAGTTCAAGGCACGAGCGAAGGTTCGTGACGACTCGCTCTACCGCGAGGCTGAGGCGGACCTGGAAGTCTTCTGGGCGAAGCAGGCGGAGAAGTACCTGACCTTCTTTCGCAACTGGGACACCGTCCTGGAGTGGAAGCTCCCCTTCGCACGCTGGTTCGTCGGCGGCACCATCAACGCCAGCTACCAATGCCTCGACCGCCACGTCGAGAACGGTCGCGGGGACCGCACCGCCTACCTGTGGGAAGGTGAGCCCGGTGACACGCGCACCATCACCTACGCGGAGTTGCTCGAGCAGGTCTGCAAATTTGCCAACGCGCTGCGCGACCTCGGGGTCAAGAAAGGCGACCGCGTGGGAATCTACATGGGCATGGTCCCCGAGCTGCCGGTGGCGATGCTGGCCTGCGCGCGGATCGGTGCGGCACACTCGGTGGTGTTCGGCGGCTTCTCCGCCGAGGCGGTCGCCGACCGGATGAACGACTCGGGATCGGTGCTGCTGATCACCCAGGACGAGGCCTGGCGCCGCGGCAGCACTGTCGCGCTCAAGCGCAACGTCGACGAGGCGCTGGCCAAGACGCAGACGATCAAGAACGTTGTCGTGGTGCGGCGCACGGGCAACGAGGTGCCCATGACCGAGGGCCGTGATCACTGGTACCACGACCTCGTCGCCGATCAGGCCGCCACCTGCGAGCCGGAGGCGATGGACTCCGAGGACCTGCTCTTCACGCTGTACACGTCGGGCACCACGGCCAAGCCGAAGGGCATCAAGCACACCACCGCGGGCTACCTCCTGCAGGCGATGTACACCCACGACGTGGTATTTGATATCCAGCCCGACACGGTGTACTGGTGCGCGGCCGACATCGGCTGGGTCACCGGGCACACCTACATCGTCTACGGCCCGCTCGGCAACGGGGTGACCTCGGTCATGTATGAGGGTACCCCCGACTTCCCCGACAAGGACCGCTGGTGGGCCATCATCGAGAAGTACGGCGTCACCGTGCTGTACTGCGCGCCGACTGCGATCCGCACCTTCATGAAGTGGGGCAAGGAGTACCCCGAGCGACACGACCTCTCGTCGCTGCGCATGCTCGGCACGGTCGGCGAGCCGATCAATCCCGAGGCGTGGATCTGGTACCGGCAGTACATCGGCGGCGGCCGCACCCCCGTGGTCGACACCTGGTGGCAGACGGAGACCGGCGGTATCATGATCGCGCCGCTTCCGGGCGTTGTCACCCTCAAGCCCGGCTCGGCAACCCGCCCGCTCCCCGGCGTCTTCGCGTCGGTCGTCGACGAGGAGGGCGCCGAGGTACCGCCGGGGCGCGCGGGATATGCGGTGCTGACCCGCCCGTGGCCGGGCATGCTCCGCGGCATCTGGGGCGACGACGAGCGCTACAAGGAGACGTACTGGAACAAGTACGGCGACAAGTACTTCGCCGGCGATGGCGCCCGCATCGACGAGGACGGCGACTTCTGGTTCATGGGTCGGGTCGACGACGTCATGAACGTGAGCGGCCATCGCATCAGCACCACCGAGGTGGAGTCGGCTCTCGTCGACCACCCGTCGGTGGCCGAGGCGGCGGTGACCGCCAAGTCGGACGAGCAGACCGGGCAGGCGATCGCCGCCTTCGTGACCGTGCGCGGCGGCGTCGAGGAGAGCACCGAGCTGGCCGCCGAGCTGCGCGAGCACGTCGGCAAGCTGATCGGCGCCATCGCCAAGCCCAAGTGGATCACGTTCACGCCCGAGCTGCCCAAGACGCGCAGCGGCAAGATCATGCGGCGCCTACTCCGCGACATCTCCGAGAACCGCCAGCTCGGCGACACCACGACCCTGGCCGACGCCAACGTCGTCAACGAGTTGCAGACTCGCGCCAAGACGGAGGCCGAGAAGGAAGGGTAGCTACCGGACCTGGTCGATGCGGGTGAGCACCCAGTCGTAGTCGCCGCTCATCACCGGTGCTTTGCAGTACGAGCACACACCATTGAGGTCGACGCTCAACGGGGCGCCGCAGTTGGGGCAATGCTGCGCCATGGTGCCGCCGTCGGGACGCGTCGTCGCCGACGATGAGCGCTCGAATAGCCAGTCCTCGTACCACTCGCCGACCGTCCGGTTGCCACGCGTGATCTTGTTGGTGGCGTTGTCCACGTCGTAGTCGGCGCAGGCGGCATGCATGCGCAGCTGGATGCGATCGTGATGGCTGTCGCTGCTGGCGTTGACGATGGTGGCATCGGCGAGGGCGAGGTTGTCGAGCACGTTGTGCTGGCCCTTGGCCACGTACTGTTCGATCTGGGCGCGGTGCTGGTCCCACAGCGTGTCGGACATCACCCGTCGGCTCTCCTCGGGTTTGCAATCGCTCCACGCCTTCTGGATGATGAAGAACTCGCGCTGTGCCTGGTTGATGAACTCCGTCTCGTCGAAGTCCGGGTCATGTGCCTTGATGGCGGCCAGGCCTTCGGACACGGTGTCCGGCGCGACGGTCTGCTGGCCGACGCCGAAGCCGGAGGGGACGCCCATCGGCCCGCTGTCGCCGTAGCGCGGCGCCCACCCCGACGGCCCCGGGATGCGCATCCCGCCACCCGACACACGCCGCCACGCGTTGAACGCCATCAGCAGCAGGAAGATGAAGATGAACGGGCCGCCGCCGAAGAAGAGCACCGAAAGCAGCCCGAGCGATCCGAACCCGCCGCCGCCGCCGTAGTAGCCGCCGCCGCCGTAGTAGCCGCCACCGCCGAAGCCCCCGCCGCCGAAGCCCCCGCCGCCTCCCCCACCGAAGCTCGAGCCGCCGCCGGCCCGCGCCAGGAGGGCGTGATGGATGAGCAGTTGCGCGGTGATCACTGGTTCTCCCAGCGGTCCGGCGCCGGCGGCGGGCTGGGATAGCCGTCGACCCTCTGGCGGTCGGAGGCGCCACCGCGACCGAGGCGGGCGAAGATCACCTGCAGCAGGATCGGGATTGCGATAGCCACCACACCAAGATAGAAGGTGGCCGCGTTCGGCAGGTTTTTCTCGTTGCTGAGGCCGTTGTAGCAGAACAGGCCCTCAGCAGCCGAGATGGCGATGACGACCAGCAGGCCGATGACGAGCACGATCTCCTGGTTGCTCTCGTGGAGCACTCCGAAGTGAGGAAACCGCGCCTTGGCAACACGGTAGATGTTCAGCCCCGTCCACGCGTTGAGCAGCACCCCGCTGACGAACGCCAGCACGCTGATGCCGAGGCGGAACTGCGCCAGGTTGTGGACGATGAACGCCGCGATGTTGACGACGATGAGGCCTATCGGCGTCAGCGCACCGATGGCGGGGATCGTCCAGCGCCGCATGCCCGCACCGAGGCCGTGCTGGCGGGGTGCGTCGAACCGCTCACGCTGGGCCCAAATTGGCATGGTCTACAGAGTAGGCGGGACTGCCGTCGCGCGGGTGACATCGACCGACGACGGATGTCGGGCCATCCGACCGCTGCGTCTCCACAGGAGCATGCCTGGGCCGCCGATCAGGTGGGGTTCGCTGAAGCAACAAGGCCGGGCCAGCTGCCCAGAGCAGCGCGTCGCGGCGGGCGGGGCTGGCCAATGCGGCCTGGTGGGGCGGGTGTCGCGGATCTCCTCGGCGATCCGGACTGATCTCGGCGGCGTCGAGGGAATGTTCGCCGGGCCGATTGGCGGTGACGCGAGCGCGGTACCATTGACGGTGCACAGCGCGTTCCCCTGAACGCTGTCGCCTCGTGGGGGCGTACGGTTTCGACGGGGTCGTGGTTTGCGCGATGGCGAGTCGAGCCCCGGGCTCGTAAAACCGGGAAAAACATAAGTGCGAAGAATGCACAGCCCCTTGCGCTCGCTGCGTAAGTAAGGCAAACGATCAGGCTACGGCCTGACGTCGACCGGCCATTTGACTGCGGTGACCGGACCCGACGCTAATACCAGCAGTCTCGGCCTCCGGTGGCGTCGCGGCGCCGGAGGCGACGTACACCGCGACTGGCCGGTGCGGAGCCTGTCCCAGGGCGACGAACCGGTGAGAACAAAGCCGGGACTACACTCGTAGATGTCGCGCTTGACACGGCTTCGGACCCGGGTTCGATTCCCGGCGCCTCCACCAGGCGGCGAATACGAAAGGTCGCCTGCAGTAGGCTTTTGCCCCCTACCGTGCCCCCTACTGGCTCAGAAGGTCGTCCATCACGACGACCGCCTCGCGCTGCATCGTCGGCGTGACGTGCGAGTAGAGATCGAGCGTGATTGCCACCGTTGCGTGGCCGAGCATCTCGCTCACGATCTTGGGATGCACACCACGCCCGAGTAGCAGGGTGGCCGACGTCTGCCGGAGGTCGTGAAAGCGCACCCGCGGGACGTCGGCGCGCGCGTTGAGCCGGGTCCACGCCTTGTCGACGATGGAGCGACTGAGCGGGCGACCGTCGCCGCGGGTGAACACAAAGCCGATGCCCGGCTGCGCCTGACGATGCGCGCGGAGTGCATCGACGATGGCGCCGCCGAGTACCACCTGACGTCGCGACCGGGAGGTCTTCGGCGCGGCGACGACTGGCTCGTGACCATGGCTGTGCTCTAGGGTGGCGACGACGCTGAGTGTGCGTTGCTCGAGGTCCACGTCGGGCCAGCGCAACGCCAAAAGCTCGCCGAGGCGCAGGCCGGCGGTAATGGCGAGTCGGTAGAGGGGTTCGAGCGGGTCGCCTTCCGCACCGCCAGCACCTTGCGCGCCTGCTCCGGTGATAGCGCGTGCATCTCGCGTCCTGCCACGCGTGGCAGGTCCACGAGGTCCGCGATGTTGGCGGGCACGAGGCGCCACCTGAACACCTGCCCGAAGGCCAAGGTGCAGCACGCCGTGGACGTTGGGCGACAGTCTTCGCGGACAGTCCGGCGGTGAGCAGGCGCGGTACGTCTGCTGAATGAGCTGAGGCGTCAGGCGCGTCAGTGGCACGCGGGCGAAGGCCGGTGCCAGGTGTGTACGGACGATCTGCGCGTAGCTGTCTGCCGTGCGCGGACGCAGTGTGGCCTCGACGCCGGCCAGCAAGTACTTGTCGACCCTCTCACGCGCCGGCGCCACCTGGAGGCCACCATCGCGTGCCGTGCGTACAGAGTGGTGGCGTCTGGAAGCGCCGGTCGAAGCCGGCGACGGGGAGGGCGTAGGGCTGGCTCCGCAGCCTACCTGGCGGGTGCCAGGCCACCCCGGCCCACGCGGGACGGGATGGCCTGACCGGCTTTATGGTTGCCGGTCCCTCACTTGAACGTGGCGATCGACGCCACCCATGCATGGGATGCGCTCAGGGTCCCGGCGAAGTCGAGCGTGCCCGTCGCGCTCGTGACCTGGTGCCCGTCCTGCTCGTTGCTGTCGACGCCCGCCGAGGTGTTGACGACGGTCGCGTCCGTCGTAAAGCCCCCCGTCAGAGCGGAGATCGTGGTCACCGAAGTCGCCCAGCCAATGGAGCCGATGGCGACCTCACTCGCCTGCGACGTCGCCGCCGTCGCACCGCTGTTCGGCGCCGTTGACGCGCCGGTAGCGGTCACGACCTTGTCCAGAGGATCCGTCGTGGTCGCGCCGTTGATCTCGTAGAAACGGATGATGATTCCGCTGCTGGCCGCAGTGGTTGCGGTGACAGAGGTGACTCCGCCCGTTGCGTTGAACGCGTACCAGATCTCCCCCGACATCGCCACGCCGGCGGGGTTGTCCGCGACCGCCTTGTGCCAAGTGTTGCCCGCGTTGTCGGTGAAGGTGGCGACCGCAGTCGAGGGAGGCGCGGCCGTCCTCATGATGATGTCGGCAACGAGCAACTGGTGGGCTGCTGTCGCGGTGATCCCACCGAGAGTGAAGCTTGTGCCGGCGCTGGCGTTTGCGGCCGCGTCGGTCTGTTGTACGGCGAGTGCCGCTGCTGCCCCTGTGGACAGCATCACCCAGGTGCTGTCGTTGTTCACGGCGACCAGGTCCGCGTTGCCGTCGCTATTGACGTCGTCGAGCAGCGTCGCCTTGGAGCCGAAGAAGGGGTTGGACGACCACACCGCTGGAGCTGCGAATGACGAACCGTTGGACGTCATCACCCAGGTGCTGTCGTGGTTCACGGCGACCAGGTCTGCGTTGCCGTCGTTGTTGACGTCGGCAAGCAGGGTCGCCACGTTGCCGAGGAAGGGGGTCGAGGACCACTTCGTCGGCGCGCCGAAGGACGAGCCGTTGGACAGCATCACCCAGGTGCTGTCGCCGTTCACCGCGACCAGGTCCGCGTTGCCGTCGTGGTTGACGTCGCCCAGCAGGGTCGTCTTGCTGCCGAAGAAGGGGCTCGACGACCACTCCCTCGGAGATCCGAAGGACGAACCGTTGGACGTCATCACCCAGGTGCCGTCGTTATTCACGGCGACCAGGTCCGCGTTGCCGTCGTGGTTGACGTCGGCCAGCAGGGTCGCCACGTTGCCGAAGAAGGGAGTCGACGACCACCGCGTCGGAGCTCCGAAGGACGAACCGTTGGACAGCATCACCAAGGTGCTGCTGTTGTTCACCGCGACCAGGTCCGCGCTGCCGTCGTGGTTGACGTCGCCCCCTAGGGTCGCCTGGCTGCCGAGGAACGGGGTCGACGACCACTTCGTTGGAGCTCCGAAGGAGCTGCTGGCCGCCGAGGTGGGATGGTTCGCCGCAACAGCACTCCGGCTGGGCAGGGCCAAGCCGACGAGGATCGCGAACGCCCCTGTTGCGAGGATTGTCTGCCGGCGCACGCTGCTCCTCCCGTATCAAAGCACCTGGTCGTGCTCGCCAAGCAGCGAGCCACGAGAGGCCCGCGACGCTAGCAGATTTGCTATCCGTGCGTCAGAGCCGACCCCCACGTTGCGGGCGCCGAAGCCAGTGGGTGCGCCACCACTAGCCAAATGCGGCGCTGGCGTGCTGGGCGGCCAGGCGCTGAGCATCGCAGGATGTCAATCGCGGATGGCGGTTGCGCTGGAAGAAAAAGGGGCGTTCGTCACGTCCGCGGGTGGCCAGCGCACCGCCTTTCCGACTGCTTGGACGACAGAATCGGCACGCGGTACAGCGAGCCATCACCGCGTGTCGTCCGTCCCGGCTCTGCCCGCCGGGCTGCGGCGCTCACGGTGTCCTCGGTGCGACGGGATCGCGACGCTGCTCACCTGCGCCAGGGACGGGGTCCTCTGCGCCAAGTGCTCCCCGCCGGCGTCAGGCAAAGCCATGGAACCGCGCCGACCACGCCGCATAGACCGAACGCGTGCCACTGAGAGCGCCCAGGAGGCCCTGAAAACGCTGACCCTGACCCCTGCCTGTTGTGGTGCGCGCTTCCCGAATACAAAACGGCTACGCTGAGCAGGAGAGGACCCGGGTTCGATTCCCGGCGCCTCCACCAGGCGGCGGCGTGCCACCGCGACGCGCCCCTGTCAGGCGTCCGGCGGCTGAGGTACGACCATGAAACGGCTCGCCAGTCTTGGCATCGCCTGCAGTTTGGTCCTCGTGGCTCTGGCGCTGACAGCTTCGACGGTCGGCGCGCAGACCCGAAGCTATTCACGATCACGCTCCGGCTCACCATCAGCGGCCCGCCACCGCCGGCCGACAGCTTTTCCGTCCAGTGGGGAGCAACCGGCATCGGACTGCGCACCGCAGCGCGCCTCGGAGGCGGCCACACCTACACACGATCGATGACGTTTCCCAAGGGAGCCACAGAGTGAGGGTCGACGGCATCGTTGTGGGTCGGCGTGGAGTCGCTGCCCCCAGAGGTGTCGGCCACTCTCAGTACCCTACTTGTTGGAAGCTCCGCTGCTCAGCCCGGCAGGCGCAGGCTGAGCAGCGACCGCAGCGCTGCGGCTCGCGCCGTCGGCAGCTCGGCGTGGGACGCCGCGCTGGTCGGTGGGAACCTGTGTCCACATGTCACGCACTTGTACGCTGGATACCTCCGCGCAGCCCCGAACCAGCCCTGAGGAGCCGCCAGGCGCGGTGGGGCACCTGCCGTGAGGGGGATGACACGACCGTTGCGGCACCCAGGACAGACCACCCCAGTCAACATCGGCCGCGATTCTAGCGGCCTATCGCCGGAGCCGCAAGCACCCACACTCCAACAGAGGGCATGCCCGTGAGCGCACGAATCGATCGCATCAACGATGTCCTGGGCCACCCCCTGGCCGTGGTGATCGCAGCATCAAGCGTGTTGGTCTGGGCGATTGTGGGTCCCTTCGTCCACTTTGCCGATCGATGGCAGACATCGATGCAGACTGCGACGGCGCTGGTCACGTTCCTCATGATTTTCTGCGTCCAACACACGCAGAGCAAAGACGACGAGGCCATGCAGGCGAAGCTCGACGAGCTCATCCGCGCGGTCAGTCCCACGCGCAACGACCTAATCGGTATCGAGCGCGCCGAACGCAGCGAGATCCACGAAAAGCGAGCCGTGGATGGGCCTCGGCCGTAGGTCGGCTTCGAGCCGAGCCTAGTTGGCGAAGTCCTGGGTGAGCCAGAGCCACTGGTGGACGGCGTCGTAGACGACGTCGACGCCGACGATGGACGCGGAAGGCGCCAGGATGTTGTCCCGATGGCCGGCGTCTCCCATCATCAGCTGCTCCAGGCCGAGTGTGCCCCCTATCGACAGTGAGGGCGATTCCCCGATGTTCTCCGCCACCCAAGACCAGGACACGCCCTGCTGACTGACACGGGTGCCGAGTGACGTCTCGCCGGGCAGCTGGTGCGACAGATGGTCCGCCGCCGCCATCGCCAGGTTGTGCAGGTGAGCGCTGCGGCTGAGTCCCCCACTCCATCGCAGAGCGGGGAGACCGACCGCCGCCCGGCTCTGGTTGATTGCCGCAAACACCGCGCCGGCGGCTGACGACGAGTCAATGGGCGGCGGCGGGGGTGGCGGCGCGTGGGTCGGTGACGGCCCGACGACCCGCCGCGGGACTGGCGGCGCGGGAGGCGCCGGGCGTCGGGGCGCTGCTGCGGCCGCTGGCGCCGTGAGGGACGGCGACGGGAGCGCCGGGACCCGCAGGTGCCGCCACGTCGCCCCCACCGGTTCGGGGGCCATGGTCGATACCAGGGCCCCGGGGAGCGGAGGCGGCGATATGGCTGTGACGACGCTACCGACCCCAACACTCGCGAGGATCGCGATGATGACGAGGGTCTGCGCGTCAGTGGGCGCCTTCGCCCGCATCCGGGCCCGGGCCCCTCCGCCAGCTGGCCGCATCCGCGGCTTACAACGCCTCAAGCCGTCCCCCTGCAACGCGCCAGGGGGAGATCCTAGCGGCCCCGATCCGGCTCAGTTGGCGAAGTCCTCGGTCAGCCAGAGCGTGTGATGGACGCTGTCGTAGACCACGTCGACACCGACGCGGCTGAAGCGAGTCGACAGGATGTTGGCTCGATGCCCTGCGCTGTTCATCATCATCCCCTCCAGGTAGAGAGCGCCGGCCGAGGACAGGGAGGGCGACTCCCCGACGTTCTCGCCCAGCCAGGACCACGTCACGCCCAGTCGGCTGGCGCGTGCGCCCAGCGACGGCTCTCCAGGCAACTGATGTGACAGCTGGTTGGCCGCTGCCATGGCGAGGTTGTGCGCATGGGCGTCGTTGACGAGTCTCCCGCCCAACCACACAGCGGGCAGGTGGGCGACGGCGCGGCTGTGGTTGATGGCGGCAAAGACGCTGGCGGCAGCCGCTGCAGCCGTATTCGAGGTAGCGGACTGCGCGCCCCGGACCGACGCCGCCTGACCGGCGGCCGAAGCGACCATGACGTCGGTGCCGGCGCCCACAGTGGCGGCCAGGACCGCTGCGATGACGACGAGCTTCTGGGTCTGCGCGTGCCTCGTCGCGCGCATCCAGGATCGCGCGTGCTGCTTCCGTGCCATGTCAGTTCTCCATGGGTCCGACCGTCGCTCTCCCGGCAGGGGCCGACTTTAATCGGCTCCGGACCGGGTGCTGTCCAGGGGCCGCCGTCCTGTGACACCCATGGCCCAGACCTGTTCCGCGCGTCGGCGAAACGTTTCAATCGCCGCGATTAGGCGCCGCCGGGGTTCAGTCCGGGACGCGCCAGGCGAGGGCGGCCGCCCCCGCCGTCAGCACGGCGGCGCCGAGCCCGAGGAAGAATCCCGGCCCGTAGTAGGGCTTCACGGTGAGCGAGCCGCGCAGGCTCCAGTCGATGTAGTCGCCGAACATCGCCATCACGCTGACGAAGCCGAGAGCTGTGAGCGTCCATTTGACGCCGGCAGTGGACGCGACCACGTACGTCCGGATCGACAGCGCAAGGTCGACGCCAGCAACCACGAGCAGCCAACTGCCGGTTGTGAGACCGTTGAGCACCTGGGTCGTGGGGGGCCCCGAATCCACGTCTGCCGGCACGACAAGGTGGTGCCAGGGCAGCGGCATCGCCATTGCAATGACACCCGCAGCCAGGAGAAGCATTGTCGGCAGCAGGTGCGTCGCACGCAGCGTCCGGTTGTCCTGCGCGTCCAGCGAGCCCCACCAGCTCGATACCGTTTGCGCTCGACCACGTCTGCCACGCGTGCGCGGTTCCATGACGCGACATTACAGTCGGCCATGTGAACAACGAGCCGCCCGGCGACCACGTCGCGCTCAACCGGGCGGCGTGGGACGTCAAGTCGGTCGAGTACATCGAGCCGGGACGCAGGGCATGGGCAGCCGCCGAGCCGTGGTGGGGCATCTGGCATGTGCCGGAGGCCGACCTCCAGCTTCTCCCCGACGTCGACGGGCTCGACACCATCGAGCTGGGGTGCGGCACTGCGTACGTTTCGGCCTGGCTGGCGCGCCGCGGAGCGCGCCCGGTCGGCATCGACAACTCGCCCAAGCAGCTGGACACCGCGCGCGAGCTACAGCGCGAGCACGGCATCGACTTCCCGCTGCTCCTCGGCAACGCGGAGACGGTCCCACTCCCTGACGCGAGCTTCGACCTGGCGATCAGCGAGTACGGCGCCGCGCTCTGGTGTGATCCCTACAGGTGGATTCCCGAAGCGGCGCGTCTGCTTCGCCCCGGCGGCCGGCTGATCTTCTACACCAACGGAACCATCCTGACACTGTGTGAGAAGGACGACGAGGACGTGCCCGTCGACACTGTGCTCCATCGCGACTATTTCGGCCTGCACCGCACCGAATGGACGGAGGAGAATGTCGTCGAATTCCACCTCGGGTACGGAGACTGGATCCGCCTGCTCCGTGCCAATGGGTTCGAAGTCGAGAACCTGGTCGAGATACGCCCGCCGGAGGGTGCAACAACGCGGCATCCCTACGTGGACATCTCCTGGGCACGGCGCTGGCCCTCCGAGGAAGCCTGGATCGCCCGCAAGCGCTAGCTGGTCGGGGCGCCTTGTTCGGTGCGCCGGCGCACCTCGGCGAGCACCTCGGCAGCATGCCGCGCGGGCGTGACGTGCGCCCAGACGTGGGCGATCCGTCCATCCGGCCCGACCAGGAAAGACACCCGCTGCACAATCGGCAGCACGCCCAACATCTTGCCGACGCCGTACGACCTGCGAATCTGCTGGTCGCTGTCGGACGCGAGCGCGAACTCAAGCCCGTACTTCTCCGAGAAGCGCTGGTGCGACTCCCAGCTGTCGGTGCTGACACCGATGACGTCGGCGCCGGTCTCGGTCAGCGCCGCCAGGCTGTCGTTGAGCGCGCAGGCCTCGGCCGTGCACCCGGGTGTGTCGTCCTTGGGATAGAAGTACACAAGGACAAATCTGCCCCGCAGCGATGACAGAGTCAGCGTGGTTCCATCGCGACGCCGTGCGCTGATGTCGGGCGCCGGTTCCCCGGTGGTCAGCAGTGCCATTGAAAGTGCCTCCTGCTTGGAGACTACGTGACCAGGCGCGGCAGATGCGCTGCGCATCCAGCGAACCGCGCGCATACTCCGCGGTTGTGAGCCACACCGCGCGGGTCGGAGCGGACACCGTCCCCGACGCGCTGGGCGGATACCTGGGCAGCCCGGAGTGGATGCGCGACTTCCACGACGTCAGACACTGGTGGCGGCGCGTCTTCTCGGAGATCCTCGGTACGTTCCTCCTCGTCCTCGGCGGCGTCGGTAGCAGCGTGGTCATGTCGGTGAGCGGGGTTCCCATCTCGAGGGCGGCCGCAGTGACGGTCCCGGGCCTGACCGTCATGGCCGTGATCCTGTTCATGGGCAAGATCGGCGGGGCGCATCTCAACCCGGTGGTGAGCATTGCTTTCGCCCTGCGCAGGGAGTTTCCGTGGGTGCGCGTGCCCGGGTACATCGCAAGCCAGGTGACCGGAGGCCTGCTCGGCTGCCTGTTCCTGTGGGCCGTCCTCGGCCGCCCGGGCATGTTCGGCGCCACGGTTCCCGCAGCAACAGTCACCGACGTGCAGGCGATGCTCATCGAGGTCGTGCTGACCATGGGCCTGGTCAGCGTCATCCTCGGCACCGCCTCGAGTGCGCAGAACGTGGGAGGTCTCTCGGCTCTCGCCGTCGGCGGCTACATCGCGCTGGCCGGGCTGTGGTCGAGCCCGATCAGCGGCGCATCGATGAACCCTGTGCGCACATTGGCGCCGGACCTGGTCCGCGGAGACCTCACCCACACGTGGCTCTACATCGTCGGGCCGCTGATCGGCGCGCTGCTCGCGGTTGCGTTCGCGTTCATCCTGCGAGGACCCGGCGGTGACCCGGCCGCCATGGCTGCAGCCCAGGGCGCGTCCTCGAGCGGCCCACATTGACACCCCGAAACAGGTCCAGCAGCGGTCGATCGACCGTGGTGACGCCGAAGGAACGGTGGACCAGCTCGCCGGCCGCGCACGACTACCCGGCGGCCTCCGACTACCTCAGCCTCCTCTTCGACCTGTCCACCGTGCGAGCGCTGGTGCGCGGCCTGCAGACGGCGACTGTGACGACCAGGAAGGCAAAAGACCTCCTGCGTGCCAGTGGCCTGGCGCTGTTGCCCGTCACGGATCCCGAGGTGGCCAAGGACCTCAAGAAGGTGAAGAAGGGAGAGCGGCTCTCACCCGTCCTGCTGGTGCGCGGTGGCCTCGACCATGACCGGCTCCTCACCGTCGCGGACGGCTACCACCGCATCTGCATCAGCTACCACCTCAACGAGGACGCAGACATCCCGTGCCGGATCGCCGACCTGCCCCCGCCGCGGGTGCGGCCGGTGGCGACGCTCGCACCTCCTCGCGCGCCGCGCAAGCGCAGCTGACTCACGGCTCGCGGCGGTCCTCCATCTCCCACGCGTGGTCGAGGACGTGCCACGCGATCCGGCGTGCGGCGTACCGCGGCAGCCAGCCCCGCTCCACCAGAGGCTCGCCTGCGGTCGCGGCGGCGAGGGCCCCGAGGATCGCCTGCCGCAGGCTGGCGATCTCCGCCGACTCATCGGTGTGCGGTTGCGGCACCCGGACGCCGAGCTTGCGCGCATAGGCATGCTCGGCGGCGAGCACGTGGTCGACCATCGCGTCGCGGTCGCGCCCGCCGCCGCGCGGACCCTTGCGCAACGACGCCGGCGTCGCCTCGATCACTCGGTCGAACACCGTCCAGGCCGACGCCACCAGGGAATTCAGGCGCCGTATATCAGCCGCAGTCAGCGGTTGGGCCTCCGCCGACGCGGCCCGATCGGGGGCGCCGAAGTCCGTCGTTGCCGTTCCGGGAATTCGCTCGATCACGGTGAACTCGCCGACCGCAAACGGCAGGTGCGCCTCGTCGGCGACCGCGCGATATCGATGCGCATGATCCGCCAGTGCGTCGAGCGCGGCCAGCTCGTCCCGGCCCGAACGACACCACCCCGGCCAGTCGAGCGCGCTGGCGAAGGCGCGGTTGCGACCGACTTCGACGCAGACCGGCAACGTCGGTCCGCTGCCCGTTCGTGCCCTCACGGACGGCAGCATGGCACAGCTGCTGGACGCTGCCTCGTCTGCTGTCACGCCGCCAGTGAGGATGCAATAGGCTAGGGCTCACATGGCCCGACAGAGACGAAGCGGCGCTGACCCGGACGTCGCCGCGACGATCGACAACGTGCTGATCGTGGGTGCGTTCCTGGGGCGGTCGAACCGCGAGCAAACGGAGATCGAGCTCGACGAGCTCGAAGAGTTGGCACGCACGCTGAAGACCAAGGTCGTCGAGCGCGCACCGGTGCCGTTGCGCGAGATCCACCCAGCCACGTTCTTCGGATCGGGCACGGTGGACGCGCTGGGCGCGCGTATCCAGGAGCTGGGCGGTCCGGCAGCGTTGATCAACGACGAGCTGTCGCCGCGCCAGCAGCGCAACCTCGAGGAGAGGTGGGGTGTGCCGGTTCTCGATCGCACCGAGGTGATCCTGTCGATCTTCGCTCGCCGGGCCCGCAGCGCCGAGGGCCGCGTACAGGTGGAGATGGCGCAGCTCGAGCACCAGCTGCCCCGCCTGGCCGGCGGCTGGGCCCACCTCGAACGGCAGCGCGGCCGCGTTGGCACCGGGGGTATGCGCGGCGGCATGGGTGAGAAGCAGATCGAGGTGGACCGCCGCCTGATCAACCAGAAGCTGCGCCGGCTGCGCCAGCGCCTACGCGCGATCGAGCGGCAGCGGGCCACCCGGCGCACCGCGCGCACGGCGGTCCCGCTGGCGTCGTGCGCACTCGTCGGCTACACCAACGCGGGCAAGTCGACGCTGCTCAACAAGCTCACCAATTCAACCGTGCTCGCCGACGACCTGCTGTTCGCCACCCTCGACCCCACCTCGCGTCTTCTCGGCCTGGCCAGCGGGCGGCGGATCATCGTGACCGACACGGTCGGGTTCATCCAGTCTCTGCCTCACGAGCTGGTGGAGGCGTTCGCGGCCACGCTCGAGGAGGTGCGCGAGGCCCACCTGCTGGCCATCGTCGTCGACGCGTCCCATCGTGACGCCGAGGCACAACTGGCCACTGTCCTCGAGACACTCGAGGATATGGGCTGCGATCAGCCGGCGGTGCTCGTCGTCAACAAGGTCGACCGTCTCTCCCCGGCCGAGGCCACCGAGATCGCGCAACGGCTCGGCGAGATCGCCGGTCTCGCGCCGGTGCTGGTCTCCGCGACCAAGGGCACCGGCCTGCGTGACCTCCGCGCTGCCGTGGACGCGCTGGCAGCCGCCGCCGTTCCCGACACCCGCGCCAACCGGCCCATCATGGCCGCCGGGACGACGTTCGACCTCCCGCTCGAACCTGACCTGGGCTCGGATTCCGAGCAGACGCACCGCGCCGCCTCCTAACCGGGCGGTCACGCCTGGGTAACGGTCGCGCGCACGCAGGGACGGACGGAAGCGGCGGGCGCGACACTCTCAGCGTGTCGGTGATGACGAGTCGGAAAGCCGCCCCGCGAGCCAACCGGGCGGCGCGGAGCCGGCGGAGCCTGTCGCGGGTGATCACGGCTGCCGCCATCGCTGCGACGGCCGCCGCTGCCTACAACTTCGTGCTGGTGCCGATCTTCGGCCACTTCGCAGGAGAGTTCGAGGACTTCGCTGCGTACACCCAGGCCGCTCACGCGGTGGCAGGAGGTACCAGCCCATACGCCAATTTCGGCAGCGGCACGATCGTGATGTCGGGGTTCGACTACCCGCCGTTCGCCGCCCTGCTGCTCCGGCCACTCGACTTCCTGTCGTCGCGTTGGCAGGAGATCGTGTGGCTGTGGCTCTCGCTCGGCGCGCTGGTCGGCGGTGCTGTGATCGTCGCCCGGACCGCGCTGCCCGCGTCGTGGCCACGTGCGCGCATCGCCATCATCGTCGCGCTCACGTTCCCGCCGGCCACCTACAACCTCTGGCACGGGCAGATCAACCTGTTCATCTTCCTGCTCCTGGCAGTGGCACTCTCGGACTACCTGTCGGGGCACCGCACGCGCTGTGGGGTCGTCCTCGGTGTCGCAGCGAGCATCAAGCTTGCCCCGATCGTGCTGCTGGTGGTGCTCGCCCGTCGCGGCTGGTGGCATGCCGTCGCCGCGAGCGTCGCTGCGGTCGCAGCGTGCGCAGCTCTCGCCGTTGCCACGTTGGGTTGGACGGTCACACATCAGTACATCACGTCCGTGCTCCCCGTTCTCAACCGCGATAACGGCTGGATCTACAACCAGACGTGGAATGGCGTGGTCAGCAGGCTCGGCCAGCACTCTGTTCTCGCCGCCGCTGGCGCATCCCTCTGGCTGCACGCCATCGCAACCGCCCTCTCGGTGGCCACTGTGGCCGCAGTCTGGCTTGCTGTCAGGCAGGGTCGTCGCACGCGCGCTGAACGCGGCGCAGAGTTCGCCTGCGGGATCATCGCCATGCTGCTCGTCGGGTCGATCGCGTGGTACCCCGTATACGTCCACCTGCTCATCGCCATCGCCGCCGGCGCGGGGCTCGCCTACGAGCGCGGCCTGCACCGCCGCGCGCTGAGCGCCTGGACGATCGCCGCCCTGGTCGGCATCGGAGCGGTCGGGGGTGGCGTCATCGCGGCGATCACCATGCAGACCATCGTCAACATCTCCTCGGGGCCACTGTGGTGGTTCTTCCTGCAGGCCTGCTCGCTGCCGGCGTTGCTCGCTGCGGGGCTGCTCTTCACCATCGTGCGCGCGTTGCGCACCGGCGCCGTCAGCCGAGCCGCTGCGCCCGCGCTGTAGCGCGTTCGACGTCACGGCGGGCGTCGCGCTCGGCGATCGCGTGGCGCTTGTCCCACAGCTTCTTGCCGCGTGCCAGCCCGACCTCCAGCTTGATGCGGTTGCGCTTCAGGTAGATGCGCAGCGGGACCAAGGTCAGACCCTGCTGAGCGACCTTCGCTCCGAGGTACTCGATCTCCCGCTTGTGAAGCAGGAGGCGGCGCCGGCGCTGCGGCTCATGGTTGCGACGGTGTCCCTGCGTGTACTCGGCGATGTTGACACCGAGCAGCCATGCCTCGCCGCCCTCGACGCGCACATAGCCTTCGCGCAGGTTGGTACGCCCGCCGCGCAACGCCTTCACCTCGGTGCCGGCGAGCTCGATGCCCGCCTCGAACCTTTCCAGGATCTCGTACTCATGAGTGGCATGGCGATTCCGAGCCAGCGTGGGATCGGTCTGCTTCTCGGCTGTGGCCCTGGCCATGGCGTTACTGCGCTGTCCGGCGACCGCGGAGATATGCCGCGGCGCTCATCGGGCGTCCCGCGGGCGGGTGCACGAAATCGACGCGATAGACACCCGCCGCGCTGGCGACAGACACCGAGTCGCCGACGATGGCGACAACCTCGCCCGGAGGCCTCGCCGGCGAAGCAACGTGGCCGCTGACCTCGCCGGCGAGAAGGCGCACGCGCTGACCGCCCAGCGGCGCCGTGGTGCCAGGCCAGGGCAGCAGCGCACGGACATGCCGGTCGATGTCGACAGCCGAGGCGGCGGCCCACTCGATGCGACCGTCGTCGCGGGAGAGTCGCGGCGCATGGGTCGCGAGCGCATCGTCCTGCGCTGTCGCCGCAGCCGTGCCGGCGGCGAGGCCCTCGAGCACCTCGAGCAGCAGCCCCGCGCCGTGGGCGGCGAGGCGCTCGGTGAGCAACGGGGTGGTGTCGGTCGCCGCGACGGGGATCTCACGCATCGCGTACACCGCGCCGGTGTCGAGTCCCGCGTCCATGCGCATGATGGACACGCCGGTGCGCGAGTCTCCGCAAAGGATCGCCGCGGCGACCGGCGCCGCGCCCCGCCAGCGCGGCAACAGGGAGCCGTGCACGTTGACGCCGCCGTACCTCGGAGCCTCGAGCAGGGCCGTCGGAATGATCTGGCCATAGGCGGCAACAACCAGCGCGTCGGGAGCGAGGTCGGTGATCTCGGCGACACTCTGCGGGGCGCGGATGCGCTCCGGTCGCAGCACCGGCAGGCCGAGCAGCGAGGCGGCGTCGCCGACTGGGCGCGCGGCGGGGCGCCCTCGCGACCCCGCCCGGTCGGGTTGGGTGACCACAGCCAGCACATCGTGTGTCTCCGCGAGCGCGTGCAGTGCGGGCACCGCAAACTCGGCCGTCCCGCAGAACACGATGCGCATCACGAGTCCTCGCGCACGGCGGCGATCAGCCGACCAGCTCGCCCTCGAGCGCCCCGGCCTTCTCCTCGTCGAACTGGTCCCAGCTGCGCAGGGTGCCCTCGATCACCTTGGTGGTGAACAGGATTCCGTCGAGGTGATCGATCTCGTGCTGGATAGCCCGGGCCAGCAAACCATCACCCTTGACCCGGATCTCCTTGCCGTGGCGATTGAGGCCCTTGGCGACGACGCGCTCGCAGCGGGTCACCTCGCCGATCAGGCCGGGCACAGACAGGCAGCCTTCGATCCCGGTCTGCTCACCCTCGCAGCGGACCATCTCCGGGTTGGCGAGCTGGTACAGCTGATTGTCGACGCGCAGCACGATCACCCGGTGTGACACGCCCACCTGCGGCGCTGCAAGGCCTGCGCCGTGCGCATCGATCATGGTCTCGACCATGTCGTCCATGAGCTTGCGGATGGCGTCGTCGACGCGCGGCACCCGGGTCGCCTTGGTGGTGAGGACGGGATCCTCGTCAGTGGAGAGGATGATGGGAAGCAGTGCCACGGGTCACCTCAGGGTCCTGGGTCGACGTCGATGCTCCAGCCGCGGCCACGCGGCAGGTGCGGGAATGCCCTCTCGATCGCCTCGCCCCGCACCGTGATCTGCCAACGGTACTCACCCCGAAGCCGGTGCAGGAAGGCCGGAGTCGGCCCGAGGACGTCAAGGCCCGACCCCGCTCCGAGTTTATCAGACACCTCCGCAAGCGCCCGCCGAGCATCGAGTTCGGCGCGCGCATCCTCGCGATTGGCGACGGTGCACACCACCAAGCGCGTGTAGGGCGGGAAGCGAAGTGCCTTGCGGACGCGGATCTCCTCGCGTGCGAAGGAGAGGTAGTCGTGCGTCGTCGCGTGCCGCACCGCGTAGTGTTGCGGGCTGTAGGTTTGGAGGATGACCCGCGCGGGCTCGTCGCCGCGGCCCGCCCGTCCCGCCACCTGAGTGAGCAGAGAGAACGTCGACTCGCCGCTGCGGTAATCGGGAAAGTGTAATGAGACATCAGCGTTGACGATCCCGACCAGGCGCACGTTGCCGAGGTCCCAGCCCTTGGCGACCATCTGCGTGCCGATCAGGCAGTCGGCCTCGTGGCGGGCGAACTGGTCGTAGATCGTGAAGTAGGCATCCCGCGTGGCTGTGGTGTCGCGGTCCATGCGCAGCAGGCGCACGTCGGGAAAGCGTTCATGCACCTCGGCCTCCAGCCGCTCGGTGCCCGTCCCCAATCCGCGGATCGCCGTTGACCGGCAGCTGGGACAGGTCTCCGGGAGGGGCCGCGAGCTGCCACAGTAATGGCAGTCACAGCGCCGCCGCTGCGCGTGATACACGAGCGACACGCTGCAGCTGTCGCAGTTCAACGCCTCGCCACAGTTGCGACACACCACCACGGTCGCGCTGCCGCGGCGGTTGAGGAAGAGGATCGACTGACCGCCGGCGTCGTGGCATTCGCGGAACGCGCGGACAAGCTCGAGTGACAGCGGACTGCGGTTCCCCGCATGCAACTCTTCACGCAGGTCGACCACCTCGATCGGTGGCAGCGGGCGTCCGCTGATGCGCTCGTCGAGCCTGACCAGCTCGAAACCACCGGTGTGGGCCGCGTAGTACGTCTCGACCCTCGGGGTGGCGCTGCCCACCACGACCGGCACCTGTTCAAGGCGGCCGCGCTCGAGAGCCGTGTCCACGGCGTGGTAGCGCGGGATACGGTCCTGTTTGTAGGCGCCGGCGTCCTCCTCGTCGACCACGATGACGCCGAGGCGGGGCAGGGGGGCGAAGACGGCGCTCCGCGAGCCCACCACGACGTCGAGGCTGCCGTCGCGGATACGGCGCCACTCGCGGGCGCGCTCGGACTCGGTGAGCCCCGAATGCAGCACCGCCACCCGACCCGGGAAACGCGCCGCGAACCGGCGAATGGTCTGCGGGGTGAGCGCGATCTCGGGCACCATCACGATCGCCTGGCGGCCGGCGGCCAGCGCTGCGGCGATGGCGACGAGGTACACCTCGGTCTTGCCCGCCCCGGTCACGCCGTGAAGCAGCACGCGGCGATGGGTGCCGGAGGCGATCGCCTCGAGCAACGGCGCGGCGGCGGCTCGTTGCGGCTCCGTGAGCGCGGGCGGGGTCTCGGCAGGCTCGGCCTCTCCGGCGCCGGCCGCGTGCATCGCCGCGGACGTGGTACGCGGCCCGCGCTTGCGTCCCCCCGGTCGCGCCGCTCGAACCCCCCTGGGGAGCATCGCCCTGATCACCTCGCCCAGCGGCGAGCAGTAGCGCTCGGCGATCCACCGCGCCAGTGCCAGCGCAGCCGGGTCGAGGATCGGCGGCTCGTCGAGGACCGCGGCAATCAGCCTGGCATCACCCCTGCTCGTCTCCCGCTCTTGGCCGACGACGTACCCGAGGACGTCGCGGCGGCCGAACGGAACCTCGACGCGAGCGCCGGGCACCGCGGCGGCGGCGAGGCCGGGGGGCACCGCGTAGGTGAAGTGGTCCTGGGGAAGGATCGCTCCCGTGTCGGGTACGACGGCGACGTAGGTGACGGTTTCCTCCTCGACCAGGGCCGTGGTGACTTCCGGCGTGACCGGCGCCGGCGCCGTCATCGTCGCACCCGCGCCGCGGCGCCAAGGCGGCCGGCGACGATGTCGAGCAGAGCGCCGGCCACCAGCGGCTTGGGCCGCCGTGAGATGTGCGCGACAAGACCGGCGGAGTCGAAGACGCTCACCTCGTTGTCCTCGGTGCCCATGCCGATCCCCGAGCGCGCGATGTCGTTGAGGACGACCAGGTCGAGTTGCTTGCCCGTGAGCTTGCGGCGCGCGTTGGCTTCGATATCGTCGGTCTCGGCGGCGAAACCGACGACGAGCACGCCGTGGCGCGCCGGGTCGCCGGCAAGGCCGCCAAGGATGTCGACGGTGGGCACCAGGTCGAGCGTCAGCGAGGCTTGTTTCTTCAACTTGCGTCGGGCGACGTCAGCCACCCGGTAATCGGCGACCGCCGCCGCCATCAGCAGCACGTCAGCCCCCGGCAACGCACGTCTCACCGCCGCATCCATCTCGTCGGCCGTGTCCACGCGAACCACGGTGACACGCTCATCGTGTGCTGGGGCGACGGTGGTGATCAGCGTCACGGCGGCGCCGCGGTCGACGGCGGCAAGTGCGATGGCGTTGCCCATCCGCCCGCTGCTGCGGTTGCCGATGTATCGCACCACGTCGATGGGCTCGCGGGTGCCGCCGGCGGTGACAACGACGCGGCGGTTGGCGAACGACGGCGCCGATCGAGGCACTGCCGCCGGGTCAGCGTCCGCCGGCTTTCAACTGCGCGAGAGTTGCCTCCACGACAGCACCGACGTCGGCCATGCGTCCCGCGCCGTCGGCGCCGCTGGCAAGACGGCCGCTCACCGGCCCGATGACACTGACCCCTCGGGCGCGGAGAACGTCAACGTTGGCCCGCGTCGCCGGGTGGTCCCACATCGCAGTCTCCATGGCGGGCGCGACAAGCAGCGGCGCGCGGCTGGCCAGCACAGTCGTGGTCACCGCGTCGTCGGCCAGCCCCTGCGCCAGCCGCGCGATCAGGTTTGCGGACGCGGCGACGGCGACGTGCACGTCGGCCCACGAACCCAGCTCGATGTGGCCCATACCGTGGGGGGCGCCCACCTCCTCCCAGACGTCGCTGAGAACAGGGTGTCCGCTCAGGCTCTGCAGGGTGATCGCCGTGATGAAGCGGTGTGCGCCCGGGGTCATGGCCACGCGAACCTCGCAGCCCTCCTTGCGCAACGCGGTGACCACCTCACACGCCTTGTACGCCGCCACGCTCCCGGACACGTGCACCGCGACCTGCCCGGCGCGGTTCTGCGCCGCGCTCACCGACCCGTCTCCGACCGGCGACGGCGCACCATGTCGAGGATCTCACGCGCGGCGCGGTTGACGTGGTCGTTCACAACCCGGTGATCGTACGCCGCCCCCTCGGCCATTTCGGCCACGGCGTTGCCCACCCGCAGCTCGACGGACTCGTCGTCCTCGGTGTCGCGGGCTCGCAGGCGGCGGCGCAGCTCGTCCTCAGACGGCGGCATCAGGAAGATGAAGAGCGCGCCGTCGACCCGGGGGCGGATCCACGCGGCTCCCTGGACGTCGATCTTGAGGACGATGTCCTCGCCGCGAGCCAGCGCCTCTTTGACGCGCGCCTCGGCGGTGCCGTAGAGGTGGCCGTGCACCTCGGCCCACTCGAGGAACTCGCCGCGTTCCGCCATCGTGCGGAACGTCGGCTCGTCGATGAACGAATAGGACACGCCGTCGGTCTCTCCTGACCGGGGGGAGCGCGTGGTGTACGACACGCTGTAGCGCAACCTCGGTTCGAGGCGGCGCAGCTCGTGCAGGACTGTGTCCTTGCCGACCCCGCTGGGGCCGGACAGAACAATCAGCCGGCCTGGCTGGGTCGTCAGGCGGGGCGCGCGCCCCATCAGGAAACCTCTGCGGCGGCGATCAGGGCTGCCTCGAGGTCGGCGGGCAGGGGCGACGTGAAGTCGCAGCGACGGCCGTCATCGGGGTGGAGGAAGGTGAGGCGCTGCGCGTGCAGCGCGGGCCGCGCGCTGATCTCGTCGCCCCGCCGTCCGTAGACCGGGTCTCCGGCGATCGGGTGGCTGATCGACGCGAGGTGCACGCGGATCTGGTGGGTGCGCCCGCTCAGGAGGCGAACCTCGAGCCGCGTGAACTTCCGCATGCGCTCGACCACCGCGAAGTCCGTCACTGCCGGCCGTCCGCCATCGACGACGGCCATGCGCTGACGATGGCTGGGATCTCGCCCGATGGGCGCATCGACGCGGCCGGTCGACTCCCGGAACACGCCGTGCACCAGCGCCCAGTAGACACGGCCGAGAGTGCGGCGCTGCAGTTGCAACGACAGGGAGTGGTGTGCCGCCTGCGTCTTGGCGACCACCAGCAACCCGCTGGTATCGCGGTCGAGCCGGTGGACGATGCCCGGCCGTTGTTCACCGCCCAGCTGCGACCAGGTTGTGCCCCGCTGCCGGAGTCCGTCCGCCAGCGTGCCCGCGGGGTGCCCGGGCGCGGGGTGCACCACCAACCCCGCCGGTTTGTCGATCACCGCCAGCGCGTCATCCTCGTACACGACGGTCAGCGGCACCTGCGGGCCGGCGACGTCGGCGCGCGGCTCGGCCACCGGCGGGATGACCACCACCACGTCGTCGGCGTCACCCACGCGCTGACCGGACTTGGCGGGACGCTCGTTGACTCGCACGTGGCCGCCCGCGATGAGCAACTGCGCGGCGGTCCGGCTGACACCCGACTGCCTGGCCACGCGCAGGTCGAGACGGCTGACCTGCCCGCCGCGCTCAGCCACGTCGTTCATGCAACGCGGTCGCGACCAGTTGTTGGCGGCGACGTGCGCAGGGTCAGCACGCCGAGGAGGATGCCGAGGACGATCGCCATGTCGGCGACGTTGAACACCGGCCACCTCTGCAGGTCGATGAAGTCGACGACATACCCCTGCACGAATCGGTCGAGAGCGTTGGCGATCGCGCCTCCGAGCACCATGCCGAGCAGCACCTGCGGGAACACGCCCGGACCGAAGCGTCGGCCGGCCACCAGGATGTAGAGAGCCACGGCTGCGGCCACCACCAGGAAGACGACCTGCAACTGAGGGAAGAGACCGAATGCAGCACCGCGGTTCTGGATGTGGTGGATGGTGACCGGTCCGCTGGCCGGCACCTGGCTGCCCAGGACGACGTGCTGCGTGACCAGCCACTTGCTGAGGTGGTCGACGGCGAAGACGATGATGGCGGTGCCGAGCATCACGCTCAGCTGGCGGCGCCGGCTCGGCAGCGCGTCGTCGCTCACCCGGTCGGTGGCAGCGGCGGGCACGTTCGGGTGGTCCTCGCTCATCGCGGTCAGGATAGCGGCGGCCCTCGTCACGGTTGCGGGCCGCCGCGGTCACCGAACAGCACCCGGCCAAGCCGCACCATGGTTGACCCCTCGGCAATGGCGATCTCGAAGTCGTCGCTCATCCCCATGCTCAGCTCGGGGAGCGGGAATCCCTGCTCGCCATGCAGCCTGTCGCGCAGCCCTCGCAGGCGTGCAAAGCAGTCGCGGGCCGTGTCGGGCGACCCCGGCGGCGCGATGGTCATCAACCCGATCGGCTCGAGCGCAGGCAGTTCGTTGAGCGCCGTCAGCAGTGCGGAGGCGGCGTCGGTCCCCACCCCGCTGCGACCCGGGATTCCCGTCAGGTCAACCTCGATGAGAACGCGCATGCGCGCGGCGGCGGCGCCACGATGGCGATCGAGAGCGGTGGCGAGCCGCGCAGAGTCGATGGAGTGCACAACGTCGAAGGTCGCTGCGGCCGAGCGTGCCTTGTTGCGCTGGACGTGCCCCACCATGTGCCACGTCACGGCGCGGTCGCCCAGCTCGGCTCGCTTGGCCTCCGCCTCCTGCACACGGTTCTCAGCGATGTCGGGGACGCCAGCTTCGAGAGCGGCATCGACGGTGCTGGCCGGGTGTCCCTTGGTGACCGCGACAATGCGCACGGTCGCGGGGTCGCGGCCGGCGTGCTCGGCGACCTGCCGCACCCGCTCGCGTACGCCCTGCAGCCGAGCGGCCAACAGCTGTGCGTCGCTCACTTGCCGATGTCGAGAGCCGGCTCGCTGCCCTCGTCGGCACGCTTGCGGCGGCGACGCGGTGCATCCGGCGGACGAGTCCCCGGAGGATTGGCAAGCACGTCCTCGATGGTGGCGCGCATCTGCTCGACGTCCTGGAATGACCGGTACACCGACGCGAAACGCACGTACGCGATCTCGTCGAGGGCGCGCAGGTGCTGCATCACCATCTCGCCGACCTCGCGGCTGCGGACCTCGGTCACGTTGCGTGCGCGCAGCGCGTTCTCGACGCCGTCGACGACGGTCTCGAGCTGGGCCGAAGCGAGCTCCCGCTTGGTGGACGCGTTGACCAGGCCACCGAGGAGCTTGCTGCGACGGAACTCCTCACGCCGGCCGTCCTTCTTGACCACCCAGAGCGGCACCGCCTCGACCCGCTCATAGGTGGTGAAACGCTTGTGGCAGACAAGGCATTCCCGGCGTCGGCGGATCGCCTCGCCGGTCTCGGAGTCGCGCGAGTCGACGACCTTCGATTCCGGCTGCGAACAGTATGGGCACTTCATGGCATCAACAGGGGGCCTCGGCGAGGCGAGGCCCCCTGCCCGAGGACGGAGTCCCTAGCGACGGTCCCGGAGGAAGGCCGGGATGTCGAGATCATCCGCGTTGGGTGGGCTCGAGGAACGACCTCCGATGGTGAAGGCCGGGGACGCAGCCACCGACCGCGCCGCCGGCTCGTAGGCGAGCGTGCCCAGCACATCGATCTGGCCGGTGAAGCCGGTGGCGATCACAGTGATCTTCACCTCGCCCTTCATCTGCTCGTCGATGACCGTTCCGAAGATGATCTGCGCGTCAGGGTCGGCCGACTCGCTCACCAGCTGGGCGGCTTCGTTGACCTCGTAGAGCGTCAGGTCCGGACCACCGGTGACGTTGAGCAGGATGCCCTTGGCGCCGGCGATGGTGGTCTCGAGGAGAGGGCTGGCCACCGCGTCGCGGGCGGCGTCGGCGGCGCGCGTGTCGCCGTTGCCGAACCCGATACCCATGAGCGCCGCGCCCTGACCCGACATGATCGCCTTGACGTCGGCGAAGTCGAGGTTGATCAGGCCTGGGAACACGATGAGGTCGCTGATGCCCTGCACGCCCTGACGGAGAACGTCGTCGGCCAACTTGAACGCCTCGGTGATCGGGGTCTTCTTGTCGACCACCTGCATGAGCCGCTCGTTGGGGATGGTGATGAGCGTGTCGACGCGCCCCTGGAGGTTGGCGATACCATCGTCGGCGCACCGCTGCCGCTTGAGGCCCTCGAACTTGAAGGGCTTGGTGACCACACCGATGGTCAGCGCCCCCTGCTCGCGAGCGATCTCCGCGACGGTCGGGGCCGCGCCGGTGCCGGTGCCGCCCCCCATGCCGGCGGTCACGAACACCATGTCGCAGTCCTCGAGCAGCTTGGTGATCTCGCCACGGGATTCCTCGGCGGCCTCGGCGCCGCGCAGCGGGTCACCGCCCGCGCCCAGTCCGCGCGTCAGCTTGGATCCGATGCGCACCTTCTTGTGCGCATTGCTGAGCTGCAGCGCCTGGTGGTCGGTGTTCACGGAGATGAACTCGACCCCCTTGAGGCGGCTCTGGATCATCCGGTTGACGGCGTTGCTGCCGCCGCCACCGACACCCACAACCTTGATGCGGGCATTTCCCTCCAGCGTCCGGTCGAGATCGTTCATGGGTGACTCCTCACGCTGCCTGCTCTTCGGACGCAGCGAAAACTTCCCCGCACGCGTCGTTTCATCACTGTTGCCACGACTGTCGGGACCCGACGGCTGCGCCTCACCGTCCAGCCCGTACAACTTCATCCGTTCAGAAAAGTTCACGAATCCACCGTCCAAAACGATCGCTGACATGCTGGCCGTTGCCGTTCTGCGCCCGCCCAGTCAACTGCACGCCGCGCCCCATCCTGCCGCGCGCGCCCCACCGCAGCAGGCCGACGACGGTGGCATGGTGCGGCCCGCTGATCTCATCGTTCATACCTGTGACGCCGTGTGGTGCGGCAACGCGTGCGGGCAGGTCGGTCACCTGCTGGATCACCTCGGCAAACCCGCGCAGGAGCGCGCCGCCACCGGTGAGCACGATGCCGCCGGGAAAGCTGCTCGGCGGCCCCGCCTTCTCCACCTCGGCGGCGATCAGCTGCGCCATCTCGCGCGCCCGCGGGCCGATGATCTCGGCGAGAAAACGCTGCGGCACGTTGACGGGTTCGTCGTACCCCATCGGCAACAGCTTGACCTCGGCGTCGGCGGGGAGGGTCAGCTGCAGGCAGTGTCCGTAGGCGCGCTTGGTGGCCTCGGCGGTCTCCAGGTCGCAACGCAGGCCAACGGCCATGTCACCGCTGACGTGGTTGCCACCGACGGGGATGACCGCGGTGTGGATGATGCTGCCTTTGGCAAAAACTGCGACGTCGGTGGTGCCGCCGCCGATGTCGGCGACGACGACGCCGCGATCGAGCTCGTCTTCACCGATGACCGCCTCGGCCGATGCCAGCACCTGGAGCACCAGGTCCTCGACGTCCAGCCCAGCCTTGTGCACCACCTTGATCATGTTCTGGATCGCAGTCGTGGTGCCGGTGATGATGTGCGCGTCCACCTCGAGCCGCGTGCCCGACATGCCGAGGGCGTCACGCACCCCCTCCTGGCCATCGATGGTGAACTGCTGAGGGAGGACGTGGAGGATCTTGCGATCCGACGGCACGCTGACCGCCCGCGCGGCCTCGACAGCGCGAGTGACGTCGGCATCCCGCACCTCTCGGTGGCCGGCGGCCACGGCGACGACGCCGCGCGAGTTCTGAGAGGCGATGCTGGTTCCCGCCAGGCCGACCACCGCGGAATCGACGGGGACACCGCTCATCTGTTCGGCCAGGTCGACCGCCTCGGCCACGGCCTCAGCGGCACGATCGATCTCGATGATCGACCCCTTCCTCACCCCCCGCGAGGGGGCCTCACCCACACCGATGACACGCAACCCGGTGCTGTCCAACTCAGCGATGGCGCAGCAGACCTTCGTCGTTCCTAGATCGAGTGCAAAGACGCGGCGAGAACGGGTCAACTTGGCCTCTGAGTATAGCCGGGGCGTGGCCCTTTAGATAGGGGTAATCAGGCGCAAAACCGCAAGATGCTGAGTTTGCCGCCGGAGTATGCCACAAGATGTGGCCTGCGAGGACACAGGGCCGGGGGTGGTCGAGAGGCATCCGCAAAGCCCTGCAAACGGCCCTCAGCGGGGCCGGAGCACCAGCTTGCCGCGACGCTCGCCGCCGGCCAGGGCGATGAACGCGTCCCTCGCCTCGTTGAGCGGGCGCACCGAGTCGACCAGCGGGTGCAGCCGCTCGCCGGCGCACAGCTCGACCAGGCGAGCGAGCTCATCGCGTGTCCCCATGCTGCTGCCAGCGATGGTGAGATGGCGCCAGAAGATGCGGTTCAGCTGAGCGGGTGGGTTCGGTCCTGAGGTGGCACCGGAGACCACCACCGTGCCGCCGGGGCGGGTCACCCGGAGGGAGAAATCCCACGTCGCCTCCCCCACGGTGTCGAGCACCGCGTCGACGCCGCCGTCGCTGGCGGCGAGAACCTGCTTGACCCCGTCGCGATCGGTGGCGAACGTTGCGGCCGCACCCAGCTCGACAGCGGCCGCCCGCTTGGCATCCTCCCGGGAGGTGGCGTACACGGTCAGACCGGCGGCTTTGCCGATGAGGATGGCGGCGCTGGCGACGCCGCCGGTGGCCCCGTGGACGAGAACCCGCTGACCGGGCTGCAGCCCGGCGCGGACGAAGAGCATCCGGTACGCCGTGAGGTACGCGGTCGGCAGGCATGCCGCGGTGACGACGTCGACGCCCTCGGGGAGCGGCAGGATGTTGGCGGCGGGGACGACCAGGCGTTCGGCCAGGGTCCCCGGGTACGGCGGCTCGCTGAGGAGGCCGATGCGCGGGCAGTGGAGTTCGTCTCCGGATCGGCACGCCCGGCAGTGGCCGCAGGTCATCACGCTGTGGACGACCACGGCAGCCCCGACCGGCGGATCCCCGTCGAGCGGGCCGCCGTCGCCGTAGGCGAGAACCGTGCCGGCCGCGTCACAGCCGAGCACCTGCGGCTCGACAAGGGGGCGCGATCCGATCCCGCGCAGCGTCCAGAGATCGTGGTGGTTGAGCGACGCCGCGCCGACAGCCACCAGCACCTCCCCGGGTCCCGGGCGGGGATCGGGGACCTCGCCGATGTCGATGTTGGCCACGGGGTCCTCACCGCCGAACCTGACCGCACGTACTGCCAACACGGCGGCAACCCTACCAGCAGACGTGGCGACGAACCAGCTCGGTGCGTCACCATCACGCACATGCGCATCGACAGCCTGTTTGCGCGTCACGATCCTCTCTTCTCGTTCGAGTTCTTCCCACCCCGCGATGACCAGGGTGCAGAGAGGCTCTTCGCCACCATCGCCGCCCTGGCCGACCTCGAACCGGCGTTCGTGTCGGTCACCCATGGCGCCGGCGGCAGCAGCCGGGACGACCGCACAGTCCGCCTCGTCGAGCGCCTCCACAAGGAGACGGGCCTGCTGCCGATGGCCCACCTGACGTGTCGCGACTCGACGGTGGACGACCTGCTCGAGGAGGTCCGCCAGTACGAGGCGGTCGGTATTGACAACGTGCTGGCCATCCGCGGCGATCCCCCCGACGGAGAAGGCGCGTTCATCCCGCGCGAGGGCGGTCTGCGCTACGGCAGCGAGCTGGTTCGCCTGCTCACCGACAACGCCGACCTGTGCGTCGGAGCGGCCTGTTCGCCGGAGAAGCACGTCGAGTCAGCGACCCTCGAAGACGACGTCGCTGCCGCCCTGAACAAGGTGGAGGCGGGCGCGAGGTTCCTGATCACCCAGCTCTTCTTCGACAACTCCGTGTACTTCAATTTCCTCGCGCGCGCTCGCGACGCCGGCATCGACGTGCCCATCGTCCCAGGGATCATGCCCATCACCAACGTCGACCAGGTGTACCGCTTCACAGCCAAGATCGGCGCGTCGATCCCCGCCCCGTTGCGCCGCGCCCTCGAGTCGCGGGCGGACGACCCGGCCGCGGTCCTGCAGCTGGGCGTCGCCTGGGCCACGCTGCAGTGCAGCGAGTTGCTGCGTGCGGGCGCACCCGGCATCCATTTCATCACGCTGAACCGCTCGCCGGCGACGCGCGCGATCCTCAGCGCACTGCGCATCGCCCGTCCGTGGGCGCGCGACTGAGGGTCAGTGCTGCGCCGAGGGCGGGGCGAGGTTGAAGACGAACGGTGTCGGTGTCGGTTTTGGCGTCGGCGAGGCGGACGCCGTGGGTGGGGGCGCGGCGATGGCCGGGCCTGAGGGCGGCGCCGTGCTGGGCAACGCGGTCCCCGCGATGTCGCTCAACAATGACGCCGGAACGCCGGGCTTGCCACCGATGGCGGGCGCGCCGATGTTCTCGAGGTTGACGTAGTTGAAGCTGGGCTTGACGAAGCTGATCCTCCCCTTCAGCGCCGCCAGGACCTCGAGCTGAGCGGGGATGGCGGCCAATGCCTGGCTGCTGTCAAGCGCACCGAACACCGCCTGCCAGCCGCTGCCGCACCACGCGGAGAAGACGTTGTGGTCGCTGATCACGAAGGCGTCCAGGGTGCAGCCGAATGTCGCCTTCCAGCGCTGCGCAGCCCCAGCCAGGAGGTCGGCGAGGCCGTTCACGAACGGCTGTTGCGGCCCCGCTCGATAGTCGAGCAGCAGCGGGATGCCCTGTCGGGCTGCGGCCGTCGCCTGCGTGTAGGCGAGCGTCGCACCGTTGGCCGCCACGAATGTGCTGTCCCCTCCGTGGCGGAGGAGCACGTCCGGCTGCCATTCCGTCACCCCGATCCTCAGCGTCGACGGCAGCTGTGTCGTCACCGTTGCCGTGCGCACCCACGGCAGCGCGGCCAACCGCGAGCGGATCGCATCGCCGTCGACGGTGAACAGGCTCGACTGCGGCACCCGCGCCGCTGCCAGGACGGCATCGCGGCTCAGCAGCCGGTCGCCGCTGACCTCGACGGTGTGGACCTTGAATGCCGGCGAGAGCAGCAGCGCGGCGAGGATGCCCACCTGCACCACCAGGACGCCGGCAGCCGCGAGGCGCCGTACGGTAGCACCACCATGGCTGCGCACCACCGGCAGGGCGCGGCGCGGCCCATGGCGACGTCGGCGGGGCGACGCCTCCAGACGGACACCGGTCGGGACGTGGAAGCGCCGGCCCATGCGCGGACCGTCGACAAGCCCGGCGGCGACAGCGCGGACCTGGGCACGGCGTGCGGCGACGTCGTCGAGGGGCGGGCTCGCGCGCAAGAGGCGCTCGTGGAGGTGCTGGGGCATCGATGTGAGGACGTGAGCGAGGACGTGTCGGCCCTGTGCGCCGGTTGCAACATTATGGGGTGGAATCGAGCATCACAACCGCTTTGCGCGCATCGGACCTGGGTCAGGCGGCACCGAGATATGTGTCGGGCAGGTCATTGGCGAACAACACTGCGTCACCGGCCGTCGCGATCCGGCCGATGACGGCCGTGGCCTCGGCGAGTGAGCGCACCACGTGTACGTGGTCGTCCGGCATTCCCCCGGCGCGAAGCCCGTCGCGCAGCGCCCGTGCCGGACGCGCGTCCATGACGATGACGTGGTCGCACACACGCGCAGCGTGTTCCCCGTAACGTCGGTTCTCGTCGTCCTCCAGCGCCCCGAGCTCGACCAGCCCCGGGGTCACCAAAATGCGCTGGCGCGCGTCCAGCTCGCCGAGAACCTCGAGCCCGTTGTGCACCCCGACCGGGTTGGCGTTGTACGAGTCGTCGATGACCGTGATCGCGTTGCCCGTGGGCACAGGCTGCAGGCGATGGTCGACGGGCGCCAGCGTGACGACGGCGCTCAGCGCCGGCTCCAGCGGCAGCCCCAGACTGTGGACAGCGGCGAGCGCGGCGCTGACGTTGAGCACCTGGTGACGTCCGAGGAGCGGAACTGTCAGCTCGTGGCGCAGCCCGGCTGCCGGCCAGGTCCAGGTGAACCGCGACCCGGCGCCGGTGATCTGGACATCTTCGGCAACAACATCGAGGTCGACTGACTCGCCCTCGATGCCGTAGGTGACGACCTCCCGGCCCACGGTGCGGGCCCGTGTGCCCAGCGACGCGGTGGCCGCGTCGCCCCCGTAGACGACGGCGAAGCCCGACGTGGGCAGGTCCTCCAGGGTCTCGTACAGAGCGTCGGCGATGCGGTCGACGGTGCCGAACCTCTCCAGGTGCTGCGGGCCGACAGAGGTCAGCAGGGCATGGCGCGGCCGCACCAGCGCGCAGATGGACGCGATCTCGCCGGGCGCGTAGGCGTCCATCTCGACGATGAACGTGCGGTGCCGATCCTCGAGCACATCATTGATGGTTCGTGAGACACCCATGAGAGTGTTGAAGCTCTTCGGTGTGGCCAGTGTCGGTCCGTACTGCTCGAGGAAGTGGGCTAGGATGTGCTTGGTCGAGGTCTTGCCGTAGCTGCCCGCGACGGCGATGACAAGTGGGTCGACCTGCTCGATGCGCCGGCGCGCCGCGCGCAGGAAGCCGCCACGCACGCGTGCCTCGGTCGGCCGGTTGATCCCGTTCGCCGCAACCAGGAGCACCATGCTCAGCAGCGTGGCCCCGGCGTCGGTGGCGACCACGAACAAACCGGCGAGCCACACCGGCGCCAGCAGCACGGCCACGCAGACGCCGGCCGCCGCGACCAGCGCGAGCACCGCCGTGGTGGCGAGCAGGCGGCGCAGCCGCGGCGTGAACACCAGCGCTTTCTTGGGTGGGAGCCACTCCCACGCCGGCTGCGCGGCGAGCGCGCCGGCGAGCCACATGCCGGCAAGAAGCGGGCGCGGTGGCGCTGCCGATGGGTCGATCACCGCGGCGACGGTCACCGCGGCGGGCGCGACGGCCGCGACGAGCACGGCGCGATGCAGCAGCCACGCGCGCCTGCCACCCCACGCCAACAATCGCGCCGCCTCGTATTCCTCGATCTGGTACATCCGCGCGGCCACCAGCGTGATCCGCGCGAGCAGCCAGAGCCACGCGGCGGCCCCGAGCACGACGAGGAGCGCCGCGAGCACCGCCGTCACCCTGCGTCGCCGCGCAGGAACACGTCGACGATGTGGCAGAAGCGGTCCGGCTGCTCGGCATACGCGAAATGGCCGGCGCCCTCGAACATGACCAGCCCTGCGTCGGGGATGAGTTGTTCCATGGTCCGCCCGTCGCCCGGCGGCGTCTCCCGGTCGCGATCCCCCCAGATGAGAAGTGTCGGCGCCTGCAGCGAGGCCAGCTGCGGGCGCAGGTCGGCGTTGACCAGCCGCACCATGCTGGCCCGTAGGGTTCCCGATGCTGCCCGGTAGTCGGCGCTGCCACGGCGGTCGGCGCGATCGGCGGCGGCGCGGCGAATGGTGGCGGGCACCAGTGAAGAGGCCGCCACCGCTCGCAGGAGCTTGAAGGTGCGCACCCGCCAGTGGTAACGCAATCCATGGCGTGGGCGGATGCCCGCGCTGTCGGCCAGCACCAGCTTGGCGACACGCTCCGGGCGGGTGGCGGCGAGCGTGATGGCGATCCGCCCCCCATTGGAGTGGCCGACCACGTGGGCGCGTTCGACGCCGAGTCGGTCCAGCAGGGCAACCACCCACGCGCTGTACTCGTCGACGCCCCAGGCGCGTGGTGGTGGTTCGGTGGCACCGAACCCGGGGAGATCGGGGACGATGACGCGATATCCGGTCAACCGCGTGGCGATGGGAAGCATCAACTCCTTGGTGGCGCCCCAGCCGTGCAGAAGCAGGAGCGGGTGCCCCGTCCCGGCTTCGGCCAGGGACGCGCGTGGTTGCTCGTCGCCATTCACGCGGACGATTTGGGGCCGCCGCCGAGCATCCAGTGTTCGAACACCGCAGTGCTCGCCGCGCGTCGCGCGTGGCGGCGCTGCGCGATCTCGATCAGCTCGTCGAGCAGGGCGGTGAACGATATCCCCGCCGGCTCGAACAGGTAGAAGGAGAGGGAACCCGGGATCGGGTTGATCTCGTTGACGATCAGCGAGCCTGTCGCGGGGTCGACCATGAGGTCGACGCGCGCGACACCCGCCGCGCCGACAGCCGCGAACGAATCCAGCGCAGCCTGTGTGATGCGTGCGGCCAGCTCGGCGTCGAGCGGCGCGGGAATGAGTCGCTGGGCGCTCTTCATGCCGCTCGGAGCGCTCGCAGGCTTGCCGCCCTTGGACCGGTACTTGTCGTTGTAGCTCAGCAGTCCGCGCTTGGTGGGCTGCTCGAGCAGCGACGCACGCGCGCCGCTGTCATCGCCCAGCACCGCGCAGTTGATCTCGACGATGTCCTCCTGGGCCGCCTCGACGATGCAGCGTTGGTCGTACGTCAGCGCCACCTCGATGGCCACCTGCATCTCGGTACGGTCGGTGGCGCGCGCCACGCCGATGCTCGACCCAAGGGTGACCGGCTTGACGTAGAGCGGGTACGGCGCAAAGGACTCAGCGCGCTCGAGCACCGACCCCGGGTCGACGCGCCATTGCTCGCGGTCGATGCAGACGTCGTCGAGGACGGGCAGCCCGGCGGCGCGCAGCACCGTCTTGGCGAGGCGTTTGTCCATCGCCGTGGCCGAGGCGGCCACGCCACTGCCGGTGTAGGGCACGCCGGCCATCTCGAGCAACCCCTGCAACGTGCCGTCCTCGCCGAGGTTGCCGTGCACCAGCGGCATGGCGACGTCGACCTCGAGGGCGACCGCGTCGTCCGATCCCCGTCCGAAACGGCCTCGCCGGGGCGCGCTCACCGGCAGCAGGCTCAGACCCGGACGCGACGGATCGATCACCGGCGTGACCACCGTGCAGTCGGCAAGCAGGCCCTGGACATCCCCGAAGCGGCCCAGGTCGGTGAGCGCGTCGCCGGTGTACCAGCGACCATCCTTGGCGATGTACGCAGGGACCGCGCGGTGATGCGGCCCCAGCGCGGCCATCGCCTGCTGCGCGGTGATCACCGACACCTCATGCTCGACCGACCGGCTGCCGAAGATGCACGCGATCGTGGTCACGACGCTCCCCGCGCGGCGGCCTGCGCGAGCAGAGGCTCACCGACCACCACGATCTCGCGCTCGAGGACCACATCGAAGCGGGAGGCCACCTCGTCGCGTGCCAGGTCGATGAGCGCGAGCACGTCGGCGGCGGTGGCGCGTTCGATGTTGAGGACGAAGTTGGCGTGCTTTGGCGAGATCTGGGCACCGCCGTGGGTGCGACCCTTGAGGCCGGCCTCCTCGATGAGCCGGCCGGCGAAATCGCCCGGTGGGTTCTTGAACGTGCTCCCGAGACTGCGCACTCCGTAGGGTTGGGTGCGCTTGCGTTCCGCCTGCACGGCGTCGGTGCGAGCGCGCACCGTGGTGATCTCGTCGCGTGTGACCGTGAAGCGGCCACGCATCACGATATGACCGCACAGGTCGTTCTTGAACCTCGAGTCGCGGTAGGCAAACCCGCAGTCAGCCGCACCGATCCAGCTGGTCGCCCCGTCCGGGGCGACCACCTCGCAGTCGACCAGCGTGCTCGCGATGTCGGCGCCGAAGGCGCCCGCGTTACCCCACACCGAGGCCCCACAGGTGCCCGGTACGCCGATGCCCCACTCCATGCCGGCGACGCCGACTCGGGCGAGGTCGAGCGCCACCCGCGGCATCATCGCGCCGGCGGCGAGCGTCACCACGGCGTCGACGAGCGTCATCTCCTTGCTCATCGCCCGCACCGCCAGCCCGCGCACCCCGCCGTCGAGGATGAGCGCGTTGCTGCCCGCCCCGACGACAGTCAGAGGCACGCCTGTCTCCGTGCACCGCGCCACCAGCTCGGGAAGCGTGCCGAGGTCGTCGATGCGCACGAAGAAGTCGGCGGGGCCGCCGATGCCGTATTGACTGTGACGTGCCAGCGGCTCGTTGCGCCGTGCGCCGGGCCAGTGCTGCAGCCACTCAGTGGACACGTGTGGCCTCCAGCGCGCTGACCAGTCGGCCGGCGATCTTGTCGAACCCACCGAGAGAGAGCACCAGGAGCACGTCGTCGTCGCGTACCACGCCTTCGATGAGCGCGATCGCCTCCGCCGATGAGTCCACGACGTGCGTCGGCGCGCTGGCGGCGGCGCGGGCGGCGACGTCGTGGCTGCTGATCCCCGCGGCCATGCCGCGCTCGCGAGCCGCCTCGATGGGACCGAGGATCACCAGGTCCGCGCCTGTGAAGCTGTGCGCGTAGTCCTCGAGAAGAGTGCGTGTACGCGAGTAGGTGTGCGGTGTGTGGATGGCGACGATGCGACGTCCCGGGTAGCGCAGGCGTGCCGCGGCGATGGTGGCCTCCACCTCCGTCGGATGGTGCGCGTAGTCATCGACGACGGTGACACCGTCGACGTCGCCCCGGACCTCGAACCGTCGGGCGGGCCCCTTGAAGGTGGCGCACGCGTCGACGATCGCCTGCCACGGCGCGCCCGCGTCGGTGGCGAGCAACAGGGCGGCGGTTGCGTTGAGCGCGTTGTGCACGCCGGGGAACGTGAGAGCCACCGCGGTCGACGCACCCTTGTGCGTGACCGCGAAGTGCTGTCGGCGGTCGTGGTCGTCGCCGACCTGCACCCGCCAGTCACGGTCCGCGCCGGTGCCGTAGGTGAGCACACGGCAGTGGGCGTGCGCTGCCAGCGCCGCGCACTCCGGGTCATCAGCACAGAGCACGAGCAGGCCGCTGGCGGGCATCGAGCGGGCCAGCTCGATGAACGGGGCACGGTACTCCGTCAGTGTGGGGTAGATGTCGGGATGGTCGAGCTCGAGGCGGGTCACGCACGCGGCGGCGGGCTTGATGTGGAGGAACTTCGGGCGCGCATCCCATGGCGCGGTCGTGTACTCGTCGCCCTCAAACACGAAGGGACCGCTGCCGAGCCGGGCGCTGCCGCCGAGGTCGAGGGAGGTCGAGCCGAGCCGAAAGCCGGGGTTCATCCCGCTGGCATCGAGCATGTGGGCGAGCAGCGATGCTGTCGTTGTCTTGCCGTGGGTCCCGCACACGGCGATGCGGTGACGGTCGGCGGTCAGCCGCAGGTAGAACTCGATCTCGCTGCAGACCGGCAGGCCACGGTCGCGGGCGGCCAGCCACTCGGGGTTGGTGGCGCGTGTCTGGTTGCCGACCACGACCAGGTCGGGCACACCCCACCGCTCCAGGTTGGCGGCGTCGCTGCCGTCCACCCACTCCACGCCGGCGGCGGTGAGGATGTCGGTGGTCGGGGGGTACGCCTGGTCATCGGAACCCGACACGCGCCAGCCCTGTTCGCGGGCGACGAGCGCGGCGCCGCTCACCGCGTATCCGCAGATGCCGAGGAAGTGGACGTGTCCGCTCATGCTGGGATTCTCTCCGGAGCGCCACTGAGCTCGCGCAGCAGGGCGACCACGTTGGTGGCGGCATCACGCCGGCCCAATCGCCGGCTGGCCTCGGCCATTCGCCGCCACGACGCCGGGTCCTCGACCAAGGCGCTCAATTCGCTCTCGATCCTGGCGGGTTCGCACTCCGCGTCGGGCACCAGCCGCGCCGCACCCGCGTCGACGTAGGGGGCCGCGTTGAAGCGCTGGTGATCACCGGCGTGCGGATATGGCACGAGGATCATCGGACGTCCCATGGCTGCGCATTCGGCGATCGACGAGCCTCCCGCGCGCATCAGCACCAGGTCGGCCACGGCGATCGCCGCACCAATGTCGTCGATGAACGCACCGCGTGTCCAGCGGGCGCGCACCTCGGGCGCGAGACCCCCGGCCGTGGCGCTCATCTCGTCGACGTCGAGGATGCCCGTCTGGTGCACCACTCGCAACCACGGGTACGTCTCGAGCAGACCGGCGATGCAACCGGCCACCGCGCGATTGATCCGCCGCGCGCCCTGCGAGCCGCCCATGACCAGAACCTGCTCGCAACGGTCGCCGAACGGGCGCGCCGGCGTGGCGAGCACCTCGGCGCGGATCGGGTTACCGGTGTTGACAACCCGCGCGCCACGCAGGTGTGCCGCCGTCTCCTCGAACGACGCCGCTACCAGGCGACCGCGCCGCGCCAGCATCCTGGTGGCCCGCCCGGGGAGCGCGTTCTGCTCGAGCAGCGCGACCGGCACATGCATCGTTCGCGCAGCGATCACCACGGGCACGCTCACGTAGCCGGCGCCGCCGACGACCACGTCGGCGCGGAAGTCCCGGATGATGCGGCGCGCCGCCGCCACCGCCGCTGGCAGTTGAGCGGTGAAACGGGCGAGGCTGCCGGCGCTGCCCGTGTCAAGGCCGGAGATCCGCAGGGTCTCGAGGCGGAAGCCGGCGGACGTGACCAGCCCTTCAGCCACGCCACCGCGCCGCCCCACGACGAGCACCTCGCCCTCCGGGTCAGTCCGGCGCAACTCCTGGGCGACGGCCAGCACCGGCGTCAGGTGACCACCTGTCCCGCCTCCGGCGATCAACGTGCGCACGCAACATCACTCCCTGTTTGCGGCCCTGAGCCGACACATTGCAGAGGATGCCGACCCCCGCGAGCGTCACGGCCAGTGAGGTACCACCGTAGCTGATGAACGGCAGCGGGACGCCGGTGGTCGGGATCACACCGGTGACGGCACCGATGTTGACAAAGGCCTGGATGCCGATCCACGCGGTGATACCTCCGGCGAGCAATGCCCCGTAGGCGTCGGGGGCGCGCAGCGACGCGCGGACACCGCGCCACAGCAAGAGCATGAACGCCAGGACCACCGTAACGGTTCCCAGCAGGCCGAGCTCCTCGCCGACGATGGCGAAGATGAAGTCGGTGTGGGCTTCGGGCAACCACTGGTATTTTTGCACCGAGTTGCCCAGCCCGACCCCGGCGAATCCGCCGCTCCCCAGCGCGTACAGCGCCTGGCATGCCTGAAAACCGGTGGTCAGGGGGTTGTCGCAGGGATGGGTGAAGCTGGTGAGGCGGCTCGACCTGTACGCGACCAGCGTGACCAGCAGGTAGCCACCGACAGTCACCACGCCGAGCGTGACCAGCAGGTGGCGCTTGCGGACTCCGCCAAGGGCGAGCAGGGCGATCGCGGTGCCGGCGATGATGATGGTGCTGCCGAGATCGCGCTCCAGCAGGACGAGCCCGAGGAGTACGCCGACGAGCAGCCCGTAGTCGCGCACCCCTCGGAAGGTGCGCACCGCCGGGGCGCGGTCGCACAACCACTTGGAGAAGAACAGCACCGCCACGAGGATCGCGATCGCCGACGGTTGCACCGACAGGGGCCCGACGGTGAACCAGCGGCGGGCGCCGTTGGCCTCCGTCCCGAAATGCGGGAGAAGCACAAGGACAAGCAGCGCGATCATGCACAGCCCCATCACCGGTGTCAGGCGGCGGAACCTGTGGTAATCGGTGCGCGCAAGGATGACCAGCATGGTCACGCCGAGCGCCATGCCGATAACCTGCCGCTCGAAGAAGTAGTTGGCGTTTTCGAACCACAGGTAGCCCAGCGCCTCACTGGCGCTGTACACCATCACCAGGCCGAAAGCGCACAGCGCGGCGATGTCGGTGAGCAACCAGCCGTCGACGCCGCCAAGGCTGAGGGCACGGCCGCCGGTCAGCGTCTGGCGCAGGCGCAGCGCCGGGACGGCCAGCGGCCGGGCGCGCGTCGCCATCAGGTCCGCTGCCGGTTGCGCGGCAGCATCTGGACCGCGGCGCCGAAGGCCGCGCCCCGTTCCTCGAAATTGGTGAACTGGTCGAAGCTGGCGTACCCGGGAGCGAGGAGCACCACGTCGCCGGCGATGGCGCGGTTGGCCGCAACCGCGACCGCGGCGGCCTGGTCGGCGACCACGACGCGCGACGCGAATCCCTGTGCGGCCAGGGCCACGTCGAGCTCTGCGGCGGTATCGCCGTTGAGGATCGCCAAGCGGGCGTGGGCCGCCACGGCGGCGGCGAGCTCGGTGGCAGGGACGCCCTTGCTCTGGCCTCCGCCGATCCAGACGATGGGGCGGTCGAACGACTCCAGGGCGCGTGTTGCGGAGTCGACGTTGGTTGCCTTGCTGTCGTTGACCCAGAGAATGCCGTCACGATCGGCCACGACCTGGAGGCGGTGCGGCACCGCGGTGAACCCGCGAACCGCAGCAGCGATGTCGGGCGCCTTCACCCCGGCTGCGTGGCCCACCGTGGTGGCGGCGAGCACGTTGAGAACGTTGTGCGCACCAAACAGTGGTATGTCGGCCACGGGCATGACCGGACGTCGCCGGCCGGACTCGACGATGACCACGTCGGGCCCGTCCACCGATGCGCCATCCACGATGCCCGCGCCGGTGCCGAAGAATCGCACCGGCGCCGCTGCGCTCGTGGCCATCGAACGCGTCACCGGGTCGTCCCAGCCAAGCACCGCGAACCCCGCGGCGTGTTCGATGACGCGCCGCTTGGCGGCGGTGTAGGCCTCGAGGCTGCCGTGCCTGTCGAGGTGGTCGGGGCTGATGTTCAGCACCGCCGCGATCTCACAGCGTGGTGCCTCGACGGACTCGAGCTGAAATGACGATAGCTCGAGGACGACCCAGTCACCCTCGTGCACGCCGTCGAGGCGGTCGAGCATCGTCGCCCCGATGTTGCCGCCGAGGTGGACGCGGCGACCGTCGCGTCCGATCACCGCGGCGCAGAGGCTCGTGGTGGTCGTCTTGCCGTTGGTTCCGGTGATCCCGACAATGCGTCCGCGGCAACGTTCAAAGACGAGCGCCATCTCGCTGCGCACCGGGATCCCAAGGCTCCGAGCCAGCTGCAGCTCGGGCGCCGCCCATGACACGCCCGGCGACGGGCACACCAGCGTGGCATCGCGCACCGCATCGGGCTGGTAGCCACCAAGCTGCGCGCGCACGCCAGCGGGCAGAGATGCCGCCAACTCACGCAACCTGGGGTCGTCGCCACGATCGACGACGAGCACGTCGTAGCCCTCGGCGGCGAGCACCCGCGCGCATGCCGCGCCGCTGCGGCCGAGACCGATCACCACCGCTCGGCCACTCACGCCACCGCCCCCCGCGAGCGTGCATACAGGACGGTGAGGAATGTTCCCACCGCGGCCACTGCCGCAAAGCACGCCACCAGGCGCTGCTCACGCAGCCCCAGCTCTTCGAAGTGACCGTGCAGAGGACTGGCCCGCAGGATCCTGCGCTGGAAACGGCGGATCGCCGTCACGTTGATGATCACGCTGAGCGTCTCGGCGACGAACACGATGCCCATCAGCGGCAGCAGCCAGAGCAGGTGGAGCTCGGCGGCGACCGCAACCAGCGCACAGCCGAGAGCCAGCGACCCGGTGTCGCCCATGAAGATGCGCGCCGGGAACCAGTTGAAGACCAGGAACGCCAGCAGGCCACCGACAAGGGCTGCGCTGACGACCACGGCCGGCAGGGCATGCTGGTGCAGACCGATGGCGAGGAGGCCGGCGAACACGACCGCTGCGCAGCTCGCCGCGAGCCCGTCGACGCCGTCGGTGAGGTTGACCGCGTTGCTCACCGCGACCACCGCGACGATGCTCACCAGGATGATGCCCGCGCCGTGCAGGTCGGGCGCACCCAGCCCCGGGAAGGCCTGGCGGGTGGCGCCGACGACGGCCAGCCCGATGCCGACCAACAGCCCGATGAACGCCTGGAACACGAGCTTCTCGCGCACACCGAGGCCGAACACACCGCGGCCGTGGATGTTGGCGCGGTCATCGAGCACGCCGAGCAGCGCCCCCGCGACAAGAGCGAACACCAAAACGAATCCCAGCCGGCTGCGATCAAAACCCAGCCAGGCCGCAGCGACAATGACGCAGAAGAGGACGCCCCCCATTGTCGGCGTTCCCTCTTTGACGACGTGCGTGGTCGGGCTGTACGCCTGCACCCGCTGTCCCGCGCCATGGCGTGCCAACTGCGTGATCAACAACGGGTAGAGGGCAACGCCGGCAACCAGCGCCAGGACGAGAACCAGCGCTGCATGCTTCACGGAAGGATGCGCCACTCGTCGATCGCCACCTGGGCGACCTGCTTCCAGACCGGTGCCGCCAGCGTCGCTCCGAAGCGCTCGACATGCGTCTCGTGCGGGTAGTTGAGCACCACCAGCATGGTGAACTGGGGGTTCTTGGCGGGGAGGAAGCCGGCGAACGACACCACCAGGTTGTTGCCGTACGTCCCGTTCTGGGCGACGCTGGCGGTGCCCGTTTTGCCGGCCACCTCCCCTTTGAAAGCTGGGATCTTGGCGAGCGAGCCCTCGGCGCCGCGGTCTTCGACGACCCCGGTCATCATCTGCGCCAGGGTGCCCGCGGCGGCGATCGAGATGACCCGGCGGCTGGTTGCTTTGACCGTGGTCGATGCGCCGGTGCTCGGGTCGATGACGGCCTGCACCGCGTGTGGCTGCACCCACACACCGCCGTTGGCCACGGCGTTGACCGCAGCCAGGATCTCGATCGGCGTCACCTGGATGTGCTGGCCGAACGCCGCCTCAGCGAGGTCGAGCGGGGTCTGAGTGCTCTGGGCAGCAAGCGGGACGTTCTGCTCCCCGTACAGGTCGACGCCGGTCGGAGCGCCCACGCCGAATGCCAGCAGGTTGCTGTAGAAAGCGCTGGGGCCCATCAGCCGGCCGACCTTGATGGCACCGTTGTTGAGCGACTCGTCGAGCACATACTGCATGTTGATGGTGCCGTGCGCGCGGTTGTCCCAGTCGTGGATGGTGGCACCGTCGATGGTCGTCGGGCCCTCGTTGAAGGTGTATCCGGGGGTGATGACGCGGGTGTTGAGGCCGCCGGCGAAGGTGATCACCTTCTCGACCGAACCGGGTTCGTAGACGTTGGAGATGGCGAGGTCGCGCAGGTTGGCGAGCGGTGAGCTCCAATAGGTGTTGGCGTCATAGGTGGGCGCCTGCGCCCACGCCTTGATCACGCCCGTCTTGGTGTCCATCAGCATCAGCGTCCCGGACTCTGCCTGGGCGGTGGCCACCCCCTGGGCGAGCGCCTGTTCGGCCCAGTACTGCAGGGCGGAATCCAGCCCCAGCTGAAGGTCCTGACCGTTGCGAGCGGTCGCCTGCGGATCGTTGCTCAGCGTGATCGAGTTGCCCGCGACGTCACGCACGGTCGACTGGCGTCCATCCTGCCCGGCCAGGATCGAGTTGTAGAAGGACTCGACGCCGTACTGCCCCTTGCCATTGCTGTCGACGTAGCCCAGCAGGTCGGCGGCAAACGAGGCGCCGGGCACCGGTGAGGGCTCATAGACGCGCTGCTGTGAAGGTTCGACCACGATGCCGGGGAGGAGGAGCGCGGAGAGGCGGTCGCTGACATCCTGTGAGACCCCCTTGGCCAGGTAGACGAAGCGCGTCGGTTCCGAGATGCGGCTGAGGACGGTGGTCTGGTCGGCCGACAGCACCGGCGCCAGCTGGCGGGCGACGTCGCGGCGGCTGGCCACTGCGATCAGGCCGGGGTCGGCATAGACGTCGTAAACCGTCCGATTACTGACCAGTACCCGTCCTGTGCTGTCGAGGATGCGGCCCCGTGTCGCCGGGATGACAACCGATTTCTGGTGCAGCGCCGTTGCCTTGGCGGCCAGGGCGGTGTGCTGACGGACCTGCACGTCGAAGAGACGAACGGACACCGTCGCGGCCATGGCGGCGAACGCCAGCGCCAGCCAGATGCTGCGGTGACGGAAGTCCGGTGCCTCGGGTGCGAACCACCCGCGAACGCCCGCCGGGGGTCCGTCGTTGCGGCGCCGGCTCACTGGGCTGGGCCGTGGCTTGTGGACCGCACCCCGAAGGCGCCGCCGACGCTTGCAACGAACTGCTGCAGCGGGTCACCGCCGCCCGGTCGGGTGGCGAGAAGCGGCGTCGGCGTGTTCACCACCGGCTTGAGCGGCACGTTGACGTACGACCAGTGCCCGGCCGGACGCATACCGAGCTTCTGGGCCGCGGCAACGACCCGCTCGGCGCTCTGGAGGCGCGCCAGCTCGTCGCCGAGCTCCGCGTCCTGGCCGTGCAGCTGCTGGTTCTGCTGCGACAGCAGCACCGCCTGGTAGGTCGCCGAGGTGGTGTGCGCACTCTGGCTGACGTACGCGACGCCGACGCCGGCCAGCGCTGCGATCAGCGGGAGCAGCGGCAGGGGTGTGCGAGGACCGCCGCGGCGCAGCCGGGTCCGGCGTGAGCGCGGGCCGCCGAGCGGAACGCGGGCGATGTCGTCCGCGGGCAGTCGATGTGGTGTCTTTCTGGGCAAGGCCCGGATCTCCGTATGGGTGAGGCGCAGGCTGGATGACAGGAGCAGTCGGGCGCGGGCGTGGCGTTCAGCGCGCGTCGTCGAGCTTCTCGGCGATGCGGAGCCGGGCGGAGCGGGCTCGCGGATTGGTCGCGAGCTCGGCGGCGTCGGGCTTGATCGCCTTGCGGCTGAGGAGGAGAAGAGAGGCCCGGTGAGCGCAGGTGCAGTGTGTCTGTTGGGGCGGACATAGACAGTTCTGTGCTGCGACGTGGAGTGCGTTCTTGACAATGGTGTCCTCGA
>JBDTJX010000080.1:0-43534 GCA_039935655.1 Candidatus Dormiibacter sp. | reverse complement strand
TCGGTACGCGACCGGGGCAGTCGAGCGCGCTACTGAGCCTCCGACCTGGAGTTTTCCGGGGGGCGGTTCGAATACGGGGATTTGGCTGGGGAGGAAGGATTCGAACCTTCGAATGCCGGATCCAAAGTCCGGTGCCTTACCACTTGGCGACTCCCCAGTGACCGCCCGATGGTAGCGTGGCCACGGAACGTGCCCCGCGACGCCGCGAGTGGTCGGGACGCACGGTTGGGGCGACCCGGCTCTCCAGAAACCGAGCACCTCGGGCGGGTGATGCGAGACTGTGCTCCGTGGCCGCGACCATTCTCGACGAGACACGATTCCACCGGCCGTCGCCGCGGATGTGGACAGCGCGGCAGGTGTCGCTGGCGCTCACCGCTGTGCCCCTGGCGATCGCGACCCTGGTGCCCGCGTGGATCTTTGGTCATGCCACTGCGGGAGTGCCTGTGTTGGTTGCCGTGCTGGTCATCGCCGCGATCGAGTGGGTGGTGCTGCGCGGGCGCTACCGCTCGTGGGGCTACCTCGAACGGGAGGACGACCTGATTGTGCGCCGTGGGCTGCTCTTCAGGCAGGTTACGGTGGTGCCATATGGTCGAATGCAGCTCATCGACGTCAGTGCCGGGCCGATCGATCGCCTTTTCGGCCTCGCCACGGTGCAGCTGCACACCGCCGCGGCCACCACCGACGCGCGCATCCCCGGGCTGACCCAGGAGGAGGCGGAGCGGCTCCGCGACCGACTGGCGGTCCTCGGGGAGGCACAGGCCACCGGTCTCTGATGGCGGTTGTCTCTGCGCCGCCGGGGGCGCCTGTGTCGCGCGACACCGAATGGGCACGTCTGCACCCGCTGTCGCCGGTGGTGCGGGCCGGCAGCGCCCTGGCGGTCATCGTCCTCTTCAGCACGCAGTTCGACAGCGGCGGCAGGCGCGGGTTCCCGTGGGAGAGCCTTGTGCTGCTCGGGCTGGGCGTCCTCGCCGGGGTCATCTCCTGGTTGGTGACCCGCTGGCGAGTGCAGGGCAATGATCTCCGCATCGAAACCGGGCTGATCCGGCGCCAGTCGATTCGCGTGCCGCTGTCCCGCATCCAGGCTGTCGACGTCATCTCCCCGGTGCTGGCTCGCGTCCTCGGCCTGGCGGAGGTGCGCGTGGTCGTGGCCGGGCGCGGCACTGGGCGCACGCGGCTGGCGTACCTCGGCGCCGGGGAGGCCCAGCAGGTCCGGGCCATGCTGCTCGCGCTGGCGCACGGCCTCGCCTCGGAGACGCCCGAACCGCCTGCGCAACCGCTGTTGCGGATCAACAACCTGAAGGTCATCTTCGCCACGGTGCTGACAGCTCCGGTCAACGTGCTCATCACCATCGCGGTGCTGGCCGTCGTGGGGTCGACGCTGGTCCCCAAGGGGGGCGAAGCGACGGTGACGATCGCGATCCCTGCGCTGGTCGGCGTCGTCCCCGAGGTGTTCCGTCGCTGCAACTCCGTCTACGATTTCCAGCTCGCCGAGGCCGCCGACGGACTGCGGTTGAGTCGCGGCTTGCTGCAGACGCGCACCGAGACGATCCCGTTCGGCCGGATCCAGGCGGTGCGGTGGGTTGAGCCGCTGCTCTGGCGGCGATTCGGCTGGGTCCGTCTCGAGGTGGATGTCGCCAGGCAGCGTGGCAGCCAGCAGCGCGAGGAGGGTAGCGCCCAGTTGTCGCGCACCTTGCTGCCGGTGGGCTCGCGCGAGCACGCCGCCTGGTTGCTACAGCGCGTGCTCCCGGGGGCCGCCGCGGTGCCTCCACCCGGGTCGCGGCCGCCTCGCCGGGCGGTGTTTCGGGCGCCGTTTTCGTACCACCTGCTGGCGTTCTGGCACGACCGCGGGCGACACGCTTTCGCTCGAACCGGTCGGGTTCGGCCGGAGGTCGTTGTGGTGCCGCTCGAGAAGGTCCAGAGCGTGCGACTACGTCAGGGGCCGCTACAGCGCTGGCTGCGGCTCGCCACCGTGCATGTGGACACAGCGGGACGGGGGTGGCAGGCGCGGGCGGAGTGCCGGGATGCGGATGAAGCGGCCGCGCTCCTGGAGCGGCTGACGGCCCTGGCGCGGCAGGCGAGGCGGGCGCGGAGCGGTACGGGTGCGCAGGGGGCAGCGCAGGGTTAGGGCGCGGGTCCCGCCGTGGGTGGGATCCTGGGGTTGTGCCACTGGTATGTGTAACCTACAATCCTGTGGTTATGACGGTGCAAACCGGTGCGGTCGCTCATCATCTGGCCGGGACTCAGCTGCTCGAGCTCGCGGTGGAGGAGCTCGACGTCAGCGACATCGAACAGAAGGGCGACGCCGAGCTTGGCGACGAGCTGGTCGCCCTGCGCAGTGGCATCGACCGTCTGGAGGCCCAGTTCAGCCGCCGCCTCGTGCGATTCGAGCGGGTCAAGGGCTACGAGAGCGCTGGCGCGGCGAACCTGCTGTCGTGGCTTCGCTGGAACTGCCGGATGGGCACGAGCTCGGCGGCGAGGCGGCTGCACATGACGCGACAGCTGATCGAGCTCCCAGAGACGGAAAGCGCATGGCGACGCGGCGAGATCAGCACCGGACACGCGGCGGTGATCGGTCGCACGGTCGACGAGCTCGGCAGCGATGCCGCCAGGACCACGGAACCGGTGCTCCTCGAGGCGGCTGAGCACATGCATCCAGGTCACGTGTGGTTGGTCGGACAGCAGGTCCGTCACAGCATTGACCCCGAGGGTGCGCTTGCCGCAGCCAACACGGCGTTCGCTCGGCGCCGGCTCAGCCTGGTCACGAACATCGATGGCGCGCTGGAGCTGGCAGGGCTGCTTGATGCCGAGGGTGGCGCGCTGCTGCGCACCGCGATCGACACGTTGACGCGACCGCCCCCCGGGGACGACCGGGTCACCTCGCAGCGACGGGCTGACGCACTCGTTGAGCTCGCTCGCCGCCAGCTCGATGGCGCCTCGCTTCCCGCGTCTGGAGGGCAGCGGCCCCACCTCACCGTGACGATCCCGGCGTCCGTGCTGCGGGGCGGAGGCGACGGTCCACCGGCCGAGCTCGAGTGGGCCGGCCCGATCGTGGACGAAGCCGCGCTTCGTCTCAGCTGCGATGGGGTCCGGACCACCGTGACCGTTGACGAGGAGGGCATGCCGGTCGGGTTCGGCCGTGCCAGCAGGACGATCCCGCCGAGCTTGAGGCGCGCCATCGTGGTGCGCGATCGTGGCTGTCGCTTCCCGGGATGCGACCGACCGCCGCCGTGGACCGACGTGCACCACATCGTGCACTGGGCACAGGGCGGCAAGACGGAACTCTCGAACGTGATTCTGCTCTGCCGTCCGCACCATCGCTTCGTCCACGAGGACGGGTGGAGCATCGAGCTGACCAGCGAGGGCGAGGTCGTCACTGCGCCTCCCTAAGGGGGGCCGGGTGGTTTGCGCCAGCGGCATCCGCGGCTTGGCTCTGGGGCTGCCCGTATACTCGGGCCACATGGCCGACGGTCCGCGGGCAGTGATCCTCGCCGCCGGAGAGGGCACGCGGATGCGCAGCGCCCTTCCCAAGGTGCTCCATCCGCTGGCCGGGCGCGCCCTCATCGACCACGTTATCGACGCTGCCGTGGCGGTGACCGGCAGCCCGCCGGTGGTCGTGGTGGGTCCCGGGCGAGCGGACGTCGTTGCGGCGATCGGCGACCGCGCGGAGTGTGTGGAGCAGACTGAGCCCCGCGGCACAGGCGATGCATTGCGCTCCGTGCCGCAGCGACTCCGTGACGCGGGTGAGGTGCTCGTACTATCCGGCGACGTGCCCCTGGTACGGCCGCAGACGCTGGGGTGGCTCATCGACCATCACCGGCGCAGCCGTGCGGCGGCAACCCTGCTCACCGCCATGCCGGCGAATCCGCGCGGCCTGGGCCGCGTCTACCGCGACCCGGAGACGGGCCGCGTCGTCCGCACTGTTGAGGAGCGCGACCTGGCGCCCGGGGCGTATGCGCCGCCTGAGGTGGGCGCCGGCGTGTACGTCTTCAACGGCGGCCGCCTCTGGCCGGCGCTGGAGCGCATCACCAACGACAACGCGCAGGGCGAGTTCTACCTCCCCGACGTGCTGCCCCTGTTGGGCGGCCACGTCGAGGCGATGCTGCTCACCGACGCGCAGGAGGCGCTCGGTATCAACGATCGATCCCAACTCGCGGCAGCTGAGGCGGTGATTCGGCTGAGGATCCTCGAGGCGCTCATGGCATCAGGGGTGACGGTCGAAGACCCGGCAACAACGTATGTGGACGCGACCGTCCAGGTCGGCCGCGATTCTGTGATCCGGCCGATGTCGCTGCTGCGCGGGGCAACTGTCCTCGGCGAGGACTGCGCGATCGGCCCGATGGCTCAGCTCACCGACGTCACCGCCGGAGATCGCGTCGTCGTCGGCGCCTCCCATATCGAATCCAGCCAGCTGGGCGATGATGTCATCATCGGCTCGTTCAACCGCGTACGCCCCGGCAGCGTCCTCGCCGCTGGAGTGACCTTGGGGACCCATGCGGAGGTCAAGAACAGCAGCGTCGGACTGCGGAGTCACATCAACCACTTCTCCTGCGTCCTCGACGCCGACGTCGGCCACGACGTGAACGTGGGTGCGGGGACGGTGACCTGCAACTTCGACGGCGCCGACAAACATCGCACTGTCATCGAGGACGGAGTGTTCGTCGGCTCCAACAGCACCCTGGTCGCCCCATTGACGATCCATCGCGACGCCTACGTCGCGGCGGGGTCGACGGTCAGCGAGGACGTGCCCGAAGGTGCGCTCGCGGTAGGGCGCGAACGGCAGCGCAATATCGAGGGGTGGACGGCGCGCCGCCGTGGCCGCACCGTCAGGGAACCGGCGTGACCGAACCGTTCCAGTTCGGAGAGTTGATGCTCCTCAGCGGCACGGGCAACCCTGAGCTGAGTGAGAAGATCGCGCGCGAGATCGACATGCCCCTGGCAAGCATGGAGATCACCCGCTTCGCCGACGGCGAGTTCGACGTCAAGATCGCCGAGTCCGTCCGCGGGCGCGACGTGTTCCTGATCCAGCCCACCTGCCAACCGGTCAGCGACAACCTCGTCCAACTGTTCGTCATCCTCGACGCGCTGCGCCGTGCGTCGGCCTCGCGCATTACCGCAGTCATCCCGTACTACGGCTACCAACGCAAGGAGAAAAAGACCCAGCCTCGCGATCCCATCAGTGCCAAGCTGATGGCCAATATCATCGAGCTTGCCGGAGCCAACCGCGTCATCGCCGTCGACCTGCACGCCGACGCCATCCAGGGCTTTTTCGACATCCCCGTCGATGCGCTCACCGCCACCAAGATCCTGGCTCGCCGGGTGCGCGAGCGGCACGGCCACAACGTCGTGGTCGTCTCGCCGGACACGGGCGGAGCCTTGCGGGCGCGCCGCCTCGGCCGCATTCTCGACGCTCCGATCGCGATCATCGACAAGCGCCGCCCCGGCGACGACCAGACCGAGGTGATCCACGTCATCGGTGATGTGGATGGGTCGCATTGCATCATCGTCGACGACCTGATCAGTACGGGTTCGACACTCGCCAACGCCGCCGTGGCGCTCCGCGCCAAGGGTGCCACCGGCGTCGACGTGGTGGCGACGCACGGCGTGCTCAGCGGCGGCGCGCTCGCTCGCCTGCATGAGGCGCCCATCGACGAGGTCTGCATCACTGACACGATCCCCCTCCACGACGGGGCACGCAGCTTCGATGACCATCCGCGCCTGCGCGTGCTCAGCGTCGCCCCCCTGATCGCGGAGGCGATCGTTCGCGTCCACGAAGGACGAAGTGTCAGCGAGCTCTTCCGTTGAAAACACCGTCAGCGCCGCGCCCTGAAGTCGGCAGCGGCGGTCAGCGCCCTCGATGAGTGCCCTCGTCGTCCTGCTGATCGTCTCCCTCATCCTCGCGGCCTTTGCCGCCGCATCCGAGACCGCCCTCACCTCGGTGAGCCGGATACGCATGCGGTCCCTGGCAGAGGAGGGGGACAGCCGAGCTGCAGTGGTGGTCCGTCTGCACAACGACCCCAATGCCTACCTGTCGACGATTCTCACCATCAATACGGTCGCTGTGATCGTTGCCTCGACGTCAGCCACCCTCATCATCGCGAACACCTACCGGTCGTTCCCGGAGGCAGCAGGCACAGCGATCCTCTCGGCCATCGTGCTTGTCTTCTGCGAGATCGCTCCGAAGTCGCTGGCGCTGCGCTTCAACGAACGCTTCGCCCTCGTCCTCGGGCGCCCCGTCGCCGCGCTGACAGCGATCCTGCGCCCGATGGTCGGGCTGCTCACCTTGGTCAGCAACTCCCTGCTGACCGCGGCGACTCGTGGACGCAACGTGGTCGGCCCGTTCGTCACCGAGGAGGAGCTCAAGCTGATGGTCTCGCTCGGTCAGCAGCAGGGCGTCGTGGAGTACGGCGAGCAGGAGATGATCCATGGCATCCTTGAGATGACCGACAAGACCGTTCGCGAGGTGATGGTGCCGCGCATCGACGTCATCGCCATCGAATCGGACGGTACGGTCACCGAGCTCATCGACCTGGTCGTCGAGCACGGCCATTCGCGGATCCCGGTGTACGAGGGGTCGATGGACAACATCGTCGGCGTCGTTTACGCCAAGGACCTGCTTCGTGCCGGCGCCCGAAGCGGCGATCAGCGCAGCGTGACCATGCTGATGCGCGAACCCTACTTCACGCCCGAGGTCAAGCACGTCGGCGAGCTCCTCAAGGAGATGCAGTTACGCAAGGTGCACATGGCGGTGGTCGTCGAGGAGCACGGCGGAACGGCGGGCATCGTCACCTTCGAGGACCTGATCGAAGAGATTGTTGGACCGATCCGCGATGAATACGACGTCGCTGAGCAGGAAGAGGTGCAATTCCTCAACGACTGCGAGGTGCTCCTCCACGCCCGCTTCCCCGTCGACGACATCAAGGACCTGCTCCACCTCGACATCGGCGAGACAGAATCCGATTCGATCGGTGGCCTCGTGTACGAGCGACTCGGTGAGATCCCGTCGGTGGGCGCGACGGTCACCCTCGGCGACGCCACCCTGGTCGTCGAGCAGGTGCGCCGCCAGAGCATCCAACTGGTCAGGATCACGTCGCCCCATCCCTTCCTGCGCGACCCCAACGGTGTCGGGGCTGGGCCCGTTGATGGGGTACACGGCGACGCCGGCTAGCGCCGCCACCGCCGCGCGCCCGTCACGCGTAAGGACGACCACCGCCGAGCAAGCCCCACGCTGATGCCATGCCGACCTACGTGACCGAAGGGGTGATCCTGCGCCGTGTCGACTACGGCGAGGCCGATCGCATCCTCACCGTGCTCACCCGCGAGCACGGCAAGATCGGGGTGATCGCGCGCGGCGTGCGCAAGTCTGGAAGCCGCCTCGCCGCCCATACCGACCTGTTCGCGCGTAGCCGCATGCAACTCGCGCGCGGTCGCGGCGAGCTCGACGTGCTCGTCCAGGCCGAGACGGCCGGGCCCGTGGCTCCACTCGCGGACGCGCGCCGCGCCGCGTGCGCCTCAGTGTGCGCCGAGCTCACTGACCGGGTGCTCGAAAGCAACCATCCTGACGAAGAGACGTTCGATCTCGTCGTCGAGGCACTCCACGACTGCACCGACAACGGGCGTGATCCTCGTGGTGCGCTGGTGTGGCTGACGCGCCGATTGATCGACCGGCTCGGCTACGCGCCGCAACTGTACGAGTGCACGTCCTGCGCTACCAGGCTCGCCGAGACGAGCGCGTGGTTCAGCGCCGTCGCCGGAGGCCTGCTGTGCACGCGCTGTGCCACCTCCGACCCGGGGTCGGTCGAGTGTTCGGTCCGGGTCATCAAGATCCTCCGTGTCGCGGCCACCGGCGATCGCCACCTCTATCGTCGCCTCCGCCTCGACGACCAATCACTGGCCACTCTCGAGGCGGTCACCGAGCGCGAGCTCGCCCAGCACCTCGACCGGCAGCTGCGATCGCTGGCTGTGCTCCGCGCCATCGAGCGCCGGTGATCGTGACGGCCGGTACACTCGCCGCCCATGCCTGAACCAGATCCCGGCACACCCGACCTGCTCGAGAAGCTGGTGTCGCTGGGTAAGCAGCGCGGTTTCTTCTTCGGCTCGAGCGAGATCTATGGGGGCATCAACGCGCTCTACGACTACGGGCCTCTCGGCGCGCGCATGCGCCGCAACGTTCGCAACCTCTGGTGGCGGGCGATGGTGGACGAGCGCGATGACATCGAACCGATCGAGACCTCGATCATCATGAACCCGCAGGTGTGGGTTGCCAGCGGCCACGTCGCCACGTTCACCGACCCGCTGGTCGATTGCACTGGAGCGTGCCGTAAGCGTTGGCGCGCCGACCACCTCGCCGAACTGCGTCGCGAGCACGGCAAGCCCGCTGACGCGCCCGGCTGCCCGGAGTGCGGTGGCCCGCTCACCGAGGCCCGTCAGTTCAACCTGATGTTCCGTACCCACCTCGGCCCTGTGGCCGAGGACGCCGCCCAGGTGTACCTGAGGCCTGAGACCGCCCAGGGGATGTTCGTCGACTTCGCCACGGTGGTGCAGGCGATGCGGCGACGTCTCCCGTTCGGGATCGCGCAGCAGGGCAAGGCGTTTCGCAACGAGATCTCGCCGAGCAACTCCATCTTCCGTACGCGCGAGTTCGAGCAGATGGAGATGGAGTTTTTCTGCAAGCCGGGGACCGACATCGAGTGGCACATGTACTGGTGTGCGGAGCGCGTGCGGTGGTGGGTGTACGACTGCGGGGTGCGTCGCTCACGTCTGCGCCTGCGTGTCCACGAGAAGGACGAGCTGTCCCATTACAGCACCGCAACCAGCGACGTCGAGTACCTCTTCCCCTGGGGTTGGGGCGAGTTGGAGGGCATCGCCGATCGCACCGACTACGACCTACGCAGCCACACCCAGGCCAGCGGCAGGGACCTCTCGTATTTCGACACCGAGACCAACGAGCGCTACCTCCCGTTCGTCATCGAGCCTGCCGCCGGGCTCGACCGCGCCTGCCTGACCATGCTGATGGACGCCTGGGACGAGGAGGAGGTACGCGGCGAGAAGCGCACAGTGCTGCGCCTCCACCCCGACGTCTCGCCGTGGCAGGTGGCGGTGCTGCCGCTGAGCAAGAAGCCGCAGCTGACCGAGGTCGCCCGACAGCTCGCCCACCGGCTGCGCCCGCGATTCCGCACCGAGTACGACGAGACGCAGTCGATCGGCCGCCGGTACCGCCGCCAGGACGAGATCGGCACGCCGCTCGCGATCACCGTTGACTTCGAGTCACTGGAGGACGGCAAGGTGACGATCCGCGAACGCGACGGTATGACCCAGGTCCGGGTGCCCATCGAGTCACTCGAGCAAGCCTGTGATGAGCAACTCGCCGCGTCGCGGGCCGCCGCGCAGGCGCGAGCGGAGACCTGACAGGCGCAGCCATCGCCGGAGGCGGCCAGCCTGTGGCCGGAGGATCAGCCGCGTGAGCGCGACGCCTTCTGCCTGTGCGGCCGGCGCCGCCGCTGCGATCGGCCGGTGTGTGTCTCCTCACGCAGGTGACCTCTGCGGATCAGTACAAGGAACACGCCACCGACGCCGGCCATGAGGATGTCGTTGAAGCCACGGAACAGCAGTCCCGCGGCGGCGCCGGCGGAGACCGGCACCCCGTTGGCGATCATCAGCACGGTGAGTAGGCCCTCGAAGGGCCCCACTCCGCCCGGGATCAGGCTGATGCCGGCGATGACGAAGCTCAGTGCCAGCACGAACGCTGCCGCGGTGAAGCTCACCTGCGTCTGTCCCACGGCGTGGAGCGCGAGGTAGAACAGCAGGTAGGACAGCACCGCAGCGACAGCGTTGCACAGGACCACCGGAACGATCACGCGAACGCGGAACAGCTCGATGAAAGCCGGACGGATTGAGCGAAGTTGCGAGTCGAACCGGCGCAACAGCCTCACCCTTTCCACCGTCCGTATCGCCCAGTCGTACGCGGGGCGCCACGCGATGACGACGAGGATGAGCAGGTGGACGGTCACCATGACCAGCACCAGCAGCGCGACATCCGGGTGGGACGCGATCCGCGGCAGGACACCGAGGCCCATCAGGGTCATCAAGAGCAGCTCCTGCAAGGCGATCGTGGCGGTCAAGGCGCCCGCGCCGCGGCGGGTCCCGGTCACCTCCTTGATGAGCTTGATGCGGGCCAGGTCACCCGTCGGCATGAAGACCATGCTCTGACCGGCGAACTCGACGGCAACCGCGTGGGGGATGTCGACCCTGACCCCCACCTGGCGCAGCGTGAACCACCAGGCAAGCCCGCGCGCCAGGTAGGCGCCGAGCGTGACCGGCAGCATCAGAAGCAGGAGGCCGACGTCGGTCCTGCGGAACACGCCACCGAGCGACGCCGGGTTGACTGCGATCACGAGTCCGCCCAGGCACAGGACGGCGATCAACTCCATCGCATGGCTCCGCAGCCAGCGTGCGCTCAACTTGATACTCACACTATCACAATACGCGACGGCGACCACTGCGGGGCGTACCCTGTCGTCCGAGGACCGTAACCGGCGCCGTAGGGAGAGTCGTGGAACCCGCCCGTCCGTCCGCGCAGTCTGAAGCGGGCCTCCTGCTGCTGCCGGCCACGGGTCCACTCGATTGGGACACGATCTACAGGCGGAATATCATCTCGATCTATCGGCTCCTCTACTCCAAGGTCGGCAACCGCGCCGACGCGGAGGACCTCACCTCCCAGGTCTTCCTGTCGGCCCTGCCGCACATCCGTCCCGCCAGCTCGCCGGGTGAGGCGCATGCGTACCTGGTCGCGACCACCCGCACCGTGCTCGCCGACCACTGGCGCCGCCGCCTCGGCATCCAGGTCACTGCGATCGACGAGAACCTGACACCGGCTGCGGCCCCTGATGACAACGAAAGCGCCGTCGACCCGATGCCGGGGATCCAGCGGCTGCTCGACCTGCTTCCGGCCAACTACCGCCGCATCCTGACGCTGCGATTCCTCGAGCTGCATTCAGTGCGCAGCGCTGCCGCGGCGATGGGGGTCAGCGCCGCCAATGCGCGGGTCCTGCAGCACCGCGCGCTCCGCCGGGCCGCCGAGCTCGGCAAGGAGATGGACCTGTGAGCAGGGACAGCCGCCGGATCAACCGCTGGGTCGACGCCCTTCTGCGCGACCGCAGCCCCCGCCACCTCCGTGGCCGGGAGAAGGACGCGGACGTGCTCCGCGCCGCCATCGACTTGCGCGCCGCAGCGCCAGGGGCCGGGATGCCCGACCAGCGCTTTGTCGACGACTTGCACCGGCGTCTCGCCGTCGAGACCCAGGGTGCCGTCCTCCCCGAGCGCGGCCTGTCGCGCCGCCGGCTGCTTGTCGGGGGTGGCGTGGCTGTCGCCGCCGCTGCGGCGGGCGTGGTCGGGGAAAAGCTCATCGAAGGACAGGGGGCCCCGGGCACGCCGCAGCCGGCGCCCCAGCTGGTGGCCGATAACGGCCGCTGGATCGCTGTGGCCACCCTGGACGCGGTGCCGTCGGGCACCGCGGTGCGGTTCAGCACGGGCGCCATCGAGGGCCTGGTCGTCAACCGGGGCGGCGTCATCGAAGCGCTGTCGGCGAGTTGCACGCACCTCGGTTGTATCGTCACCTTCAACCGCACGGCGGGACGCCTTGACTGCCCCTGCCACAACACGTCGTTCGGGCTCGACGGCTCGGTCCTCTTCCAGGGGTACGCGCTGCCCCTGCCGCCCCTTCCCCGGCTCCCCTCGCGGGTGCGCAAGGGCAGCGTCGAGGTGCTTGCCGTCTAGCTGCAGGGTCCGCGGGCACGCAGCACACGCCGTCAGGCGCCGCCGACGACCTCAGCGACGACGTCGAGAGCATCGCGCCAGACGCGGTCGTCGATGACCAGCGGCGGCAGCAGGCGGATCACGGTGCGTCCCGCGGCCAGCACCAGCACGCCCCGCGCCTGCAGCTCCATGACCAGCGGCGTGACCGGGACACGGAGCTCGATACCGATCATCAGGCCGCGACCACGCACCGCACGCACCCTCGCCGCCGGGACGGCGCCGAGCCGCTCGACGGCCTCGCGCCCCAACGCGCCGACGCGGGCATGCAGGGCGGTGTCGGCCAGCGTCCGCAGCGTCGCCGCCCCGGCGGCACACACCAGCGGGCTGCCGGCGAACGTGCTGCCGTGGCCACCGCGCGGCATGCCGTCGGCGACAGCCTCCGTGCAAACCGTCACGCCCATGGGCAGGCCGTTGGCGATGCCCTTGCCGAGGCAGAGCACGTCGGGAACCACGCCGTCGTGGCCGCAGGCCAGAACGTCCCCGGTGCGGAAGCCGGTCTGCACCTCATCGGCGACGAGCAGCGTGCCCATCGCGGAGCAGCGCTGGCGAACCTCGCGCAGGTAGCCGTCGGCGGGGACGCGCACGCCCGACTCGCCCTGGATCGGCTCGAGGACAACGGCGGCGACACTTTCGTCGAGGACGGCGTCGAGCGCTGCGACGTTGTCGTACGCGACGTGGCGGATGCCGGGCAGCAGCGGGGCAAAGGGGTCGCGGTATGCCGGCTGCGCGGTCAAGCTCAGGGCGCCGTAGGTGCGCCCGTGGTAACCGCCATACATGGCCACGATGCGAGCCCGCCCGGTGGCCGCCCGGGCCAGCTTGATCGCCACCTCCACGGCCTCGCTTCCCGAGTTGACGAAACACACGCGGCTCAGCTCACTCGGCACCAGCGTCTCGAGAACGGCGAGGAAGTCGTCGCGCACCGGGCTGCCGAAGGACTGGTGCGCGTTGGCCAGGAGCGCTGATTGTTCGGCGATCGCCGCGTTGACGGCGGGATGAGCGTGGCCGAGCAGATTGACGCCGTAGTTGCTGACCAGGTCAACGTAGTGGCGACCTTCACTGTCGACCAGGGTGCTGCCCCGGCCGCGAACCAGGTCGATTCCTCGGCCGGCCAGCAGCGCCATGCTGCGCATCCCCGGCTGCGCGCCTGTGCGTGCCGTCGCCGCCGTCATCGCGACGCCACGGCCGCGTCGGCGGTGAACCAGCTGCCCGCGCCGCCGAGGGCGCGGTGCAGCGGACGGTCGCCGCGCCCGTCGCAGAGTCCGACCGCGTGGACGCCGCCGCGCAGCGCGCGCTCCACGCCGGCAAGCTTGGCGCGTGCGCGACCTCGCGCCGACCCGCGCAGCTGCTCGAAGCCATCGAGTGAGCCGTGCGCAACCGCGCTGGCGGGATCGTCGGGGTCGACAAGGAAGCCCACGGTGTCGGAAAGGATGATCAGCCGTCGCGCGCCGAGCGTGACCGCCAACTCCGCGGCCAGGCGGTCCCCGTCGACGTTGATCGGCGACCCATCGTGTCCGAGCGCGGGCGGGCAGATCACCGGCGTGCACCGGGCGTCGAGGAGGGCCCAGATCAACGTGGTGTCGACGCGCTCGATGCTGCCGGCGTGGTCGCCGTGGAGCACCACCGTGCGGCCGCGCTCGCGGATGCGCACATCAGCGCGACGGCGTCCGCTGACCATGCCGCCGTCCATGGCGGCAAGACCGGCGGCGCGCACGCCGCGCCGCTGCAGCTGTTCGACCAATCTCTTGTTGACGAGCCCGCAGTACGCCATCAGGAAGTGGTCCATCGCAATGGCGTCGGTATAGCGGCTGGTGGCGCCGTACGCCGACAGCACGAACCGTGGCGGATGGCCGAGGCGCTCGCCGAGATCGTCGAGCACACGATGCGCGCCGTGGACCACGACGATCGGCGAGTTGTGCACGGCGATGTCGTCGAGCAGTCGTGCCGGGTCGGTCAGGCTGCCGCCGATCTTGATGACCAGCACGTCGCGGCTCATATCGGATACAGCCCCGGAAAGTCGATGCCGCTGCACTCGTCGAGGCCGGCGTGGACGTTGAGCGCGTGGACGGCCTGGCCGGCACTGCCCTTGCCGAGGTTGTCGATGGCCGCGAGGATGGCCGCGCGCGGCGCGTGGCTGTCGCGTTCGAAGCCCACCTCGCAGATGTTCGTGCCAGAGAGCAGCTTCGGCTCGGGATGGCGGTGGATTCCCCTGGCCTCGTGCACGACGCGCACGAATGGCTCAGCCGCATACGCCTCGCGGAAGATGGCACGGAGCCGGCGGTCATCGACCGCGTCGTCCTTGAGGGGCACATGGGCGGTGACGAGCACGCCGCGCACCGCCCCCACAGCGGTCACAGAGAGCGCCACGTTGGCCAGCCCCGTTTCCTGGACCACCTCGGCGGTGTGGCGGTGGCCGGTCGGTGCGAAGGAGCGCATCGTGCCGCTGCGGTGAGGGTGATGTGACGACGCACCCGGCTGGGCGCCCGCCGCCGACGACCCCACCTTGGCGTCGACCACCACGTGCTGCGCGGTGTCGACCACGCCGGCGCGCGCCAGGGGCAGCAGCGCGAGGATGGCGGCGGTGGCGACACAACCCCCGGTGGCGAGCAGCTCCGCATCACGAATCCGAGGCCGGTCGATCTCGGGCAGCGCATAGACAGCGCGCCCGAGGAGGTCCGGGCGAGAATGTTCGCGGCCATACCAGCGCTGGTAATCCGTCGCCTCACGCAGGCGGAAGTCGGCCGAGAGGTCGATCACCAGGGGCGCGGACGCGCGCAGTGTCTCGATGCTTGCCTCGGTGTGCGCGTGGGGGAGCGCGCTGAAGATGACGTCGCAGGCCGGCAGGTCCGCCGGCGTGCTGAATCGCAGCGCAGTGCGCCCGCGCAGCACAGGGTGGGTGTGGTGCATGTAGGCCCCGGCCAACCGCTCGCTCGTGGCTGCAACGACGTCCACGTGCGGGTGGCGGAGCAGCAGCCTGAGCAGCTCGCCGCCCGTGTACCCGGCGGCGCCGACGACAACGGCCCGCAGGCGGTTCACCGCAGCGACCGCACGGCCGCCTCGAGGACGTCAGCACCGCGACGCAGTTCGCCGACGTCGATCGACTCGCGCGGGGTGTGGTCGAGGCTGCAGTCCCCGGGGCCGTAGACGGCAGCGGCGCACCCCCAGGCGGGGAGCACCACGTTGAGGTCCGAGGTCCCGGTCTTGGTGGTGTAGCGTGGTCGGCCACCGGCGACTGTGATGGCGCGGGCCAGCGCACGAGCGACCGGGTTGCCGCGCGAGACCGCGACGGGCTCACACGCGGACACGACCTTCAGGTGCGCATCGCCGAGCAACCCGGACAGTTGCGCGAGGATGGCGTCGACGGCGACCCCACCGGGAATCCGCACCTCGATCGCCGCGTCAGCGCGCTCGCTGCTGCCGTCCTCGTGGGTGTTCAGGGCGTTGACGCGCATCTGCACACGGTCGACGGCGCGTTCAGCGTCGCGGTGCAGTGCGCGCTGCGCGTCGCCCAGCAGCGCCACCAGCACGTCGGCGGCCCCGGCGAACGGACCGGCATGGTGTGTGGTCGATCGGCGCACGGTGACGGTGACACGCACGCAGCCGCGGTATGCGGTGGTGACCGTGTCCCAGCCGCTCGGCTCGAGTACGACGAGGTGGGTGGGCCCGATGCGGCTGCACAGGTGACGCGCCCCCAGCGATGCCCCCTCCTCGTCGCACGCCGCGATTACCGTCACCCGCCGCCCCGGGTTGCGCGGAAGGCGCGAGACTGCGGTGAGCGCGGCGGCGAGCGGGCCCTTGGCGTCAACGGTGCCGCGTCCGTGCAGGCGTCCGTCATCGTGGCGGACGGCGATCTCCCCGGGCACTGTGTCGAGGTGACCGAGCAAGAGGATCTCGTCATCGGCCGCCCCCTCGCCCCAGGTCATCACGACGTTGCCGGCGATGTCGCGGTGCGCGTCGAAGCCGGCGTCCGCGACCACCTCGAGCAGGCGCGCGGCAGCCGCGTCGACGTCGCCGGTGACCGAGGGGATACGCACCAGATCGTTCAGCAGGGCGAGCGGCTCGAGGCCGGTGGTGATGACGACGCTCATGCGCAGACAGCCGTGAGCACGCTCTGCCGCGCACCGCCATCGCGCGCCGCGTCCAGGGTGTGGGCGGCGATGCGGTCGGCGATGTCGACGCCGGTGACGTCCACCGAGTTGCGGAACTCCATGGTGTGGTTGACCTCGCTGACCAGGAGTCGGTCGCCGTCCTCGAGCAGGTCAACGGCGAGCACGCCGCCGCCGACCGCCGCCGCCGCGCGAAGGGTCACCTCGGCGATGGCCGCGGTGACCGGGCGGTTCCGCGTGGTCGCTCCCTTCGCGGTGTTGGTGATCCAATGGTCGGAGAGGCGATCGATGGCGCAGATCACCTCGCCGCCGGCGACGAAGGCGCGAATGTCCCGGCCCGGCTTGGCCACATGCTCCTGCACGTAGAAGACCTGGTGAGCGACGGAGCCGAGCGTCGCCTTGTGGTCGAGCAGCGCCTCGGCAGCGTCGCGGTCGTTGACCCGGGCGAGCAGCCGTCCCCAGGAGCCGACCGGTGGCTTGAGCACCGCGGGGTAACCGACGGTCTCGATGGCCGCCAGCGCGCTCTCCACCGAGAAGGCGATGACGGTTCGCGGCACCGGGATGTCGGCGGCGGACAGCAGAGACGTGGTCACCACCTTGTCGGCGCAGTTGGCGACGACCCTGTGCGCATTGACGGTGACCACGCCGCGGTCCTCGAGGAGTCGCAGCGCGGCAAGGGCGTGCGACTGCTGCACGCACCTGTCCAGCACCACGTCCCAGTCGCGAACCGGCACGTGGGTATCGACCACCAGCGCGCGGACATCGACGACCTCGACGTCGAGGTGGCGTCGCGCGAAGGCCTCGAGGATCATCTTCTCCTCGACGCGGACGCGCGACGCCAGCATCGCGACCCGCACCTCACTCACCCCAGTCCTCCTCCTCGGGGGGCGCCAGCACAAGCACCGGCGGCTGCAGCCCGATCACCTCGAGGTCGGCGCTGCAGTCAGGACAGGGAACCACCTCGCCGATCACCGTCTCCGCGTCGAGCGGGACCGGCGCGTCGCACTCGGGACACGGTGCTGTCATGCGCTCTCCTCCAGGGCCGCCCAGCCGGCGCTGCGCACCAGCTCGACGAGGCCGCCCGCCTCGGCGATGCGGATCGCCAGCGGGGAGGGCGCCTCGCCGGACCACCGTCGCGCTCCGGCGCTCACGATGCCGCTGTGGACGTCGACATCGACGTTGTCGCCATCGTTGATCGCGGCCACCGCCTCGGGGCAGCGGATCACCGGCAGCCCGATGTTGACCGCGTTACGGGCAAAGATGCGCGCAAAGCTGGTGGCCACAACCGCGACGACGCCGGCGGCGCGGATCGACACCGGTGCGTGCTCGCGCGACGAACCGCAGCCGAAGTTACGGCCGGCGACGATCACGTCGCCGGGCTGGACTGTGGCGGCGAACTCGGGCCGTGCCTCGCACAGGCACGCGCGGGCCAGCGCCTGTGGGTCGGTGGTGAGGTTGAAACGGCCCGGCATGATCGCGTCGGTGGAGACGCCGTCGCCGAGCACCCAGGCGCGTCCCATCAGTGCGTCCTCCTCGGGTCGGTGATGCAGCCCGCGATCGCGGTGGCCGCGGCAACGGCGGGGCTGGTGAGGTAGATCTCAGCGTCGGGGCTGCCCATGCGCCCCGGGTAGTTGCGATTGCTGGTGGACACCACGCGCTCTCCGGCCGCGACGACGCCGTGTTGACGACCCAGGCACGGGCCGCAGCCCGGGTTCATCACCAGCGCTCCGGCTTCGATGATCACCTCGATCCAGCCTCGCCGAAGCGCCTCCGTGTAGATACGCCGCGACGCCGGAACCACGACGGTGCGCGTGTTGGAATGCACCGTGTGGCCCGCAAGGTACGAAGCGATGACCTCGATGTCCTCGAGGCGTCCGTTGGTGCAGCTGCCGATATACACCTCGTCGATGGGTGTGCCCGCGACGTCGGCGATGTCGTGGACATTGTCGGCCGCCGGCGGCACCGCCACCTGCGGTTGCAGGCCGTCGACATCGACGTGCAAAGTCTCCGCGTACCGCGGCGAATGCCGGCGGGGAACCGGGACGCCGTCCTCGCCCGTTCTTCCCCGCAGGGTGGTGGTATCCACGTCGCAGAGCCCCGCCTTGGCGCCCATGTCAGCGCTGAGGTTGGCCAGGGTGAGGCGCTGGTCGAGCGTCATTCGCTCGACCGTTTCTCCGCCCCACTCGATTGCCATGTAGTCGGCGCCGTCGCCACCGATCCTGCCGAGAACGTGCAGGGCGACATCCTTGGCGGTCAGAGGCTGCGCGAGCTCGCCGGTCACCTCGATGCGCAACGTCTGCGGCACCCTGAACCAGGTGCGCCCGGTTGCCAGGATGACCCCGACGTCGGTGCTGCCCATCCCGGTGGAGAAGCAGCCGAGCGCCCCGTAGGTGGTGCTGTGCGAGTCGGCGCCGACCACGATGCCGCCGGGCCGCGCGAATCCCCGCTCGACCATGATGATGTGGCAGATCCCCTCGGCGAACAGGTTGCGCACGGCGTGGTCGGTGGCGAAGCGGCGGATGCGCTGGTGCAGCTCCGCCGCGGCGACAGTGGCGGCGGGCATGACGTGGTCGAAGACGAGCACCACCCGCTGCGGGTCGTGCAGCGGCATCTCCATGCGCTCGAATGCCTCGATCGCCAGTGGAGCGGTCACGTCGTGCGCGAAAGCGCAATCAACGGGCGCCACCACGGTGTCGCCCGCGGTCACCTGGCGACCGACCCGGTTGCCGATGATCTCCTCGACAAGCGTTCCCATGGTCAGCGCCCTGCCGAGGCGCGCAGCAGCTCGTCGACATCATCGTCGTGCAGGACTCGTTCGCCGGCATGACGCTTCACCTCCGCGGTGACGCGGACCAGCCAGTCGTCGTCGCCGGTGATCCCGAGCGAGGCAGCCCGGGCGCGGACCGCGTTCCGTCCGACCAGCTCGTGGGCGACCAGGAGGCGTCGTTCGATGCCGAATGGTTCGGGCGCGAACGGTTCGTAGCTGTGCGGGTCGCTGAGGACGGCCTTGGTGTGGATGCCCGCCTTGTGGTGGAAGGCGAACGGCGCGGTGATCGGCGCGCTGAAGGGAATCTCGATGCCGAGGATGGTCGCCACCATGGCGTCGAGCGCCGCCAGCCGGTGGAGCGCGTAGTGCTCGACGAGGTCGGGCTGCACGGTGTGGAGGCGGGCGATCAGCCCGGACAGCGAGACGATGCCGTTGCGCTCGCCGATGCCGAGGACGGTGGTGTCGACGTGGGTCGCCCCGGCCTCCAGTGCCGCGAGCGCGTTGGCCACCGCGCAGCCGGTGTCGTTGTGGGCGTGGAACTCGATGTCGCAGTTGACGACGTCGCGCAGCTGGGTGATCAGCCGGGTCACCTGTGCCGGCGTGGCGATGCCCACCGTGTCAGCGATGCCGACACGGTCGACGCCGAGCTCAGCAACGGCAGCGTGGATACGGAGCACGTCGGCGGGGTCCGAGCGGAAGGAATCCTCGCAGCTGAAGCGCACCTCCAGCCCGGCGCCGCGGACCAGCTCGACGCATTCGGCGGCGGCTTCGATGATCTCGCCGATGCGAAGGCCATGCGAGTGGGAGCGCAGCCACTCCGACGTGCCGAAGAGGAGATCGACGCCGCCCACGCCGCAATCGACGGCCAGGCGCACATCGTCGGCGACGCAGCGGGTATGGGTGAGCACGGTGGCGCGCAGCGGCAGCGCGGCGATCTCACGACACGACTGCTGGGCCAGTGCCGACGCCACCGGCGTGGTGACCTCGATGTACTCGACGCCGAACTCGTCGACGGCTTGAGCGATCTGCCGTCTCTGCAACGGCGTGAAGTGCGCGGCGGCGAACTGCTCGCCCTCGCGGAGGGTCGACTCGATGATCGACAGGCGCTCGATGGTCATGTGATGGATCCGTGTGTGGAGATGGATGTTCGTCGTCGGGAGACAAAAAAAGAGGACCCCGCAGGGTCCCCTTCAGTGCTCGGAGTTGCCGGCTGAGCTTGGGCTCAGCGAGCGGAGTCGCAGGGCACGTCAGGTTTCCCGGCGGGGAACGACCGTGCCATCGATTTGCGGACGACGTGCGACATCTGCATGAATTGACACGCAGGGTACGGGACGTCCGGGGTTTTCGTCAACCGCTCGTCGCACGGGAATACGAATGTGACCGTGGGCGGCCGGCGCGCCGGCGCTACTGTCGGAGGAGGCGGAAGGACAGCACGCCGCCGCCGATGGCGACGAGCGTGAGCATGACCAGCACGATGATCACCAGCGGTGGGCCGCTGCCGGAATTGCCGTCGGTCGCCAGCGGGAACAGCGCGGGGGCGGACGGCGTGTCGGAGTTGGGCGTGGCGACCGCGACGGCCTGCGGGGTGTCCGTCGGCGTTGGTGTTGGGCTCGGTGTGGGGCTGGGGGTCGGAGCCGGAGTCGGTGTGCTCGATGGTGCTGTGACCGGTCCCAGGGAGAGCTGGACCGGGCTGGGAGTGGGGCTGGCGGCGGCGATCACCTCGCCGGGCATATTGGTCGTGCCTCCGTTGCTGCAGTAGTAGTGGTAGTCGCCCGGGTTCACGAACGTGAAGCTGTACTGACCCCCGCCTGGGATCATGGAGCCGAAGCCCGCATCGCCCCCACCTGTTCCGTCCTGAACGTTGCACGCGCTGAGCTTGCACCGCGCCAGCTTGACGGCCCCGCCGGTGTCGTTCGTCCAGGTCACCATCGCCCCCGCTGGGACCCTGACGCTCGCCGGGTCGAAGCAATACTCGAGCACGGGAGCTGTCGGGCAGGCGGCGTTTGGCGATTGCTCGATCTTCACCGCGGCCCCTTGAACGACACGTGCCCCGGCAGCTCGCGAACTGACCACGACCGCCCCTACCGCGGCTGCGATCACCACGAGAGCCAGACCGCCGCCGCGCACACGGATCCGATACCGCACGTGGTTCCCCTTACGGGACCGACGATCCCCCTGGGAAGCTTATCCGGCCCCGAAAGCCCACGCGCACCCGAAGAAATGCTCAGACGGGGAGCGCGGCGATCACCGCCACGGCCACCCCGTCGGTCGTCGCTGTTCCGCCGAGATCGCGGGTGAGCACGCCCGCGGCGATCACCGCGTCGACCGCTGCGCGGACCGCGGCAGCTGCCGGAGGACTGCCCAGTGAGTGCTCCAGCATCAGCGCGACGCTCAGGATCGCGCCGACCGGGTTGGCGATCCCGCGCCCCGCGATGTCGGGTGCGCTGCCATGGACGGGCTCGTACAGCGCCGGGCCGAAGTGTCCCGCGCCGGGCAGGCTGGCCGACGGAAGCAAGCCGATCGAGCCGGAGAGCGCAGCGGCCTCGTCGCTGAGGATGTCTCCGAAGAGGTTCTCGGCGAGGATCACGTCGAGGCCACGCGGTCGTTGCACCAGCCGCAGAGCGAAACTGTCGACCAGCGCGTGCTCGAGCCTGACGTCGGGATACTCGCGGGCGACGTCGCTGACCACCTCGCGCCAGAACCGGCCGCTGGTGAGCACGTTGGCCTTGTCGACGGAGACGAGACCGCGGCTGCGGCGCAGTGCCAGCTCGAAGGCGGGTCGCGCGACGCGCTCGATCTCGCCACGCGAGTACGCCATGGTGTCGAAGGCACACTCGTCGGCACCGCTCCCCGAGCGGCCGCTCCCGCCGTAGTAGATGCCGCCGGCGAGCTCGCGCACCACGACGATGTCGCAGCCGGCGACGATCTCCGCGCGCAGCGTGGTGCGGTGTTCGAGCCCCCGATGAACCCGTACGGGTCGAAGGTTGACGCACAGCTGCAGGGCTCGGCGGAGCCGGATCAGCGACGAGCCGGGGCGCGCGTCACCGGTGAGGTGGTCCCATCGCGGCGAACCGGTGGCGCCGAAGAGAATCGCGGTCGCGTCGGCGCACGCGGTGAAAGTCTCGACCGAGATGGGCGCTCCCTCGGCGTCGATGGCGGCGCCGCCCACGTTGCGCTCCTCGATGTCGATGCGGAGGTGGTGCATGTCGCCGGCCGCGCGGAGCACATCCACGGCGGCACGCGTGACCTCAGGGCCGACGCCGTCACCAGGGAGCACGACGATGCGCGCCGGACTGTCCACCGGCTGACGCTAACACCTGCACCGGGCGTGACCGAAACCACCGGACCTCAGCCGCCGCCGGCTAATCGTCGTCCTCGGCCCGCTGGCTCGCCGACCCCGTGTGCCGAATCCGCAACGGTGGGCCGCCCGGCGCTGCGCGAATCGTCCAGAAGTCAGCGGCGAGGCCGGCGTCGAGCATGTACGCGAAAGGGCATGTATCCATAGCCGGCGCCGCCCCATTCCGCACCCCACGAGTTGCGGATGATGAACGCCTGCCGGGCATCGTCGTAGCCCACGCACACGACCGCGTGGCCGCCGACCGGGCTCTCCGACGGCTGCGGCAGCGGGATCACGCCGGTGCCCGCCACCTCTGGCGACTCGAACGAGCTGAACACGGTGAAGCCGAACACGAATGTGAAGCGCGAGACGATGCATGTCTTCAGCTGGGCAAGCGACTGGGTCACCCGCTGGTAGCTGCCGACACGGTCGCGCACCGCGTCGCTGAACGCCTGCTCCCCGGTGGTCGTTCAGCGAACCTGCTGACGTCGTACGGCCAGTCGGTCTCGGGACATACCCCGTCCGCCGCGATCGCCTTGATGCCGTCACGGAGTTGCGCGCCGCTGTCGCTGTCGACGGTGCCCTCGAGGACGCGCTCGATGTAGTAGATGAAGAGCCGCGAGGGAATCCAGGTGGGCGCGATGCCGGAACGGATCTCGTCGAATTGCATCGCCCCGGCGATGGCATTGGCGGTGCACGAACCGAGCTGTCCCTGGTCGTAGACGGGCGGGCACTGGGGGCGCAGATCGACGGATGCGGGCAGCAGGGCTGACGCCAGCGGAGGCGCCTGCCAGTAACGGTCGCGGTGGTCGGGAAGGTCGCGGACCCACCCGTAGCCGGCAATCCTCACGGCGCGGATTCTGCGCTGTCGGCCGCCTCGATTGCGCCGGTCCCAGGACGTGGGGTCAGCCGGTGGGCCGGCGCCGCCCCAGCGCGCTGAGATCGAGTGCTACGCTCGCGCGCAGTTGCCAGCAGCCAGATGACGTTATGAGGTCTCTCCATGCCCACGGGCACCCGCAGCCCCCGCGCACGCCGCGCACCCTCCACGCCGCGCGAAAAGTCCGTCCCCACGACCGCCGTCTCCTCGCACCGCAGTGCCCCGGCGAAACCCGGGGCCGGCGCCACCGGAGCGCGGACCCGCACCACCGCACACAAGTGGGTGTACCTCTTCGAGGAGGGTGACGCGTCGATGCGCGACCTGCTCGGTGGCAAGGGCGCCGGCGTCGCCGAGATGACCCGGGCGGGTCTGCCTGTGCCCCCGGGGTTCACCATCACCACCGAGGCGTGCAACGCGTTCTACGAGAACGGCCAGAAGTTCCCCAAGGGCATGTGGGAGCAGGTGCGCGCCGCACTGCGCGAGACAGAGCGCAAGACCGGCAAGGAGTTCGGCGACCCACGCAACCCGCTGCTTGTGAGCGTGCGCAGCGGCGCCAAGTTCTCCATGCCGGGGATGATGGACACAGTCCTCAACCTCGGGCTCAACGCGCAGACGCTGCGCGGACTGACCGAGCTCACCGGCGATGAGCGTTTCGCCAAGGACTCATACCGCCGCTTCATCCAGCTGTTCAGCAAGATCGTGCTCGACACGGACGGCGACCTGTTCGAGCGCGAGCTCGATGCCGTCAAGAAGAAGGTCAAGGCGCGCACCGACGCCGACCTCAAGCCGGCCGCCCTCGACGAGGTCATCGAACGCTATCGCCAGCTTGTGCGCAAGCGCGCCGGCGTGGAGTTTCCCGCGGAGCCCATGGATCAGCTCCGCGAGGCGATCGGCGCAGTGTTCTCATCCTGGAACAACAAACGTGCTGTCGACTACCGCAATTTCAACAAGATCCCCCACAACCTGGGGACCGCGGTCAACGTGCAGTCGATGGTCTTCGGCAACATGGGCGACGACTCCGGCACCGGCGTCGCGTTTACGCGCGACCCGTCGACGGGGGAACACAAACTATGGGGCGAATACCTCACCAATGCTCAGGGCGAGGATGTCGTCGCCGGCACTCGGACGCCCAAGCCGATAAGCGCGATGGCGGACGACCTCCCCAAGGCCTACGCTCAGTTCGCTCGCATCGCCAAGCGGTTGGAAAAGCACTACCGCGACGTCCAGGATATGGAGTTCACAGTCGAGCGCGGGCACCTGTACATGCTGCAGACGCGCAGCGGCAAACGCACGGCGCAAGCGGCTGTGAAGATCGCAGTTGACATGGTGCACGAGCGCCTCATCACCAGGAAGGAAGCCGTGATGAGGGTGGAACCGTCCCAGGTCGACCAACTCCTGCACACGCGGCTGGACCCCAGCGCCAAGGTCGAGGTGCTCGCCACCGGACTCGCAGCTTCGCCTGGAGCTGCCTATGGCAAGGCCGTGTTCGATGCCAACCGCGCCGAGGCACTCGCGGCCAGCGGGGAGAAGGTGATCCTGGTACGCGTCGAGACCAACCCGGACGACGTACACGGCATGATTGCTGCTCAGGGTGTACTGACCTCGCGCGGCGGCAGCAGCTCGCACGCAGCCGTGGTCGCACGCGGCATGGGGAAGCCATGCGTCGTGGGGGCGGAGGCCGTCGTCGTTGACCTTGACAAGAGGGAGTTCACCGCAACCGGAACAACCGTGAAGGAGGGGGATTTCTTCACCCTCGACGGAAGCACTGGGCGGGTCATCGCCGGGCAGGTGCCGATGATCGAACCGAAGAAGATTGACGGCGAGTTGAAGCAACTACTCGAGTGGGCTGACGGTTTCCGGCGCATGCAGGTCTGGGCCAACGGCGACTACCCGCACGATGCAGTCCTCGCGCGTGAGTTCGGCGCCCAGGGCATCGGCCTCTGCCGCACCGAGCACATGTTCATGGAGCAGTCGCGGCTGCCCATCGTCCAGACGATGATCCTGGCCGAGACAGAGAAGGAGAGGCGCGCTCAGCTGGCCAAGCTCCTGCCCTTCCAGCGCGACGACTTCTACGGCATCCTCAAGGCGATGAAAGGATTGCCGGTGGTGATCCGTCTCATCGACCCGCCGCTGCATGAGTTCCTCCCGTCTCTCGAGGACCTGCTTGTCGAGGTCACCGCTGCGCAGGCGCGCGGCCAGCAGGAGAAGACGTGGCGGAAGAGCGCGACCATGCTCGAGGCGGTGCGCCGTCTGCATGAGCAGAACCCGATGCTGGGCATGCGCGGCTGCAGGCTCGGCCTGATGTTCCCCGAGATCATCGAGATGCAGGTGCGTGCGATCATCGAGGCGTCGGTGCAGCTGCGCAAGGAACGCGTCGACGTGCACCCCGAGATCATGATCCCGCTGGTTGGGACGCTCGAGGAGCTGCGCCGCACGCGGCGCTACCTCGAGGAAACAGTGCGGACTGTGCTCGACGAGTCGAAGTCCAAGGTGGACTACAAGTTCGGCACCATGATCGAGCTGCCGCGCGCGGCGCTGACGGCAGGGGAGATCGCCGAGGACGCGGAGTTCTTCTCCTTCGGAACCAACGACCTGACCCAGACGACGTTCGGCTACTCGCGTGATGACGCAGAGGGCAAGTTCCTGCTCCGGTACGTGGAAGAGAAGATCCTGCCGGCCAACCCGTTCGAGACCATCGACCGGAACGGCGTCGGCAGGCTGATGCGGATCGCCGTTGATGAGGGCCGGGCGACCCGCCCGGGCATGTCCATCGGCATCTGCGGCGAGCACGGCGGCGACCCCGAGTCAATCGCGCTCTGCGAGGAGCTGGGGCTGGACTACGTGTCGTGCTCGCCATACCGGGTGCCGGTGGCAAGGCTGGCGGCCGCACACGCGCGTCTGGCGACGGTGGAGCGCGACCGCTGAACGCAACTGTCGTAACCGGACCGCGCGTTCCGCCGCAGCTGGAGACTGAGCGGCTGTTGCTCCGGCAGTGGCGCGACAGCGACCTCGACGCCTACGCGGAGTTGCTCGCGGACCCGGCCGTGGTGCGCTTCCTCGGCGACGGCCTTACCCTCGGACGTGATGACGCTTGGCGCCACATGGCGATGCACGCCGGAGCATGGGCATTGCGCGGCTTCAGCCACTGGGCGGTCGAGCTTCGCGAGACGGGCGAGTTCATCGGCAGGCTGGGGCCGTGGTTTCCCGAGGGATGGCCGGGGCTCGAGATCGGCTGGGTGATCGCCCCGCGCCACCAGGGACGGGGCTACGCCACCGAGGGAGCGCGCGTCGCGCTTCGCGTCGCCCACGAGCACCTCGACGCGCACGTGATATCACTGATCCGGCCGGGCAATGAAGCGTCGGCGGCGGTGGCGCGCAAGCTGGGAGGAACGCTCGACCGCACCATCGAGTTGATGGGCGGCCTCCTGGCATACACGTACCCGCCGTCGCGCTGAACAATATACACCACACGCCCTCGAGACGCCGCCGGGTTCGTGTCAGACATGACGGTAACATTGCTGCCCGCGGGCCATCAGGCGTCCATCGGCTACGATCACGCGGCCCAACCGATACAGGGAGTTGACGGAATGCCGGCACCACGAGGCGGCAAGAAGCCGAGCGAACGCAAACCGACGCGGACCGGCAAGAAGCTGTCGACCCGCGCGGGCCGTCCGCCGGCGCGCCCCTTCGCCCTCCCCGCCGACCCCGGCGTCGGCCCGGCAGGCGAGTTCCGCCCCTTCCGCGGCGCTCCCGAGCCACGTGTGGAATCGACCGCGGGGCTTCGCCACGAGCTCATCGACCTGCGCGCTGAGGTTCATCGCCTCGCCGCCGAGATCGACAAGCTGTGGGCACGTGAGCGAGGCCGCGGTGCGGCAGCCCCGGGGCGGACCGCCCGCAGCATCGCCGGCAAGCCGGTGCGCACCGGGACGCGGGCGGCGCGCCCCGGAGTTCGCAGCAGCACCGCAGGCCCACGCGCCAATGCGGGTCCCAAGCGGTCCCCCGGGCCCAAGGGGTCGGCCGGGCCCAAGAGGGCGCCCGGTGCCAAGCGCGGCACCGGCTGGGCCAAGCCCAAGTCGAAATCGCGGCGCTCGGGAACCACCCCGCGGCGCAAGAGTCGCTGAGGCAGCGGGCACGGCGGCGTCCGTGCTTCGGGCTATCCTCACCCGGTGGCTGAGCACGTCCGCGTCCGCAAGGTGTCGACCAGGGACGGCCGCCCGGTGATGCTCGATGACGGGCACGTCGTCGAGGGCGACGAGCTGCAGTCACCGACCCCCGGCATGCCCTACAGCGTGCGCCGCAGCGTCGCCGAACATGACGAGGCACCCGACGTGTTCATCACGTCGCCGATCCGCGCCGTCATCACCGACGGCGGCGGGGCGATCACCTTGCTCACCGACAATTCGCGCTACGCCGTGGAGGTGATCGGGCGCTGATGATCCGACAGCTGTTCAGGTGATCGCCTACTCTTACGGCCCGCGTTTGATCCGGTTGGTGGCGCTGAGATGTCCGAACACGTGACCGACACCGAGCCGTACCTCCTCGCCGAGGAGGTCGCCGAACGGCTTGGTCTGCCGCTGTCCGTGCTGTTGCGCCGCGTCGAAGCGGGGGACGTGCCCTCGCAGCGTGTCGAGCGCGACGACGGCATGCACTACGCCCTGCGTCTCAGCGACCTGGGTATCGAGACAGAGGACCTCAACGGCGACGACCCCGGCCACCACCACGACGACCCCGACGACGAGCCCGACGGGATCAACGTGTTCGATGAGGCCGGCTCGCGCGGGGTGGAGCGAGCGATCGCGTCCGCGTTCAACCCGGGGGTCCATCCTGAGGGAGAGGACGCGCTGGACATCGCCGACGCCTCCGCCTGGCGCCGCGAGGACCAGCCCGCCACTGATTCGGCCCAGGGGTCCGACGGTGCGGTTTGGACGGCGCAGGAGCCGTCAACGCCGGCATGGTCAAGCCGCCCGCTCGAGCCGCAGGAGCCACCGGTGTGGATCAAATCCGAGGGGCACGCGGATGTGGTCGAGGAGGCCGAAGACGCCGCTCCTCGGCAGGCTGAACCGCCGCCGGCCGACGAGGCTGAAGAGACCGAGGTGGTCGGCAGCGGCCAGGTCGCTGCCGAGCCGGCCTCCGCCCCGACCGACGCCCCGGAGTTCCGCGAGCGCCGCCGTGCACCGCAGCACGGTCTCATCGATGCCGGGGCAGGTGGCCCGCGCACGGACGTCGCGTCGATGTCTCTCGACGCCCGCGACCTCGTCGCCGGCCTGCTCGACCGCTGGGAGCGCACCCTCGAGCAGCGCATCTACACTGAGCAGCGTCAGCGCTTCCAGGGCGAGCTGACCGCCCGCCAGACCATGGTCAAGCAGCTGCAGATGGAGTTGCAGACCGCGCGTGCGGAACACGCCGCGGCCCAGGCGGAGAAGGACCGCGTTCTCGCCGCCAAGGAGCGAGAGCTCGCCGAGCGCGAACGTGATCTCGCCGACACCCGGCGTCAGGCCGAGGAGTCCGAGCGCATCACCGTGGCGACGGCGCCGCGCCGCCGGCGTTGGTTCCGGACGCGCGGCAACGACTGACCCCGAGCCTGCCCAGCTGAGCCGCGCCGCGCCGTCGGCGGCCGGGGTGCGCTACGGGAGTGCCGCGGGCCGCTGGATCATCACCGCGACTGTTCTCGGCTCAGGTGTCGCGTTCCTCGACAGCACGGTGGTCAACATCGCCCTGCCGGCGATCGCCCGTGACCTGCACAGCGGCCTGACCGACCTGCAGTGGATCTCCGACGCGTATCTCCTCACCCTGGGAGCGCTGATCGTGCTGGGCGGCTCCCTCGGCGACCGCTTCGGCCGCCGTCGAGTGTTCGTCTTCGGCCTGGCATCGTTCACCGCCGCATCGGTGGTCTGTGGGGTGGCGCCGACCACCCTGGTGCTGATCGCCGCCCGTGCCGCGCAGGGGATCGGCGGCGCCCTTCTCGTCCCGGGCAGCCTGGCGATCATCTCCGCGTGCTTCGTCCCCGGGGACCGGGCTCGCGCGGTCGGACTCTGGTCGGGGATGAGCGGTGTGACCACAGCGGCCGCGCCGTTCGTCGGGGGCTGGCTGGTTGACGCGGTGTCATGGCGCGCGATCTTCTTCGTCAACGTGCCCCTGGCCGCGATCGCCATCGTGGTGGCACTTCGGCACGTGCCCGAGACCCGCGATGAGGGGGCCGCTGGACACATCGACGTCGCCGGGGCGGTCACCATCTCGCTGGGCCTGGCGGGTGTCGTCTTCGCGCTCATCGACGGCCCGGGCAACGGATGGTCGGCGGCGACGGTCGTGGCGGGCGTTGCCGGAGCCGTCCTCCTCGTGCTCTTCCCGTTTGTCGAGCTGCGCTCACGCAATCCGATGATCCCGCTGAACATCTTCCGGTCACGGCAGTTCAGCGGGGCCAACCTGACCACGTTCGCCGTCTACGCATCGCTGTCGGTGACCGCGTTCCTGCTGATCCTGCACCTTCAGCAGGACCTGCACTATTCCGCGCTGCAGGCCGGACTTGCATTTCTCCCCGCCTCGGCCCTGCTGACGCTGTTCTCCTCTCGCGCAGGCGCACTTGCCCAGCGTATCGGCGCGCAGCTGCCCATGACCGGGGGGCCCATCGTCGCCGCCGCTGGGCTGCTTCTGCTCGCCGGCTCCCGTCCTGGCGACAGCTACCTGGCGGCGATCCTTCCCGGGGTGCTGGTGTTCGGCGCCGGCCTGACCTTGACCGTGGCTCCGCTGACCGCCGCCGTGATGGCTGCCGTCGACGCGCGCCACCTCGGCGTCGGCTCAGCGATCAACAACGCGACCGCTCGTATCGGTGGCCTCCTCGCCGTCGCCGTGGTGCCCGGTGTGGCCGGCCTGACCGCAGCGTCGTCGCACCTCGCTGGTGTCTCGCTCAATGACGGGTTCACCTCGGCGATGCGCATCGGGGCGGAGCTGCTGGTGGCGGGGGGGTTGATCGCGGCGCTGACCATTCGCCGGGTCGCGCCCGTCGATCAGTCCACGGGTGTGGCAGCCTGATCGTCTGACCGACCTACCATCGCGGCATGGCCCACGACGCCGTCGCTGAGATCAAGGCACGTCTTGACATTGTCGACGTGATCGGAGGCTACGTCACCCTGCAGCGTGCCGGGCGCGGGCATCGTGCGCTCTGCCCGTTCCATTCGGAGAAGACGCCCTCCTTCAACGTCAGCCAGGACCGCCAGGCGTGGTATTGCTTCGGCTGCCAGGAGGGTGGCGACATGTTCACCTTCGTGGAGAAGGTCGAGCACACCCAGTTCCGGGAGGCGCTCGAGTTGCTCGCCGAGAAGGCCGGAGTCGAGCTTGAAGCAGCAGCGCAGAGCCCGGCGCGCCGCGGCGCCGCACAGCGACGCAAGCGGACGCTCGAGCTGAATGCCCGTGCTGCAGCGTTCTTTGAGCATGTCCTGTGGTCGAGCCCAGCCGGGGCCGATGGGCGCGTCCTGCTCGGCGACCGTTGCGTGGACGAGGCACAGTCGCGTACGTTCGGGGTCGGCTTCGCGCCGGCGGGCGGGGCGGCCGAGGACGCCCTCTCCCGCTATCTCAGCGAGCGGGCCGCCGCCAAGCCCGAGGAGATCGTCGACGCGGGCCTCGCTCATCATGCCCGCGGGGCGCGATTGCGGGATCGCTTCCGCCACCGCCTCATCTTCCCGATCCGCGACGAGCGCGGCGAGGTGATCGCGTTCGGTGCCCGCGCGCTTGCCGACGACGTGCCCAAGTACCTGAACTCGCCAGAGACGTCCGTGTATCACAAGGGCAGCGCTCTCTTCGGCATCGACCTCGCCCGGACGGCGATGCACGAGCGTCGCGTGGCCGTGATCGTCGAGGGCTACTTCGACGTCATGGCCGCACACGTCGGCGGCGTGGCCAACACCGTGGCCAGCAGTGGCACCGCGCTGACTCGCGAGCAGGCCAAGGTGTTGTCGCGGCACGCCGCCAGCGTGGTGCTCTGCTTCGACGCCGACGACGCCGGGCGGGCGGCAGCGTCGCGAGCGGTGGACGTCGTCGCCGCGGAAGGCCTGCCCGCGCGGATCTGCGTCCTCGCCGAGGGGTTCAAGGACCCCGATGAGCTGGTCCGGGGCGATCCCGCCGCTTTCGCCAGGGCGGTCGACGAGGCGCTCCCGGAGTGGCAGGTGCTCCTCGACCGCGCCCTGGCCGGTGCGGAAGGCGGCAGCATCGAGGCACGCCGGGTCGCCGCCGAACGGGCGGTCGCGCTGCTCGCCCGCATCCCGGAGGCTGCGGCTCGCGAGCTGTACGTGCAGCAGGCTGCCCGCCGCCTCGGCCTGACCGCAGCCACGGTGGCGTCCGACGTTGCCGCGGCGCTGACGAGCGCGTCGGGCGGACGTCCGTTGCGCGTCACGGTGGCACCGCCGGCCGTGGTTGAGCCGCGTGCCGCTGACAACGGACCGCCGCCGCCACCGCCCGCGGCCTGGGACGGCTACCTGGCAACGCTCTGCGTTCACCGCCCTGAGATCGCGCGACGGCTCACACCCGAGTTCGGCCTCGACATCACCGCCATCCAGAGTCCGCTGGCCCGACGAATGGTCGAGGTTGCAGCCGGGACGGCCGGCGACGAGCCGTTCCCGCTGGGATCGCTGCCGGCCGTTGAGCGCGACTTTGCCGCCGGCCTCATGGTCCGGACCGTGCCCGAGCTGTTGCCGGAGAGCCGGGTCACCGACCTCGACACGGCAATCGCTGACTGCGTGCGGTTGGTGGCCGAGGCCCAGCGCATCACCGAGATCACGGACGTCAGCCGTCGCATGGCCGCCGCCAAGGAGCGCGGCGACAGCGCGGAGGTCGGCGAACTGGCGGCGCGCCTGCGTCAGCTGGCCACCGCGTCGCCCCGGCTGCGCCGGAGCGTGGGCACCGGCTGACAGCGCCCGGCGGTGTAGCGATCCGCTCGATGTTTGCGTTGGGTATGGGTGAGGAACCTTCAAATACGCAATGCGATGTCAGTTCAGCGCGGACACGAGCCGGTGATGGTTGTCCTCCCTGTCGACACGCTCGCCGCCGCGGCTGAAGCCCTCGTCGTCCGAGGCAGGGAACAGGGCTTCCTGACGCCCGACGACATCCTCGCGTCCTTCCCTGAGATCGACGCTGAACCGGATCACCTGGAGCGGATCTTCGTGGTGTTCCGTGACATGGGTATCGACGTCAGCGACGGCGATCGCGATTTCGAGACGGTCGATGAGATCGACGAGGCCACCGCGGCCGTCGCTGAGGCCGCGGATACCGCGTCGCTCGACGACCCGGTGCGCATGTACCTGCGCGAGATCGGCCGAGTCGACCTGCTCAAGGCTGAGCAGGAGGTGCACTACGCGCGGCTCATCGAGCAGGGCGACCTGGCGGCCAAGGACGCTCTGACCGAGGCCAACCTACGCCTGGTCGTGTCGATCGCCAAGAAGTACATGGGCCGCGGAATGACCTTCCTCGACCTGATCCAGGAGGGCAACCTGGGCCTCATCCGGGCAGTGGAGAAGTTCGACTACCACAAGGGCTTCAAGTTCTCCACGTACGCCACCTGGTGGATCAGGCAGGCGATCACCCGCGCCATCGCCGACCAGTCACGCACCATCCGCGTCCCGGTGCACATGGTCGAGACCATCAACAAGCTGATCCGCGTCTCCCGACAGATGGTGCAGGAGCTGGGTCGCGAACCCACCGACGAGGAGATCGGCGAGGAGATGGGGGTGACGCCGGAGCGGGTGCGCGAGATCAGGAAGATCTCGCAGGACCCGGTGTCGCTCGAGATGCCGGTGGGTGAGGAGGACGACTCCCACCTCGGCGACTTCGTCGAGGACAAAGCGGCCACCGCACCGTCGGATGCCGCCTCGCTGACCATGTTGCACGCGGAGATGGAGAGCGTCCTGGACACACTCTCACCTCGCGAGCGACGCGTTCTCCAACTGCGTTTCGGCCTCGCCGACGGTCACCAGCGCACTCTCGAGGAGGTGGGCAAGCGATTTGGGGTCACCCGCGAACGGATCCGCCAGATCGAGGCCAAAGCGCTGCGCAAGATGCGACACCCGTCACGCAGCACCAAGCTGCGCGACTACCTCGAGTAGCCCGTCCCGGCGGTTCATACGAACGTCCGCTCTCTATACTCGGCCTACAGATCACCCACCCCACTCGAGAACCACTCACTCATTCCGGGTTAGCTCAGCGGTAGAGCAGGCGGCTGTTAACCGCAAGGTCACTGGTTCGAATCCAGTACCCGGAGCCAAAGCACCTTCGAAGGGGAATGACATGGCCGACGACGCAGCACACGTCCCAGCAGGGCCACACAGTGATGACGCAGACGCGGACCTGGCGGACGGCTTCACCGACGACGCCGAGGGTGGCACTGCCGAGCAGAGCCCGAGCGCGTCCTCACATCGCAGCGACCCGTCGTCGGATGACGGCATGGAGATGACCGGCCGGCAGACCGCGTCGGCTGCAAAGGTGAGTAGCCGCGAGCTGGTGGCGGTCGGCTCCGGCGAGCCCGAACGCCCCGGATCCCCTCGCTTTGGCGACATTGCGGCTGAGCCGTCGACATGGAGCGGTCCGCGCCGCGAGCTCGTCGACGACAGACCGCAGTGGACATTTCCCGGCGTTGCCGACGAGCCGTCGGCTGCGCCCACCGACGGCAACCAATCCGAGCTTCCGTTCGCGGTCGCAGCCGCACCCGCCCTCGCTCCGCCGCGGCCGATGCCGACGTTCGGCCCGGTGGGCCGGTCGCGGTCCACGCTGCTGGTCCCCGTCCTGTCGGTGCTGACCCTCGGCGTCTCCGCGCTGGTATGGCACCACGACGTCAACCGCGAGCTGGAGGAGTTCGATCCCAAGCTCCACTCCCGCCCCCGTCGGAGCACCGTCGCCATGATGGTGCCGTGGCTGGCCGGGCTGCTGGTGACCCTCGCGGGGGCCACTTTGATCATCACGTCGCGGCTGGGCATTCATCTGCCGCTGAACGTCCACGTCGCCACCTGGCAGGCCTACTGCCTGCTCGCGGGTCTGGCTGCAGTTCCCTACCTCACGTTGCTGGTGCCGTTCAGCGTGGTAGCGGTGGTCATGACACTCGAGCGCCTGCGCTCGGTCGAGGAGCACGTCGGGGCCACCACCGACCGGCAGGTCCGCCCGGTGGGCACGTCGCTGTTCCTGGCCATCCCCGTGGTTGGCGGTCTCGTGCTGCTGGCCATCGAGCAGCGCCGGCTCAACGCCATCTGGCAGGCCGTGACCACATCAGGACAGCTGTACAGCTGAGCAACCTTCCGCCGCCGCCGCCCCCGCCACCTCCGCCTCCACCTCCTCCCGGGCATACAGTCGACCACGACGCTAATCCGCCGCAGGGCAGGGAGCGTCAGTCTCGGAGGCGGCGGAGCGCGCTGCAGATGCCGGCGTTCGTGGACCGGATGGATGAGGCGGACGACGCGGCAGGCCGCGTCGTTATTTTCAGCGTGGAGGCTGCGGGCGGCATCGACCCACCCGCGCCGCCCAGCGGACGGAAAGCCGGTCGCGGGCCGCTGTGGAGGCTCGCCGCCCTCGCCGATGACCCGCTGGGCGCTGCCGCTCTCGCCCTGTGCCTGGTGGCGCTTTTGGTGCTGGGGCTGCGCCTGACCCACTGAGGGTGCCGCACAGACCTACACAAACCTGTGTGATACACTGCGGTGTATGACGCGGACGGCGGCGGCAATCGTGGACGACGAACTCCTGCGCGGTCACACTGACGCCCAGCTCATCGCCCGGGTGCTCGGCGGGTCCCAGCCCATCCGCAGCGATGGTCGAATGCGCCGCCCGGGTTTCGCGGGTCCCCCTATGGGAGCGCCGCCTCCTCGGGGCGCGCGGCCTGGTGCGCGACCATGGCATCTCCGCCGAACGAGCCCTCCGTCTCGCCGCGCTGTGGGAGCTCGCCGAGCGCTGGTTCCCCGACGAGCGCCCGTCGGTCACGTCGCCACGCGAGGCGGTGCTGCTGCTCGGCGGCCTGCGTGACTCAGTGCGCGAGCAGGTCTGGGTGCTGATGCTCGACGCGCGGCACCGGCCGATCGGTTGCGAGACCGTGGCGGTGGGCGGTGTCAACAGCTCGAGGCTCACCCCGCGCGACGTCCTGGCGCCGGTTCTGCGCACCGGCGCCGCGTCGTTTGTGGTCGCGCACAACCACCCGTCCGGCGACCCCTCCCCATCCCGCGCCGATCGGGTCGTCACCGAGGCTCTCCGCGGTGCCGCGGCGCTGATCGGCGTGCCGATGCTCGACCACATCGTCGTCGCGGTGCGGGCCCACCACTCGTTCCGCGAGTTGGAGGGATGGGACACGGCCACCGCCGCCTGAAGCCACTCAGGAGAAGGCGTCTTCCCCCGTGATCATCTTGCCGAGGATCAGCGTGTGCACCTCCTCGGTGCCCTCGTACGTGAGAACCGATTCAAGGTTGTTCATGTGCCGGATCACCGGGTACTCGAGCGTGATCCCGTTGGCTCCGAGGATGGTGCGCGCTTCGCGAGCGATCTCGATCGCCGCGCGCACGTTGGCGCGCTTGGCCAGCGACACCTGGACGGAGTGGAGGTGTCCGGAATCCTTGAGGGTGCCGAGACGGTGCGCCACCAGCCGTCCCTGCACCAGCGAGGTGACCATGGTGGCGAGCTTTGCCTGGGTCAGCTGGAAGCGGGCGATCGGGCCGTCGAACATGCGCCGGGTCTTGCTGTAGTCCAGGGCGGCTTCAAAGCAGGCACGGCCGGCGCCGAGCGCTCCCCAGGCGATGCCGTACCTGGCCTCGTTGAGGCACGACAGCGGCCCGCGCAGGCCGGATACCTCCGGGAGCACCGCGGTTTCCGGCAGGCGCACATCGTCGAAGTGCAGCTCGCTGCTCACCGACGCGCGCAGCGACAACTTGCGGTGGATGTCGGTTGCCGTGAACCCCGGCGTGCCGCGCTCCACGAGAAAGCCCCGCACGCCGTCGTCGGTGGTGGCCCACACCACCGCCACGTCGGCGATCGAGCCATTGGTGATCCACATCTTGGTGCCGTTCAGCACCCAGCCCGCGCCGTCGCGGCGTGCCACGGTCCGCATCGAGCCGGGGTCGCTGCCCGCATCGGCCTCGGTGAGCCCGAAGCACCCGATCATCGACCCTGCTGCCATCTCTGGCAGAAACTTCTGCTTCTGCTCCTCGCTGCCATACGCATGGATCGGGAACATCGCCAGCGACCCCTGCACCGAGACGAAGGAACGCAGCCCGCTGTCGCCGGCCTCGAGCTCCTCGCAGGCCACGCCGTAGGCGATGGCGGTGGAGCCGGCGCAGCCGTAGCCGGTGAGGTGCATGCCCAGCAGGCCGAGGGCGCCAACCTCGGCAACCAACTCCAGCGGGAACGTGGCCGCCTCGAAATGGTCGGCGATGATCGGCAGGACGCGCTCGCGCACCATCGCCCGCACGGTGTCGCGGATCAGGCGCTCGTCGTTGCTGAGCAGGCTGTCAACGTCGTACAGGTCACTTGCCGCGGGCGGCGCCGAGCTTGCGCGCGGAGCCTGCGTGGTGGTCACCGCACGATTGAAGCACGCGGCCGGACCCGGCCGTGGCCCTAGGGCAGCACCTCCCGCGCCGCGGTGGCCGGCGCAGCTTCCACCTGGATGCGCACCATCGTGTCGTTGACGAAGCCGACGTTGAGGGCACTCACCCGCCCGCCGGCGTCGAGGACCACCGTCGTGGGCAGGGTCATCACCCGGAACGCTCGCGCCGCCTGCGGATCCGCGGCGACGTCGCCGCGTGACAGACCTTGAGGGCGCTGCGGTCGAAGGGCACGTCGGCCACAGACGCAAAAGCATACCGAACGAGTCGGATTTACCGTGCCGACCGGAACGGCTACCCTCGGCGCACCGGCAACCAGCACATGACCAGGGAGATCGAGCGTGCCCGCCAAACGCGCCGATGTCGGCACCCTTCTTCGCGAAGCATTCGGCCGCGAGGCGGAGAGCGTGGTGCGTTGCCTGTTCTATGCGCGTCGCGCCGACGTCGAGGGCCGTGCTGACATCGCTGCGGTGCTGCGCTCCATCGCCGAGGGCGAGATCAGTCAGGCGTTCGGACACCTTGAGTTCCTCGAGGAGAGCGGCGACCCGCTGGCCGGCGGCGGCGATGCCGCGGGCGACCTCGACGCCGTCATCGAGGCGGAGGAGGCGGCAGTCGAGCGCTACGGCGAGCTCGCGGCAGCGGCGCGCGGCGCGGGCAGCGGGGACGCCGCCGACTGGTTCGATTCGTTGGTCGCGGCCGAGAACGTGCACCTCGGCGTGCTCCGCCGCGCCGCGGCGGTCGGTCCATGAGCGCGGATCGGCTGGATCCCGGCGAGGTGCGCACCAGCGCCGTCTATGAGGCCGAGCGCGCCGCGAGCAGGGGCCGCCTCGTTGAGACCGCGCGAGGCCGTCGAGTCAGCCTGGGCGGCGAGCTCGTTCTCGTCTTCGAGAGCCGTGAGACGGTGCGCGCGGCGCTGGAGGAACTGCTCCGTGCTGAGCGCGCCAGCGACCGGCAGCGGATCGACGCCGAGACCGCGGCATTCGCCGACCTGGTCCCCGACGATCACCAGCTGGCGGCGACGCTGTACCTGGACATCGCGGACCCCGCCGCCCTCGCGGATCGGCTCGCCGAGCTCGGTGACCTGGGCACGGCCGTGTCGCTCGACGTGGCAGGCCATCGCGTCAGCGGGCGCTCCGACGGCGCGGAGAGCGGCGGGGGAGGCTGGCATCTTCTCTTCGCGCTCGATGAGGTGCAGCGGGGCGTGCTGCTCAACGGTGGCACGGTCGCCGTGGTCGTCGACCATCCCCGTCTGCACGCCACCGCCGCCCTCGACGACGAGCAGGTACGCGCGGTCACCGCTGACCTGCGCCGGTGAGGCGCGACCGCGGGTCACCGCGACACCCGCGCGCCGACGGTGCGCGGGGGCTCGTCTCCGCTGCCGCCATCGCGTTGTCGGTGGTGGTGTCAGGCTGCGGCGATACCACCATGCAGCCGGCCTGGGTCGCCGCCCACCCCGACACCGCTTTGCTCAGCTTCCAGACGACCGCGCCAGGTGTTTGCGCCATCACCGTCCAATACCCGAACGACGCACCGGCGGTGATCAGCTACCTTGGCGGCGTTTACGTGCAGGTGCGCCGCCGGGCGCACCCGGCCAACCCGGCCGGCTCCGAGATCGACCATTCGGGAAACTGGCGCATCGACAAGCTCGCCAACGGTGACCTGCTCCTGGTCACCCCGGGGGACGCGTTCGAGTACCGGGTCGAGCAGAATTGCTGACCCTGCAAGAATGGAACGATGAGAGAACGCGCCGGGGTGATGCCGTTCAGCGCCCTGGTCGGGCAGGACGCGATGAAGCGTGCGCTGCTGCTCAACGCGGTCAACCCCGCGATCGGTGGCGTGCTCATCCGCGGCCAGAAGGGCACGGCCAAGTCCACAGCGGTCCGCGGCCTCACCGAGCTCCTCCCCGACGTCGACGTGGTGGCAGGTTGTCGCTTCCAGTGTGACCCGGGGGCGCCGGGCTTTCTCTGCGACGAGTGCCGCGCCCGTGCCGACGGGGGCGAGACCCTGCGCAGCGAGACGCGCCGGATGACCCTGGTGGAGCTGCCGGTCAACGCCAGCGAGGACCGGGTTGTCGGCAGCATCGACGTCGAAGCGGCGATCAAGCGCGGCGAGCGCCGCTTCGAGCCGGGCCTGCTGGCCGCGGCCAATCGCAACCTGCTCTACGTCGACGAGGTCAACCTGCTTGACGACCACCTCGTTGACGTCCTTCTCGACGCGGCCGCAATGGGCGTCAACACCGTCGAACGCGAGGGGGTATCGCTGTCGCACCCGGCTCGGTTGATGCTGGTCGGCACCATGAACCCCGAGGAGGGCGAATTGCGCCCGCAGCTCCTCGACCGCTTCGGACTCTGTGTCGACGTCGGCGGCCTGCTGGCGCTCGGTGACCGGGTGCGCGTGATGGAGCGCGTCTCCGCAGAGGGCGCGCCGCGATCCGACGACCAGAACACCGCGCAGCGACGACTTCGAGCCACCATCGCGCGTGCCGCGGAGCTCCTGCCCCTGGTGCGCATCCCCGCGGCGATGCGCCAGTTCATCGCCTTGATCTGCGTGGACGCCGGGGCGGTTGGGCACCGCGCCGACATCGTCATCAGCAGGACGGCGCAGACGGTGTGTGCCTGGCGCGAGGCTGAGGCTCTCGTCGCCGACGGCAGCGCCGACCCGGTCACCGGGTTCGAGTCTCTGTCGGTGACCGCTGAGGACGTGATCACGGCGGCGGAGCTGGCCCTGGCCCATCGCCGTCGCGACCGACCTTCACCGGACGCCAGCAGCGCCAGCACGTCGCCGACGGAGTTGGCGACCGAGCGCATGGAAGAGCTGCGCCGTGACGCCGAGGCCGCCGCCACCGAGTCGGACGCGGCGCAGCAGGCGAAGGAATCGGAGGTGCCGCAGGAGTCGATGTCCGCGGCGGATGAGGGCACCGGCTCGTCGCGAGGCGATGAAGCCCGCGCCGCGGAATCGACGTCGGCGGCGCAGCCGCAACTCTTTGCCGGCGACCTCTTCCCGGTCCGCAAGATCAGCCTGCCGCGCGACCGGCGCACCCGCAAGGCGACCGGCAAGCGCAGCCAGGCGCGCAGCAAGGATCGTCGCGGCCGCTACGTGCGCGCGGTGCAGACCGAGCACACGACCGACGTAGCCTTCGATGCCACGCTGCGTGCCGCCGCGCCCCACCAGCGGCGCCGTCGCAGCGAGGCCGCCGCTGCGGGAATCGTGGATGCGCCGGCCCTGCACCTCGAGCGCCAGGACCTCAGGCAGAAGGTGCGGCGGCGCCGCACCGGCACGCTGATCGTGTTCGTCGTGGACGCCAGCGCGTCGATGGACGCCGAGCAGCGCATGCAGGCCACCAAGGGTGCCGTGCTGTCGCTGCTGCGCGACGCATACGTCCGCCGTGACAAGGTGTCACTCGTTGTCTTCTCGGGGCGGAGCGCGCGCGTCGTTCTGCAACCCACGTCCAGTGTCGACCTCGCCGAGGAGCGGCTGCAGCGGCTGGCGGTGGGTGGCACCACGCCTCTGACCCACGGACTCGTCGCCGGGCTGAGGGTGGTGCGGACCGAACGGCTGCGCGAATCGTCCGTGTACCCGCTGATCGTGCTCATCAGCGACGGCCGCGGCAACATCTCACTCTTCGGCGAGGAGCCGCTGCTCGAGGCGCAACGGCTGGCGGCGCAGATCGGCAACGAGCACGTGCGCATGCTGGTCATCGACTCCGCCCGCGACCACATCGCCGCCACCCCGCTGCCGCGTGTCGGTGTCGGCGCCGCCGCCGCCGCCGCGCCCCGGCAGTCGTCGCGGTCGCCCCTGTTCAGCGGGGGCTATGGGTTCAATGCCTGCCTCGACCTCGCGGAGCGTTCCGGCGGCGAGTACCTCGGGCTGTACGACCTGAGCCAGGGAGCCATCCTGGCGGGCGTCGAGCGAAGCCTGCGCGGGCGCTAGGGGAGGGGGAACCTGTTCCCCTCTCGTCAGCGACAATTGCCGGCATGCAGGCCGGTCGCGCCGTTTTCCCGTTCACTGCCATCGTCGGCCAGGAGCCGATGCGCCAGGCGCTGCTGCTCAACGCCATCAATCCCGCCATCGGCGGCGTGCTGATCCGGGGCGAGAAGGGCACGGCCAAGTCCACCGCCGTCCGCGCGCTCGCGCGGCTTCTTCCCGAGCAGCTCGTCGTCGTCGGCTGCCAATTCGGCTGCTCGCCCGATGCCGGTGAGCAGCAGTGCGTCGACTGCAGCACCCGGGTCGCTTCCGGCGAGCAACTCCCTCGCCAGGTGCGCCAGATGCGCGTTGTCGAGCTCCCCATCAACGCCAGCGAGGACAGGGTGGTGGGGAGCATCGACATCGAGGCCGCGATCAAGACGGGCGAGAAGCGGTTCGAGCCGGGCGTGCTGGCCGAAGCCAACCGCAACATCCTCTACGTCGACGAGGTCAACCTCCTCGACGACCACATCGTCGACGTCCTCCTCGACGCCGCGGCCATGGGCCTCAATACCGTCGAGCGCGAGGGGGTGTCGGTGTCACACCCGTCGCGCTTCATCCTGGTCGGCACCATGAACCCGGAGGAGGGCGACCTCCGCCCGCAACTGCTCGACCGCTTCGGACTCTGTGTCGACGTCGCCGGCATCCGCAACGTGATGCAGCGTGTCCAGATCGTCGAACGTCGCGAGGAGTTCGAGGACGACCCCGAGGCGTTCGCTCTCCGCTACGAAGCCCATGAGACTGCCGAGGCGGAGCGGATCGCGCGCGCCATCCGCAGCCTCCCTGACGTCGAGGTCGATCGCGACATCCTCATCGGCATCGCAGCGCTCGGCATCGAGCTCGAGGTCGACGGTCATCGCGCCGACATCGTCACCCGCAAGAGCGCGCAGGCACTCGCCGCCTATGAGAACCGCGACCGCGCCACGTTCAAGGACGTCGAACGTGTCGCTCCGGCGGTGCTCTCCCATCGTGTCAAGCCCGCGGTGGCCGGTACCAAACGCAACGTCGACATCGGCGAGCTGATGCAGCGCGCCGTCAATCGCAACGAGAGTTGACCGCGCGCCCAGGGGCCGCTCAGACAGCCTCATCCTCATCGTCGACCACAGAGAGCGACGGCCGCCGCGCGAACACCGTCTGGCGCAACAGTCGGCTGAGCAGAGCGGGCATCCGGTAGCTCTCCAGCGGCACCTGCACCGGTTTGCGCTCGATGTTGCGTCGTGAGATATGAATGCCGTGCTTGGGCAGGATGCGGCGGAGGTATCCCCAAGTGTCGTACAGCCCGTTGCTCACCGACTCGTACCCATGCTGCAGCACCATCAATCGGGCGCTGTACGACATCAGCTCGTGGAAGAACATCTTCTCGTCGTCGGGACGCGGCTCGATCAGCAGGATGTCGACGTCGGGATGGTGGTTGCGCACCAGCTTGATGTGGTCGAGCAACCCGTCATGGAGCATCCCGCGGAAGACCTGGTTGTAGACACCGCGCATGCCCAGGTCGGCGAGGTGGTCACCGAGCAGAGCCCGCATGCCCTGGGGAGTGTGCAGGTTGCGCATGTCGACGGGGACGATGGGATTGATGGCGACGATGAGGGTGGCGCCGCGGTCGACGGCCACATCGATCGCCGAGATCCCCTTGATGCCGCCGTCGACGTAGTCCACGTCGTCGATCCGCACCGGCCGGAACAGGATCGGGATCGCGCTGCTGGCCGCGGCCGCCATCGAGATGGGTACGTGGGCGCGCTTGTTGAACGGCGAGAAGACAACACGCTGGCCGGAATCGAGCGCGCAGGCCACGATGTGCAGCTCGGGACCGAGGCGGCGGAAGTCGTTGGTGAACCCGTCACGCGTCAGCAGCCTCTCGAGGAAGCGCACCAGCTCCGTGTTGCTGAAGAAGCCCGACGGCAGCAGCGGAGCGAGCATCCCGACGATGTCGACCGGATTGAGCTTGCCGGGGTGTCGGGCCAGCTCCGAGGCGATCTCCTGCGTGAGCCGCGGCAGCTTGCACAGGCGCACCGCCGCCTCGGCGAGGTTGGGGCGGTACAGGCCCCACGGCGTCGGCGGCCGGAGCATCTCGTTGCTCCCCTCGAGCCCCAGCGCCATGTCGGTCGGCGTGATGCCGTTGGCGAGGAGGGCACCGATCATCGAGCCGGCGCTGGTGCCGACGTAGACGTCGAAGTCGTTGACGCTGCTGCCCACGAGCAGGTCGTCGAGCGCACGCAGCGCGCCAATCTCGTAGGTCAGCCCGGTGATGCCCCCGCCACAGAGCACCAGTGCCCGTTTGCCGCCCGTCGGATCAGGCGCGACGGGCCGAGCGGTCGTCGCACGCCAGCGGCTGGGCATGGGCAGGATTATCGTTCGCGGAGGCTGCCCCGGCTAGAGTGGCGATCCGTGCCCAGCAAGCCGCTCGACCTGATCCGCAACTTCTGCATCATCGCCCACATCGACCACGGCAAGTCGACCCTCGCCGATCGGATGCTGGGAATCACCGGCGTCGTCAGCGACCGCGATATGCGCGCCCAATACCTCGACCGCATGGACATCGAACGCGAGCGCGGCATCACCATCAAGAGCCAGGCGGTCCGGATGCCCTGGGCGGTCTCGACAGGCTCGACCAGCGATGTTTTCGCGCTGAACATGATCGACACCCCTGGCCACGTCGACTTCAGCTACGAGGTGTCGCGCTCGCTGGCCGCCTGCGAGGGCGCGATCCTGCTGGTGGATGCCGCCCAGGGCATCGAGGCGCAGACTCTCGCCAACCTGTACTTGGCCCTCGACAACGACCTCACGATCATCCCGGTGCTCAACAAGATCGACCTGCCGGCCGCTGAGCCCGACAAGTACGCCAAAGAGCTCGCCAGTTTGATCGGCGGCGACCCGGCAGACGTGCTCCGCGTGAGCGGCAAGACAGGCGAGGGCGTGACCGAGCTGCTCGACCGCGTTGTCGAGCTGATCCCGGCGCCGCAGGGAGACCCGAAGGCGCCAGCCCGCGCGATGATCTTCGACTCGGTCTACGACACCTACCGCGGGGTGATCACCTACGTCCGCATGATCGACGGCAAGTTGAGCCCGCGCGAGCGGATCCAGATGATGTCGACCAAGGCCGTGCACGAGTTGCTCGAG
>JBDTJX010000079.1:0-33502 GCA_039935655.1 Candidatus Dormiibacter sp. | reverse complement strand
CAGCGAAAGTCAGTCGTTCAGAGCGTCGATCGAGTTCCACGAGAAGCTGGCTGAGTTCACCGACCATGGCGGGGTGACGCCAGAACCGCGCCAGGGACTCCCGCAGGCCAGTGGGTCCATCACTACGGCCCCACAAGTCAAAGTGCAGCATCGTGGCCAAGCGACGCTCCCGCTCGCTCATCTGATCGATATCCGGAGGCTTGTCAGCAGCGAGCCAGCGTGTGTAGGTGCCGACTCGCTCAGGGTCGTCGACGTGCAGCATTCGGGCGAGAGCACGCTCGAGCGCTGCTTCGTCAGGACCAGCCTCTGCCACCGGTAGGCCAGCCTGACGTCGGAGGCTCATGAAGCCTTTGGTGCTCCCGCGATAGATGTCTTCGGGCGGGCGTGCAGTTTCAATCAGGAACTCTCGCATACCTACGTCGCCGGCTCGCCGCATTTCCTGCACGAGCACCGGACGTCGGGTTGCGACTGCCGCCTTCACGTTCTCAAGGACAATCTCGCGCGCAATGCGGTCCAGTTCGATGTTGCAGCCGGACGGCAGGTACGGGAACTCATTCGCGAGCGCGCCAACCAGTTCAGCGCGGGGTACACCAGTTAAGGCCATGAACCTGTCTGCAAAGCGGAAGCCACGGTTCTGCTGTCCAATGAAGTCCAGAACCGTCAACCCCGACTTGCCTTCCGCCAGACGCAGCCCTCGCCCCAATTGTTGGAGGAAGACGGTGGCGCTCTCGGTGGGGCGAAGCAGAAGAATGGTGTCGATCTCAGGGATATCGACGCCTTCGTTGAACAGATCGACGGTGAAGAGAATCTGAAGCGATCCGTCGCGGAGCTGCCGAATCGCGTTGCGCCGGTCCTCCGCAACCGCGGTGCCGGTCAGTGACATGGCCGCTATCCCAGCCGCGCGAAATCTGTCGGCCATGTAGTTGGCTTGTTCGACACTCACGCAGAATCCGAGGGCCCTCATCTTCGTGGGTTCGCTGACAATTCGCTCGAGAGCCGCGAGCACCTTGGTCAAGCGGGCGTCATTCCCAGTGTACACCGCGCTTAGCGCCTGTACGTCGTAGCCGCCTGTGCGCCGCCACTCGACTTGGCGCAGGTCAACGTCGTCAGATACGCCAAAATACTGGAAGGGAGAGAGCAGCCCCTGGTCGAGCGCCTCCCAAAGGCGCAACTCCACGGCGATGCGCCCATTAAACCAGCGCAGGATATCCAGTCCGTCGGCGCGCTCTGGTGTTGCGGTTAGTCCCAGGAGAAGTCTGGGTCGAAGGTGATCCAGTAGCCGGCCGTAGGTCGGAGCCGCTGCGTGATGGAACTCATCAACCACGAGGACGTCGTAGGCTGCCGGGTCCAGGTCCTCGAGGTCCACGTGAGCGAGCGATTGGACGGACGCAAAGACGTGGCGTCCAACGGCGGGGCGTTCACCCGCTACATGCAGCTCGCCAAATGCTCCGTCGCGGAGTACGTGGCGAAACGTGGCACGGCTCTGTTCGAGTATCTCTTGGCGGTGGGCGACGAAGAGTAAGCTAGCTCCGCCCCAGGCCAGTGCGATCCGCCGGTAGTCGAGGGCCGAGAGCACGGTCTTGCCAGTGCCCGTAGCGGACACGACCAGGTTGCACCAGCTGTCGTGGCGTTCGCGCTCCGCGGTAAGCCCGTCCAGCATGGCGCGTTGATACTCGTAGGGAACGACGTCAAATGGCGTGGAATCGATCGTTGATGAATCGCGAGCACGCTTTACAGCAGCGACAAACGTGTCGCGATCGTACGGAAGGAGTTGGGGGTCCGCCCAGTACGTATCAAAGGCTGACCTAAAGCGTGCGACGAGCTCAGGCGACCTGGCCTCGGCGAGACGGACATTCCATTCGAGCCCGTCGTGTATCGCGGTGCCGGTGAGGTTTGAGGAGCCGATGTAAGCGGTGCTGAAGCCGCTATTGCGATGGAATAGCCACGCCTTGGCGTGGAGCCGGGTGCTGCGCGTGTCGTATGAAACCCGGACATCGGCTCCCATTCGAACGAGTGCATCTAGGGCCTTAGGGTCGGTGATTCCGGTATAGGTAGTCGTCACCACGCGAATCGCCCCGCCCCTGTCGCGGACGGATTGGAGTTCGTCACTGAGGGTCCTCAATCCATTCCAGACGATAAACGCGCACAGGAGGTCAACACGATCGGCCGAGGCGAGTTCACTACGTAGTTCGCCCGCGAGCTGAGGCTCATGTGGCGCGTTTATAAGAAGCGTATCGTCCGTGACGGGGGTGCGGGGACGAGCGATCTGCTCTGGGGCGTATAAGCCCACACGTGGCCGCGGGATGGCGCTCAAAAGGGTCGCAGGCAGGACGAGCCGGTCGGAAAGGAGGGTCGCGCCGCGAGGGCCGGCGTTTGAAATTGTGTCAAGTAGCGAGTTGCACAGCTGGACCTGCTCGAGAAAGCTTGCATCTTCAGGCCAGGCGTCCGGGCACGCTGCAGCGCGGCCCCGACGTACCTCGCGAGAAGCGACTGCGCGCCGGCTGGCAGCGGGACCATGTCGGCGTCGGGTTGGCGCGCGAGACGCCTCTGAAGCTCGGCTGTGATTAACTGTTCGTAAATACCAGAGGGGATCGGTGGCGAATTCGCGTCCGCGTCAGCGAGTTCGGAAGGCAACTTGGCGGGACCAGTCACGAACCACATACCTCAACGACCCCACTTCTCGGCTCAGAGGACGGCTGCGGAGGGTCGGACGATGAGTGTTCCTCGATGCCCAAGGTGAAGGTGTTGGGAGAAGATCCCTCGGGGTCCGACGTTAGCGGCTCCTGACCGGCAACTCCAGCGCCAGCTTGTCGGCTTCGAGACCTCGCGGCACCGCTACCGGGTAGCTTCCGTTGAAGCAAGCGAAGCAGAACCCCTCACCACTCGGCTGCCCCATCGCCCGCCGCAGTCCGTCGATCGACAGGTAATACAGCGAGTCCGTCTCGAGCAGCCGCCCCACCTCCTCCACGCTGTTGTGCGCGGCGATGAGCTCGTTGCGCGAGGCGATGTCGATGCCCATGAAACACGGCCACATGATCGGTGGCGATGCAATGCGCATGTGCACCTCTTTCGCCCCCGCCCGGCGTAGCTCCTCGACGATCCGTCGCGATGTGTTCCCGCGCACGATCGAGTCGTCCACCAGCACAACGCGCTTCCCGTTGAGCACGTGCTTCATCGGGTTGAACTTGAGACGGATCCCCGACTCGCGCAGCTTCTGCGACGGCTGGATGAACGTCCGCGTGATGTAGCGCGACTTGATCATCCCCTCGACGAACGGCAGCCCCGACTCGTTGGCAAACCCGATCGCCGCTGGCGTCCCGCTGTCGGGCATCGTGATGACGATGTCGGCATCGGCCGGTGCCTCCCGCGCCAGCTCCTTGCCCATGTCGCCGCGGGCCTCATACAGCGACTGCCCACCCATGACGCTGTCGGGGCGGGCGAAGTAGATGAACTCGAATGAGCACATCGCCCGTTTGGTCTGGGTGCGGCGGATCTTGGTGCTGCGCATCCCCGACGTGTCGACGCTGACGATCTCCCCCGGCTCCACATCGAGCACGAAGCTGGCACCCACGACGTCGAGCGCACAGGTTTCGCTGGTGATCACGTAGCCGGTGCCACCCGGGGCGTCGACGTCGCCGAAGCGGCCGAGCACCATGGGGCGGATGCCGAGCGGGTCGCGGGCTGCGACCATCGAGTCACGCGTCAGGAACAGCAGGCAATACGCGCCCTCGGCACGAGGCAGCGCGGCGGCGAGCACCTGGTCGAGTGTGTCACCCGGCGTGCGCGACAGCAGCAGTCCGAGCACCTCAGTGTCACTGGTGGTCTCCAGCTCCACACCCTGGCCGCGCAGCTCGTCGCGCAGCTCAGTGGCGTTGACCAGGTTGCCGTTATGCGCCAGCAGGAACGGGCCGATGGTGGGATGCTCGAAGCGCATCGGCTGGGCGTTGGGCAGCTTGGTGCTGCCGGTCGTGCTGTAGCGCGTGTGGCCGATGGCAATGTGGCCGTGCAGTCCGTCGAGCGAGTCCTGGTCGAACACCTGCGACACCAGGCCCATCTCCTTGACCATGCGCATGTCGCGACCGTCACTGACGGCGATGCCGGCCGACTCCTGCCCGCGGTGCTGCAACGCGTAAAGCCCGAAGTAGGTGAGGTTGGCCACGTCCTCGCCGGGATAGAAGATCCCGAAGAGGCCGCACTCCTCGTGCATCCGCTCGTCGCTCATCGGCGACGGCGACCGGTAGTCGCGCAACGCGTCCTTGGCGTGCGCCGCATTGAACTCGGCCACGGTCATGCGCGTCGGGGTTTTGTCAGGCAAGAGCCGTCTCGTACGCCTCACGTGCCTGGTCGAGCGCCACATCAAGAGCGCCGTCCACGCGGATGCGATCCCCTCCCGTCGTGCCCAGGCTCATCAGTGGAGCCTGATGCCGCCCGGCCAGCTCGTCCAGGGGCATTGTGGCCTCCTTTGCGAAGCTGATGAGGAATCGGGACTGGCCTTCTCCGAACAGTATACCGGCACCGCGACAACCATCCGATAACGCTTCCTGCAACTTGTCGATAACGATCTCCGCGCCGCGGTTGCCCAGGATGCAGCTTTCGGTCAATGTGACTGCAATTCCACCGTCCGAGACGTCGTGGCAGCTCTTGAGCAGGCCGGCGGCGTTGGCCTCGAGGACGAATGAATGGACGCGACGCTCCAGCTGGAGGTCGAGCTCGGGGCGCGCGCCCTCGTTGGTGCCGGCGGTCAGGCGCTGGTACTCGCTGCCGCCGAGCTCGGCGGTGATGGGTCCGACCAGGCCGATGACGTCGCCGTCGCCGGTGAAGCCCGCGCCGGTGCGGCGCTCGATGTCGTCGAGGTGACCGACCATCCCGATCACGGCGGTGGGGTTGATGCTGATGCCGTTGGTGTCGTTGTAGAGGGAGACGTTGCCGCTGACCACGGGGGTGTCCAGCGCGCGGCACGCCTCGGCGATGCCCTCGATTGCCTCCTGCAGCTGCCAGAAGACCTCGGGCTTCTCGGGGTTGCCGAAGTTGAGGCAGTTGGTGACCGCCAGCGGGGTGGCGCCGGTGGCGACGACGTTGCGCGCCGCCTCGCACACCGCGATCGCGGCGCCGACACGCGGGTCGAGCGCGCCCAATCGCGCGTTGCCGTCGGTGGCCAGCGCGATGGCGCCGCTGGTTCCGCGCACGCGCACCAGTGCGGCGTCGCCACCGGGCGGCATCACGGTGTCGTCGCCCACCTGGTGGTCGTAGCGGCGGAACACCGGTCGCCGGCTGCCGATGTTCGGGCTGGCGAGGAGCTTGAGCAGCGTGTCGCCTGGGCTCCACCGCATCGGCTCGGCAAGCGGGTCCTTGCGCAGCAGCGCGGAGAGACCGGCCGGGCGCAGCGCCTCCGGATGGCGCAGCGGCACCTCGTCGATGACCATGTCCAGCGGCAGGTCGCACACCACTCCCCCGCCCTCGCGCACCACCATGCGGCCGGTGTCGGTGATCTCGCCGATGACGTCGGACTGCAGGTCCCAGCGCAGAAAGCGCTCCTGGATCGCGGCGACGTGCTCCGGCGGCACCACCAGCAACATCCGCTCCTGCGACTCGCTGAGCATCACCTCGTACGCGTTCATCCCCCGCTCGCGACGCGAAACGCGATCGACGTCGATGTCGATGCCGCAGCCGCCGCGATGGGCCAGCTCTGCGGTGCTGCTGGTGAGCCCGGCGGCGCCGAGGTCCTGCATGGCGACCACACGCGGGTCGCCGGCCATCTCCAGGCACGCCTCCATCAGGCACTTCTCGAGGAACGGGTTGCCCACCTGCACCGCGGGACGGCGCTCGTCACTGCTGTCGTCGAGCTGGACCGACGCGAAGGTGGCGCCGTGGATGCCGTCGCGACCGGTGTCGGCGCCGACCAGCAACACGCTGTTACCGGGTCCGCTGGCGACGGCGCGGGTCAGCTTGGCGTGCTCGATGACGCCGACGCACATGGCGTTGACCAGACAGTTGTAGCGGTACGACTCGTCGAAGTACACCTCGCCGCCGACGGTGGGCACGCCGATGCAGTTGCCGTAACCGCCGATGCCGGCAACGACGCCGTCGAAGAGGTGGCGCTGCGACTCCTCCTCGTAGGGACCGAAGCGCAGTGAGTCGAGCAGCGCGACCGGGCGCGCGCCCATGGTGAAGATGTCGCGGAGGATGCCGCCGACGCCGGTGGCCGCTCCCTGGTATGGCTCGATGGCGCTGGGGTGGTTGTGCGACTCGATCTTGAACACGGCGGCGAGGCCATCACCGATGTCGACGGCGCCGGCGTTCTCGCCCGGGCCCTGGAGCACCCGCGGGCCTTCGGTGGGCAGGCGCTTGAGCAGCGGCTTGCTCGTCTTGTAGCCGCAGTGCTCGCTCCACAGCGCGCCGATGATGCCGAGCTCGACGCGCGACGGGGTGCGTCCCAGCTTGCTGACCGCCAGCTCGTACTCCTCCGCAGTGAGTGCGACCTCGGCCAGCTCGTCGGGCGACACCTGGTAGGTGACGTTCACCCCACGCCCACGAAGCCTTCGCTGCGGGCGCCCATCAGCGCGACCGTCTTGAACAGCTGGAGGCCGTCGCTGCTGCCCAGCAGTGGCTCGCTGGCGCGCTCGGGGTGCGGCATCATGCCGAGCACATTGCGGCCCTCGTTGACGATGCCGGCGATGTCGCGCATCGAGCCGTTGGGGGTTGCGTCGCCAACTGCAGAGCCATCGGGGCCGACATACCGGAACACCACGCGGTCGTCGCTCTCCAGCTGCGCGAGGGTGGCGTCATCGGCGACGTAGCGGCCCTCGCCGTGCGACACCGGCACCTGCAGCACCTCGCCGGCCGTCGACCCCGCGGTGTACGGCGTGTTGGTGCTCTCCACGCGCAGGTATGCGGGCTCGCAGCGGAACTGCAGGCTCGAGTTGCGCGTCAGTGCGCCGGGAAGCAGGTGCGCCTCGCAGAGGATCTGGAACCCATTGCAGATGCCCCAGACCAGGCCGCCGTCGTTGGCGAACTCGACGACCTTCTCCATCAGCGGCGCGAAGCGGGCAACGGCGCCGCAGCGGAGGTGGTCGCCGTACGAGAAGCCACCGGGGAGGATGACGCAGTCGGCGCCGCGCAGGTCGGCGTCCTTGTGCCAGAGCATCACCGCCTCGTGGCCGGCCAGCTCCACCGCGTGGGCGCAGTCGCGATCCGACCACGTGCCCGGGAAGACTGCGATCCCGAATTTCACCGGTGGCCGTGACCGCCTGCGGACGCGTGCACGCTGTCCGATGACGCCGGCATCATGCCCTTGATCTCGTAGTCCTCGATGACCGGGTTGCGCAGCAGCTTCTCGCACATCTGGTTGACCTGCTCGCGCGCCGTGGCCTCGTCGGCGGCGTCGATGGTGAGCTCGATGTACTTGCCAACGCGCACGTCGGTGACCCCGTCAAAGCCAAGCTGGCGGAGGCCACTCCGCACGGTGATGCCCTGCGGGTCGTTGACCACCGGTTTGTACGTCACCACCACGTGGACGGTGAAGGTCACGGCAGCTCCGGAGGGGGGAGGGGACGAGGGCTCACCTGGAGACGATCTTACCGGGGAGCCGAAGACATCGGCTACCGGGGCGAGGCCGTTTGCAGGCCGAGGGCTTGGGCCGCGCGCACGAGCCGCTCGTCGTAGGCGACGACGGCACCGAGCTCATCGCCGAGGCTCAGCGCCACTGCCAGGTGGATGGCATCCAGTGAACGCAGCTCCGGCGGGTCGATCTCAGCGGCTCGACCCAGTACCGCGTCGTCGAGCCGAATCAGATTGACGGAGCGCAGCTGCCGGAGCGCGGTTGCAACCATTGCCCGCTGGTTGGCCCGCCTGATCGTGCGCACCAGCTCGACCCGCAGCAGCACCGATGAGGCCCGCCGCGACCATTGGAGCAGGGCCTGACGAAGCGCGGCTGACTCGGGTTCCGACGACACCAGTTTCACGAAGGCAGATGTGTCGAGGTACGCGACCTCACCGCTCATCAGAGCGAAGCTCGGCCAGGGCCTCGGACAGGGTCATGCCCTCCTTCTCGGCCTGGGCCGGCCTGAAGCGCAGGAGATCGCCGTCCGCCTCGGTGGCGCGCCCCTCGGCGACCATCTGGTCCAGCGCGCTCCGCCGTTGCAGCGGTACGAGCCGGGCGACGGGGTGGCCGCGGTCGGTCACCTCCACCGTCTCGCCCGCAGCGACGCGGCGCAGAACGGCGCTCGCGTTCTGACGCAGCTCGCGGACTCCGACGCGCTCCATGTAGCACATAGTAGCACTTGCCGGCGCCTCGCACCGCGAGGCGGTTCCTCGCGCTGTCGTGGGTGAGGGTTGCAGACGTTCCTGCCGGGACGAGCCCTCGCCAAGGGGACAAGGCCATGACGAAGAGCACGCGCGCGCTGGCGGTGGGGGTCGCGATCGCGGCGATCGGGGTGACGGCGGTGCGAGCGGAGGCCGGTGCGCCAGGGCCACCGCCCAGCTCGTACCACACGCTCGACGCCCCGGGGGCGGGCACGACGTGGGGGACAGGCCAGCGGGGCACGTTCCCGCAGTCGACCAACGGCCACGCGATCGTGGGATATGTCGTGGACAACAACAACCACGCGCAGGGCTTCCTCGACAAGCACGGCTCGTTCACGACGATCAGCGCGCCCGGTGCCGGCCCCGGGCCGGGCCAGGGCACCTACGCCGTGGGGATCAGCAAGAACGGCACGGTGGTGGGCTCGTTCACCGACTCGAACGGGTTCAACCATGCCTTCGTCGACCGCAACGGTAAGTACACCACCATCGATGACCCGGCCGGGGCGGGCGGCGGCAGTGGCACGATCGCCCAGGGCGTCAACAACAGCGGGCTGATCAGCGGCCTCACCATCGATGCCAACGGGTCGTACCACGGGTTCGTGCTCAACCGCGGTGTCTTCACGGCGGTGGACATGCCCAACGCCAGCACCGCTGCCAACCAGGGCACCGTACTGGCGTCGATCAACGCCTCGGGCACCATCGCCGGGCTCTGGGACGACGCCAACGGCGTGACCCACGGGTTCCTGTACCGGTCGGGGCACATCACGCTGGTGCCGGACGCTCCTGACGCGGGGATGGCCAGCGGCCAGGGCACCTCGGTGTACGGCGTCAACGACCGCGGTGTCGTTTGCGGGCAGTTCGTTGATGCATACGGGAACACGTTCGGGTTCGCGCGCTCGCCCAAGCACTTCACCGCGTTCTTCGACCCGAAGGGCGTCATCACCGCGGTGGGCGACGTCGCCGACAACGGGCTGGTGGTGGGCAACTACATCGACAAGCACGGCGTGTCGCACGGCTTCACCAACCACCTCTAGGACCACAGCGGAAGGTCACTGCCACCCTTGTCCCCTGGCAGCGGACGCAGGGAGTGGGCAGCGCATGGGCGCTGTCCGCTCTTCTGCGGGTCGGTTGACCGCGTGCGGAGCCGAACCTAAGGTATCCCCGCATGGCGATGCGCCAACCGGGGACGGGCATCCCTACGAGCCTGTCGCGGTTCTGCGGACGGCGCCGTGAGCTGCGCGCACTGCGCGACCTGCTGGCGACCGACCGGCTGGTGACCGTGGTCGGCACTGGTGGCATCGGCAAGACGCGGCTGGTGGCCGAGCTGGCGCGCGGCGCCGCGTTCGACTTCCCCGACGGTGTGTGGTTCGCCGACCTGGCGCGCGTCGAGCGCGCCGAGCTCGTCGGTGGCGCCATCGCCGACGCCGTCCATGCACCGCGACGCCACGACGAGAGCGACCTCGAGCGCGCCGCGCGGCAGCTCGGCCCCGGGCGTCAGCTGCTGGTGCTCGACAACTGCGAGCACGTGCTGACTGCGGCCGCCGAGGCCACATGGCACCTGCTCACCGGCTGCGCGACGCTCACGGTGCTGGCCACGAGCCGTGAAGCGCTCAACGTCAACGGCGAGCGCACCTGGCGGGTGCTGCCGCTGCGCGTCGAAGCTGACGCGGAGGATGTCGCCGACCAGGGACGCATGAGCGAGGCGGTGGAGCTGTTCTGCGACCGCGCCTCGCTCGGTGAACCGGGCTCACTGAGCGCGGGTGCTGCAGCCGCTGTGAGAGAGATCTGCCGCCGCGTCGACGGCATGCCGCTCGCGTTGGAGCTGACCGCTGCCTGGGTGCCGACGCTGTCGCTGGACGACGTGGTGGGCAGGCTCGACGAGGGTGTCACCTTCCTGCAGCGCGACGACGTCGGGCGCCCGCCGCGCCACCACAGCGTGCATGCGTCGCTGGAGTGGAGCCTGCGCATGCTGCCGGCGTCGCACGCGCACGCTTTCGACGTGCTGTCGGTGTTCGTCGGCGGTTGCTCGCTCGACGGCGCGGAGGCGGTGCTGCAGCCGGCCGCTGATGACGAGGCGACGCTCGAGGTGATGCAGGAGCTGGTGCGCCGATCGCTCGTGGTGGTCTCGGTCGCTGTCGATCCGACGCGGTACCGCCTGCTCGAGCCGGTGCGGCAGTACGCCGCCGAGCGGCTGCGGACGCGCCCCGCCGACGAGCACGAGGTGCGCCGGCGACACCTCGAGTACCTGGCGGCGCTCGCGGAAGCACACGAGGAGCCGCTCGCCGGCGGCCCGGACCAACCGCCGCTGCGACTGCTCGATGCGGAGCTCGGCAACATTCGCGCGGCGCTCGCGTGGGGCTTCGACCACGAGCCGGTGGCGGCAGCGCGCCTGACCACCGCGCTGATGATGTACTGCTGGTATCGCGAGCTCTTCAACGAGGGGCTGTCGTGGGCGGTGCGGGCCGGCGACGCAACCGGCAGGACCCGGGCTCGCGCCATGCTCATGGCGGGTTGGATGTCGGGCGAGACGGGTGCGCACGAGCCGGCGGCCGCCTTCCTCGCCGAGGCGTACGGGCTCGCCGTTGCCGGGCGGTGGAGCTTCGACGTCGTCATGGTGCTGCACGCCACCGCGCTGGCGGCGTATGTGCGCGGTGACGTGGACGCGATGACCGCGGCCGCGGATGAGGGGCTCGAGTGGGCGCGTCGCGATGGCCGCGACGTCGCGATGATGTGGGCACTGTGGGCGCCCGGCGTCGTCGCTGCGCTGCGCGGTGAGCACCAGCGCGGGCTCGAGGTGTTCCTCGATGCGCTGGCCATCGCGGAGCGCCTCGACAACCACTCATGGCGTGCCTCGGTGCGCAGCAATGTCATCGAGTCGGCGATCGACCTCGACGACTACGCAACCGCCGCCCACCACCTGACCGTGGCGCTCGATTCGCCGGCGGTCGAGGATGTCACGCTGGTGGGGTACATGCTCGAGTCAGCCGGGATCCTCGCGCAGGTACGCGGCGACAACCTCCGCGCGCTGCAGCTGCTCGGCGCTTCCCGAGCGGCGTTCACACGCAGCGGCTACCGTGAGACGCCGGACGAGGCGGATCGGCGCGGGCGCTGGGTGGATGCCGCTCGAAATGGCATCGCGGAACCCGACGTGGCGTGGCGAGCTGGGTTGGACCTCGGGCTTCCCGCCGCGCTCGCGGAGGCGCGGGCGGCGGTGCGCGAGGGCGGCGACGGTGGCGCCGAGACCATCGACGGTGTCGACGAGCCGGCGCCGAATGCGCTGGTGCGTGAGGGCGAGTACTGGTCGCTGACGTATGCAGTCACGGTGTCGCGCGTCAAACACAGCAAGGGGTTGCACGACATCGCGCGGATCATCGCCGCCGGCGGGCGTGGCGTCGCCGCGGTGGACCTCGTCGGCGACGAGCCGCGCGTGGCTGCGTTGCGGCCGGCGGGGGCGTCGCAGTTGGGGCTGGCGCCGGAGGGGGATGCCGGCGACGTGCTCGACGCGGCGGCTCGGGCGCAGTACCGGGCGCGGCTGGTCGACCTCGAGGCGGACATCGCTGACGCCGACACCGCCAACGACCCCGAACGCGCTGCTCGGGCGCGCGATGAGCGGCGCTTCCTGCTCGACGAGCTGGGCGCAGCGGTGGGGCTGGGCGGCAGGCCACGGCGTGCGCTCGACCCCGTCGAGCGTGCTCGCAAGACGGTGACGTGGCGCATCCGCGACGCCATCAGCCGCATCGAAGCAGCGCACCCGGAACTCGGGCGACACCTGCGCCGCGCCGTGCGCACCGGGACGTTCTGTGTGTATGACCCGGACGTCGCCACCACCTGGCGGCTGGAGACCTAGCCTGCGGAGGCCGAGCCTGGGTCAGCCGGCGGCGGCCTTCTGCTTGGGCATGTGGTGGCGGTGCAGCTTGGTCCACTCCGCTTTGGACGGGGGCTTGTCGACACCGGCCTGGTGGAGAGCGGCGCTGAGCCGCGACGTCATGAACGCCTCCTGGTCGGCCTGCGAGTCCCACACCTCGACGACGCGCCAGCCGCCGGGGTACGCGCCACTGGCGTGGCTGACCAGGCCGTGTGGCCAGTTACCCTCGCCGGAATCCATGTCGATGCCGAGCAGGTCGTTGACCTTCTTGTACTCGTCAGCACCGAAGCCCTCGATCTCAAGGATGAACAGTTCCGCCATGTCAGCAGCCTCCTGTGTCGGAGGACCCGCGGTGCGGGTCCGCGGCCACTATGGCAGTCGGCGGGTGGGGGCCGTTGGGCGAGGAAGCGCGGTCCGCGCTCAGCTCAGGGTGAGGTCGCAGATCCGCTGCGCGGCCTGCAGGTAGCGCTTGCGCGTGCCCTGCACCACGTCAGCTGGCAGCTCCGGGCCGGGCGGGGTCTTGTCCCACTTGAGGGTCTCGAGGTAGTCGCGCACGAACTGCTTGTCCATCGACGTCACCGCCTCGCCCTCGTGCCACTCCGAGACCTCCCAGAAGCGCGACGAGTCCGGGGTGAAGATCTCGTCGATGAGGACCAGTTTGTCGTCGATGATGCCGAACTCGAATTTGGTGTCCGCAAGGATGATGGCGCGCTCCTCGCAGTGCCGGGCGGCGAAGTTGTAGAGGTCGAGCGACACCTGCTCGAGGTGGAGCGCGAGGTCGGGCCCGACCACCTCGCCCAGGGTGGCGCGGCTGATGTTCTCGTCATGGCCGGTGTCGTTCTTGGCGGCTGGGGTGAAGCGCGGGTGGTCGAGCCTTCCTGACTCGCGCAGGCCCTTGGGCAGCTCTTCGCCCGCCAGCGTTCCCTCGGTGCGGTACTCCTTCCAGCCGCTGCCCGAGATGTAGCCGCGCACCACGCACTCAATGTCGATGCGCTCAGCGCGGCGCACGCGCATCGAGCGCTGCAGCCAGTCGTCGCGGTCGGCTGCGGGGATGACGTCCGGATCGTCGGCGAGCAGGTGGTTGGCGCTGATGGTCTTGGTCTTGTCGAACCACCAGCGCGACATCTGGGTGAGCACGCGGCCCTTGTCGGGGATCGGCGTGGGCAGCACGACGTCGAACGCGCTGAGCCGGTCGGTGGCGACCATCAGGAGGGTGTCGTCGTCGAGCTCGAAGGTGTCGCGCACCTTGCCGCGACGGAACACCTTGAGTCCTTCGGCCTGTGCGCTGGTCATGACGGACATCAGAGTCGCCCTCCTCCCAATCCTGCTTCTACTGCCAGCTCCTGAGGAGCGGGCTGCTCGGTTGCTGCTGATGCGCCGCCTTCGGTTGACAGGCCGAGGCGGTCGTAGGTGTCGGCGATGTGGTGCGTGAACGCCTGGACGTCGAAGGCGTTGGCGAGGTGGTCGGGGCCGAGGGCGTCGCTCACGTCCTTATCAGCCTCGACGAGCTCACGGAAGCCGGCCTCGCCATCGCGGGCGCGTCGGGCCAGTGCCTGCACCGCACGATAGGCGCGCTCTCGTGGCCACTGCGCTTCTACGATCAATGCGCCGAGCACGCGTTGCGAGAACACGACACCACCGAAGGCGTCGACGTGCGCGCGCATGTTCTCGGGGTGGACGCGCAGGCCGGCGACGACGCGGTTGGAGAGTTGCAATGCATAGGCGGTGAGCGCGCAGGCGTCGGGCAGGATGACCCGCTCGGCGGAGCTGTGCGAGATGTCGCGCTCGTGCCAGAGCGCGACGTTGTCCAGTGCTGTCATGGCGTGGCCACGCAGCACGCGGGCGATGCCGCAGATGCGCTCGCAGAGGATGGGGTTGCGTTTGTGGGGCATCGCCGACGAGCCCTTCTGGCGCTCGCTGAACGGCTCCTCGGCCTCGTCGACCTCGGTGATCTGCAAAAGCCGGATGGTGGTGGCGAGGCGCTCGAGCACCGCGCCGAGGATGGCGAGCGCGGATACGAACGAGGCGTGGCGATCGCGAGCGAGCACCTGCGTGGTGGCCGGCGCGACCTCGAGGCCGAGACCGCGGCAGACGTGTTCCTCCACCTTCGGCACGACGCTGGTGTGGGTACCGACGGCGCCGCTGATCTGCCCGACAGCGACCTCCGCGGCGGCGGCGTGGAGACGTTCGCGCGAGCGGCGCACCTCGTCGTAGTGGTTGGCCAGCTTGATCCCGAGCGTCAGCGGCTCGGCGTGGACGCCGTGGGTGCGACCCATCATCAGCGTCAGGCGGTGCTTCTCCGCCTGGCGGGCTAGGGCCTGCTCGAGCTCGCCGGCGTCCCGGTCGATGATCGCTGCGGCGTCGCGGAGCTGGGTGGCCAGGGCGGTGTCGACGATGTCCGACGACGTCAGACCGAGGTGGATGAAGCGACCCTCGTCGCCGAGCGTCTCCTGGATGGCGGCGACGAACGCGGCGACGTCGTGGCCCTGCTCGGCCTCCAGCTGGTTGATGCGGTCTTTGTCGATGCGGGCGCGGCGCAGCTTGGGGAGCGCGTCCTTGGGGATGCGGCCCAGCTCAGCCCAGCCCTCGCAGGCCAGCAGCTCGATGTCCAGCCACCGCTGGAGCCGCGACTCGTCGCTGAAGATCTGGGCGATCTCAGGGGGCGTGTAGCGGGGAATCACGTGCGGTTGATTCTACGGGGGTGCTCGAGTTGCTCGTTCTGGGTGTCGCGGGAATGAGCCAATTCGGCCGTAGTGGCAACGCCGCGTGTTTCCTGGGCGCTGGTGCATTGGGATAACTCGGCTGGTGGTCCCAACACCAGTCCTTGGGCCGTCTAGACTTGGGAGGTGACTTCGGCCGGGTGAGTTGGGGTGGTGAGATGGTTCGTCAGCGCTTGCATTCAATCGTTCCGCTTGGGCACATGAACGAGGCGTTGCAGTGGTTCCGCGACATGAACGAGGTCTCCAAGAAGAAGGGCTGGCCGGTGGGGCGCGTCCTGATGCCCGGGGGTGGGCCGGTGAACAAAGTCGTGTACGAGATCGAATATGCCGACTTCGCTGCCATGGAGACTGCGCAGAATGCGTTCTACTCCGACGCAGAGGCAATGAAGGTCTTTCGCAGAGGCATTGAGTTCAACGCGCCGGGGTCACATCCCTGGGACGAGCTTGAGATCTCTGCGCCCGATCAACTGGCCTGAGCGAGCGTCCGACTGTTTTACTCCGACGCAGAGGCACTAGGTCAGGCCTGTCAAACCCGGCCCGCATAGCCACAAATCGCTTCTGACGTTCGAATACCATGCGGGCCCGGCCGCCACTTGGTGGTTCGGCGCATTCGACCAGGAGGATGGTGATGTCTTTTGCTGTTGTCGGCAGGGTGGAGCTTCCCGAGGGCGGGACGATTGAAGAGGGACGCAAGCAGCTGGCGAGCGAGATCATCCCGCAGCTGAAGCAGGCTCCTGGATTCGTCTCCGCGATGTTCCTGTCCCCCAAGGAGGGACGCGAGGGGCTCAGCATCATTGTGTGGAACACAGAAGAGGAGGCCAACAACGCCGTGAAGAACGCGCGGTTGCCAGAGGGAATCAGGCCCCTCTCGATGGAGGTTCGTGAGGTGGCGGCCGACACTGCCCAAGGCTGAAGCCTGGGCGTCCTGACATCGCGAGGCGTTTCCTAGCGACATACCCGGTGAGGGCTCAGAACGTCCCGATGGGGCGACCCTCACAGGGGAGACGCCATGGGAATGCATCGAACAAGGGGCGCCGCGAGATACCTCGTCGTGCCGATGGTGTTGGCGATCGGGGCACTTGCCGCGTCGGCCGGCCCAGCGCGGGCGGCGGCAACATCCGAGCACGAGAACCACTTCAAGACACTTGACCACCCCGGGGCGGGTGCGGGCAGCGGGCAGGGCACCTTCGTGTCGGGGCTCAACAACCACGGGGACGTTGTCGGTGACTGGGTCGACGGCGGCAACTACAACTTCGGCTTCCTGTACCACGACGGCAAGTTCTCACCGATCAACCACCCCAAGGCGGGAACGGCTCCCTTCCAGGGCACCAATCCCATCGACATCTCATCGGACGGCGTCGTGGTCGGCTACTACGTCGATAGCGGCAATGCCTACCACGGCTTCCTGCTGCACAACGGGCACTACAAGGCGATCGATGACCCGAGCGCCGGCACGGGCGCAGCGATGGGCACCATCCCCCAGGGCATCAATGAATCGGGTTTGGTCGACGGGCTGATGGTCGACAGAAGCAACAAGCTCCACGCATTCATCCTGAAGAACGGGCACTACACGACGGTCGACGATCCCCATGCGGGCACCGCCGACGCACCCAACGGCGGCACCTTCTTCGCGGGCACGAATGACCACGCGGTGATCGTCGGCGGCTACCACGACAGCATCAATGTGTTGCACGCTCTCCTGTACCGCAACGGACACCTCCGCGAAATCAACGACCCGCACGCGGGGACGGCCAGCGGTGAGGGCACCGTGGCCTTCGCGATCAACAACGAAGGCGTCCTGGCCGGCTATTACGTGGATAGCAGCATGGTCTCGCACGGGATGGTGTGGCACGACGGTAGGTTCACCACCGTCGACGATCCCCAGGGGGTGAGCAGCAACCTCCAGAGCATCAACGACCACGGCACGCTGCTCGGTACCTACAACGACGCGGCCCAGGCAACGCACGGGTTCGTCCTGTCCCGCGACGACGAGGAGGAATGAGCCTGGTCGCGGCGTAAGGCGTCACCTCTGATCCGGGGGTGGGCGGCGCCTCAGGCGCTGCCCACCCCGCGCAGTCTCCCGCGGAAGGGCGGCACGGCCAGGACGGGACGCTGTTGACCCTCCATCACACGGCCCGTACCGTACGGCCGCATGGCGATCCGCCTGCTGCCGGACCCCAATTTGCCGGTCGAACTGTCCACCTTCTGCGGGCGGCGGCGCGAGCTTGTTCACCTCAGGGGTCTGCTGGCCACCGATCGCCTGGTCACGGTCACCGGCACCGGCGGCGTCGGCAAGACGCGGCTGGCGATGGAACTGGCGCACGGCGCCGCTTTCGACTTCCCGGACGGTGTCTGGGTGGTCGAGCTGGGCCGCATCGGCAGCGGCGACCTTGTGGGCACCGCGATTGCCGAGGCAACAGGGGCGTCGCGGGAGTCGCAGACAAGCGCACTGGATCGGGCCGCGCGGCTACTCAGCGAGGGCCGCCAGCTGCTGATCCTCGACAACTGCGAGCACGTGGTGAGCGGCGCGGCCGAGGCCAGCTGGCACCTACTGACCCGGTGCTCGGGCCTGACCATCCTGGCGACAAGCAGGGAGGCGCTGGACGTTCGGGGAGAGCGAGTCGTGCCGCTGCTCCCCCTCGGACTGTCCGGATCCAGCGACGCCCAAGGCCAACCCCACACGATCAGCGAGGCCATGCAGCTCTTCGGTGATCGCGCTCAATTGCTCGACGCCAACGGCGAACTGCGACCGGATGCAAGTGCTGACGTCGCCGACATCTGCCGGCGCCTTGATGGTCTCCCCCTCGCGCTCGAGCTGGCGGCGGCGTGGGTACCGGTGCTGTCGCTGAGGCAGGTGCGCGACCGGCTCGATGGCAGTCTTCTGCTCCTGGGCCGCGCGGAGACGGGGCGGCCAAGCCGGCATCGCAGCATCCACGCCGCGCTGGATTGGAGCGAGCGGCTGTTGACGCCGGCGCAGGCAACAGCATTCGCGCGGCTGTCGGTGTTCGTCGGAGGGTTCTCGCTCGCAGGCGCTGACGCCGTGCTCAGCGGCGACGATGAGGATGCCGCGGCCGCACTGGACCTGGTCGCGGCCCTGGTGACGCGCTCCCTGGTGACCGCCGAGACCAGTGCGGCGGAGGCGCGGTACCGTCTCCTCGAGCCGGTGCGACAGTACGCCGCCGAGCATCTCCGCGCTCGTCCGGACAACGAGGAACTGGAGACGCGCCGGCGTCATCTCACCTACCTCGCCGACCTCGCTGAGACAGCGGAGGAACCGATCATCGGCGGTCCGGACGAGCCCTGGATGGGCCGTCTCGACGCCGAGCTCGGCAACGTCCGCGCCGCCCTGGCCTGGGGGTTCGACAACGACCACGAGACGGCGTCGCGCCTGGCAACAGCGCTGATCGTCTACTGCAGGCATCGCGGCCTGTACAGCGAGGGGGCGGCGTGGGCAGAGCGGGCTTCGCAATCCACCGGGCGGCTGCGGGCTCGAGCGCTGTGCATGGCGGGATGGCTGTTCAGCGAGACGGGCGACGCACGCCGCGGGCACGTTCTCCTCGAAGAGTCCTACCGCCTCACCTCTGAGAACGGAAACCTGCCAGACCTGGCGATGGTGCTCGTGGCCCGCGCTCTCGCGGAGTATGTGCTCGGCGACCTGGATGCACTGGACGCGACCGCCAAGGAGGCCGTCGCCGTGGCGCGGCGTTCTGGCAGCCAGGCGCGGCTGATGTGGGCGCTCTGGGCACCGGCCGTGTGCGCGTCGGCACACGAGGACAACCGCCGCGCGTTCGACCTCTTCGGGGAAGCCCACGCCATCGCGTTGGACATCGGCAATGTGAACTGGGGATCGGCGCTGGCCGTCAGCGTTGTTGATTCGGCCATCGACATCGATAACACAGCCGCCGCCCTGCCTCTCCTCCGCCGCCTTCTGCAGGAGGACGTTGCCGATCCCTCGAGCGCTGGATACCTGATTGAGAATGCGGCGATCCTGGCGATCCAACGAGGCGACCACGCCGCCGGGATTCGTCTGCTTGGCGCCAGCCGTGCCGACCTGGCGCGCGCAGGCTACCGGGAGACACCTGACGAGACCAAACGGCGGCGCCATTGGATGGATGTTGCCCGGCGGGGCGTGAATCCCGCTGCAGCGGACGCACTCTGGGACGAAGGTGCAGAGCTGACTCATGCAGAAGCGCTCGATGCGGCCCGCGCCGTCGTCGCCGAACCCCTCCCGGACGCGGTGAGCACGGATGCTGTCCTTGGCAACTCCTTTGTCAGAGAGGGGGACTTTTGGTCGCTGTCCTACAAGGGGACGATTGCGCGGGTCAAGGACAGCAAAGGCATGCGCGACATCGCCAAGCTGGTCGCCGCGGGTGGCCGGAGCCTAGCCGCGGTGGACCTCGTCAGCGACGGCCGCGAGCGACCTGCGGTCGCATCGTCTACGGACGGACTTGGCATCGAGGGCGACGTGGGCGAGGTGCTCGACGCCGAAGCTCGCTCGCAGTACCGGGCGCGCCTGGTCGAGCTCGACGAGGATGTCCGCGATGCGCAGGCGTGCAACGACCCTCACCGGGCAACTCGCGCTCGCGACGAGCGCACCTTCCTCCTGTCCGAGCTCGGGGCCGCGGTGGGGCTGGCTGGGCGGCCGCGTGTTGCGCTGGATCCCGCCGAACGGGCGCGCAAGGCAGTGACCTGGCGCGTGCGGGATTCCATCAGCCACATCGAGGCGGCGCACCCGGCCTTGGGCAGGCACCTTCGCCTGTCGGTGCGCACCGGGAGCTTCTGCGTGTACGAGCCCGACCAGCCGACGGAGTGGCGCGTTTGAGGGGCGGCCTGAGGTGATTCAGCGGACAGCTCGTGCACCGTTCGGTGGGCTCAGCCCGGCGCGACGCCGTCCACGAGCGCTCGAGCATAGTTGGTGACCGAGCGCTGGTATCGCGGGAGGTGTGGCGCCAGGGCGATGAGCGAGAGGGCGACGGCTTCCCGTTCGCGACCCGCGTCGGTCAGCGCGAGGGCAAGGAAGGCACGGACGGCGTCGTCGAGCTCGTCGGATTCCGCCTCCAGCTCGGGGGTCAGCAGCGCGACGCTCTCCGCTGCCCGATCGAGGTTGCGCAGGGAGCTGGCCTGCTGGATGACGGCTCGCCGGCGGCGCAGGCCGGTCAGGCCGAGGTCGAGCGCTCGCTGGTAGAGGGGCACGGCCAGGTCGCTGTGGCCAGTCGAGTCCAGCGCGGCGGCGTGTTCGAAGGTCGCCGCGGGGTCATCCGGCGGACGCTCGGCGACCAGTTCATCGATCGCGGCGAGGAAGTCGGCCTCGGGCCGATCGTCCAGAGAGGCCCAGAGGGCTGTTACCCGCAGTTCCCAGCTCGTTCCCGTGGGCGGCATCGAGCGATTCTGACGCCCGACTTCACCTCACCGTGTGGCCATGTGACAAATCTGCTCATGGGCATAACCAAGGTTGATAGAAAAGGTTATAGTGACTATGGTGCTAAACAGCACCCCAATCATGGAGGTCGAAAGACTATGGGTATCGGAGTCGGAATCTTTCTCACCGCGATCGGTGCGATTCTTGCGTTTGCCGTGAATGTCGACACCAGCGGTAGCGGCGTCAACGTGCACACCATTGGCCTGATCCTGCTCGCCGTGGGCATCTTGGGGATCATTCTCTCGATGGTGTTCTGGTCCTCGTGGGGAGGCTTCGGCGGCAGCCGTCGTCGCACCACCACGACTGCTCCCGGCGCGCCGGTTGCGCCTGGCACAACGACCACGACTGTCGATCAGCCGTAAGCCCAGTCTCAAGCGCCGCAGGAGCGGGCCGGCCCCAAGCCGGTCCGCTTCTGTCTTTAACCGATCAGAACGGCACCGGCGTGCTCAACAGGCCGCTGCCGGGAAGACGGCCAGCGAGCGTCCAGCAGAAGTCGAGGGCGTCGATCTCGATGTGCTCCCCATCGGTGCCGGCCCGCCAGCAGCCGCCGGCCGGGCCGGTGAGGACGAGGCTGAACGGCTTGCCGTGGCGGCGCGCCCAGTCGGCGACGACGTCGGCGATCAGTCGCCCGTCGTGCCCGGGGGTCAGCACCATCGTGCGATCGACGGCACGGGAGATGTCGAGCCGGTGAACCCAGGGGTCGCGGGTGAAGATGGTGTCGACGAGGTAGCCGTACTGCCATCTCTCGGCGTGGAAGGGCGGATCCTGCCGCAGTCGCACGGCCGAGCGAACCGGCCCGGGCACGCGCCGGCGGGCGCGCACCGCGCGGGGTGCGATCGCGGCAAATCGCTCAATGAGCTGCGACGGCGAGAGGTCGGCCCGTTCGCGAACCTGCGTCTGGGTCATGGCGTCGATCATCGCGCCGCCGGTGCGCTTGTTGGCGGCGCGAAAGTCGTGCAGGAACTGGAGGAACGACGCCTGCGCCTCGGCCATGCCGAGCATGTGCGCAACCATCGCGCGCGCGTCCCAGAGCTCGCAGACGGTCTGTCGCCGCCAGTCGTCGGGACTCAATTCGCGCAGCAGGTCGAGCGTGCGGGCAAACTCGTTCTCCGCCAGCACCATGGCCTCGCTGTGGCCGAGCTTGGGAATTGTGGCCACGTCTGTCACATTCGGTAGCGTCATGGTCGTCGTCATCACTGCCTCCTCGGCCCGTTCTTGGCAAATACGTGGTCGACGAACATGTCGACCGCATCGTCGGTGAGACGCATCCAGCGGTCGCCGCCGGGCTCGTTGGCTGTCTGCTGCGCTGCCAATCCGCTGATCAACGCCGTGCCAAGGTCGAAGTCGGCCGGGTCGGTCAACCCCGCGACGGCGAAGCGGGAGCGCATCTGGTCGACCACCTGCATGGCCAGCGCGTACGACTCGGGCGACGGCTCGAAGTCGGGGATGGTCCGCTGGAACATCAGCTGGTAGCGCGCCACGTCCTCCGCGCTGAACTCCACGAAAATATGCGCCGTCACCCGGAGGAGCTCGCGCGGGTCGTCGGGCCAGTCCTGTTCATCCAGGCGCTGGAGAAGCTGGCGGTTGCCCTGCGCGAACATGGCGTCGTAGATGGCGTGCTTGTTCTCGAAATACCAGTACAGCGACGGCGGCCGCGTGCCGATCCGGCTGGCGACGTCGCGCAGCGAGAGCCCGGCCAGGCCCTGGGTGCGGGCCAGTGCCCACGCCGCCTCGAGGATCTCGGCGCGGGTCGACTCCCGCCGCTCGGCCCGCCTATCCCGTGTCGGGAAAACTATCACGGGTCGAATTATCTAACGTGATTAGGGCGACCGTCAAGCCCGGTAGCGCGCACGTCAGCGCGGGCGCAGGAACGAGCGCAACACGGACTCCAACCACGCGGCGAACCGATCGGGGGTCCAGCCGCGGTCGGCCTGGAGGCTCACCAGGGTGCGCGGGCCGGTGAGCACCCAGAGAAGATCGGTCACGGCGTCGGCGCTCATCCCTTCGGGGAGCAGCCGATCGGCGGCGAGGCGCTCGGCGAGGACGCGAAAGTCGCCCAGCGTCTGCTGCATCCCGGCGCGTTCCATCGCGGCGATCTCGGGCTCGATGGCGGCTGCCTGGGTTGCCACGGCGAACAGGGCCGCCGAACGCTCCATGACCGCCCGCGACAACGCCACCAGCCCGTCGATGCGCTCCTCGAGAGTGGCGCCCTCCAGGCTCGGCTTCGCCAGGTCGCGATCGAGCAGAGCCACCGGCTGGGTGTCGCCGACGATGCTGGTGTCGATGCAGCGGCCGAGGAGCTGGGCCTTGGAGCCGAAGCGGACGTACACGGTGCGCGGGGCCACGCCGGCCGCCTCCGCGACCGCGAGGAGTGACGTGCCAACGTAGCCGCGCTCGACGAACAGCGCGCTGGCGGCCTCGAGCACCCTCCTCTCGGTCAGAGCCACCTGTTCGTGGCGGATCCCAGGCTTCGTGCGGGAGGGCTTGTGTTCCGGCGCCATTGCGTGCATTATTCGCATACTGAATGCAGTGATACTGCAACGAAACACATAGGGGGAAGGCAGGTGGCCGCAACCGACACCGTCCCCGAGCTGGCAGGGGTCCATCACCTCAAGCTGCCGATCAGCGACGTCGAGCAGTCGTTTGCCTGGTACCAGCGCACGCTTGGCTACGAACGCACCGTCGAATTCGTCGAGGAGGGCCGGCTCATGGGCATCGGCATGCGCCATCCCGCAGGCGGACCACTCATGACCCTCCGGCTGGACCCGGATCGTGCCAGGGCCGCCGCCGGATTCGACTACTTCTCGATCGGCGTACCTGACAAGGCGACCCTCGAGACCTGGGCGGCAAGGTTCGACGCGCTCGGTGAACGGCACGCCGGCGTCCACTTCGCCACGATCGGATGGATCCTCCCCGAGCTGCACGACCCCGACGGGCACGAGGTGCGCTTCTACACAATGGAACAGCACTCGGCGTTACGCAACGGCGAGTCCATGACCATCAGCGATCCGCGCGAGACTGCGGCGAAGCGGGAGGCCGAGCTCACCCGCTGAGCCGAACCCGCTGCGCTAGTAGCTGGGCTCCACGCCGGGTGTGTCGTCGCCGCCGAGGCGCCTGCGGGCCGTTTCGAGGCGGCCGCCGGCCGGGAGGTGCTCGGCCACCTTGCCCAACCCGAAGCGGGGCATGTTCCCGTAGATCGCCTCATAGCGCCCCGGCTCGACGAGGTAGGTCTCGTGCCAGATGCCGACGCTGCCGACGCCACCGACGCGGCGATTGAACTCCCGCCAGGCGGGCAGATGGATGTCGTTCCGGTCGCGCGCGAAGTGGTCGAGGTGGTCGAAGGACCTCCAGTACTGCACCAGCGCCGGCGCTCGATTGGCGAATGACAAAAACATCTCGCCTCCGAGGAAGCCCTTCTCGGGATGGGAATACAGCTCCTGCAGCATCGTGGGCATCGCCCGGGCCACCGGCAGCCATTCCGCGACCTTCCACGGCTTGTTGACGCGCATGCCGATCAGGAAAACAACGAAGGATCCGTCAATGCGGCCGGCGTAGCGCCCGCGGAAGATGTGTGCCACGTGCGGATCGTACGGCCCGGGCAGCTCGGTACCCGGCTCCTATAGTCGGGGCCCGATGTCACATCCTGAGCCTCTGAATCGCATGTCAGCACCCGTAACCCCCCAGCCGGAGCGAACGTTGCCCCATCACATGCGTCCGGAGTCTGTCCGGTGACATTGCCTCGGGCGTATGAGGATCAACTTGTCGAGCGTGCCAAGAGGGACGCCGACGCCTTTGGGGAGCTGTACAGCCATTACTTCGGGCAGATTTACCGGTTCGTCTACAGCCGGGTGCGTGACCAGGACGCCGCTGAAGACATCACCTCCGAGGTGTTCTTCAAGGCCCTGCGAGCCATCGGCCGGTACAAACCGAGCGGTCACCCCTTCAGTGCGTGGCTCTACCAGATCAGCGTGAACGCCATCGCCGACCACTACCGTGCCAAAAAGCCGACGTCGAACATCGACGACGCCATCGGCGTGGCCGACCCCCAGAAGCCCGTCGACGAGCGTGTCGCCCAGAGCGCCGAGGCGGCTTTGGTCTGGGCCGCCATCGACACCCTGCCCGATCAGCAGCGCACCGCCATGACCCTCAAGCTCGGCGAGGACCTCAAGCTGGCCGACATCGGCCTGGTCATGGGCAAGAGCGAGGGCGCGATCAAGCTGCTGATTCATCGCGGCATGATCGGCCTGCGTGAGCGCCTGGATGCGGCCACCTTTGACCGGAAGGACGCCGGATGACCGACTCCCGCTGGCTCGACAGCGAGCTCGACAGCATCCTCGAGGGCGATCCGGAGCTGATCCAGCTCGCCCACCTGGTCCGCGCCGCGCGGCCGGAGCCGGCGCTCGACCCGCGGTTCGAGGCCGTGCTGCGCGCCCAGCTGATGCGCGAGGCGGCACGCACCGCACCGGCGGTGACCGAGAAGAAGCAGCGGATTCCGCGCCAGCGAGTGGCTCGCGGCGCGTGGTGGCGCAGCCCGAAGCCCTTCGCCTGGACGGGGGCTGGGCTGGGAGTTGCCCTCGCCGCAGCCACGGTCATCCTCATCTCCAAGCCGCTCCAGGACCACCAGGTCGTGACGGCCGGCTCGCCGGTCGCCGAGCTGCACCAGGTGGGCGCAGACAACGTGATCACCGTGGCGTTCAGCCAGCCAATGAACCACCAAGCAGTGGTTGCGGGACTGCACATCCGGCCGGCAACCGAGGTGAGCACCACGTGGCAGGGCAACAACCTTCTGATCACGCCCACCCACCACCTGGCGGGCAACACCCCATACACCGTGACCATCGACCGCAGCGCCGCCCAGTCTGCCAGCGGCGCGGTCGCCGCCGCCGACATCCACATCTCCTTCGGCACCGCGCCGACGCCGCCACCGGCACCGAGCGTCACCACTTTGTCCACAACCGCGCTGGGACCGGTGGACGCGGGCACGCAGCTGATCGCCGGGCCCTCCGGGTCGGTGATCGCCACGTCGTCCACAGCGCCGCAGACCACTCCGACGCCGCCGCCGACTGCGACCCCAACCACAACAGCGGCCGCCACCGCGTCGGCGACGCCGTCTGCCACCCCCTCGGCAGCTGCGCCCGCGCCCTTGAGCGCCAACAGCACCGTGCTGTTCGGCTCTGCCGGAACCACGACCCTGGGCCCCGCGGCCTCGAGCGCCGCGCTCTCCAGCAATGGACTGCGCCTGGTGTCGGCCGTGACCACCGCGTCCGGCAGCCAGATCGTGCTGAGCAGGGTCAACGGCGGCAACAACACCGTGCTCACCACCATCGGTGTGCCGGTGCTGGCCACCGGGTGGCTCAGCCCCGACACAGCGCTTGTGGCCGAGAGTGACCGCATCCTCAGCATCGACCTGCAGGGACACGTGACCAACCTGGTGGCGTTGCCCGCGGGCACGGCCACGGTGGTGTTCGCTCCCGCCGGTGGTCGCGCATTCGCCGGCAGCCCCAGCGCAGACGGTGCGCTCTACGACCTCGCCGGCAGAGACAGCCGCGTGCTCATCGGGAGCCGGACGCTGGCCGCATTCAGCGGCGACGGAAAGACGGTGGCATGGATCGACAACAGCAGTCCGATCGCGCGGCTGCTGACGTCGCCCGTGGCCCGCGACCAGGCCGCCGTGATCCCGCTCGACCATCCCGGCGACAGCGTCGCTGCGCTCGCGCTCGACCAGACGGGCGCTCGCACCGCGATCATCGACCACCCCGCGCTTGGTGGTGACCAGCTCGATATCAACGCGCTGCCATCCGGGACGCTGATCGCGCGCGGTCCGAGTGGCACGCACCCCGTGTTCACCAGCAGCGGCAACCGCATCGCCCTGGTGTCCGCCGGCGGCCAGGCTGAGACGGCAGTGCTGCCCGGCGGCGCGTCGACCACGACCAACGTGTTGCCCGACGGGGCCGCCGGTGTGCTCTCCGCCTTCGTCAACGCGCAGACCGGTGGCGACCCGGCGGCGATCGCAGAGTACGCGGTGCCGTCACTGCCCGCCGCGGCGGTGACACCGGGTGGCCTGACACGCGCCTACGTGATCAGCGCGGCGGTCAACCCCGACGGCACTGTCGCTGCCACCGCGCGGCTGATCATCGACGCTTCGGCCACGCATCCATTGGCGTCGTTCGCCGACGAGTCGCTGACGTTGACCCCGAGCTTGAGCAAGTCGGCGTTCCTGGTGAGCGCGATCACCGTGGCACCGCTGCACGACGAGCCGGTGGGACCGCACGTGGTGCACGTGACACCGACCAACGTCGCGGGAGCGCTGGTGCTCCAGGTCAGCTTCGACAGTGACCTGCGGCCGAGCACGGTGGCGTCGGCGATCTCGGTGACGACGAGCGATGGGCAGCTGCTGCATGCCACAACGGTGTATGACGCTGAGCAACGCACCGCCGTGGTGACGCTCACCGTGCCCGGGGACACACACGTCTCTGTGACGGTCGGCACCGGGGTTCTTGACGTCGACGGGCAGGCGCTGGCCAGCGCGTTCACCACGGCGGTCGGCGGGTAAACCGCAGCTCAGCTCGGTGCAGCGCTGGGCGTGCGCACGATCGGCAACCGCAGCGGGGCCGGATACCACCCCAGGTCTGCTGACGTTGCGGATCGCCAAAACGGCCTGACCTGTGTGACTCGCATCACACCGGGTAGAAAGCGTCCGCAACAGAGCCGCGTGTCGCGACAGCAGCGCTCTCACGGCGCTTACGAGCCGAAAAGGAACGGCGTCGAAGCTTAACCCGCGACGGAATGGGCACAGCCACTGCGCATCCTGATGAAGCTCCCGATAAAGGCAAAGCCATCGCGAGGTGGTGACGCAACGCTACGGACCTCCCCGAGGAGGCCGCCGGGCTACCGAAGGAATGGGAGAACCACGGAGGTCCCAGCCATGAGTCTCAAGAACTTCGCCACCGCCGGTGCGGTCGCCCTGGCGGCGCTTGCCGTCGGCGCGATGCCGGCGTTCGCCGCGACTGCCTCGGAGACCGTCACCACCGGCGGCCTGACCACGACATCGCCGGACATGACCTTCGCCGGCGTCACCGTGAGTGGCGCCGCGCAGACCCAGACCGGGTCGTACGTGATCGACGTGAATGACCTCACCGGGCACAACGCCGGATGGCACGTCACGCTCGCCGGCGCAGCGCTGACCAATGCTGACGCCACGACGCTGGTCACCACGGCAACACCGCCGATCGGTGCCCCGTGCACCGTTGTGGTCACCGGGTGCGTCGACCTGCCGGCGAACGTCGCCGCCACCGCGCCGTTCGCGATCTCACCGACGGCGGTGCCTCTGTACAGCGCGGCCATCAACACCGGTGAGCTCCAACACCACGTGGTCGTGCCCATGTCGATCGCCATCCCAGCGAGCGTCAGCTCGGGTGCCTTCACGAGCACCTGGACCATCTCGGTGACCTCAGGCCCGTAGACACGACAACGCCACTCCCCTCCCAGGCGGGTGGGAGACGGCACCGCCCGTAGCCCTTGGTAGCAATGTCATGACCCCCCGGACCCTCGTCGCAGCGACGCTCGCCGCAGCGGGCATCGCTGCTCTCGCGGCTTGGACGATGCCCGCGCGCGCAGGAGCCGCATCACCGGGCGGTGGCGTGCTCACGGTTTCACCGGCTCACCCCGATGCGTCGGTTCCGGGCGGCAACGCCTACTTCGTTCACAGCGTCACACCCGGAACGCGATGGACCGACGAGGTAGCCGTCGTCAACACCAACGACAGTGCCATCGACGCCTGGGTCGACCCCGTCGACGGGATCACCTCGATCCGCACCGGCGCGGTGTACTCAGCGCGGACGGTTGCGGCGACGCGCGCCGGCGCCTGGGTGACGCCACAGGTTGGCTCAGTCACGGTGGACCCGCACGTCCAGATCATCGTGGCGTTCACCGTCACCGTCCCGGTCGGGGCGACTGCCGGCGATCATCTCGCAGGCATCGCGTTCGAGTCAAAGCAGGCGACCAGCTCAGGCGCCATCACGACAGTGCTGCGTTCTGTAGTCGCGGTTCAGGTACGCGTTCGCGGACCTGCGGTTTTCCAACTCCGTGTGTTCAGCGCAACGCTGGGGCCGCTGTCCACGACCGGTACCTCGGGCATCTCGGTTGACATGGAGGATATCGGAGGTTTTCTCGGCAAGCCGCTGTTGCAGATCAGCGTCGAGGGTCCCGCGGGATATCACCGCGCCGAGAGTCTGGCGCTCGACACGATGCTTCCCGGGGACCGCATCACCGACGAGATCCTCTGGCCCGACGAGTTGGGTGCCGGCGCTTACCGGCTCTCGATCAGCGAGGATGGTTCAGGTCGGCACGGTGCTGCATTCATCGCCACCGTGTACCTGACGGCAGCAGTGCATCCCGCAAGCCCTCTCGCGCCCGCTGCAACCCGCCCCCTGCCGACCGCTGCAAGCGACGGCTTTCCGGCGTGGATCCTGTTCGGTGGCGTCGCCGGTGGGGCCTGCACGACCGTGCTGGCGATCCTGCTGGTCGCGTCCGCCCGGCGCCGTCGCCCCGTGCACGCTGGCCTGTTGCCATGAGCGAACTGCGCGTCGTGCCCGACAACGGTCACGCCGACGAACTGCATACCGCACTGGATGACCTGCGTCGCTACCAGCGCATGTTCGAGCGAGGGTCGATCGGACAGCTGACCATGGACATGCCCGGCATGCGCATCAGCGCTGTCAACCAGGCCTTCTGTACGATGAGCGGCTATACACGGGAGGAGCTGCTCGGCGGCGACTACGACCGGCTGTTCCGCCACGGCGGCCTGCGGGACTCCATCCCCACCGAGCGGCTGCTGAGCGGCGAGATCGACACCTACGCCGTGGAGCGCGAGATGCCCCACAAGGACGGCCGTCTGGTCCCAGCGCTGACCACAGTCTCGGCGAGACGCTGTTCGCATGGTAACGTCGAACAGCTCACGGTGCTGAGCCAGGAGCTGACCGGGCAACGCGCTGCTGAGGACGCCCAGCGCGACAGCGAGATGATCCTCGACGCCGCCATCGCCTCCTCCCCTGTGTCGGTCACCACGTTTGATCGTGATCTGCGTTTCACCTTTCTCGCCGGCGGCGCAATGTCCCGGGCGGGGCGGCGCGACACCGACTTCCTCGGCCGCGACGTCCGCGAGATGTTGGGCGAGGGCGCGAGCCTCGGCGCGCTGGAGGATGCGCTCGCGGGCCGAGAGTCGTCCACCCGCAACGATTACAACCAGAAGACGTATTCCACGGTCCACGCTCCGCTCCGTGACGCCAGCGGGGAGATCACCGGGGTCATCTCTGTCTCGAGCGACATCACAGCTGAGGTGAACGCGGAGGCCGTGGGCGCGCACGACCGCGCCATGCTCGACACCGTGCTGGAGGCGGTGCCGATGCTGATCGTCGCGTTCGATGGCGACGGCCGCGTTGTCGAAGGCGCCGGCCGCCTCTATGACACTCTCGATATGCAGAGCCACCTCGGGCACCGGCTCGACGCCGTGGTGGGCGCCGCCTCCGCCGCCGCCGCGGCCCTCGTCGACCGCGCGGTCAGGGGCGAGCAGATGACCGCGACTCTGGAAGACCGCGGCCGCTTCTACAACAACATGTACACCCCACGCCGCGACGTGCACGGCAAGCTCGACGGCGCACTCGCCGTGACCACCGACGTCACCGAACTGCACCGCGCCGCCCAGGACGCGCTGTTCGGTGCCAGCCACGATGAGCTCACCGGGCTACCGATCCGTTCGGCTCTCGTGGAGCATCTCAATGCGGTTCTCGGCCCGCATGAGCTGTCCTGCACGCTCCTGCTGCTGGACCTCGACGACCTCCAGGTGGTCAATGACAGTCTCGGCCACGAGGTCGGCGATACCGTGCTCCTCGAGGTCGCGGCCGGCTTGACCGCGGCATTTCCGTCGCTGATGGTGGCGCGTCACGGTGGTGACGAATTCGCCATCGTCGTACCCGGCGTCGCCAGCGAGAGCCACGCCGACGACGTGGTCGAGCACATCTGCCACGCTCTCACGCCGGTGATGCGTCTTGACGGACACCCGCTCACCGTCACCGCGTCGATCGGAATCGCTTTTGCGCCGGCAGGTGGCTCGGCAGCCACCCTCTTCCGCAACGCTGACTGCGCCCTGTACCAGGCCAAGCACGGCGGACGCGGTCAGAACCGCATCTACGACGCCGACTCCCGCGTGCGGCTTGAGCAGCGCCTCAGCACCGAGAGCGCTCTGCGCGCGGCGCTCGATGCCGGCAGCCTGCACCTTGCGTATCAGCCGATCGTCAGCCTCGTGGACCACAGCATCCTCGGCGCCGAGGCGCTGCTGCGCTGGGACGACCCGGTGCGCGGACCGATATCGCCGGTTGAGTTCATCCCGATCGCCGAGGCCACCGGTCTCATCGTCCCGATCGGGGAGTGGGTGATGAGTCAAGCCTGCCGGGACGCAGCCGACCTGCACCGCGACCACGACCTTCATATCAGCGTCAATGTCTCGGCTCGCCAGCTGGTGTCGGGTGACTTCAGCGCGTGGCTCGATGGCGTTCTCGCGCAAACGGGACTCCCACCCAAGGCCCTCACCGTCGAGGTCACCGAGAGCGCGGTGTTGCACGACCTGGCCACCGTTCAGAATGCCTTCCACCGGCTCCGCTCGCACGGCGTACGCATCGCCATTGACGACTTCGGCACGGGGTACTCATCCCTGGCGCGCCTGCAGCGCCTGCCGGTGGACATCATCAAGCTCGACCGCGAGTTTGTGCGCGATATCGGCGAGCATCCTGAGGCCCACACCATGGCGATGGCGATCTTCGCGCTGAGCAAGGCGATTGGGGCGTCGATCGTCGCTGAGGGCGTGGAAACCGAGGCACAGGCTGCGGCGCTGCGCGACATCGGCTACGAGACCGCCCAGGGGTTTCTCTTCGCTCGACCCATGCCACTCGCGCAGTTGCACGAGCTCCTCGACGACCCCGGCTCGTCACACCGGCGGTAGCCAGGCTGGGAGATGTCCGCGGCGCGTCCGCTGCGTCGCCATACCGTGACCGGGTGACCAACGCGAGCGTGCCACGTCCGCGATCGCGACGCGGCGACCTCATCCTCATCGGCGCGCTGCTGTGCCTGTGGTTGCTTCCCTGGTTGGTTCTCACCGGTGCCACGGCAGTGGCCGGCGGTCACCCCACCATATCGCCGCTCGAGTTCATCAACCCGCTGCGGATCGCCGATGCGTATCACGCCGACGGCAACACGGTGGTGTGGTGGCACCTGGTGGGCCCGGGGAAGCCGGCGCACGTGTGGCTGTTTGTCGCCTTCATTGTTGCCACCGCGGTCGGCGGAGCTGCCGCAGCTCTCGGCGGCCTGGTCGCCTGGGCGGGTGGCATCCCGGGCGTGGGGGCAACCCGTCTGCTGCTGCCCAACCGGCTCCCGCGCAGCTCGCGCTGGGCGACCTGGCGTGACCTGCGACCGCTGCAGGTGCGGCGTGCTCGTGGCGGGTCGCTGGTGCTCGGTCGACGGGGCGCGCACCTGATCGCAACGGAGCGCGAGACGTCCGTTCTCGTCATCGGTCCGACACGCAGTGGCAAGACGTCGGGACTCGTGGTGCCCAACCTTCTCGACTGGGATGGTCCGGCGATCGTCACATCGACAAAGAGCGAGCTCGTCGATCTCACCGCCGGCCACCGCACCAGCATCGGACCAGTGTCGATCTACGACCCGACCGGCGAGATCGGTGACCGACACCCCAGCGTCAGCTGGTCGCCGCTGACCGGATGTGGGGACCTCGACGTTGCCTGGACGGTGGCTGCGTGGTTGTGCGCGGGTCTGCAGCAGGGCGCATCGCGCGGTGACAACGACTGGGCGCACTGGGCTGAATCCGGGAAGCTGTTGATCGCTCCTCTGCTCTACGCGGCCGCTTCATCCAACCGCAGCATCATCGACGTGCGCGATTGGATTCACGGGTTCGACCTGGAGACGCCGACGGCGATCCTCCAGGAGACGGGCGGCCCTCATCCTGACAGCGATTCTGATGCGGTGCGCGCCATCGGCATGTTGACGTCGATCGATCAGCGGCCCGAGAAGGAACGCGGAACTGTGTTCTCAACCGTCATGCGCATCTTCAGCGTGTTCAACGAGCGGTCCGTTGCCGCCTCCGCGACAACGTCGGCATTCGACCCGGAGAGGCTGCTGCGCACCCGGGGAACGCTGTTCCTGTGCACACCGCGACAATCCCCGGAGCGCGTGGCGTCGCTGTTCGTCGGCATCCTGATGACCGTGGTCACCTGCGCATACCGGCGGGCGGCAGCGCAGCCCGGGGGGCGCCTCCACCCTGAGCTCGGCCTCTTCCTCGACGAGCTGGCCAACGTGGTGCCGATCGAGGAGCTGCCGGCGCTGGCGTCGCAGGGAGCGGGCCGGGGTGTGTTGCTCATGTCGATCGTGCAGGACTTCTCGCAGCTGCGCGCGCGCTACGGTGCTGATCGCGCCAACTCCATCCTCAACAACCACGGCTGCAAGATGGTGCTGCCCGGCATCAGCGACCCGGAGACCACCGACGTCATCGCCAAGCTGGTGGGGCGGGGTGTGTACACCGACGTGCAGGTGAGCCACAACGAGGGGCGGGCGTCACGCTCCTACTCGCTGCGGCAGGATCAGATGGCCTCGCCCGATACGCTGCGCCAGCTACCCGACGGCACTGGCGTGGTGCTGTACCGCGGCAAGCCACCGACCATCGTGCGACTGCGCCCGTGGTATGCCGAACGGCGCCTCAGTGAGCTCATCCGCGGGGACGCGACTCCGGCGGCGTGAGTCTGCGCCCGGCTCAGGTCCAGTCGGCGGGGTCGCCCGCGGCGCGGAGGGCATCTGCGCGACTGACGAAGTCGCGCATGGCCACGACGCGACCGTCGCGGACGGTGTGGACGATGAACACCTGGTCGCCGAGCTCGGCCCACGGCGCGTCGCGGAACCGCGGCCCGGCCACTCCGAGGATCACCGCGTCGCCGGCGGCGATGAGCTCGAGATGGGCAATGCCGCCGTCCTCGCGCTGGAAGCTGCGCCGCACGTTGTGGAGCACGTCGTCGCGGTTGTTGCACACCAGGTCGTCGGTGACGCCCTGGTGCACCACCGCGGGGTCGAGCAGCTCGGTCACCGCATCAATGTCGCGCCGCCGCCGCGCGTCGACGAGTGCGAAGACCACCTGCATCG
>JBDTJX010000078.1:0-34066 GCA_039935655.1 Candidatus Dormiibacter sp. | reverse complement strand
CTGCGCGGACGCCTGGTCGCCACCGGTGGGCTCGGCGGCATGGGCGGAGCCCAGCCGCTGGCAGTGACCATGAACGACGGCGTCGCACTCTGCTTCGACGTCGATGCCACGCGGGTGCGGCGGCGGCGGGAGACGCGCTACCTCGACGAGGTGGCCGACGACCTCGACGACGCGGTTCGGCGCTGCGACCTGGCGCGCGAAGAGGGGCGGCCGCTGTCGGTCGGTGTCGTCGCCAACGCTGCCGAAGCACTCCCCGAGCTGCTCGCCGCCGGGGTGGCCATCGACGTCGTCACCGACCAGACCAGCGCCCACGACCCACTCAGCTACGTGCCGGCGGCCATGTCGCTGGAGGAGGCGGCGCGGCTGCGCGAGCGTGACCACGACGCCTACGTCGCCGCGGCGCGCGCGTCCATGGCGCGCCACTGCAAGGCGATGGTCGGCTACCAGGCTCGCGGCGCGGAGGTATTCGACTACGGGAACTCGCTGCGCGCCGAGGCACAGAAAGGTGGCTACGAGGATGCGTTCGCGTATCCGGGCTTCGTGCCCGCGTACATCCGTCCGCAGTTCTGCGTGGGACGTGGCCCCTTCCGATGGGTTGCGCTGAGCGGCGACCCCGATGACATCGCGGTCACCGACGCCGCCCTGCTCGAGCTCTTCCCCGACCACGCGTCACTGCACCGGTGGCTGCGCCTGGCGCGCGATCGCGTCGCGTTCCAGGGTCTGCCGGCGAGGATCTGCTGGCTCGGCGCCGGCGAGCGCCACCGCGCCGGACTGCGGTTCAACGAGCTGGTGCGGAGCGGCGCGGTGTCCGCGCCGATCGTCATCGGCCGCGACCATCTCGACGCCGGCAGCGTCGCCTCCCCGTATCGCGAGACCGAGGCGATGCGCGACGGCAGTGACGCCATCGCCGACTGGCCGATCCTCAACGCCCTGCTCAACACGGCGAGCGGCGCCACCTGGGTGGCGGTACACCACGGCGGCGGCGTCGGCATCGGACGCTCCATCCACGCCGGGGCGCAGGTGGTCTGCGACGGGACCGAGCTGGCCGATCGGCGCCTCGAGCTGGTGCTGCGCAATGACCCCGCCACGGGGGTGATGCGTCACGCCGACGCCGGCTACGATGAGGCGGTCACCGCGGCGCGCGAGCGCGACGTTCGCATCCCGATGCTGCGCGACGCCTGAGGACTCGCCGTGAACATGCGCGAGTGGCTGGCCCGCGGCTGCGATGGAAGCCCCGACATCACCGTGGTCGGCGCACCGATCTCCAAGGCGTCGATCAGCTCGTCGCAGGCGTGGTCGACGCCCCCCGCCTTCCGCGAGGCCCTGGCGCGTTTTCCCACCTGGCACGCGGGCGTATCAGCCGACGTCGAAGAACTGGCGGTTCGCGACGCCGGCGACGTCGATGGCGACCAGCACGACCCGGATGCGTCGGCCGCCCATGCTCGCATCGAGGACGCCGTCGCCGCTGCGGCGGAGACGGGGATGCCGGTTGTCGTCATCGGTGGCGACAACTCGTTGACCCGGCCCGCATTCGTGGGCATGGCCCGAGCACGCCCCGACCGCCGATGGGGCCTGCTCACCCTGGATGCGCACCACGACTGCAGGCCGGTTGTCGACAGATCCGCGAACGGGACGCCGGTGCGCGAGCTGATCGAGTCCGGGCTCGCCGGCGAGCGCGTCGCCCAGGTCGGCATCCATCCCCTGGGCAACGCCCGCGAGCATGCAGCCTGGGCGCTCAGGCAGGGCATCCATGTGTACGGCGTCGCAGAGGTCCGGGCACGGGGGATCGAGGCTGTGGTCGCGGCCGCGCTGGCCCAGCTGCGCGAGTGCGGGGCCGATGCCATCTACGTGGACCTCGACGTCGACGTGGTCGACCGCGCTTTCGCGCCGGGCTGCCCCGCAAGCCTGCCCGGTGGCCTCGCACCCCTCGACCTGCTCAACGCAGCGCTGCTGGTCGGCGGCGAGCCTGACGTCGCCGCGGTCGACCTCTGCGAGGTCGATGCGCTGGCCGACGTAGCGGGCATCACCGTCCGCCTCATGGCGGCATCATTCACGTCCCTGTGCGCGGGGCTCGCGACACGACGACGCGCGGCGGGGGCGCGATGAACGACCCGATCACGCTGGTGGTGCGCGACATCGGCGCGCTGGTGACCTGTGACCCTGAGCGCGGTGATGCCCCGGGAGTCATCAACGACGCGGTCCTGATGTGCGCGGGTGAACGGATTACCTACGCCGGCCCGCGCCGCGGTGCGGTGTACCCGCCCCTGCCTGCGGATGTCGTCGACATCGATGCACACGGCGCCGCCGTGATCCCCGGCTTTGTGGACGCCCACACTCATATCGCGTGGCTCGGCCACCGTGGCGAGGAGTACGGGTTGCGTTCGTCGGGGGTGAGCTACGAGGAGATCGCGCGCGGCGGCGGCGGCATTCGCAGCACCGTGCGCAGCACCGCCGCGGGGTCGGTGGCGACGATCTGCGATGCGACCGGTGACCGCGCGCGACGGATGATCGAGCTTGGCACCACCACGATCGAGGTAAAGAGCGGTTACGGCCTCGCCCTGGACGCTGAGCTCCGTCAGCTCGACGCCATCCTGGGCCTGGACGAGCGTGACGACCTTCCCCATGCCGTCGCCACCTACCTGGCGTTGCATGCCACCCCAGTTGGGGACCGCGAGCAGTTCATCACCGATGTGTGCGAGCGCGGAGTGCAGGAGGCGGCCGTGCGCGCCGCCTTCTGCGACGTCTTCTGCGACCAGGAGGCGTACACGGTGGCGGAGTGCCGTCGTGTCCTGCTGGCGGCGCGAAGGGCCGGGATGTCGCTCAAGGTCCACGCCGAGCAGCGCAGCCACAGCGGCGGCGCGCAACTGGCCGCCGAGCTGCACGCGACCAGCGCGGACCATCTCGAGCACGCCAGCGACGACGATCTCCGCGCCCTGGCCGCAGCCAGGGTCACCGGTGTCATCCTCCCCGGCGCCGCGCTGGTGCTCGGCGGCCCACCACCACCAGGAGGCCGCCTCCGCGACGCCGGAGCCACCGTGGCGATCGCCACCGACTGCAACCCGGGCACGTCGTACGCCGAATCGATGCCGCTGATGATCTCGCTCGCCGTTGCCACGGCCGGCCTCAGCCCGGCGGAGGCGTTGGTCGCAGCCACAGCGGGCGGGGCAGCCGCGCTCGAACTGGCCGACCGCGGCGTGCTTGCCGCCGGGCTGCGCTGCGACGCCGTCGTCCTCTCAACCCCACACTGGATCGACGTGGCGTACCACCTGGGCGCCAACCCGGTGAACACGGTGATCAGGACGGGCCACGTGGTGGTGGGTGGGCGCGAGGCAATCGTCATCGAATGACCTCACCACGACGCGGCTGAGCGGCGTAGGGTGTGGTCGTGATCAGCAGCGCACGGGCGTGGCCCACACTCTGCGGCGCGGGCATGGAGGTGCCACTGGCCGACGGCACCCGGCGGCGCTACGTCAACCTCGACTGCGCGGCCAGCACGCAGGCGCTCGACGCGGTGGTGACCGCCGTCAACGACGCCCTGCCCTGGTACAGCAGCGTGCACCGAGGCGCCGGCCACCTCTCGCAGGTGTCGACCAGGCTGTATGAGGCGGCCCGACAGGCGGTGGGCACGTTCGTCGGCGCGCGCCCCGATGATTCAGTCGTCTTTGTCCGGAACACCACCGACGCCGTCAACCACCTGGCGGCCTGCCTGCGCATCCCCGCCGGGGCGACAATTCTCACGACCGAGATCGAGCACCACGCCAACATGCTGCCCTGGCGGCGGCTCGGGGCCGTTCAGCACCTGCCGCCACCAGGTTCGCCGGCGGCGCTGCTCGAATCGATGGACGCTGCGCTGAAGGCCGCGGCCGGGCGCGTCGCGGTCGTCGCCGTCACCGGCGCCAGCAACGTCACCGGCGAGGTGATGCCGGTTGCCGAGATGGCAAGGATCGCGCATGCGCACGGAGCGATCATCAGCGTAGACGCCGCGCAGCTGGCGCCCCATCGCACCATCGACATGGGGGCGATGGACGTCGACTGCCTGGCGCTCAGCGGGCACAAGATGTACGCGCCCTTCGGCGCCGGAGCCCTCGTCGTGCGTACCGCTCTGGTCGCCGACGCCGAGCCGCTGCTTGCCGGAGGCGGCGCCGTCGATTTCGTCACCGTCGACGACGTGCTCTGGACCGGTATGCCTGACCGTCTCGAGGCCGGCAGCCCCAACGTCATCGGTGCGATTGCGCTGGGCGTGGCGGCGACCACGCTGTCCGGGGTGGGCATGGACCGCATCGCCGAGCACGAGCGCGACCTGCTGGCGCGGGTCGATGCCGGCTTCGCCGGCCTGCGCGGCCTCACACGGCTGCGCCTGTGGGACGGCCCGGATATCGACCGACTCGGCGTGGTGACGTTCACTGTCGAGGGGTTGCACCACGCGCTGGTCGCCGCCGCGCTCAGCGCCGAGCACGGCATCGGGGTACGTCACGGCTGTTTCTGCGCACACCCATACATCACCCACTTGCTGGGAATCGACGCCGTGGCCGCCGACTCGGTGCGCAACTCGCTGCGCCGCGGTGAACGCGCCGGCATCCCCGGTGCGGTACGGGCATCGTTCGGTATCGGCACCACCGAACGGGACATCGACGTCTTCATCACCGCCATGGGTGAGCTGATGGAGCGCGGTCCGCGGCTCGCCTACGCGCAGGACGTGCACACGGGTGACTTCCTCCCGGTGGGGGACGGGCGGACGTGGCCGCGTTTCGATGCGCTGCCACCCCTGGAGACCGCGGGACACTCCGCAGGCTGCGGACAGTTCTGACCACACGGTGGCGCTGAACGCATCCCCGACGGCGACGGGGCTGCCGCCGACCGCCGGGGTCAGGCGGCGCACCGGCGCGGCTCTCATCGACCTCGTCATCATCATCGGTGGCGAGATCGGCACGCTGATCGTTGGTGGGATCCTCATCCAGGCCACCGGGGTCACCAGCGCCAACCTCAACGCAGCACACGTCGGCATCGCCGCGGCGCTGGCGAGGGCGATCACCCAATCGGCGCTGTACCTGGGGCCGATCGCGTACCTCTACCTCGGCTGGCGTCGCGGCAGCACGGTCGGGATGCGCGCCCGTCAGTGCGCGCTTCGCTCCGCGGACAGGGTCACGCTGCCGACGGCGAGCCAGGTGGTGCTGCGACTGTGTGGTCTCTTCTATTCGGTGCTTTTCGTCGGTGTCGGGCTGGCGTGGGGCCTGGTGCGCAGCGATCGCCGCGGCTGGTCCGACCTGTTCGCCAGGACCGTGGTCGTCCACATGCCGCGGTGGCCCACCTGGGCGGCGGCCGCCTCGGCAGCACCCGCTTGGCCTGCCGGGCCGTGGAATACCTTTCCGTGGCCGCCGGCACCGCCACCGCTGCCACCCGCGTTACCACCGACTGGGCCACCCGCACCGCCGGCGCCGCCACCACTCCTTGCGCCGACCGGTGAGGCCGGGAGGACTTCAGGCTGCCACGGTCCACCGTTTGCGATGACCGCGACGCGGAGCGCCCCCGCCGGCATCGCCCGCGCACCGTGGACGTGGACTGACGTCATCCCGGTGCTGGTTCTGCTCCTGCCGCTCTCCTACGCCGTTCAGTACGTGACCGTCACAGCAGTCAAGTGGGCACTTGGCCGAGTCGCGCTGAGCACCCGTCGTCCGATCGAGGCGCTGGGGTCGGACATCACCGCCTATGGGGCGCTCTTTCTCCTGGTGCTGCTATTCGTCAAGCTACGCCGGCACGCAACGCTTGCCGCCCTGGGGATCCGCACTGTCCAGTGGCGCTGGCTGCTCGCCGCACTTCCGTTCATCTTCCTGGCAGTCCTCCTCGAGTCGATCACCGGGTTGCTCAGCCAGAGCCTGTTCCCGCAGACCCCGGCCAACCAGTGCGTCGACATCCGCAATGCATACCAGGGGGCGCTGTGGATGGCGATCATCGGGGTCGCGATCGTGGCGCCGGTGGTGGAGGAGATCGTGTTCCGCGGCATGGTGTTCGGCTGGCTGCGCGGTCGTCTTCGGCTGGTGTGGGCGGTGCTGATCTCGGCGGCTCTGTTCTCGCTCGAGCACATCGGCTTCCTGCAGGTGACGCTGTTCCTGCCGATCTTCAGCACCGGGGTCGTGCTTGCGGTCCTGTATCACCACGCCCGCAGTGTCTGGCCGACGGTGATCGTGCACGGAAGCTTCAACCTCATCGCCACCCTCGTGCTCTTCAGCTCGCTGTCCTGCTGAGCCGTTGCGCGCGGTCAGGGGGCCGGCGGTGCCAGCTGAGCGGCGAGCTCGGCCGGCTCGGTGACCGGGAGGCGGCACGCGAAGTTCTCGCAGACATAGGCGGCCGGTGAGCCGTCGACCACGGGACGATCTGACAGCAACTCGATGCCGTTGGGGTCTCCCCAGGCGAGCACCGCGTCCGGCATCCATGTGCTGCGCACCGCCCGCACCAGGGCTTGTGTTCGGGGGTCGTCGCCCGGGCCACTGATGGCGATCTCACGCGACGGCGACAGCGCCCGGTCGATCACACACGCCATCGACGTCACTCCCAGCGGTGAGCGTGCGACGAGCGCAGCCATCGGTCCGACGATCTCCATTGCCCGCTCGCGAAGCGTGGCATCACCTCTGAGCGCGGCGAGGCGGAGCAACGCGGAGGCAAGCGCCGACTGTCCCGCCGGCACAGGGTTGTCGTCGATGGTGCGCGGGCGCACCAGCAGCGGCGGCGCGTCCGATGCCGTGTCATACAGGGTGCCACCGTCGCTGAAACGGACCAACGCGTCGTGGACGAGAACGTCGGCAGACGCGAGATATGCCGGCAGCCCGGTGGCCTCATACAGGGTGACCAACGCATCGGCGAGGAACGCAGAGTCCTCAAGGAAGCCGGTGATCTTGGCGCGTCCGTCCTTCCACGTGCGCAGCAGCACGCCGTCAGGGCGCAGCTCGCTGAGCAGGAAGTCGGCGTTGTCCCGCGCCGCCTCGATATACCTCGGTTGCTCCAGGACAGGCCCTGCCTCCGCGAACGCAGCCAGCATCAGGGCATTCCATGACGTCAGCACCTTGTCGTCACGAGCCGGCGCCGAGCGTTGCCGACGGGCTGTGAGCAGGCGCTGCCGGATGGTGTCGAGAGTGCGCAGGAGGTCCGCGCCGGCGACGCCGAGGCTGTGGGCGACATGGTCGATCGGGTACGGCATCGACAGCACCGTGGTGCCGTGGTCGAAGTTGCCGGTGTCGGTGGCGCCGAAGAGTCGGGCGGCCAGCGCGCCGTCCTCCGGGCCGAGGACCTCGGCCAGCTGCTGGGGCGTCCACACGAAGTACGACCCCTCGCCGCCCGGTGAATCGGCGTCCTGCGATGACGCGAAACCACCGCCGCCAAGGGACAGCTCGGCGAGAACGTAGTCGAGCGTCTGCTCCACCACACGCCGCCAGCGCGTCTCGCCGGTCACCTGGTACGCGTGGAGGTAGACCGGAACCAGCTGCGCGTTGTCGTAGAGCATCTTCTCGAAGTGCGGCACCGACCAGGTGGCGTCGACAGCGTAACGATGAAACCCGCCGCCGACCTGGTCGTAAATGCCACCGCGGGACATCCGGTCGAGCGCCAGCGTGACCACGGCGAGCGCCTCGCGGTCACCGGTGGCGCGATGACGACGGAGCAGCAGGTCCAGCGCGGCGGGGTGAGGAAACTTGGGCGCACCGCCGAAGCCACCGTTGCGCCGGTCCCCCTGCGCGAGCAGGGCCGATGTCGCGGCGTCCAGGCTGGCTTTCGAGACCGTCCCGGCCGTGAGCACCGGCGGCTCGAGCACGCGGCGCAGCTTCGCGGCGGCCTCGCTCACCTCGCCGCGCCGGTCGCGATACACGTCGGCCGCCGCGGTGAGCACGTACGGAAAGCCGCGCATGCCCTGGCGGTCGTCGGGCGGGAAGTACGTGCCGGCGAAATACGGCTCACCCGCCGGCGTCAGGAACACCGTCATCGGCCACCCGCCGTGGCCGCTGATCGCGATCGTGGCCTGCATGTAGATGGAGTCGACGTCGGGACGCTCCTCGCGGTCCACCTTGATGCTGACGAACAGCTCGTTCATCAGCGCGGCGATCTGCATGTTCTCGAAGGACTCGTGGGCCATGACATGGCACCAATGGCAGGCGCTGTAGCCGACGCTGAGCAGCACGGGGCGATCCTCGCCGCGGGCCCGCGCGAACGCCTCGTCGCCCCACGGGTACCAGTCCACCGGGTTCTCGGCATGTTGGCGCAGGTAGGGGCTGGTCTCCGAAGCGAGGCGATTGCTCACCCGGCGACGCTAGCAGACGGGCTCGCATTGCCCGGATGCGCGATTCACCCCAAACGCGCAGTCGCATGTGACAGTTGGGGCGATCCAAACCGCACAGGAGGCCGACGATGACCGAAGGGACGGGCGCCACTGCCGGGGCGCATCGAGAGATCTTTCATCACAGCCCCCATCCGCGCATTCGCCAGCGTCAGCAAGAGGGGCCCGCCACCACGACCGAGATGCAGGCGCGGCTTGGGTTCAACGGAAAGATCGGCGTTCTGATCACCACCGTCGTGGGCACGATGTGGGCCGCGTACATCTTCACCATCCTTGCGCTGATCAGCTTGCCGGGAGCGATTTCAAGCGGGAACACGGTCATCATCGTGGCCTGGATCGCCCAGACGTTCCTGCAGCTGGTCCTGCTACCGATCATCATCGTCGGCCAGAACGTGCAGTCCGCGGCGGCCGACAAGCGGTCGGAGCAGACCTTCAAGGACGCTGAGGCGATCCTCGCCGAGTGCCTGCAGCTCCAGGAGCACCTCCAGGCCCAGGACCACGTCCTCGAAGGCCTGGTCACCCGGCTGGAGAAGGTCGCGCCACGGGGCGCGTGAGCTGCGGGCCGCCAAGCCCTGTCGGACAGGCGCCGCGTGTCGGCGATCCTTGTCCGTCTTGTCCTGAGGCCGTGACTTCAGTTCCACTGGCTGTGCCTAAGCTGCTGGGGTGTCTTCCCCGCCTCGCTGGGTTCACCGCCAGAGCGTGGCCCGGCGGCTCGATCGCGTGCCCGTCGTCGTGCGGGTGTTGTACGGGCTGCTCGGTTTTCTCCTGGTCAGTTATTTCGCCTGGCTGATCGTCAGGCGTCCCGATCAGTCGTCCGGTCTTGTTGACGGCTGGCTGGTCGCGGGTGGCGAGGTGGTGGTCGCACTGCTGTGCCTCGCCCGCGCGATCGGGCCGCGCCGGGGTCGCGCGATTCCCCTCCTGCTCGGCGCCGGGGTGCTGTCCTGGGCCATCGGTGACGTGCTGTTGACACTCGAGTCCGCCGGCGGGGCCACAGCACCGACGCCATCGCTCGCAGACGCGTTCTACCTGGGCTTCTATCCATTCGTCTATGTCGCCGTCGGGCTGCTGGTGCACAAGGGCGCCGGCAAGCTGTCGGCAGCCAGCTGGCTCGACGGCGCCGTGGCCGGCCTCGGCGCCGCCGCGGTGGCCGCAACCTTCGCCTTCAACCGCATCCTGCAGACGGTTGGCGGTGACGGCGTCGCTGTGGCCGCGCACCTCGCGTACCCGATCGGCGATGTGCTTCTGCTGGCGCTGATCGTCGGCGGGACGACGCTCCTTCCCGGACGGCGCCATGGCCCCTGGTTGTTGCTGGCAGCTGCATGCGCGCTGAACGCGGTCGGTGACACCTTCAACCTGTTCGAATCAGCAGCCAGCCCTTCGACGCTGGGCGCGGTCTTCAATGGAATCGCCTGGCCCACCGCCATCCTGTGGATCTCCATCTCGGTGTGGCTGCGGCCGGGGCGCACCAACCCGCTGACCGCGCTGCGGACCGGCGGCTTCCTGCTGCCCGGGCTCGGTGCTGCCGCCGGTCTGACAATTCTGTTCGTCGGCACCATGCACAGCATCGACACGCTGGCCCTCGGACTGGCGCTCGCCACGCTCGCCACCGTCGGGCTGCGGCTGGCGCTGTCGGTCCGCCGGCTGCGGGCCCTGACTGAGGAAAGACACCGCCAGGCGATGACCGACGAGCTGACGGGCCTGGGCAACCGCAGACAGCTGTTCTCCCTGCTCGACTCCTTCTTCGCCGACAACGCCGACACGCGGACCGCGCAGCGGGACCTGGCCTTCCTGTTCATCGACCTGGACCATTTCAAGGAGATCAACGACTCCTTCGGCCATGCGGCAGGCGACGACCTGCTTCGGCAGCTCGGGCCCCGGCTGGCGAGCTCACTCCGGCCCACCGACATCCTCGTCCGCGTCGGCGGTGACGAGTTCGGTGTCCTGATCATGGATGCCACGCCGCGATATGCCTCGAGTGTCGCCGAGCGGCTGATGGCGCGCCTGGAGGAGCCATTCGTGCTCGACTCGGTGACTGTCGGCATCAGCGCCAGCATCGGTATCGCCACGGCGCCCACCGACGCCACTGAGAGCACCGGCCTGCTCCGCAGCGCCGACCTCGCCATGTATCGCGCGAAGCTGGGAATCTCGTCGATCGAGATCTACACGCAGGCAATCGACGACGGCGGCAACCGTCTGCGGCTCGTCGAAGAGCTTCGTGCCGCAGTTGGCGAGGGCGGGTTCGTGCTGCACTATCAGCCTCAACTCGACCTCCGCAGTGGGGAGATATCAGCCGTTGAAGCGCTGGTTCGGTGGCCGCACCCCAGGCTCGGCCTGGTGCCGCCGCTCGACTTCCTTCCGCTCGCCGAAGAAGCAGGGCTCATGCAACCTCTGACCGCACTGATCTTCGACAGCGCGCTGGCCCAATGTGCCGCGTGGCATGCGGATGGGCGGCGTCTCACCGTCTCGGTGAACGTCTCCCCGTCCAACCTTCTCGACCCGGGGTTCGTGGACTCGGTTCGCGACGCGCTGGCGCGCCACCGTCTGCCTGCATCGGCGCTGAGCATCGAGATCACCGAGACCACCATCATCGGCGACTTCGGACGTTGCAAGCAGGTCATCGCTCAGCTCCGCGGCCTCGGCGTCGGCGTCTCGGTTGACGACTTCGGCGCGGGGTTCACCTCGTTGGCATACCTCGGCAGTCTTGCTGTCAGCGAGCTCAAGCTCGATCGGAGGTTCATCACCGATCTGTCGGCAAGTGACGGCAAGCGCGATCTTGCGCTCGTCCGCGCAACCGTTGAGCTCGGTCACGCGCTGGGCCTGCGCGTCGTCGCGGAGGGCATCGAGGACGCGGCGACCCTCGAGATGTTGACGAGCGTGGGATGCGACTTCGCCCAGGGGTACTTCATCTGCCGCCCGATGCCCGCCTCCGACGTTGACCTGAGCCCGTGGTCAGCAGCGCCCAGGCCCATGGCGGTGCGACGCGCGTCCTGAGGGGCGCGTTGCACCGTCTGTCAGACCGCAGCCGCCTCTGGTTCAGCGGCGTGGTCAGCGGTGTGTGCTGCGGCAGCGCGCGCCGTGGGCGTGGCGCGGGCCCGCAGGCTGGCGACGGCCGCAACCACAACGACAGCGACGCCGATGAGCAGGGTCGGTCGCATCGCCCCGGCAAACGCGTTGGCGAAGACGTCGTGGGCGATGCGCATCACCTGCGCAGCCACCGATGCCGGCAGCTGGGTGAGACCGGACAGGTTGGCACCGCTCTGGCCCGCGCCGACCGCCAGTCCCGAACCCCTGGCATGGCTGAAGCCGTTGATGAACGGAGCCTGTGCCTGCTCGGGGAGCGCCCCGGCGCGTGCAGTCGCTTCGGTGCGCAGGTTGTTGGCGAGCTGCGTCTGCAGCACCGCACCGACGACGGCACCGGCCACCACCGCGCCCATCTCCTGGATGGTGTTGAGCACGCCAGATGCGACCCCAGCGTGCTCGGGCCGCAGGTCGCGTGTGGCCAGTGAGTACACCGGGCCCCAGATGAAGGCCATGCCCGCACCTGCCAGGATCAGCCCCGGCAGGAAGCTCCAACGTCCGGAGTCCGCGTGGACGTTCAACGCGATGAACGCTGTGCCGGCGGCGAGCGCGACGAGGCCGGGGATGAGCAGGTACTTGGCGCTCACCTTGGTCATCAGGGCGTTGGACACACCGGACAGCAGGATCATCGTCAACGGCTGCGCGGCGATGGTGAGGCCGGCATCGACAGCGGAGAGGCCGAGAACGGACTGCAGGTAGATGGTCAGCGGCAGGTAGAAGCTGACGATGGAGAAGCCCATCGCTGACAGCACGAAGGTCATGATCGCGAAGTTGCGGTCGCGGAAGACGGCGAAGGGCAGCAGCGGCTCCCGATCCTGACGCAGCGCCTGGTGGACGAAGAACGCGGCGAGAATGACCACGCCGGCGCCGATCACCAACGGGATGGAGATGAACCCGGTGATCGTCCCCCACTGGTAGCGCTGTCCCTCGATGAGTCCATAGACGATGCCGAGCAAGCCGGCGGTGGCCAGGCCGACCCCCACGAAGTCGAGACGGTGGCGCCGACCAGGGCGGATGTCGGGAACGAACACGAACGCTGTCGCGATGATCGCCACCCCGACCGGCAGGTTGACGAGGAAGATCGACTGCCAGCCAAAGCGGGTCACCAGGAAGCCGCCGAGCGTCGGCCCGGCCAGCACGGCCAGGCCGGCGAGGATGCCGAAGATGGCGAAGACGGCGGCGCGCCTCTCGAGCGGGAAGATGCTCAGCAGGATGGGGAGGCCCTGGGGAGCCAGGATCGCAGCGCCAAGACCCTGCAGGGCGCGCGAGAAGATCAACTGCGTTGGGCTTCTCGCCAGCGCGCTCAGCAGGGACGCGATGGTGAAGATGGCCGTGCCGATCATGAACAGCCGTCGCGGTCCGACGATGTCTCCGAGCCGTCCGGAGGTGATCAGCAGCACAGCGTAGACCAGGCTGTACGCGTTGAGCACCCAGAGGATGTCGTCCAGGCCGGCATTGATGCCGTCGCTGATCCGCGGGATGGCGACGTTGACGATGGTGAGGTCGAGAAGGGTCATGAACAGGCCGAGCGACAGCACGACCAACGCTGCGATCGGTCGCACCGGCCGCTGTGGGTTCCGAGTGTCAGTCACGGTCTTCTCCCTCCGGTCGTGCCGGTTGTCGTCGCTGTCGCTGCTCGATCGCACGCGATATCTCTGGCGGTATGACGTAGTCGTCCTGGTCGGCCGCGCTGGTCAGGCTGAACAGCGTTTCGATCTCGGCGTCGCTCCAGAGCCGACCTGCGGCGATGTCGTCGATGATTCCGCGAAGCCACGCCAGCTCCGCGCTCCGCCGCGCCTGCCTGTACTCACCCTCGATGAGGACGACCCGCGGAAGCCAGTGCAGCGATTCGATCGTCTTGGCGTTGGCCGCGATCAGCGCCTCGAGGCGTGCCGCGCGACTCTTCAGGAGCTCCAGTGTCTGCTGCCGACCAACGCCGATGACAAAGGCCAGCGCAGCGCCGAACTCGGGGAACTCGTCAACGGGCTCTGCGAGCAGTTCAGCCATCCACATCTGAAGCTCATCGCGTCCGGCCTCGGTGATCGAGTACACGGTGCGCTCGGGCCGGCGCCCTTCACGGGTGGTGGCGCTGGCTTCGATGAAACCGACTTTCTCGAGACGCTCCATGGCGTCATAGATGGAGGCACCGCCGATCTTGACGACGTTCTGGATGCCTCGCTCGCGGATCAGGACACGAAGCGCGTACGGGTGCCGCGGCCGCTCACACAGGAGGTTGAGGACCACCAGCGAGGCGGGGGAGCGGGTGAAGCGAGGAGTAGTAGGCATCGGATTAGTCGGATCCGGCTATGTAGCCGCCGACTATTGGATGTCAAGGGTCCGTCGCCCCGGGAGCAGCCGAGAAGGCGGTCCGCCGCCGGTCACCCTTCGGTGGCCGGCGACGTGCCCTCGGCCGTGCCGATCAGCCTGACGCCGCTACGGGCTGGTGGCGTCGCGACCTGGAGCTGTCGCCCGGGCCGTTGGCACCGGACACCTCCGCGGCTTCGACCCCGGATGTGGGCGGATGCTCGACGTCGTCGCCTCCGCGCGCGGCATCCTCAGTCTGCGGCCGGTCGAGCAGCTTCATCGTCTCGGCGACGATCTCCGTGGTGTGCCGCCGAAGCCCATCGCTGCCGTCGTACTCGCGGGTGCGCAGCCGACCCTCGATGTAGACCCGCCGCCCCTTGACGCAATAGCTGGCGCAGACCTCGGCCAGCTTGCCGAATGCGACCACGTTGTGGAACTCCGAGTGTTCCTGGCGGTTGCCCTCCGCGTCGCGCCACACCGAGTTGGTGGCGATGCGCATGCGAGTCAGGGTTGTGTTCGGGCCGGTCGTCGGCTCTGCGTCCCTGGTGAGATTGCCTACAAGGATGACCCGGTTGATCATTGCCATCGTGCCTCCGTCTGGGTGGTTGAGACAGGTGTGTCGTCGGCCATCAGGCCGTCTTGTGAGGTGGGCGGTGCGCGTGGTGAGCCGGCATCAACGCGTGCTTGGCGGACCGCTCGAGCGTGTGCAACATCGTGTGGGCCTTGCTCTCGAGGTGCGCGGAAGTGTTCATCGCCCCCGGTACCTTGAGCAGTAGCCACAGCGTCGCCAGCGCGTAGATGGTGGTGATCAGGCCGCCGCTTGAATCGAACTCGGTGGTGACCGCCACCCGCAGGATGATCAACTGCACGGCCTGCATGAACACAGTGCCGAAGAACAACCGCATCCATGAGCGCGCGTGACTCCGGGTGTCGGGAATGACAGTGAGCAGCGCGGCGAGAGGGGCGGTGACGATCAGCACGTTGAGCAGGGCGGTGCGGATCACGTAGGCGAGAACGAGGATGGCCATGGCGACGACCAGCGCGAGGGCCATCACCCCCTGGAACAGGTCCTGGCCCGTGACCAGGCCGGCGATCACCGCCGGCGAGAGGCTCGCCGACCAGGGGAGGTTGTCGCCGTTCAGCGGCCCCCCGAGTGACAGCGCCACGCTCCCCATCGCGTTGTTCAGGTCGATCGCCATCTGCATGAAGAGCAATGACCCGTGCGCCAGCACGACGGCCAGGAGGACCCGTGGGATGATCACCTTGAGGTCGTACTTCGAACGCATCGAGCGTTCGAAGATGCTGCGCAGCGACGCGAACAGGATGACGGCGCCGATCAGCACGTCGACCGCAAGCGTCAGCCCACGGTTGAGCTTGGCGAGGTTGGGGTTGGCGGTGATCGGCCGGTTGCCGGAGACGGCGGGGTCGACGGTGCGGAACAGGAAGCGATCGAGCACTCCCATCATGTCGACGCGCGCGACGGCGAGGAAGTGGCCGAGCAGGCCGGTGAGCGACTGAACCAGGAAGCCGATCGGGTCGGTCACGACGTGCCCGATACCGGTGATGCCGTTGACGATCCCCACGTCAGTGCACGCCACCGGGGATGCTGGAGATGATCGCGTGGGTGAGGGTGCCGGCCACCTCGACGCCGATGGTTCCGAACACGATCCGCCCGATCCAGCGCTTGGCCTCCATGACACTGCGCGGGTCGACGGCGACGATCTTGTACATGAACGCAATCAGGAACGCTAACGCACCAATCGAGCCAATCAGACCCTGAGCGAGCAGGATCCAGTTGTCAACGAGACCCTTCAGTTCGGTCACGGGACGACCTCCGACACCGGTAGCGGTCGCCCCTCCGGCCGGCCGGTCCAACGACCGGCTCGCAGGGCAGTCTACCTACACGGATTTGGGTAACTATCCCCGCACTGGAGATACTCAGAAATGTGTAATAAGATCGAAGGGCTAGCTCCCGAGGAGTCCGTGATCCCCGCCGAAGTCGCAGAGGTGATCGAGGGATTGATCGTCGCGTCCCGCTACGGAACATTTGACGAGGATGAGGGCGACGTGGAACTAGTCGACCGCGCCCGCGCCATCCTTGCGCGTTACAGGCGGGCCGCCTGATGGATATCCAACAGTGCGGCCCTCACCGTGTCTTGGATGTCAGCCAGCGTGCCGAGCACCGGGACACTTGGATCGCTGAAATACCAGTCGACAAAGGTGGTCTCGATATTGCCGTCCGGAGGCGTCGGACTGTCTGGATCGACGAGCCAGATCGGCCACCCGAGGCCATACCAGCCGAGCGAGCCACCTTTCACGACAGCGGTCCCCGGTCGTACGGTCCACTCGTGTCGTGTCAGACGCCGATGCTTGTGCTCACGGGTCAGTTTCGATAGGTAGCGGAGGGCTACCTGTCGATACGGCTGGTGCCGTTCGATGGCCTCCGCGACCGTTGGTAGGGCTGCCGCTATCCCCTTCATCCGGTCCTCCATTGCAGCAGGGAACCGCTCGGCTGATTGGGCCATCGGGTAGTAGATCTTCGAACTCGCCTTGCCGCACGCCTCGGCTATTGCATACGCCGTGTAGTCGAGCGCCGACCGCTGGTCCTCCAGCACATGCTTGATCGTCACATGGAGGGCGGGCGACATCTTCTTCTCATACAAGGTCTGTCGCCACTCGCCCGACAGCGTGTGCCATCCCGCAATCGCGGCGTCCAGAAGGGCCTCGACATCCTCCAGCACGCGCTACTCTCTCCTCATGGCTAAGACGCCGACCCAGAAGACCCCAAAGGGAGCCGAGATCCCCGTCCCCAAGCGGAAAGAGTTCTACGGGAACCTCGACAAGATGGTCAAGGCTCCGGTGTCGCCGGCAAAGAAGGGCCCCGCGCCACGACCGTAGTCCGCAGCGTCGTCAGTCGGCTTTGGCGGTCCTCTCGCCTCTGGGCCCTGCTGGCGGCCTTCTTGGTGGTCACACTCGCTTTCTTTGCGCTTGGACCGTTCAGGCGCACCACCAGTTCTGAGGACTTGGTCCGCACCCTCTTTGGCGACCGGGTGGTCGTGGGCGGAGTCCACGTCGTGGTCTTGGCCGCCGCCGCCTACATCGTGGCAAGCATCGCCGCCCTGATCGTAGAGGGGCGTTGGATAAACGAGATCGGGCGCGGAGGCGCGAAGGTGGATGCGGCGAATACCGCCGGATCGGCAGCGATAGCCGAACTCACGTCCAAGCTCGCCGCCAAGGAGGCCGAGGTCGAAGACTGGGAAAAAAGGACTAACGAAGTCCTCGATCTGGCCGAACGTGCGGTTGTGGTCGGGGAAAGGCTGCAAGCCGAGAATGACGCTCTAAAGGCAGCTGCGCGCGGTCCCGATAATGGCAACGTCGGTTGATTCCGGACAAGACGCGAGTACTATGGGTGGCGTATGAGCGGTCAAAACGGAAAGGATGATCACGATCTGGACCTAAAGGGGGTGGCCGAAGCCATCCGGTCGCTTCGGGAGCAACTGTCCAAGGTCGCGGCTGACCGTGAGCGGTCTAGGTCGGAGACCGATGCCGTCATCGAGCGGGCCAAAAAGGCGCAGCAACTGCTAGAAAGCGTCGCCTAGCGGGTCGTCGTCGCGGCCCGGTCGAGAAGCAGGCGGAACATGAGTTCCCCGGTCGCCATGCGGCGCTCGCCGGGGACGCGTGGGTAGAACTCGCGGTGGTTGTAGCGCCACGCGTACTCGTCCAGATAGGACTGAAGCCACTTCTCGGAGACCGAGTGGTAGACGCCCCGAATCCCGTTCTTGAGGGTCGACCAGAAGCCCTCGATGGTCTGGGTATGCACGTCGCCATCGACCCACACCTTCGCGGAGTGGTTGACCCGGCCATGCTCGAAGTGCTTGCCGGTCCGCTGGTACGACGGGTGCATATCGGTGTAGACCATCGACGCGGGCAGCACGTGGAGGTCGATTTCTCTGCTGAGAGTGACGGCGGTCGCGTCCGGGACGTGCTTGACGATGACCTTGCCGCCACGCTCGACCATGCCGAATACCGTCCGCTCGCCCACGGTCGGGCCAGCGCCGTGCCGACGCGCAGCCTCGGCAGGCCGGTTGCGACGGGAGCGGTTGAAGTAGGTCTCGTCCGCCTCGACGGTGCCCGAGAGGGTCAGACCAGCCTCGACCATGAGGGAGTTCCGGATGAGGTTGAACATCCTCCAGGCCGTCTTGTAGGTCACGCCGAGTTCGCGTTCGAGCTGCTTCGCGGAGATACCGCATCGGGTGCTTGTGATGAGGTAGAGCGCGTAGAACCACAGGTGGAGGGAGGTCGAGGACTTGTGGAAGATCGTCCCGGCCGTGGGGTGGACGTGGACGCCACAGGCGGTACAGGTCCACGTCTGCCGCTTCTGGGCGGTCGCGTACCGCTTGAAGGACCGGACCTGCTCGCAGCGCGGGCACAGGGCATGCTCGCCGTCCTCGGAGAATCGGGAGTGCCAGAGGTAGGTCAGACAGGCGTCGTCATCGGGGAACTCACGCATGAACTCCATGAGGGAGTACCGGGATTCGGAAGCCCTTCCGCGGGTGGAGTCGTTACGTCCGGCCATGCCTGAAGATACCACACTTCTCTACAGTGCGGGGATAGTTACCCGGATTTGTGTATGTCAAGTCACCGGAGGGAGCCCTCGGCTGTACGTGCGTGGACGACGGGTATCGTCCGGCCCGACTCCGGCAGCTCAGCCCGTGGTACCAGGCTGCAGGACGCCAAAGCTCGTTCAAGGAGACCAAGATGGCATGGGAGAACCACTGGAACAAACACCCCACGGTGCGCAGTGGCGATCAACTCTCGCTGGGGGAGAAAGCCGCCGACAAGATGCGCAACGGCATGGGCTCATGGCCGTTCGTGTTCGCGTTCTTCGTGGTGATGATCACCTGGGCGGTGATCAACGGGATTCTGCATGTCGGTGGGGGCAATGGCTTTGATCCCTATCCCTTCATCCTTCTCAACCTCTTTCTCTCCATGCTCGCGGGCATTCAGGCCGCCGCTCTTCTGATTGCCGCCAAGCGCTCGGATTCGGTCTCCTCGGAGATCTCCCTGCACACCGAGACGACCGCCGACGACATCAAGGCCTTGATGCAGGAAAACACCACCCTCACGACGCAGGTGCGCACCTTGCTCGAGAAGATGAAGGCTCAAACCGACCTCCTGGAGGAGATCCATCGTCACGTCGAGGCGCTCTCGCCCCGGGGCTGAAACATGACGATCACAGGATCACGTCCAAATCAGGGCCTACTTCGCCGTCCATCGGAACCAGCGAATTCCGATCCCCGCGAAAACAACGACATAGGCAGCACTCGCAAGCACCGCGCCCCAGGTCTGGCCGGTCCAGCTGCTGGCACCCATCGCCGACGAGAGGAGAGTCTCCAGGCATCCGCCGGGAGACCAGCGCGAAATCAGCTCGAAGGGGGTTCCCAGGACGTCGGACTGGCCGAAGAGGCTCAGCCCGATCAGTGGCAGGTACAACAGCCGGCCGGCGGCGTTGAGGGTGTCGGCATTCGGGATCAGACCGACGATCGCCTGACCGATGCTGAGGAACACCGCTGAGCCCAGCAGTGCAACGATCACCGTCAACACGTATCCAGCCGCTGACAGCCCGATGCTTTCGAGAACCGCAGCGGCGACCAACACCACAACTGACATGACCAGGACAGCGGTCACCTGCACGATCCAGCGGCTGCCCATGATGGTCCACGTCGGCGCGGGCGTCACCCGAAGTCGCTGGAAGATTCCCTTGTCGCGGTCGCGGGCAACCGTCGTCGAGTAGCCGATGGCGCAGATGGACACCAAGCCCACGGTGAGCGCCAGCTGGACAACCACAAGGGGGCCGCCAAGCTTGGCAGCGCGTTTTCCACTGGTGGAGGTGACGATGAGCACGATGATTGGGAGTGCAAAGCTCAAGAACTAGTGATCGATAACTGCGCAGCTGGACTGCGTAGTCAGCACGGAGCAGCACCTTCAGCGGGTTCATCCACGGCGCATCTGTCGCCAGTTGATCCATCGGCGCCGACCTGTCAGTCACGGAGTTCCCGTCCCGTCAGGCCGATGAACACGTCCTCGAGCGTGACCTCGCCACGCGCAACCTCACGAACCCGCGGGTCCTTGCGGTGCGTCTCGATGAGCCTGGCGGGCGTGTCGACGGTGAGGATCTTCCCGTGATCCATGATCGCCACACGGTCGCAGACCGCCTGCGCCTCCTCCATCGAGTGCGTCGTCAGGAGGATGCTCCGGCCTTCCTTTCGTGACCCTTCGATCCGGTCCCAGAGCTGGCGGCGAGCCTGCGGATCTAGCCCGGCGGTCGGTTCATCGAGGAGCACGAGCGGCGGGTCATGGATAGTTGCGATCAGCAGCGAGAACCGCTGTTGCTGGCCTCCAGAGAGCTCGCGAAAGCGCTTCGATGCCTCGGCGTGCAGCTGGATCTCCGCCATCCGGTCACGCATCTGCTCGGCTGACAGCGACACACCATACAAGCCCGCGAACAGTCGGACGATCTCCAGGAGGGTGAGGTCGGAATGGAAGCTCGTCGACTGCAGTTGAACTCCCATCTGCGCCTTCGCCCGCAGCGGATGGGCACGAGCATCGATGGAACCAATCGTGATGTCACCGGCGTCTGGGTGCAGGAGGCCTTCGATCGCGCTGAGTGCACTGGTCTTGCCGGCGCCGTTCGGCCCCAGGAGATCTCGCCCTTCTGAACGCTGAGTGCAACGTCGTCGACAGCGAGCGTCGAGCCGTACGTCACGCGTAGGTGCTCGACCCGAAGCGCCAAAGCCGGCGAGGCCGTGTCGGCCTGCACACTCACGTGGTGAAGCATACCGACGTCTGGTAAACCACCAAGAGGAGTGCGACGGCTGGTCGCTCAGGATGGCGTCGGCGGATGCTCCAACTCGGGGGTCGCAGCGGGGTCTGCCAGCACGCGACCTCCGCAGTCAACGCACTTGTGGGTTGGACGGTCGCGTCCTCGGCGGGTGCTCCCGGTGAGAGCGATCAGCCGGGTACCACCGCAGTGCGGGCAGACAGCGAGTGTGGCCACGGCACGGACTCTCGCACCGCCACCTCATCCTGGCTGTCCGCCACCGCACACATTTCCCGCGCCCAGCATCCTTGACGCCGCAGAGACAGCGCCCGGACCAAAGCCCGGGGCAGCCTCCGGCGGCTCCCGGGCATTGCCGGCGGTTCAACACGCCCATGACGAACAAGCACACGGCCGCGGCGTTGAGTACCGTACGCCCATGCCATCGAAGCCCTCCGACCGAGGGCGGCACATGTCGGCGCCGTGATGCGCCAGTCCGCGGTCGCGCGGGCCCTCGGAGCGCTCGTCGCCGTCGCCACAGTCGCGGTGGCAGCCGGCCTGGCTACGCCTGTCCATGTGCGCGCGGCCACGTCAGGCAGCATCCCGATCACACCCGTGCGCCAGCAGTATGGGCTGGACTGTGAGGCCGCGTCGCTGCACATGGCGCTCGCTGCGGTCGGCATCAACGTCAGCCAGGATTGGCTGATCGCCCAATTCGGCGCCGACCGTCGTCCTCCGGTGATGAGCGGCGGTGAGCCGGTGCGGTGGGCCGACCCCTACCAGACATTCGTCGGGGATGTGCGTGGCGTTTGGCTGAAGACCGGCTACGGCGTTTACTACCCGCCGATCGCCGCCGCAGCCCAGGTGGCCGGCGCCGGCGCGGTGGGACGCGAGGGTTGGTCGCCCGCGCAGCTGTACAACGAGGTGGCCAGGGGACACCCGGTGCTGGTCCGCGTGTCGCACCTTCTCGAGCCCGTGGCGATCGGTCATTGGACCGCCTGGGATGGCCGGAACATCTGGTATTCGCACCAGGACCATGCACAGGTGCTCTCCGGCTTTGACTACCGAGCTCAAACAGTGACGCTGGCGGACCCGTTCGATGGCCTCATCCATACCTACTCGATGCCGCTCTTCGAGACTCGCTTCGCCCAGTTCATGAGCCAGGCGGTAGTCGTCACGCCCGGGGCGGGCATCCACCTTGCCCCGCTGGGCGCAGGCACAGCCAGTTCTCCGATCGCAGTTGCCAGCAACAACATCTTCGTGCTCAAGCCGGGCGCTGGATCATTCGGCGCTGAGTCGGCGTGGTCCTCGACCCCCTTCTACGGAACCCGTGCCACCCTCTTCGCCAACGTCGACGGCATTGGCAAACCGGCGTCGGCAGTGGCGGTGGACGACTCTGCCATCTGGGTCATGAAGAACCTGAACGGCAGCTTCGGCGCGCCCACGGAATGGTCCAACTTCGCCTTCTACGGGTCGGTGGCGACGCTGATGGCTGATGTCGACGGCAGCGGGTACGCATCCGCGGTCGCGATCAACCAGAACAGCGTCTGGGTGATGCGCGTCAATGGCAGCAGGAATGGATTCGACGCACCACAGCAGTGGTCCCATGCGACCTTCTTTGGAGGTCGGGACACCGTCATGGCCGACGTCGACGGTCATGGCAGGGCGTCCGTGGTGGCCATCAACGACGGCAGCATCTGGGTGCTGCCCAACCCTGCCGGCACGTCATTCGGCTCGCCGCAACCGCGATCGAATGGCAGCTTCTTCGGCAGCCGGGGCACCTTCATGGCGGACCTCGACGGGCCGGGCAGACCCGCGTCTGCTGTGGCCATGAACGGCACCAGCATCTGGGTCGAGAAGAACAGCGGCGCGGGGAACTTCGCGGCGCCCGCCCAGTGGTCCAACCAGCCGTTCTACGGCACTTGGCAGTACATGGCCGATGTCGACGGCAGCGGACGCGAGGCGGCGATCGCCGTGACGCGCTCAGCCATCTGGGTTGAGCGGACCATGGGTTCGGGCTTCGGCCCCGCCACCCAGTGGTTCGACGGCGCCTTCTACGGCACCCACTGACCGCGGGTACTTCGGTGCCACTTCTCGGTGCCGTAGAAGGGCGTTCCTGACCAGACCGCCGGCGCGTTGAATCCCGAGACACCAGCCGTCATGACCCAGGTGCTGCTGTCGTTCACAGCCACCACGTCCGCCTTGTTATCGCCGCTCACGTCCGCCACGATCGTGGCCCGCGAGCCGTAGAACGGCGCAGTCGACCACTGTGTGGGCGGCGAGAAGCTGGCGCCGGTGGACAGCATCACGTAGACACTGTTGCCGTTGACGGCGAGCAACTCGGCTCGGCCGTCGCCGGTGACGTCCGCCGCAACGGTGTCAATCGATCCATAGAACGGCGCGCTCGACCACAGCTTCGGCGCTGCGAAGCCCGAGCCGGTGGACAGCATCACGTAGACGTTGCCGGCGTTGATCGCGACCAGGTCGGCCCTGCCGTCGCCATTCACGTCGGCCGCCATTGTGGCGACGGAGCCGTAGAACTGTGCACCGGACCACCGCACCGGGGAAGAGAAGCGTGTGCCGGTGGACGGCATGACGTACACACTGTGGTCGTTGATGGCGATCAGGTCCGCCTTGCCGTCACCGGTGACGTCCGTCGCGATGGTGTCGATCGAGCCGTAGAAAGGCGTGCTTGACCAGGGTTTGGGCGCGCCGAATTGACTCCCGTTCGAGGTCATCACCCACGTGCTCGCATCATTCACGGCCACAAGATCGGCGCTGCCATCGCCGTTGACGTCCGCGGCGACCGTCGCACGGCGCCCGAAGAGCGCGCTCCCCGACCACACAGACGGCGGGGAGAAAGCCGTGCCGGTGGACGGCATGACGTAGACATTCCGTTCGTTGATGGCCACCAGGCCGGCAGGATGGCCGTTGCTGACGTGCGACCCGATGGTTGCCCCATGGAAGGGTGGGGATACCGCCACACCCATCCCACCGAACGTGGTGAGCACTGATGCGTACGCGCTCTCCGAGAACGTGACACGCGTACCCGTGCGGACGTCGATGGAGGTGATTGTCTGTGCCACCGAGTCAAAGCCGATGGCGACGAGGGTGTGCTCGTACGTGGTGTACGGGATGGAGCGCCCATCCCACGCCGTCCAGTACCGCACGCCGGTGGCGGTGTAGTTGTAGTTCACCCAGACGATCACCGAGCTGCCCCTGCGAATCTGGGCTTCAATGTCCGGAACGGTCCAGCCGGCGTGTCCGTCGGCCGCGGCGCCGACGCCGATGGCGACGTTGGCGATGGGCGGGAAGTAGACGCCGTACCCGGTGAAGTTGGCCTCAGCTCCGTTGACATTGCCCACGAACGCTGCGTACGGGTCACCCCACTGCTTCGCCGATCCTTTGGCGACGACCGCAGCGCGACCATCCTGGGGCAGGCGGTTGAAGATGGTGTCCTGGCTCACGTTGTAGCCCGCCACGGCCAGGGCGATCTGCAGCGACGCCGCTTCACAGTCGAGCGCCTTGTCCTGCTTGACATTGGGGGCATTGAGGTAGACGGCGGTCTGGGCATTGACCACCTGGGCCGGGTGAACGCTCCATGCCACCGCGCCGAGCAGCGCGGCGATCAGCCCCCGTACAAGCACATCCCGGCGGCCGTGGGGCGGTCTGGTGCACGAGCGCCGGACGGCGAGACAGGCCCACGCATGACGGCAGGTCTGTCGCATCGAGCGACAGGGTAGTGGCAAACCGGGCTCGGCGGGACGCGTGCGTTGCCTTGTTGTTACCCTGACCGACCCGACTGATCTCATCGCCGTGAACGACGCCGGCACCTGGGTGATGGATTCGACTCTAACCGGCTTCGCCGGGCCAGTGCCGTGGTCCATCAGGCCGTTGTACGGAAGCGTGGTCACGTTGTCTGGAGGCTGACAGGATGGGAAGGCTGACAGCGGCACTGGCAGCATCGGTGACGCGATCACCGATGACCGCCCTCTTTGTCACAGAGCGGGCCGACACCGTCGGCGCACAGTCGCTACACTCCCCGTTTTCCGCACGACAGGGGGCGTGGCCATCAAGGTAGGCATATCCCGACACGGCGGGAGGCGTGCGCTGTACGGCCTGTTGGTGTGCGCTGTGCCTGTCGTGTGGTCGACGGGCTCGGTGGTGACGGTGCACGCAGCGCCGGGGCAGGGCAATGAAGACAGCATCGCGGTGACGGGCGCGGTCACCAACATCACCTCGGGGCCCTCGTCGCTTGGTATGACCCCGACGTTCTCGCAGTCGATTCACGATTACGTCATCCACTGCGCGGCGGGAACGAATCAGGTCACGTTCACGGTGACGGCGACGAGTGGGACGACGACGACGCAGAGGAGGCTGGTCGAGAACCAGCCGGAGATCGTCCAAGGGGCTGACCCCAGCAACCCGTCCGCCCCGTACTGGATCCGCTGCCTTCCCCACGATTTTCCGACGATCGCAGCAACCGCCACCGGGGCGGGTCCGACCCCGGGCTATTACTTCACCGGGAACATCAGCGAGCCCGTGGGTTCGCCGGTTGACCCATACGCGATGGTCCTCGACACGAATGGCACGCCAGTCTGGTACCAATCGACGCCCACGAGCGCAACCAATGTGCAGCTGCTGCCCAATGACAACCTGTCGTGGTCCCCAGTCAACGGCCCCGGCATCGGAGCCACTCCCGGCGTGGGGTTTCAGCTGTTCAATCTCGACACCCAGACGACTCAAAAGGTGCCCTCGCCGATCCAACCACCCGACCTTCACGAGCTTCTCCAGCTGCCCAACGGCGATCGCATGGAGCTGGCCACCCCGGTGGTGCAGTGCCACAGCTGTTTCGTCACACCGCCCTGGCCGGTCAACATCAACTCGTTCGTCGACTGCGTGGTCCAAGAAGTGGACACATCGGGAAACCTCGTATGGAGCTGGGATGCCAAGGACCACATCGGCATCAACGAGAACCGTATTGCCCTCGTTGTCCCGATCAACGGCCAGAATGTGGCCGACGCGTACCACTGCAACTCGATCGATGTTGATCTCACCGCAGTTGACCCCAGCGCACCAGCGAACCCAAGAAGCGACGACGTGTTGATCTCGCTGCGCAACACCAGTGCGGTGTACCGCATCAACCGTGCCAACACCGCCAAGGCCAACCAGATCCTCTGGAAGCTCGGCGGCCAGCCGACCGACCCAGCCCCCCAGGATGGCGAGCCGGTGCTCACGGTCAGCGGCGATTCGGAATGGCCGATCTCCGGTCAGCACGACGCGCGCTTCCAGAGTGGTGGCGGCGTTTCCCTCTTCGACGATCACACTGGTGGGACCGGCGCTGCAAGGGCTGTGCAATACCACGTCACCACCGGGATCTCTATCCCGACCGCGGTGGCCGGCCTCACCTACAACGCGCCTGACGGCACGACCTCAAATGCCACAGGAAGCTTCCGCCGTTACGGTGGCACCGGTGGCGACAACGTGGTCGGCTGGGGATTCCACACCAATCCCGTGATGAGCGAGGTCGACGACGCGATGAACCCGCTGCTCACGTTCAGTTTCGGCGATGGCACCAGCAACACCCACCCCAACGTCTTCGAATACCGCTTCCTCAAACTGCCGCTCACCGCGGTCAACATCAATCTCCTGCGCCACGCGGTAGGGCCGCCGCATCCGTCGTCTGCCCCAAAGAGTGTGCATTTCGCGGCGCTTGACCCCGCGCACGGTGCGTCCGCTGTCGGGGTGAGCGATTCGAGCCTGTGGTTTGAGAAGAGCCTGGGCGGTAATACCCTCGGTCCGCCTCAGGTCGGGGCCACCGGCAATCCCTTCTTTGGCAGCATCGGCACTTACTTCGGCGACCTCGGCGGCACCCAGAAACAGGCGTCTGCCATCGCCATCAACGAGCAGAGCATCTGGGTCGAGCCCAATACTGGCAATGATATGTTCGGGGCGCCGCTATCCGGCGAGAGCGGCAACCCGTTCGTCGGAGCGGTCGGCACGTACGTCGCTGACCTCGACAACAGACACCAGGTGTCGGCCATCGCCGTCGACGCCTCGAGCGTTTGGATCGAGCCCAACCTCGGCAACAACACGTTCGGGCCGCCGCAGTTCGCGGGCGGGGGCCAACCCTTCTCTGGAAGTGTGGGCACCTACGTTGCTGACATCGATGGCACGGGCAAGGCCTCGATCATCGCCGTCGACGCCTCCAGCATCTGGATCGAGCACAACAACGGCAACGACACCTTCGGGCCGCCACAGTTCGCCGGTGGCGGCAACTTCTCCGGCAATGTGGGCACATATGTCGCCGACATCGACGGGGCGGGAAAGGCCTCGATCATCGCCGTCAATACCTCGAGTGTCTGGATCGAGAAGAACCAGGGTAACGACACCTTCGGCGCGCCGCAGTTCGCCGAGGGCGAGGTGCCGTTCGCCGGGACGGTGGGGACGTACGTCGCCGACCTCAACGGGGATGGGCACTCCTCGGTGATCGCTGTCAACCCCTCGAGCATCTCGGTCGAGAGGAACCAGGGCAATGACACGTTCAGCAGCCCGCAGTCGGCGGTGAGCAGCGGGCCCTTCTACGGGACGCACTGAGACGGATTCGGTCTTCTCGGGGTTCACGGGCCGCGCGTAGGGCTTCGATATCATGGCGCGGTGCTCCGGACGCGTCGCCGCGGCAGGCTGGCCGCCGCCCTGGTACCTCTCGCCATCGTGGTGTCATCGTGCACGAGCACGAACGTGCCTCAGCTCCCGAGCGCCGATTCAGGCATCCACAAGATCAAGCACATCATCGTGATCATGCAGGAGAACCGGTCGTTCGACCAATACTTCGGCACCTACCCGGGCGCGGCAGGCCTCCCTGTTTCTGACGGCCGGTTCACCACCTGCCTCCAAGACCCGATCACAGCGCGCTGTATCTACCCGTTCCACGACACGTTGGACCGCAATGTCGGTGGTCCCCACGGCGCCGCGGCCGCGAAGGCGGACATCAACGGCGGCCTCATGGACGGCTTTGTGGCGCAGTCTCGCGGGGGCCTGACCTGCGTTCACTCTGTCAATCCGCTCTGCACCAATGCAAAGGGGACCACGCCCGACGTGATGGGCTACCACGATGCTCGCGATATCCCCAACTACTGGAAATACGCGGACAACTTCGTGCTCCAGGACCACATGTTCGAACCGAACGCTTCGTGGAGCCTGCCCCAGCACCTCTTCATGGTGTCGGAATGGTCGGCACGCTGTGCGACATCCGACCCCGCCACATGCCGCAACGCGCTGGATGCGCCCGCGCTCCCTCTCGATCCTGGGTTCGGGTTCAAGAACCCGCTGACCGCCCCGGACTATGCGTGGACCGACCTGACGTATCTGCTCCACAAGGACAAGGTGTCGTGGCGCTACTTCATCGAGGGCGGCACCGAACCGGACTGCCAGGACAGCGCCGCGGTGACCTGTCCCCCGGTGCCGCAGAGTGCCAAGACGCCGGGCATCTGGAACCCGCTTCCGTACTTCGGCACGGTCAAGCAGGACCAGCAGGTATCCAACATCACCGATGCGTCCAATTACTTCGTCGCGGCCCAGGAGGGAACACTCCCGGCCGTGTCCTGGATCACCCCGTCCCAGCCTGACAGTGAGCATCCCGACGCCCTCGTTTCGGCGGGCCAGGCGTGGACGACCAGGCTGGTCAACGCGGCCATGAAAGGCCCGGACTGGAACAGCACGGCGATCTTCCTGAGCTGGGACGACTGGGGCGGCTTCTACGACCACGTGGTACCGCCGACAGTTGACGCCAATGGCTACGGATTGCGAGTGCCAGGCCTCGTGATCAGCCCTTACGCGCGCCAGGGATACATCGACCACGCTGTCTACAGTCAGGACGCCTATGTGAAGTTCATCGAGGACGCTTTTCTCGGGGGGGCCCGGCTCGACCCCGCGACCGACGGTCGCCCCGACCCGCGGCCAACCGTTCGAGACACCGTGCCCCTGCTGGGTGATCTCGCCAACGATTTCGACTTCAGTCAGCAACCGCGGCCGCCGATGATACTGCCGATCCACCCACCGCCGGGCCCAGCTTCCGCGCCATGATTTCTCGCGGTGCGAATTGTGAAAGTCGCACCCAAAACATCAGACCCAAACGATAATGCGGTGTGTACGGTACGGCACATAGATCGCGAGCTGACCGTCGCATAGTCGGCAGCGGCAACGCGGCTGCGTCAAGCCGCGTGAGCGCCAGGGAGGACGCCATGAGTTGGCTCATCGGTAACAACATGTCCAACGACGGGCAGCAGCGATCGACGGGATCGCATGGCGTACCAGGCCATACCAAGGTCATCGCGCTGGCCGGCGCGCTCTGTGTCACGACACTGGGCCTGGTGGCCGCAACGCCTGGCGCGTCGGCGTCCAACGCTCCGACAATCGCCGCCAAGCCCTTCCATCCCGTTACCCGCGCGCCCGCCGCTGCGCATCCCGGTCGATTCGTCCATGCGCCAGGGAGCGCGTCGATCCAGCGGATTGTCCGCACGCCTGCGCCGCGTTCTCAAGGAGCGGTCGGCAATGCGCGGCCGGCGGCGGCCGGTCTCACCTCTGGTACGTCATCACGGGGGTCGACATCCTACACACGACTGATCGCAACCCCGGCGGCGCCGACCCAGCTCAATGCGTTTGCCGGCACCGCGCAGGCCGCAGCGATCAACTCTTTTGGCAATGACCAGGGGGTTGCACCTCCCGATCCCAACCTGGCGGTGGGCCCGTACGACGTGCTCGAAGCAACCAACAGCTCGCTGTCCTTCTATCGACGGGATGGGACTCTCGAGCAGTCCCTCGACATCAACAGCTTCGCGGGACATCCCTGTGGTCCCAACGTGACCGATGCGCGCGTGGTGTTCGACCCGTCGTCTGGGCGCTTCTATTTCACCGTCCTCAGTTATGACTACTCGTCAGCCTCGGCCTCGAGCAACTGCGTGATCGTCCTCGCGTCGCCGCCGGCAAATCCGGCCATCGGGCCCTGGACCGGTTACACACTGCGCAACACTGCGAATGTCGCCACGACGCGATTCCCCAATCAGGTACCCGAGGCTGACCAGCCCGGGCTCGGTTTCTCGGACAACGTGGTGGCGGTGGCCTGGAACTACTTCGGTTCCGTTGACGTGCTCCTCTATGGCAGCCAGATCGATGTTGTCCAGAAGTCCGACCTGATCTCGGGCGTCCTGTCCGCGCACACGGCCGACAGTTTCGTCGGAGGCCCGGTCTCGCCGCAGCCGGTCGTCTCGATCGGCTCAACGGGGGTACACCAATACGTTGTCGCCAATGATGCGGACAAGACCTGCACCGGCGTGGATGGCACCAACCCGAACTCGATAGCGGTGTTCGATTTCACCGGCCAGCCGGAAAAGGGCAATGTCACAGCGGCGAGCGCCACGTATGCGGCGGTTACGACCGCCACGGCGCAAACTGCTGGCTGCCGCGGCACCACGCCGGCCCCACAGTCGACCTCGGGGGTGAATCTGCAAACCGACGACGATCGGTTGCTCAACGCTGTGTGGCAGAACGGCGTCCTCTGGACGGGAGGCAACACCGACTGCACTCCGAGCGGCGACACGACAGTTCGGACGTGCCTCAACATCGACAGCGTCGGCGCGACCAACACCGGTGTGGTCAGCACCACGGCCACCCAGTACATCGTCGGTGTCAACGGGTCGTACCTCTTCTACCCCGCTATCTCGGTGGACCGGTCCGGCAATGCTTATGTCGTCTTCGACCAGTCGACGGGCGCCACCAATGAGTCGGTCATGGTCGCGGGGATCACCGGCGGCGGCGTGAGCCCCTTCACGACGCTGCAGACCAGCAGCACCTGGTATGACCCTTTGGTCTATGGGTGTAGCGGGTCAGCGGGCTGCCGTTGGGGTGACTACGCCGGCGCCGCCCAGGACCCCAGCCATCCCAATGATGTGTGGGTGGTGTCCGAGGACACCCACGGGGACACCTCGGCGCCCTGCACCCTTCACCTGTGCTGGAACACCGACATCGGCCGCTACACCTACCCGCAGCTGCCGTTGATCTCCGGGCTGTCCGCGCCCACCGGGCCCATCTCGGGCGGCCGGACGGTGACGGTCAACGGTTCGGACTTCCTCCCCGGCACGACCGCGACATTCGGCGGCGCTGCCATACCGGTCACCAATGTCACCCCCGATTCCTTCCGGATCGGCCCCACGCCGGCGGGAGCGGTCGGAAGCTTCCCGGCGGTACGGGCGACGGATAGCGCGGGGCCGAGTCCCCCGACCGCAGCGGACCAGTACATCTACGGCCACAGCTTCAGCAACAGCGGCATGTCCGACCTCGCCGCGGTCAACAGCGCCAGCTCGTTCGCGACGACCTCGACGGGGACTGCGTTCGGAGGGTCGACACGGTGGGGATCGACCGCCTTCTTCGGCACCGTGGCCACGCTGGTCGGGGACGTCAACGGCGACGGCATGACCGACCTGATGGCGGTGAACACCGACAGCGTCTGGGTCGAGCTGTCGACGGGCACGTCCTTTGCAGCGCCGGTGAAGTGGAGCGGGGCGCCGTTCACCGGATCGAAGGCGCTGCTGCTGGCCGATGTCAGCGGCGACGGCAAGGCGGACCTCGTCGCGGTCAACAACGACAACGTGTGGGTGATCAAGTCGACGGGGACCGGTTTCACCGCGCCCGGGCAATGGTCCGTCGGTACGCCGTTCTACGGCGGTATCTCCACCATGGCCGGTGACCTCACCGGCACCGGCAAGGCCGCCCTGCTGGCGGTCAACAACGCAAGCACGTACGTGATGACCTCCACCGGCACCTCGTTCAATCCGCCCGCCGCGTGGTCGACGTCCCCGTTCTTCGGGTCGCGCGCCACCGTGATCGGCGACGTGAGCGGAGATGGGAAGGCTGATCTGCTGGCGCTGAACAACACCAGCACCTACGTCATGACATCAACCGGCACGGCCTTCAGCTTCCCAACCCAGTGGTCGAGCGAAGCCTTCTACGGATCGCGGGCAACCCTGCTCGGTGACCTGACCGGCACTGGCCACGAGGATCTCATCGCGGTGAATGACGCCAGCATCTGGGTGAAGAATGCCACCTCGACGAACTTCCAGAACGCGCAACGGTGGTCGAGCACGCCGTTCTACGGCGCCCTCGCCACGTTCGCCGGAGGCTGACCCCACCTTTCTGGGATGGCGGACTGGTGCCAGGCGGCGGATCCTGTCCTCTGAATCACGTCGACAGGAGGAACTCTCGTGCTGGCAAGAACATCCACCTGGACCGGGACTCCAGAAGCGCTCGACAAATGGGCCGCGGCATCAGCAAACGTCCGATCGTTCGTTGAAGCCCTCGCTGGCAACGCCGGGGCGTACTTCTTGGTCGATCACGCTCAAGGGCGGGCGTTGACACTGACCCTCTGGGCTACCGAGGAGGCGGCTGTGGCCAGCGACGTGGCGGCTGACGAAAGCCGAGCACGGACCGTCGCCGCCACCGGCATGGAGCTCTTGGAACGCTGCCGGTACGAGGTCATCGACAACCCGCAGACGAGCTGAGTACTCGAGAGGACGGAGGTCGCGCGGCTGAGCCCCATACACTCGGCGTTTGGAAGCAGCGGAGAGCTCGCGATGACCGGCAACCTCATGCGCAAAGACGCGGCGCAGTCGATCATCGAACTCTGCCGGCTCGGCCTCGACCCGGCAACGTTCCGGGCTCGCCTGCTGCCGCGACTCCGTCGTGCGGTGCCTGTGGATGCCCTGTGGTGGGCCACGGCCGACCCGGCGACCCTCCTGTTCACGGGGGCCTACCAGGAGGAGATCCCCGAGAGAACCGCACCGTACTTCCTGGAGAACGAGTTCATCGCTGATGATGTGAACAAGTGGGTGGACGTGGCCCACCACCGTGACGGCGTGCGGACGCTGCTGGAGGCCACTGGGGGCGTGATGTCGCGAAGCGCGCGATACACCGAGATCTTCCACCCGCTCGGTTTCGGCGATGAGCTGCGCGCGGTTTTCAGAGTTCAGGGGTCGTGCTGGGGATTCATGTGTTTGCACCGTGAGGGGCCGCGGCCGTTCTCACCCGAGGAGGCACTCTTCGTGAGGAGCATCTCCCCCCATGTGGCGCTGGCCATTCGGGCTGGACTAGTCACCGGCACGCTCGACATCGCAGACGTCGACCGCGCTCCAGGGGTGGTCCTGCTCAACCCCGAGCTGGCGGTGACCGGTTGGACCCCGGGGGCGGAGCAGTGGCTGGAGGAGCTGGGCTACACGGGAGGGCGCAACGCGTTGCCACCCACTGAGCTGCTTGCTGTCGCTGCACGCCTGCGTGGCGGGACCGGCCCTGACGCTGCGGTGCCCCGGCTGCGCGTCCGCACCAAGTCAGGACGCTGGGCCGTGCTCCACGCATCACGCCTGCCGACGGGCGACGGCGAAGCGATCGCGGTGATCATCGACAAAGCCTCGGCGGCAGAGGTGGCGCCGATCGTGATGCTGGCCTACGGGTTGTCCGAGCAGGAGCGCACTATCACCGGGCTCGTCTGTCAGGGGCGGTCCACCGTTGAGATAGCGGCGCGTGCGCGGATCTCAGCCAACACGGTCCAGGACCACCTCAAGTCGGTGTTCGACAAGGTTGGCGTCCGCAGCCGCCGCGAACTTGTCGTCACGATCTTCCGCGAGCAATACCTCCTCCCGGTCAGGGCAGGAAGATCACCGGGGCCGTCGGGGTTTTTCGCGTAGCCTTTCGCGTGGCGTGCCGACCACGCTCCCGCCTTCGGCTCAGTGCTCGAACGAGATTTGCACGTGCTCCTCGAGGGGGTGATAGCCGACCTGCCTGTAGATGGAGTTCGACGTCGGATTGCCGGCGTCCGTGTACAGCACGGTGGTGATCGCTCCTTCGGCGAGCGCCTGCCGCGTGACCTCATACGTAAGCCGGCGCCCGTATCCACGCATGCGGAACTCCGGCGGTGTGTAGACCGGGCCGATGCGTACAACCCCGGCGACGGAGATGTTGCGGCACACCATCGAGACCGGGGTGCCGCCCTCGTCCCAGAGGAAGCAACGACCGGTGTCGATGACGTGCGCCACGAGGCGCGCGCGATCCGGCACATGGACCACACCGGCCTCGTCCGCGAACGCCACGAACCACCGCTCGACGAGGCCGGCGTCGGTCGCCTCTGCCAGACGCCATCGGCCGCGCGGTGACGGAGGCTCGATCAGCGCGTCGAGCTGGTGGAGGATCTCGACCATGTGCAGCGTCGTCGCAGCACCGACCAGCCGCTCCCATGTCGCCGCGACCAAACGTGCCGTCTTGCCGGGACCATTGACACCGGGCACGCTGACGTCGATCTCACGGCCGCGCCGGCGCACGCTGTCTACCAGCGGAGCAATCGTTTCCGGGCCAAGATCCGACACCAGCAGGCCGTGCGGAGGTGTCCAGCTGGCTGCGCCGACGACGCGACCGCTGTCGGTGGCCCACCAGAAGCTCGGTGGCGCGGTCGGGGTCGCGGCGCCGGCGCGCACGGCCTCGATGACGGTGCGCAGCACGTTGCG
>JBDTJX010000077.1:0-144684 GCA_039935655.1 Candidatus Dormiibacter sp. | reverse complement strand
GCCTCAAGGACGAGTACGTCTCGACAGAGCACCTGCTGCTGGCCCTGGTCCGGGGTCGAGTCGGTGAGGCGGGCCGGTTGCTCGCCGAGGCCGGGGTGACCGCGGACCGCATCTACGCGACGCTGGAAGCCGTTCGCGGCTCGCAGCGCGTCACCGACGCCAACCCCGAGGCCAAGTACGACGCGCTGGTCAAGTACGGCAACGACCTCACCGACGCGGCCCGACGCGGCAAGCTCGACCCGGTCATCGGCCGCGACCAGGAGATCCGGCGGGTCATCCAGGTGCTCAGCCGGCGCACCAAGAACAACCCGGTGCTCATCGGCGAGCCCGGCGTCGGCAAGACCGCCATCGCCGAAGGTCTCGCCCAGCGCATCGCCGACGGTGACGTGCCCGAGGGGCTCCGCGACCGCCAGGTGGTGGCGCTGGACCTCGGCGCCATGATCGCCGGGGCCAAGTACCGTGGCGAGTTCGAGGATCGCCTCAAGGCATTGCTCAACGAGGTGACCGGATCGGATGGCCGGGTCATCCTGTTCATCGACGAGCTCCACACCCTGGTCGGCGCCGGCGCGGCCGAGGGTGCCATGGACGCGGGCAACATGCTCAAGCCGGCGCTGGCCCGCGGCGAGCTGCGCTGCATCGGCGCCACCACGCTGGACGAGTACCGCAAGCACATCGAGAAGGACGCAGCGCTGGAGCGGCGCTTTCAGCCGATCATCGTCGAGCAGCCGAGCGTCGAGGACACGATCAGCATCCTGCGCGGCCTCAAGGAGCGGTACGAGGTGCACCACGGGGTGCGCATCAAGAACTCGGCGATCGTCGCCGCGGCGGTGCTCTCGGACCGCTACATCGCCGATCGCTTCCTTCCCGACAAGGCGATCGACCTCATCGACGAGGCGGCATCGAAGCTGCGCATCGAGATCGACTCCATGCCGACCGAGCTCGATGCCGTGGAACGCGAGATCCGCCAGCTGGAGATCGAGCGCGAGGCGCTCCGCAGGGAGACCGATGCCGGGTCGCACGAGCGCCTCGAGAACCTCGAACGCGAGCTCGCCAACCTCCAGGAGCGCGCCAAGGAGATGCGTGAGCGGTGGCAGCAGGAGAAGGGCGCCATCGAGGCGAATCGCGACATCAAGAAGAGGATCGAAGAGAGCCGCCACGAGGCCGATCGGGCCGAGCTGGCCGCCGACTTCGGCCGTGCCGCCGAGCTTCGCTACGGGACGCTGGCCGAGCTCGAACGAGCGCTGGCCGCCGAGCAGCGGCGCCTCACCGAGCTCCAGGGAGCCCGACCCCTGCTCAAAGAGGAGGTGGACGACGACGACATCGCCGAGGTGGTGGCCCGCTGGACAGGCATCCCAGTGAGCCGCATGCTCGAGGGGGAGACACAGAGGCTGCTCCAGCTCGAGCAACGCCTCCACGAGCGTGTGGTCGGCCAGGACGACGCCATCGCCGCTGTCGCCGCCGCAGTGCGTCGCGGGCGAGCGGGGCTGTCTGACCCCAACCGTCCCACCGGCTCGTTCATCTTCCTGGGCCCGACCGGCGTCGGCAAGACCGAGCTGGCGCGGGCGCTCGCCGCCCTGCTGTTCGACAGCGAGCAGTCGATGGTTCGCATTGACATGAGCGAGTACATGGAGCGCCACACGGTGTCGCGCCTGGTGGGCGCGCCGCCCGGGTACGTCGGCTACGACGAGGGCGGACAGCTCACCGAGGCGGTGCGCCGCCGCCCCTACTGCGTGCTCCTCTTCGACGAGATCGAGAAGGCGCACCAGGACGTGTTCAACCTCCTCCTTCAGGTGCTCGACGACGGCCGCCTCACCGACGGCCAGGGGCGCACCGTCGACTTCCGCAACACCGTGGTCATCATGACCAGCAATATCGGCTCGCACATCATCGCGGAGATGCCGCCGGCAGCGCCCGCCGATGAGGTCGAACGCGTCCGCGCACGGGTCCTCGCGGAGCTGCGCGAGCACTTCCGCCCTGAGTTCCTCAACCGCGTCGACGACATCATCGTGTTCGCGCGACTGTCGCGCGAGCAGCTGCGCGAGATCGTCGAGATCCAGCTTCGTCAGCTCCGCGACCGCCTCGCCCAGCGCAAGATCACGCTTGAGATCGACGCGTCCGCGCTCGACCTCCTTGCCGCCGAGGGCTACGACCCCACCTACGGGGCGCGTCCGCTCAAGCGGGTGATCCAGCGTCGGCTCCAGGACCCATTGGCGATGGCGATCCTCGAGGGACGGCTGCGCGAGGGCGAGACGGCGAGCGTCCGCGCACCGGACGGCGAGCTCGAGATCGCCACCCCCGAGCACAGCGACGTGGTGACCGCCGGCCGCTGACAACGCGGCCATCATCGCTGGACGCACGGCCGCGGCACGACAAGCGGGTACTCTTGCTCGCCATGCCTGTCCCGACGCCGCGCCGCATCGCCGGGATCCTCGCGCTCCTCGGCTACATCGGCGTTATCGTCGCCGCCAACTGGGCAGTGCAGCGCTACGGGCTGGTCAACGTCGGGTTCGGGTTGAAGGCGCCGGCGGCCGTGTATTTCGTCGGCATCGCGTTCAGTCTGCGCGACCTGGTGCAGAACATCCTCGGCCGCTGGGTGTCCATCGGTGCCATCGTGGTCGGCGCCGGCGTGTCTGCGGCGGTGTCGCCGGCGCTCGCACTCGCCAGCGGGTTGGCGTTCTTCTCCTCGGAGCTCGCTGACTTCGTCGTGTACACGCCGCTGCTGCGCCGTGGCTGGCTGCTGGCGCTGATTCCTGCCAACCTTGTCGGTTGCGTAGTCGACTCGCTGGTGTTCCTCAGCATCGCATTCGGGTCGCTGTCACTCCTCTCGGGCCAGGTGCTCGGCAAGGCGTGGATGACCCTGCTCGCGGTGATCCTGCTGGGCCCGGTGCGGCGCTGGTACGTGGTCACGCCGGGCGCGAACAGTGGCCTGTCTGCTGGTGCCGCGGCATGAGCGAGCCCGAGCCGCGCGCCCTGCTCGAGAGCTTCGACAACCGCACACTCGAGCACCACTACACCATCCAGTTCACGCTCCCGGAGTTCACCTGTCTCTGTCCGCGCAGCGGCTTTCCGGACTTCGCCACGCTCCACGTCCGCTATGTGCCCGGCCCACGCTGTATCGAGCTGAAGTCCCTGAAGATGTACGTCAACGCGTTTCGCAACGTCGGCGTGTTCCACGAGGACGTCGTCAACGGCATCCTCTCCGACCTGGTTGGACTCGTCGCGCCGCGCTACTGCGAGGTGGTGGGCGACTTCAACGTGCGCGGCAACATCAAGACCGTGGTGCGAGCCGTCCATCGCGACGCGGACTTTTCGGGAAGCCCGCAGGGCTGGTGGCCGGGACGCGATGAGCACGGGACGGCCCACCCGGCCAGCGATCCCGGCGACAGCCTCGGCCCTCTCAGCTGAGTTTGAGGGAATCGTCCCCGGGAGCCAGGAAGACACGCACCAGGGGGTCATCACGGTGCTCTGCGGCGATGCGCAGGTAGAGGTCGTCGCCGTCGGCGTCGAGGCGGTCGCCGAACTCCCGCGCCAGGAACAGGGCGACGCGCGGATCGACCGCGCCGGCGCCGTCGAACTGTGGCAGCCGGGTGGTCAGGCCGTAGGCGGCGGCGACGTCGGGTGCGCGTCGGTTCCATGTCTCGCCGGGCACCCGTTCCAGCTCGGCGCCGAGCATCGCTGCCAGAATCGCCGCCAATGCCACGATCCGCGACCGCCCCGGCTCGGGGACGTTGTCCCACAGGGCACGCTCGTGGACCATGCCGTCGAGGACGTCGCGGGCGCGGTCGACGATCGCGTCCGGCGGGATGGCGATCCACGTCGCGCCCGCGACGGAGCGAGCCGACCAGCCGTCGACGCCGACGATCTCGCCAGGCACGGCGGCGGCCGCGTCAGCGCAACGTGCCGCTCGGGAGTCCGGCGGTACCGACGTTCCGGGGAGCAGCGCGGTCTCCTCGTCCCAGGCTCGCGTTGCCTTCTGGACCGCGCCGCCGCGGGTTACCGCCAGGGGCAGCGCGAGGTGGTGCAGGCCAACCTCGAGCAGGGCGATGCGCTGCCCGCCGTCCAGCTCGGCAGGCGGATACATGACACCGCCGATGGCGTCGGTGGCGATGCGCGCGAAGCCCAGGCCCCAGCGAGCTCGCTCAGCCCGCCGCCGCGCTGTGACCGCGCCAGCGGCGCCGCGCGATCCGTGCCAGCCAACGGTGAACGTCTCGTCGCCCGCAGCCAGCACGATCGACTCCGCGCGATCGTGCCGCTCCGCGTTGACCGCAAACTGCACCAGCACCAACGCGGCGACAGACGGAGCGGCGACGGCGAAGTCGTCGCAACGATCGACGGAAACGCTCAGCGAGGTGCGCGAGGCGATGCCGGCGCAAGCGTGCTCGAGGACGTCGGTGCTCGCGCCCGTTGTGGAGACCCCGCGGCCGGCGACGATGCGCAAGGAGTCGGCGAGCATGGTGACGCGCAAGGACTGACGGCGCGGCAACGACGTCGCCATGCCGTCGATCTCCGCCAGCAACCGCGCCACCACGGGCCCACACATCGGATGGGTGGCGTCGGTGCTCACCACCAGGCGGCGGCCGCGGACGGGAAAGGTGACGGCGCCAGGCCCAGTGTTGCGCCACTCCGGAGTGTGCGCGAGCAGGTCGTCGCCGTCGAGAAGAGCCGCCGCGAGCGGCAGCTCGCGGATCTCGGCCAGGGTCAGGTTCACCGGCGATTTCCCAGGCGGTACTTGCGGTTCCCGTGGCTGATGACGGTCATGGCCGAGCCCTGCCTGCTGAGCCATTCCTTGAACCTGCGCACCGCTTTGGTCGCTGTGTCCGAATGGAAGGTGACGATCTCCGGGTGGTGCACCACCAGGCGCACCGCCTCGCGGTGGTGGTGCTCAGCCATCGTCGGCAGATGGATGACGACGGAGCCCTCGCTGACGCGCAGGTCCGCGACGGTCTGGTCGAGCATCCTGTCGACCCGCTCCATCAGCGACGCGTCGCCGTCACGCTTGTCGTGAAGATACGCGCGTGGATGAGCGCGGTGGATCTCGCTGCGCACCCGGACGGAGTCGATGTTGGCGGAATACACGATGGTGAGGCAGTCGGACAGCTCACGACCCAGAAGGGCGAGCACGTCGCTGCTGCTCCGCGACTGGTCCGGCGCCTTGGACAGGTCCCAGTCGACCACGGCAAGGACCGGTCGCGTCGACTCCGCGTTGTTGCGCAATGCTCTGACCGCGTCGGCCGCGCTCCGCGTTGCCAGCGGGTGGAACCGCTTGCGAGCGAAGTGCGTGCGCAGCTCCTCGAGCGTCTCCGCGTCATCCTCGACGATGAGCACCTCGACATTGGCGCGCATCAGGTTTCGTCCACCGGGGCGAGCACCACGCCGCCGTCCGCCGTTGACCGAGGGCGCAGGGGAACGGCGTGAGCTGCCAGGGCGCGCGCGGCGGACCGCACCAGCCGCGAGGGTGCAACGAGTGGCCGGGGATGGCTGGCGACCAGCGCCTCGAGACAGGCGTTGGAGACGTGGGAGCCGTCGGGCATGTCGACGCCGCTGCCGATGGCCAGGTGCATGCCCGCCACCTCGGCGCCGAGCGCAGTGGCCACGGTGCCCACCACCACCGTGAAGCGGTCGGCAGCGATCGCTCGGGCAGGGAGGCCCGGCGGCGACGACCCGCGCCAGATCAGCAGCGCCGGGCTGCGGCCGAGCTCGGCGAGGACGCTGGGGTCGACATGCTCGCCGGCACCGACCACCATCCACGGCCACGGACGGCAGCCCCGGATGGCCACGAGCTCCTCACCGGGAGGCACCTCGACCACGGTGACGTAGGCACGGTCGAGCCGGTCCCGTATGGCCGTGGCAAGCTCGGCGTCATCGCCGACGACCAGCACGGTCCGCCCCCGGCCGCCGGGCGCGACGGTACCAGGCACCGGGCTCACCATCGCCAGCACCCATCCATGCGCAGTGATGGTAGGCACGCCGCCCGCAGCGCTCACAGTCCCAGCCTGCACCAGGCGGGCGGACGGCCGACGGACAGTCGGCGGCCGGGCGGGTCACACGTCCGCCGTGCCGTCCCCCGTGTCGTCATCGACGTCATCGAGGTACTCGACGATCTCGGCGTCGTACTGCTCGCGGGCCAGCCCGAGAGAGGCCGCAACGACCTCGACGGCGTCCGGCGTCCAGTTGAGCGCACCGGCGAGCTCGAGGGTGGTGGGCTCGCGGTCGAGGCGGTCGCGCAGCGCCAGGTCGGCGGCCTCGAGCAGCTTGACGTTCTCGACGAGCAGCGCGTCGGCCACGCGCTGAGCTGTCTCGCGCTCGACGACATCGTCAAGGAAATCCTCGACCACGCGTCTGACGTAGGGCTGCAGCCCTGCAGGTGGGCCGCCGCGGGCGACGTACTCGCCGACGGCGACCGTCGCGGCGATCGACCCCTCCTGGTAGAGGTCCATCACGTCGAGATCGGGGCGGCGGCGATCGAGGACAGCGGCCAGGACGGTGCCCAGCTGCTGTTCGACGAGGCGGGTGGTGGACTGCCCTGCCGGCGTCTCGCGCGATTCGGCGATGAGGAGGGCGGTGTCCTCGTCCGGCATCGGAGCCAGCGCGCGGACCTGGGCGGCGATGGCGTCCAGTGCGGTGTCATCCGGAAACGGCGTGCTCACCGTTGCTGCGCCGCCGGCTCGTCCTCGCGACCGAAGCGCGCTGCCAGTTGTTCCACCGCGCGCGCCACCTCGCGACGCGCCGCCGGCTGGCTGGCTCGTTCCACGGCTCCGCCGAATGCGCCGCCGACCGAGTAGCGTGCCTCGACGCGCAACCCGCATCCCCCGCGCACGGGTTTGACGTCGATGGTGATGGTCAGGTCAAGGCCTTCCTCGAGCACCAACACCATGCGTTTGGGAGGGTCCATCTCCTCGACGAGGAGGATGCCGCGCAGGTGCCGTCCGACCAGCCCAGCCTCCACCTCGAAGCGTTCGCCGACCTCTCCCCTGGGGCCGCCCACGTGCCGGACTCCCCGGACGGCGGGCAACCAGTCGGCGTTGGAGATGTCACTGACCACGGCGAAGGCGCGCTTCGCTGCGACGGGGAGTGTAGCTGCGGCGCTGGCCTTGATCATGTCGGCGGGTCCTCAGTACATCACGGTCGCGAACTCGCCACTGTCCTCGAAACCGACGCGGCGATACACACGCAAAGCGGTCTCGTTGAACCCGTTGACGTAGAGGCTCACCAGTGGAACCGCTTCCAGGAGCATCGAGCAGAGTGCCGCCATGCCGGCCGTGGCCACCCCCTGCCCGCGACGTGATGGCGCGGTGAAGACTCCCTGGACCTGGACCACCTCCGGGGTCCACGCGCTCAGCTCCGCCTTGAAGACCACGACTCCCCTCTCGATCCACGCCCAGCTCCAGCCACGGTCGACGAGCTGGGTCATGCGCGCCCGCCATGCGGTGCGGTCGGGGGGCGCGCTGTCGCCGCTCATCTCCTCGCGGTGCATCATGCCCGCCGCGGTGGCCAGCATGTCGACGTCCTTGCGCGTGGTGACGCGCAGCGGCGCCGGCGGAAGCACCCGCAACCGGCCGCGGTCGACCACCATGACGGGCTGCGGGTCACGGATCTCGCGAGCCGGACGGCGGCGCTCGTTGCAGGCGTGCAGGGCGAGCACGGCAACACGTGGGCCGACCATGAGGTGCGGCGCGGTGTGTGCCCTGGTGGCCTCGGCCAGCCGTGGTGCGTCGCCGGTGTCCGGCAGGTACGGAACCGTCAGCGGGCCGGCCAGGACCGCGGCGCGCAGCTCGGTGCCGTCGGACACGCACCACCACGGCGCGGCCGTCCCCAGCAGGCGCAGCTCGCTGCGTAGGTACACGTTGTGGACCAGGTCGGAGTTGAGCAGGCGCGCCAGCGCGCCTGCCTCCGTCGGCCCAACCCGGCCCACCGTCAACTGAGTCACGCCACGAATTGTGCCGCGCGCCGTCCGGCAGGCGCGTGCGCACATGGCCGGGCTACGCGACCACAGCCCTAGACTGGGCCGCGTCGCCACCACGGGGAGATCTGCTTCCTGATCGGAATCCGTCGTCGGTTTGCCCTCTGCCTTCTCGGCTGCTGCGCGCTGCCGGCATGTGACAGCGGCGACACCTCCCCGGGTGTCGCGGCATCAGCGACCGCGGCGGCGATCAGCGCCGGAACGTTCACGACCGTCGTGCCGCAGGGATGGACCAACACCATTGACAACGCGGGCGAGGTACAGAAACTGAGCGCGGAGGGCCGCGTAGCGTACCTCGTCGAGCAGGGGCCTCCGGGGCAGACACAGCCCAACCTCAACGACGTGCGCGCCAACATCAACGTGGTGGTGCTGGCGCAGGCGGTTCCTGACGACCAGCTGATCACCTACCTGAACAGCGTGACCGCCGACGGCGCCACCAACCTCAGCACGACTCAGCAGCTCGCCGTCGACGGCTCCTCGGGCCAGTACATCACCTACGAACGCCCCATCCAGGGTACGCCCGGCGAGAGCCGCGACATCCTCGTTAACCACGGTACGAGCACGTACCACATCGTCCTCAACACGTCGCGGTTCGCGTTCGGCGCGCAGCTGAGCGGCCTCGAGGTGGTTCTGACCGCGTGGAGATGGTCGCCGCCCTGAGGTTTTCTGGCAGGATCGGCGCGTGCTGATCATGATGAGTGCGCAGGCCACCGAGGAGGAGGTCGCCAACGTGATGGCTCACGTGCGCGACCGCGGCTACCGACCCATCGAGCTTCCCGGGGCCGACCGGCTAGCCATCGGCGTGCTGGGCACCAACCCGGCCGCGATTCGCGATGCCGTGGCGGCGCTCCCCGGCGTCCTCGACGCCATCCCGGTCAGCAAGCCGTACAAGCTGGTGGGACGCGAATGGCACCCCGAATCGTCTGTCGTGCAGATCGGCGAGGTGCGCATCGGCGGCGGCGCATTCGCCGTCGCGGCGGGCCCGTGCGCGGTGGAGAGCGAGCATCAACTCGTCGAAACCGCGCGACAGGTCAAGTCCGCCGGTGCCGACCTGTTGCGCGGCGGCGCCTACAAGCCGCGCAGCTCACCGTACTCGTTTCGCGGACTCGGGGCCGCCGGCCTTGAGCACCTGCAGCGCGCCCGCGAGCTCACCGGGCTCCCGGTGGTGACCGAGGTGCTCACTCCGGCAGACGTGGAAGCTGTCGCCGCGGCGGCCGACATGCTCCAGGTGGGAACCCGCAACGCGCAGAACTTCAGTTTGCTCGAGGCCGTCGGCGAGGCGGGCAAGCCGGTGCTGCTCAAGCGCGGTCTCAGCAGCACCATCGAGGAGTGGCTGCTCAGCGCCGAGTACGTTGTGGCACACGGCAACCCTGACGTGGTGCTCTGTGAGCGTGGTATCCGCACCTTCGAGACGGCAACCAGGAACACGCTGGACCTGGCGGCGGTTCCCGTCGTCAGAGAGCTGTCCCACCTGCCCGTGATCGTCGACCCGTCCCACGCCACCGGCCATCGCCACCTGGTTCCGTCGATGGCCCTTGCGGCGGTTGCCGCCGGCGCCGACGGCCTGCTCATCGAGGTACACCCCTCACCGGACGAGGCACTCAGCGATGGACCACAGTCGCTGACGTTCGATCAGTTCAGCGCTCTGATGAATGACGTGCGACGGCTGACGCTGGCATTGCACCACGAAAACGTGGCTGGTCCGTCACAGGCCTCGCAGTAGGATCAGGCTGCGCCAGCAGCGCGTCCTGTATGCCACCAATTTTCCGACATCGCCCTCCCGAGTTTGCCAAGCCGACCGGCACGCTTCCGTGCGCGGAGCGCGGTTGCGCCAGCAACACCGCGATCACGTGTGCATATCGCGATGGCCGCGAGCACACGTGCGTGGCGGCATTCTGCCCGGAGCACCGCTCAATGGTGGGCGGGATCGTCTACTGCCGCCGCCACGCCCGCACCATCACCGCGCTCGGCGCGGGCGGGGATGCGCAGCCTCTCCCGGAGGTGGAGAATCGCGGTCCCTCGCTGGTCGACTGGATGGCCGATGCTATCAGCGACATGGTGGTTGCTATCCTCGAGACCATCGCGCGGACCAGCGAGACCGTCAGGATCGAGGAGGAGGTCACCCTGGTCTTCGACGCGCATCGGCGACGGCGCTGGGAGCGGAGTTGGAAGCTGATCGAGAGCACCGGTGTGAGCCTGAAGGTCAGCCTCCAGGTAGCCGCGGACACAGATGACGCCCTCGTCGACGCGCGGGTGGGCACGTCTGTGGTTGCCCGCGGTGTGCCGCCGTGGGTGACCCGCCGCCGCGCCAGGGTTGAGGTGACCAGCCAGGTCGACGCGGAGCAACGCGAGCTCTTCCGCCAGTTCTTCCTGACCAACATCGCCAGGGAGATCACCCAACAGCGCGCCGACGAGGAGGCCGACCGCAGCAGAGCGGTGGTCTGAGGGTCCTCAGTCGAGGCGCACCCCGAGCATCGTCAGCAGCGGTTTCATCACCTGCGCGGCCGTCACAATGGCGCCGTGCTCGACCGCCGGCCTGGCGGCGACCTCGTCGAGGATCGCCAGCGCCCCCGGGGTATCGAGGTCATCATCGATGCGTCCGATGAAGTCGTCATACACCGCTTGTGCGTCGGTGTTGGTGAAGCTCAGGTCGCTGCTCATCGCCGACTGGTAGTCGCGCCATCGCGCGTGGGCCGCGGCGAGCTCAGCGTCGTTGTACTCCCAGGCGCTGCGATGATGGTGCGCACAGAGCATCAGCCGCACTGCGCCGCTCGGGGTGGACGAGAGCAGGTCGCTCACGAACACGAGATTGCCCAGCGACTTGCTCATCTTCTCCCCTTGGTATCCGACCATGGCGACGTGGGCCCAATGACGCGAGAAGCCGGGCACACCGGCGGCCACCGACTGCGCCAGCTCGCACTCGTGGTGCGGGTAGACGAGGTCGTCGCCGCCGCCATGGAGATCCATCGGCAGCGTCAGCTCGGTGGCGGCCAGCACGGTGCATTCGATGTGCCAGCCGGGACGCCCCATGCTCCACGGCGACGGCCAGCTCGGCTCACCCGCGCTGGACGGCTGCCACAGGACGAAGTCGAGGGGATTGCGTTTGCGCGGATCATCCGGGTCGCCACCGCGCTGTCGCGACAGCGTCAGCATCGCAGTCGTGTCGAGGCGACTCAGGGAGCCGTACTCGGGGAAACGGTCGACGTCGAAGTACACCCATCCCTGGTTGTCGTAGGCGGCGGCGCACTCAACCAGGCGCAGGATCCACTGCACCATCCGGGGTACCCTGGTGGTGGCGCGCGGGGAGGCGTCGACAGGCAACAGGCCGAGGTCGAGCATGTCGTCGTCGAAGCGACGAGACTCGACCTCGGCAATGGTGCGGAAGTTCTGGCCGCGCTCGCGCGCGACGCGGAGAATGTCATCGTCGACATCGGTGACGTTGCGTACGCTCCGCACGGTGATCCCCTCGGAGCGCAGGCGGCGCGTGATCAGGTCGAAGGTGTGATAGGTGAAGGCATGGCCCACGTGGCCGCCGTCGTAGGGTGTGATACCGCACACATACATACCGACGCGACCGTCGCGCGGGGTCAGTTTCCTGACCGTGCCGGTCGCCGTGTCGAAGAGTTGCACGTCGCCAGATTGTAGGCGCGTGGCGTCAGCGCACCGCACTGTCCAGCACAGCCCGAGCCGCGCTCAACGCCGTCCGGGTGTCGGCAAAGCTGGCCTTCTGGATGGCCAGCTCGATGCTCAGCCACACCGCCTCGTCAATCTCCGACGGCTGGGGCACCAGCCCTGTCCCAGCGGGGGCGACCACCACGAAGTGGTGCACCAGCTTGAAGGTGAGCCGTCCGGCGCGGCGATAGGCGTACTCCGACGGTGGCAGAGCGCCGACGATTGACAGCGCGTCGACGGGGATGCCGCACTCCTCGGAGATCTCGCGCAGCGCCGCCTGCTGCGCGGTCTCACCCGGCTCGAAGTGACCTTTGGGGAGTCCCCAGTACTTCCCGGCGAGGACCAGGCAGACCTCCCAGCCGTGGTCGCTGGGACGCGCCACAACTCCACCCGCCGAGATCTCGTTGGGCCTGTGTGTCGGCATCGATGGCAGGGTAACCGCACGTGGCCGGCCCGCGGAAACCCCGATGTTATGATCCGCTCTCCGCGGCCCCGTGGTGTAGCCTGGCCTAACACGCCACCCTGTCAAGGTGGAGATCGTCGGTTCGAATCCGATCGGGGTCGCCACCTTGACAGGGTTCCAGGGGAGACTCTCCCCTCGCCTGCGCTGACATGAAGTCAGCTCCGGCACACCCCTCTGCAAGGTGGAGATCGTCGGTTCGAATCCGATCGGGGTCGCCACCTTGACAGGGTTCCAGGGGAGACTCTCCCCTCGCTTGCGCTGACATGAAGTCAGCTCCGGCACACCCCTCTGCAAGGTGGAGATCGTCGGTTCGAATCCGATCGGGGTCGCCACCTTGACAGGCCGGTGCTAGGGCCAGACGGGCGCCAGCATCAGACGGGTCAGGCGTTCGATGCGCGCGTCATCGAGGCCGATGCGGCACAGCAGCGGCGCAACACCGCCGTACTCCGTGTCGATGCAGCCCAGTGTCTCCACCATCGCCTCGCGCTGCACGGTGAACAGCCGCTCGGCGCGCACGTCATCCATGCCGGCTTCGACGGCGCTCACCCGGTCGCGGGCGAGCATGTCGGCGAGCTGCACGCCACTGCGTGCGTAGTCGTCGGTGATCGCGTCGGTTGTGACCGCGGCGAGACGAAGCACCAGGGCGATGATCACGCCGGTGCGGTCCTTGCCGGCGTGGCAGTGGACCAGGATCGGGGCGGACTCGGCATCGGCGATGGCGGTCATCGCGGCGGCGACGCTGGTGCCGCGGTCGCGTAGCCACCAGCAGTAGACCTCGGCCGCGGTGGCAAGGTGCCTGGGAAAATCGTCGCCGTCGTTGAAGATCGGCGCATGGTGGTCGCGCACGTCACTGGCGCCGACCAACGGGCTGGGGCGGAACTCCCGCTCGGAGACGGTTCGCAGGTCGACGACGGTCCGCATCCCGAGGTCGAGCAGCGCGCGCAGGCCGGACTCAGCGAGGTCGTGCGGAGAATCGCTGCGCAGCAGACGCCCGTGGCGGGTCACTGCGCCCGACTCGGTGGGCAGGCCGCCGAGGTCGCGCAGGTTGACCAAGCCTTCGATCGTCAGAACATCGCTCTGTTTGGTGACCATGACCCCACCCTAACAAGAGACCCGGCTGAGCCGGCCTCATGATCACGCGAACTGCGTCACGGACAGGGTGTTGCCGTCGCGGTCGTGGAACCACGCCACCCTGTCGCCTCCTGGCGTGGTCCAGATGCCCAGCTCGTCCTGCTCCATGCCGGCAAAACGCAGGAACGCCACCCCTTTCCCGCCGAGGTCGCGAACGGTCCGGGCGATGTCGTTCACGAGCCACCCGAGGACTGTGTAGGGTGCCGGCGCAAGCTCCGCCACAGTGGTGACGCGAAGCATGGTTCCGTTGGCGTCGAAGACAAGCGCGAAGGGTGACGCTTCGCGGAGCGTGAGCCCGAGCACCTCTTCATAGAACTCGCGCGCACGCTCAGGGGACGTGGTCGAGACAAAGCCGACGAGGTCGTCGCTCCCCACCCCCCATCAAATCGCCTAGAACTTCACGGACTCGCGCCAGGCACGGAGCACGTCCTGGTCGCCGGTCACCTCGAGGGCGGCTGCGTCGCGCCGGTTCATCACCAGGGCGAAGAGGTCGCTGGCAGGTCCGCGCACCGAGCAGTCGCCGCCCGGCTCATCGAGCTTGACCGCCAGTCGTCCAGCACCGAACTCGACCTGCCACTCGCGCTCCCCGTCGGTGGGTGCGATGTGCAGGCTGCGGCTGACACCGCCGGGAACCGTTGCACTGCGCGACGCCAGGGTGAGCAACTCGTCGATGCCGTCCGCAGCCACCGCCGCGGGGAACGGCGTCGGCGTGCCGCGCGCCTGCTCGGCGTCGAGGCGGTGGATGGCAGTCTCGTGGGACTGGCGGCGTGCCCAGAAGGCCTGCGGGTCGGGCGCGGGCCCCCACGTCCAGAAGACGTCGTCCGGGTTGGACGCGGCCAGGGCAGCGAGCAGTTGGGCGTGGCCCTCGCGATACCAGGCCAGCAGACCATCGCGGTCGTCTGGCCCCGGCGAGTCGATGCGTGGCCGTTCCTGGATCCGTTCGCGCACGATGGCGGCGGCCCAGCGGTGCACGCGGCCGATGTGGCGCAGGAGCGCGTCGACGTCCCAACCGGGACAGCCGGGGACGGGAGCATCCAACGGCGTGGCGGCGGCAACCTCCCCGAGGCGTTCACCCTCGGTACGCAGCCGGGCCAGGTGCTCATCGGTGGTCAGCGGGCTCACGCGCGGATTCAACCACGCCGGGTCGGGCCAAGGACGCGCCGGCCACGGCGGCGGCCGTCCTAGACTGACGGCATGTGCCGAAGCATCAAGACCCTCCGCGGTGCGCCGGCGGTGAGCGACGAGGACGTCCATGCCGCGGCGCTGCAGTTCGTCCGCAAGATCAGCGGCTATCGCGCCCCGTCAGCGGCCAACCGCGAGGCGTTCGACGCCGCCGTCGACCACGTCGGAGACGCCACCCGCCGACTGCTCGACGACCTCACCGTCTCGCGAGCACCCTCGCGCTCCTGACCCCGGCGCTCACGGCGCCACGGTCGCGACCCGGGCGTGCGCGTCGAGCCAGCCGGCGACGTCGTCGAGGACGGTGTCGCGCTCTGGCTCGTTGAACACCTCGTGGTACAGCCCCTCGTAGATGCGCAGGGTGTGGTCGGCGGAGCCTGTGTGCTCGTCGACCCAGCGCGCCGAGCCGGGGTCGACGAGCCGATCAACGGTGCCCTGGACACACAGCACCGGCAGCGTCAGCCGGCCGATGTCGCGCTGCACCTCGGCGATGGCGTCGAGAATCTCCGCACCGGTTCGGGCGCGCACCTTGCCGAGATGCACCAGCGGGTCGTCGCGGTACGCCGTGACCACGGCGGGGTCGCGGCTGACCGCGTCGAGTCGCAGCGCCATCACCGGCAGGTTGGCGGCCACACGAGAGAGCACCCTCCCGGTTCGCAGGGCCGCCGGCGACACGCCTTTCGGCGGGATCACACTGGGTGAGGAGAGGACCAGCCCCGTCAGGCTGTCCTGATGGTGAAGCGCGTACACCAGGGCGATGAGGCCGCCGAGGCTGTGGCCGAGCATGAACACCGGCTTCGGAGCCCCGACGAGGACACGCCGCGTGTAGGTGTCGAGGTCGGCGACCCAATCGTCGAAACGCTCGACGGCGGCGCGACGGCCCCCCGACAGGCCGTGCCCGCGGTGGTCGATGACGGCGACGAGCCAGCCGTCGCGGACCAGGCGCTCAGCCACGTGCGCGTAGCGACCGCCGTGCTCGTTGATGCCGTGGGAGATGACCACCGAGCCGCGCGCCTCGCCGCCGGGAAGCCATTCGCGATGCGCGATGGGGACACCGCGGACGCCGCTGAATGTTCCCCGACGCTGGCGCACCAGCGCATCGTCGCGGTTGGCGGCGGGGTTGTCCAATCCCTAGACGGGCGCGGTCACCGACGACGCCGTCGGCGCCTGACGCGGACCCGACCGCCCCGTCCCGTCCGCCGTGCGCGGTAGGCCGCTGACGCGCAGGATGAGCTCGTCCTTGAGCCGGTCGGGCATGAACCGTGTCAGCGGGATGAGGATCCTGGCCTGGCGACCGATGCGGTAACGCGGACGCGGCCGCGCCGCCAGCAGCGCATGCTCGACAGCCCGCGCCACCTCGATGGGCTCGACGCCTGTCTCGTTCTCGTGGATCGCCGTCTTGGTGGCGATCTCGACGGCCGCGCCGTAAAGCTCACGCAGCTGGGGTGGCGCATGCCGGAGCAGCTCGGACCCGGCTTGCACTCCCTTGTTCCAGATCGGGGTCTTGACCGCCCCCGGCTCGAGGAGTGACACGCCGATGCCCCAGGGGCGCAGCTCGATGCGCAGCGCGTCGTGGATGGCTTCGAGAGCGTGCTTGCTGGCGCAGTACGGCGCGGCCATCGGCTGGGCCAGCCGCCCCCCCAACGAGCCCGTGGTGACGATGCGCCCGCGATTCTCCCGGAGCAGCGGCATGAAGGCCTGGATCATCCCCACCACGCCGAAGACATTGATCTCCAGTTGCTGGCGCCACATGTCCAGTGGCACGAACTCGACCGGGCCCGCGACGGCGATACCGGCGTTGTTGACAATCCCGACCAGACGCGAGTCGCGCACCGCCTCGCCGACGATCTCCGCTGCCCGGGCCACGTCGGCGCTGTCGGTAACGTCCAGGCGGAGCGGGGTGAGCCTGTTGATGGCGTCGCGGCGCAACTCTTCACCGTCCTCGGTACGCCGGACGCCGGCGAAGACGCGCAGGCCGAGAGAGTCGAGGTGGAGTGCGGTGGCGCGGCCGATCCCCGTCGAGGCGCCCGAGACGACCACCGCGGCGTCGTCCATCTCAGACGGGGGTCCGGGCGCTGGGCGTCGCGAAGATCTGTACCAGCTTGACGACGGCCAGGGTCGCCAGCGAGTAGATCGCCACCGCGAGGACATCCGCCCAGCGGACGAACGTGCGCTCGTTGGTCAGCGGCGTGTTGGTGAAGATGCCGTCGAACGGGGCGGCCAGCCAGCCGCCGAACCGGTAGACGTAGTGGGCAAAGCCCGTGTTGGCACCGCCCGCGGCACGAAAGATGAAGTCGATGGCGAGGATGACGTCGGCGATCCCGAGGATCAGCCAAACGAACTGGACGAGGCGGTTGCTCCCCGAGTAGGTCGAGGTGCGACTGGCGGAGGTGCGCGTGGTCGTGGTGGTGGCCGGTGTTGGGATGTAGGGGCCGGCGGCGGCACCGACGGGCCCCGTGGCACCAACGGGGGCTGCGGGCGGGACTGCGGCCGGACCGACCCCTGGGGCGGGGGCCGCGGCCGGTGCCGTGCCGGTTGTGACGCGCTCTTCTCGGTAATCGACAGGATCCATCTCAACACCTCCTGCGAGTTCGGGCTGGCCGTGCTGCCGACACTGGTACACTGAGTTGGTCTGACACCTCAGCTATCAGCTTTTCAGCCTAGCACATCCCCGAGTTGGCCCCCCTCGACGCGACGGTTGAGCCGCTACGCGATCTCGCTCCCCCGGCGGGACCGTCCCGCGCTGCGGTCCATGGCGAGGTCGTACACCGGCGAGCGGCGCAGGCGTTCGGGCAATACCAGGCGGAGGTTGCGGATCGACAGCCGCATCGCGGCGTGCGCTGCCGTGTGGGCAGGTGTCCAGCCGACCCGGTACGCGCTGCGGACGGCCGGGGGAAGGAGGCCCACGGTGGTGAAGGCGAGGACGGCGAAGGCTGCCCGCGCCTGCGCCGACGGCGCCGGCGGATTGAGCACTGTCCGCGCCACCAGGCGCGACCCCGCGCCCGGCGCCACGACGCCGCTGGCGACCTGTTCATCGACGTACGCTCGCAGCGACACTCGGTCGGGCCAGAGCCTCGACGACGGCACGCCCATCAGCGCGGCGACGGCTCCCCATTCGCGGACGAACGTGTCGGCGTCGGCGGTCGAAAGACCTCCGACGAAGGCGTCATGCGAGACGAGCATGGTGTCGACGAACGTCGCATGCACCCAGAGGAGAAGCTCGGGGTCGCGGCCGCTGTACTTGGCGCCGCCGCGGACCTGCGGTGTTGCATGGTCGCGGCGGAGGCTGCCCTGCACGGGAACGTGGAGCCTGTTGACCCCTCGCGAGGCGCGGCGCGCCTCCGCCGTGGTGCCGAAACAGACGACGGTCACCCACTCGACGGTGCGCTGGAAGCGTGCGAACGGCTCGGTGGCGTACGAGCTGTGGTCGATGGCGCCCTCGGCGACCAGCGGGTGCGCGGCCTGCATCAGCAACGCGCGCCCGGCGCCGAGCATGAGCAACGGCTCCGCCATCACCTCCCAGGTCACCGACCCTGGCCCGAACAGGCCCGGGTCGGGGTCGGTGTCGGCGATCGGGATGGGCCGCTTTGCGTAGGGCATCGGGCGCAGCAGCAGCGCAGTGAGGTCGGCACGCGTGGGGATGCGCATCACTCCACCACGGTAGCCGCAGACGCGGGTTATTGGATGCGCGCGGTGCGCCGGCCCGGCGCACGGAGAACCTCGGCTACCATCCACGCTCGTGCCACAGGACGACGCCGCCGACCGCATCCTCGTGGTCGTGGCCCACCCCGACGACTGCGACTTCGGGTGCGCGGGCAGCACGGCCCGGTGGACGTCTGAGGGCCGCGAGGTGTCGTACTGCATCGTCACCGACGGCGACGCGGGGGGATCCGACCGATCGATCTCGCGCGCGGAGATGGCCCAGATCCGGCGTGAGGAGCAGACCGCCGCCGCCGCGGCCGTCGGCGTCACCGACATCGCGTTCCTGGGCCACCGCGACGGCCAGGTTCAACCGTCGATCGAGCTGCGCCGCGACATCACCAGGGTGATCCGGCAGCGCAAGCCGATGCGCGTGGTCACGCAGTCACCCGAGCGCAACTACCAGCGCATCTTCGCCAGCCACCCCGACCACCTGGCAGCAGGGGAGGCTGCGCTGTCGGCGGTGTACCCCGACTCGCGCAACCCGTTCGCGCACATGGACCTGCTCGAAACGGAGGGGCTCGAGCCGCACACCGTTCCCGAGATCTACCTGATGGCGATGGCGCAGGGCGACACGGTGGTGGACATCACGGACACCATCGATCGCAAGCTGGCCGCGCTGCAGTGCCATGCCAGCCAGTACGACAACTGGGAGGAACTCGCCGAGCGCATTCGCGGCTGGGCGCGGCTCAACGCCGAGCAGAACGGTCTCGGCGAGGGTCGCAGCGCGGAGAGCTTCCTGCGCGTGCCCACCGGCTGACCGGTCAGATCGGGCGGGCTGCGCCCGGCGGTCACGCCCTCAGTTGGTTGCGATCGTGCACGGCCCCCCGGCGGCGGCGCTGATCACCAAGCGGGCCGTGATCGGGTCCCACCGGCTCGCGACCGCGGCGCACGTCGAGCTCACCTGCGGCGGATGTTGGAGCGCGGGGTAGGCCACCGCGATGTCGGCGCCCGCATACGACGCATCGAGGGTCAGCGCCAGCGTGACGCCGGTCGCCAGCGGCAGCGCAACCCCGACGCCGGCAGGTGCCGCCGCCAGGTAGGGCCGGGCGAGGTGGTTGAGGAGCGCGACGTCGGTGTTCCCGGCGGAGTCGCGGACTCCCCACGGCGAGTCCTCGCGCCATTGCCACCAGGCCCAGCCCGCCCCGGCGGCGGTGAAGGCGGCCAGGGCGTCGTCGATCCAGGCGGTCGCCTGGGACTGCGTCGCCGACATCCCCCACTCGCCGATCCACAGCGCCCCCGGCACCCGGGAGGCCTCACTGGCGCTCTGGTGCACGTGGTCGTCGAGCGGTTGCGGGTTGCCGTCGAAGATGGGTGGCACCAGGGAACCCGTGTACTCGTGCGGCGAGTAGACGAGGTTGGGAGCGTGCAGGGGGACGATGGCAGTGCCGAACGCGGAGAGCAGCTGGCCTTCGGCGATGAACAGGTGGTTGGGGTCCACCGCCCCGATGGCGTCGATGGTGTGGGCGTACAGAGGCCACATGTAGTCCTTCTCGAACCGCACCGGTGGCAGAGGGATCGCGTGGGGCTCGTTGTAAAGGTCATAGCCGGCGACGCCGCTATCTGAACGGAAGCGTTCGGCGATCAGCTGCCAGGCGTGCATGTAGTCTGCCTGCCAGTCGGGTGACACCCAGAAGTACGAGTTGGCCAGGTTGACCGCGGGCGACAGGTGGCGCTGCCAGTCGCCGAGGATGCTGAGGCGCAGGTCGGGAGCCAGTGGCACGCTCGCCCACGCCGGCGCGCCCGAGCCGCCGAACTTCGAGCTCCAGTCGAGGAAATGCATGTCGAGGACGACCCAGAGATGGTGCGCGGTGAGCATGCTCACCGTGTCGGCGATCTCCTGCAGGTAGGTTTGATCCCAGTGTCCGCGCTGCGGCTCCAACCGCCCCCAGGACATGGCGACGCGGACGACGTCGAAGCCGTTGCTCTCCATCATGGCGGCGTCCTGCTCGTCGAGCCGCGAGCGCAGCACCGTCGGCTCGAGCAGGGTCGACGTGTTGAAGCCGCGGAGGAGAACCGTGCGCCCGGATTCGTCGACGATGTGGCGGTCGTGCACCGACAGCCAGGACAGTGTGTGCTGCGCCGGCGGACGGTTGGCTGCACCGACGTGGGTGACGAGATCGTCGACGGGCACCTCGGTCCAGATCAACCCGGCGATGACGCCGAGCACCACGGCCACGAAGGTGCGCGGACCGCGCCACAGCCACTCCCCGTGCCGGCGAGGGCGCGATCCCATGTGGTTCACGCTGTCATGGTCGCATCAGAGCCGTAACGGAAGCTTGCCGATAAGATAGTTAGCCTCTATAATCATCGGCGGAACATGCAGGACGAAGTGGTGATCGACAGGGCCCGCCCGGCCGGGAACGTGGGTGCACCCATCCTCGATCCGGTGGCGGTGGCCAACCACCTCCGCCCACTGCTCCTCCACCTCAACAGGCACCTGCGCCGCGAGCTGCACGCGCTCGGTGTCGGCAGCAGCCAGGTGTCACTGCTGTCGGCAATCAACCGCACACCGGGTATCGGGGTGGCGGAGCTGGCCGCGCGGGAGGGCACCTCCGCGCCGTCCATCTCCAACCACATCGACCGGCTCGAGGCCGCCGGGCTGGTGACCCGCACCCGCGGCGGCGAGGGCGACCGCCGCCGCGTCGGGCTGGCCAACACCCCCGAGGGGCAACGGGTCCTGCGCGCCGTGCGCTCGCGCCGCACCGCCTGGCTGGCGACGCGGTTGCGCGACCTGCCCGCAGACCAGCTTCGTGCCATCGACGCCGCCATCGACGGCCTCCGCGCGCTGGTGGAGCGGCCATGAGCGTCGCGTCCGCGTCGTCGCGCACGTTCGCCTCGCTGAAGCGCCACCGCAACTACCGGCTGTACTTCGGCGGCCAGGTGGTGTCGCTGAGCGGAACCTGGATGCAGAACGTGGCCCAGGCCTGGTTCGTGCTCCAGCTCACCCACGGGTCCGCCTTTGCTGTCGGGGCGCTGTCGCTCTGCCAGTTCGGCCCCTACGCGATCGGCGGCCTCTTCGGCGGCTCGCTGGCGGACCGGCTCAATGCGCGCAGGACGCTGGTGTTCACCCAGGTCGCCTCGATGGCGGTGGCCGCCGCGCTCGCCGGTCTCGCCCTGACACACAGCGCGCAGGTGTGGGAGGTGTTCCTCCTTGCCGGGGCTATGGGTTGCGTGCTCATCCTCGACACCCCGGTGCGGCAGGCGTTCACCATCCAGATGGTCGGCCGCACCGAGCTGCCCAACGCGATCGCGCTCAACTCCAGCCTCTTCAACGTCTCGCGGGTGGTTGGCCCGGCGATCGCCGGCGTGCTCATCGCCACCACAGGTGTGGGCGTGTGCTTCCTGATCAACGCGATCAGCTACATCGCGGTGGTGGGTGCCCTGATGCTGATGCGCGACAGTGAGCTCCACGCCATCAATCGCGGCACGTCGCGGCCGACGCTTCTGCGCGGGGTCGGCGAGGGGCTGTCGTACGCGTGGCGCACCCCCAGCGTGCGCCTGGTGCTGATGGTGATGCTGGTCATCGCGACCCTGGCCATCAACTTCAACGTGCTCCTGCCGGTGCTCACCGCGCACACCCTGGCCTCGGGACCCGAGGTGTTCGGCATCCTCAGCGCCTCCTTCGGCAGCGGCGCGCTGGCCGGCGCGCTGACCTCAGCCTCGCTGTCGCGCGCCAGCCTGACCTGGATGCTCGCCGGCGCCCTCGGTTTCGGCGCGTCCCTGCTGGTGCTCGCCCCGGTCACCACCGTGTGGCTGGCGTGCGTGATCCTGGTGTTCACCGGCTTCACCTTCTCCATCTACGGGTCGCAGAGCAACTCGTCGCTGCAGATGGTCGTGCCCGACCGGCTGCGCGGGCGTGTGCTGTCGCTCTACGGCTACGTCTTCTTCGGCACCGCGCCGCTCGGCGGCCTGTTCACGGGCTGGCTCTGCGGACAGTACGGAACCTGGGCGTACTGCCTGGCTGCGGGAGGCGTCAGCGTTGCCGCAGCGGTTGGCGGGGTCATCGCCATGCGCGTGCGTGGAACCCGCCTCCCCGAGCGCAGGTCGGCGCCCAGCATCGGCGGCGCCGACGCGAGTACCGTGACGGCGCGCGAGTAGCCACCGACAGCGGGAGTATCGCCGGACACAATCGCTCCCACGCCATCAGAGGAGAACACCGGATGAAGCGACGCATGCTGAGGGACCTCGAGGTCTCCGCGATCGGGCTCGGATGCATGGGCATGTCGGATTTCTACGGGTCGGCCGCCGACCGCGACGAGAACCAGGGCATCGCCACCATTCATCGAGCGCTCGAGCTCGGCGTTGACTTCCTCGACACTGCCGACATGTACGGCCCGTTCACCAACGAGCAGTTGGTCGGTCGTGCGATCGCGGGCCGGCGGGACAGCGTGGTGCTGGCAACCAAGTTCGGCTTCGAGCGCCTGCCGGACGGCAGCCAGACCATCAACGGGTCACCTGAGCACGTACACCGCGCCTGCGACGCCAGCCTGCAACGGCTCGGGACTGACCACATCGATCTCTACTACCAGCACCGGGTAGACGCCCGGGTCCCGATCGAGGAGACCGTCGGCGCCATGGCCGAGCTGGTGCAGGCGGGCAAGGTGCGCTTCCTTGGGCTCTCCGAAGCCGCCCCGGCGACCATCCGCCGCGCCGCCGCGGTCCACCCGATCACCGCCGTGCAGAGCGAGTACTCGCTGTTCGCGCGCGACATGGAGGACGAGGTGCTGCCCACGCTTTCGGAGTTGGGCATCGGCTTCGTCGCCTACAGCCCGCTGGGACGCGGCCTGCTCACCGGCACCATCGCAAGCACGGACTCGCTCGCCCCCGACGACGCGCGCCGCGCCAAGTTTCCGCGCTTCGCCGAGGAGAACCTCGACGCCAACGTCGCCCTCGTGCAGCGCGTCGCCGACCTGGCCGCCAACCGCGGCGTGACACCGGCGCAGCTGGCGCTGGCGTGGCTGCTGCACCGCGGCGACGACGTCGTGCCCATCCCCGGGACCAAGAAGCCGTCGCGGGTGGAGGAGAACGCAGCCGCCGCCAACATCGAGCTGAGCCCCGAGGAGATCGCCCACCTCGACGCCGCGGTGCCGCGCGACGCGGTCAAGGGGCAGCGCCACTGGGACATGGCCGCCGTGAACGGCTGAGCAACCGTCAGCCGCCGCCCTTGCGGCACACCGCGAAGGTGTTCAAGCCGAACTTGTGGCGGAAGCAGCGGATGTGGTCCGGGCGGAATCCGGCACGGCGCAAAAGCGGCCACAGGTCGCGCGGGTCGTAGTAGGTCTTGTGGTCGTTCATCTCGTCAGCAGGGCTGACCCGCAGCCCGAACGCAGCCAGCTCGAGGAACCACTTGCCCCGCCAGCTCGGCACATTGATCAACAGCGTGCCGTCGGCGGCGGTGATCCGCGCCAGTTCCGTGATCGTCTCCTCGGGCAACCAGAGGTGTTCGACGACCGAGTTGCACATCACGACATCAAGAGAGCCGCTGGGGATGCCGGCGAGAGCATCCGGGAGTCGGCCCTCGATCGCCTGCACCTTTGGCTTCGCCCGGATGTCCGGCGCCAGGCTGACGTCGACGAGCACCAGGCTCGCCACCGTGGAGAGCAGCGTGCGCGCGAAGGTGGCGTGGTATCCGCAGCCGATGTCGGCCACCCGTTTGTGGTCGAAGCCACCACTGGCTCGGTGCATGCGCCGGGCCGACAGCCACACTCCGAACCGATCCACGGCCGTCGGCGTGTAGTCCTGCCCGAACGAGCGCGAGCGGAGGTCGCGGTCAGGGATCAATGCACGCGCTCGCGGAGGTGGTCCTCGAGCTCGCGCAGGCCGCTCGGCGAACCGATCTCGTAGAAGCGTTCAGTGACCTCGTACCCGGCGAGCCTGCCGTCCACGCTGAGCTGATGGAAGAGGTCGGCGAGGTCCGCACGTTGACCGGGCTCCAGCCAGCCGGCGATCACGTCGGACGACGTCGCCGACAAGCCGTAATCGATCCATTCCAAAGCTGCGCGCGCCCCGCCTACGGCGCGCTTGTCGTAGAACACCCGACCATCCGCGAAGGCTGCGTTGCTGCTGTCCCACCGGTCGTTGTTGCGCATGACCGTCATGATCGCGGGCAGCCCCGAAGCGTGCCAGGTTCTTTCGACATCGGCGAACGGCACGCTGAGGTAGGAGTCGCCGTTGAGGATGAAAAACCTTGGCGGGAGAGCCCCGGCGTCGAGAGCCAGGCGAAGTGCCCCGCCTGAGCCACGCAGGTCCTCGCCCTCGTCCACGTAGTCAACATGCACACCGAAGCGCTCCCCGTTGCCGATGGCCTCGCGGATCTGCCGCCCCAGAAAGCCGATGCTGTAGATGATCTGGTCCACGCCCTCGCGGCCCAGCCATTCCAGCTGCACTTCGGCAAACGGCCGTCCCAGCACGGGGATCAGCGACTTGGGCAGGGTCTCAGTCGCCGGGCGCATGCGTGTGCCGAGGCCACCGGCGAGCACCACGCAGGGGAGCACGTCAGCCCCGCGTAACTGTCGTCGAGCCGTCGAAATCGAAGTTGAAGCGCACCTCGGCGAGGCCCTCGCGCGCCAGCGCCGATCGCAGCCGTGCCGGCTCGGCTGAGTAGAACAGCAGGAACCCGCCGGCTCCCGCACCGACAAGCTTGCCACCCCGGGCCCCGTTGGCCATGGCCAGGTCGTACCACCGATCGGTGTCGGTGCTGGACATGCCCGCCGTCCTTTGGCGCTTCAACTGCCAGTGCTCGTGCATCAATGCGGCGAAGCCGAGCGTGTCGCCGTGCTCCAGAGCCGCTTTGATGCGCCTGCCGATGTCGGCGATGGCGGTGAGATTGTCGATCATCGTGCTGTCGCCCGCCTCGGTCCTCTTCCTCTGGTCGGCAAGCATCACGTCGGCGTCGCGGGAATACCCCGTGAAAAAGAGCAGGAGGTGTTCCTCGAGGTCGTGAAGGGTGTCCTGAGAGATCGACAGGGGTGCGACGTGCACGCGCCCGTCGGTGCAGAACTCGAAGCAGGTGATGCCGCCGAACGCAGCGATGTACTGGTCCTGCTTGCCCACCGACCGGCCGAGCAGATCGATCTCGATGTGGCACGCCTGCTCGGCGAGCGCGTTGGCGGACACGTGCTCACGCTTGAACCCGTACAGGGCCCGGAGCAAGCCGACGGTGAACGCGCCCGACGAACCCAGCCCTGTGCCCGCAGGGATGTCGGCGAGGCTGACCAGCTCGAGGCCCGGACCGACGTCGTGCAGCTGGAGCGCCTCGCGCACCAGGGGATGTTTGATCTCGGCGACCGACCCCGTCCTCTCCAGCTCCGAATACTTGATGAAGTAGTCGTTGGTGAATGTGCGGTTGACCGCGATGAAGATGTACTTGTCGATCGCGGCCGACACGACCACCCCGCCGTGCTCGCGGTAGTACGACGGCAGATCTGTGCCGCCACCTCCGAGCGAGATGCGCAACGGCGTGCGCGTGATCAGCACGGTGTCAGACGCGCCCGGCAGTGCCCGCCGTCGGGACGCGGGCGATCCCCACGATCTGCCATCCCCATGGGCTGCGCGTGAGGTTGAAGCGGAACAGGGTGCGGAATATGCGCATGACCAGCGCCGCCACACCGGACGACGCGCCAGCGCCCCGCTCCTGCGCTGAGACGTCGTCGATGAGCTTGCTGCCGCGCAGGATGACCGTCATGCGGTACAGGTTGAAGAACGGGAACCCGGAGCGGAACACCGCCACGGTGTCGAGGCCCGCGGCGTCGATGACGGCGTGCAGCGAGCTCGGGGTGTGATGACGGCGGTGGCCGATGTGACGATCGAAGGCCGACATGGGCCCACCTGGCACGGTGATGACCACCCGGCATCCGGGAGACAGGAACGGCCGCGCGTTGCGCAACACCCGCGCCGGGTCGTCGACGTGCTCGAGCACCTCGGAGCAGACGGCGGCTTCACCGAAACCGGCGAACTCGGTGGGAACGGGCGAGTCGACCAAAAGATCGCGCTGCACGAACGTGGCCGACGGGACCTTGGCTTTGGCGATCGCGACTCCCTCGGCGCTGAGCTCCAGTCCGAGCACCTGAGCGTCGGCATGGTCGCGCATCAGCATCGCGGCGAGGTCGCCCTGTCCGCTGCCGATGTCCACCACGCGCTTGCGCGAGCGCGTGTTGAGGAACCGTCTGACCAGTTGCGATCGCATGATCTCGGCCGGGTTGTCCTCCGCGGTCTCGGCGTAGTGGCGCCAGTGACTGTCCCAGTCATCGCGTGCGGAGTTGTCGGCGGTTGTCACAGCGCCAGCCCTGCGGTGGTGGCGTCGCGATGGAACATGCGCACTGTGTCCAGCGAGTACTCGTCGAGATCCGTCCCGAGGATCGACAGCTTCTTGAGAAGGTCGTGGGTGACGGTGATGACGTGGCAGCCGATCTGGTCGGCCTGCACGATGTTGAGGGTCTCGCGTGGGCTTGCCCAGATCAGCTTGAGGTTGGGATGCGCCGCCATGACCGCGAGGCTGTCGACCATGATCGGGATGGGGTCGCGGCCGGTGTCGGCGACCCGGCCCGCAAACACCGAGATGAAGCTGGGCGGCCCGCCCGCGAGCGCCTCGGTGACCCAGCTCACCTGCTCGACGGTCATCAGCGCCGTGACGTTGAGCTGTACGCCCGTCTCACTCAGCGCGCTGATCACGCCACGGGTGGGCGTGCCCTTGGTATCGGTGACCGGGATCTTCGCGTAGACGTTGTCGCCCCACTCGGCAATGCGCCGTGCCTGGCGTTCCATGCCATCGAAGTCATCGGCGAACACCTCGAACGACACCGGCATCGTCGGCACCGCCGCGACCACCTCCCGGGCGAAGCGGTCGTAGTCGGTGACCCCCGCTGCGCGCATCAGCGTGGGGTTGGTGGTGAAGCCTTTGATCAGCGGGTTGGTGGCCAGCCCGACGATGGATGCGAGGTCGGCGCCGTCCGCAAAGATCTCGACGGTGAGGTCGGCCGCGTTGACGGCATCGGCTGCGTCGCGATCGACGGCGGCTTTTTGCATGGTCATCCTCAGAATTTGCGGGACCACCTCATCGAGCCCGCGGGCTGTCACGTCGGGGTGATCCGGGCGTCGCTCATGGTATCCGTTGTCGATGAAGATGGTCGCGCAGCCGGCACGGCGGCCTGCCTCGACATCGCGCCAGCGGTCACCGACCATGACGCTGCGCTTGGGGTCGATACCGAGAAGGTTCGCAGCCGACAGCAGGAGACCGGGACGCGGTTTGCGGCAGTCGCACTCATCGGCGTCGTCGTGGGGACAGACCATGACGGCATCGAGGCTGAGCCGCGCCTGCAATTCCGCGTTGGCCGCTCGCACCGACTCCATGGTCACCGTGCCACGGGCGATGTCGGGCTGGTTGGTCACACAGACCAGCGGCAGGCCGGCGGCGCGCAACTGACGACACGCCACCTCCACGCCGGGCCTGAGCTCGAGCCCACCACGGGACACCGGCGTCGGCACGCCGTCCACCTCGGTGCCCTCCACGAGGACGCCGTCGCGGTCGAGGAAGACCGCCGCCACCCCGGCGTTCACCCGAGTGCCCCCGACCGCGCCAGCGGCAGCATCGCCCGCATCGACTCGTCCAGAGCCTGCCGGGAGGTGCGCGCGTTGCTCCATCCCAGCGCGCGGATACGTGAGGTGTCCAGCCGCACGATCGGTACATCGCCCTTCCAGCCGCGGCTGCCACCGGTGTACTCGTACTCGGTGTCACCCCCGGCGCCCCCGACGACATCCACGGCCAGGTCGGCGATCTCGGTCACGGTGATGTAATCGCCGGTGGCCACGTTGTAGGCGCGGAAGGGATGCGACTCGTCGACGGCGGCGAGCAGCACCGCACTGACCACGTCCTCGACGTCGACGTACGACTTGCTTTGCGTGCCGTCCCCGAGGATGCGCAGGCGCCGTGGATCGGCAAGCAGGCGGCGCACGAAGTCGAAGCCCACGCCGTGTGTCTGGCGCGGACCGACCACGTTGCCAAACCTGAAGACGCGGCCGCGAAGCCCGAACATGAAGCAGTACGAGGCGATCAGTGCCTCGCCGGCGAGCTTGCTCGCACCGTACGTCGACGCCGGGATGAGCGGCCCCATGTCCTCATGACCCTCGGTGTCCCCGATGTCGCCGTACACGCCGCTTCCCGACGCATAGAGGATCATCCCGACGCCGGCCACGCGCATCGCCTCGACGACGTCGTGGGTGAGAACGGTGCCCTCGTAGAAGTCCACAGTCGGTTCGGTCATCGCCTTGGCGATGTCGGGGTTGGAGGCGAGGTGGATGACCGTGTCGTGACCGCGCATCGCCGCGGCCAGGGCGTCGCGGTCGGCGATGTCGGCGCGCACCACCGTCAACCGGTCGTCGGCCGCGTGTGGCGCGAGGTGCCACTCGCGCCCGGACGTGAAGTTGTCGTACACCGTGACCCGGCTCGTCTCCTGGTCGCCGAGCAGGCGGTCAACGAAGTAGCTGCCGATGAAGCCGGCACCGCCGGCGATCAGCACCCGCCGCAGAGACGCCTCCGTCATGCGCGAGCGTGGGTCACCGACTCCCACTTGGTAGCAGCCACCATGAGCGCCGGGTGAGAGACGAGCAGGTGCCAGACGACGGCGCAGAGGCCCTCGGTGTGCGGGGTGACATGGTCGGGATAGGCCGGGGGGATCACCACGCACGCGTCAGCCACCTCGCGCGTGAAGCCACCGTCGCGGCCGACGACCCCGTAGATCGCCGCGCGTCGCTCGCGCGCCAGCTCGAGAGCGGTGACGAGGTTGACGGACACGTTGCGCTGGCGGTTCCCGCCGCCGACGGAGAAGACGAGAACGGCATCGCGTTCATTCAGCCGCGAGCCCTTGAGCCACTCAACGAAGCTGCTGTCCCAGCCATCGTCGTTGATGCGGGCGGTGAGCTCGGAGACGTTGTCGGTCGGCGTGTAGGCCTCGAACTCGCAGATCTTCCGGAAGTCGTTGACCGCATGGCTGGCGTGGCCGGCCGAACCGCCGACGCCGAGGATGAACAGCCGGCCACCGCGCGCGCGGGCGGCTCCCAGCCCAATCGCCATCTTCTCAACCTCGGCCCGGTCGATCGACTGCAGGATGGCGATGGACTCGCCGATGAACTGGTCGGCGAAGCTGCTCATGCCAGCTCGTCTTCGGCGACGCCGGCGCGGGGACCACGCAGCGCGGCGGCGTGGATGAGGAGAGTGGCGGCGAAGGTCATGAAGCTGGTGATCACCAGGAGAAGGCCGGTGATCGCGAAGTAGATCTGATGGGTGTGGCTCAGGGGGAGGCGCAACCCGGAGCCGACGTAGTCGATGATGAGTCCCACCGCCAGCGCGATTCCGACGATGAACATTGCCCCGGCGATGAGCATCGTCCGTGTGTAGCGGAACACGGACAGCCAGCGACGCGTCGCCTTTCCCGTGTAATCGTGCAGCACCTGCACGATGCATCCCATGTAGAAGCTCTGCAGACCGAGGACCGTCATGGTCAGGCCGAACAGCATCCAGTACAGCGACAGCACCAACGGGCCGAGGCTGATCGGGCCCAACGTGAGGGGCACGACGATGAGCAGGCCCAGCGCCGTGAGCAGCAAACCTGGTTTGAGCAGGAAGAAGTCGGCCCCGTAGATGAACATGGCGCGCAGGTTGATCCAGGCTGCCTGGAACGGCGAGAACCAGCCGAGCCGCTTGTGATGGCTGACACGGCCCTGCCGATCCTTGAGGAACGACACCGGAACCTCGGTTGTCCGCAGGTGCATGTGCACCGACTTGAGGACCATCTCGGACGCGTACTCCCAGGACTGGGATTGCAGGTGCATGCGCTCCAGTGCGTCGCGGGTGATGCCACGCATGCCGCAGTGGATATCGGAGAAGCGGCTGCCGAACAACGTGTTGAGGATCAGCGTTGTGATCGGGGTGCCAAGATACTGGTGCAGGGCAGGCATCGAGCCCTTCTCGATGGCGCCTTTCCAACGCGATCCCATGACGAACTCGAAGCCCTCGTCGAAGCGTGCGGTGAAGGGTGAGAGCCGGCGGAAGTCGTAGGTGCAGTCGGCGTCTCCCATGATCACCCAGCGGCCGCGGATGTAGGGAAGCGCGTCGATGTAGGCGCGGCCCAGTCCGCGTCCGGGGACTCGGAGCACGCGCGCGCCCGCGACGACCGCGAGCTCGGGCGTGCGGTCGGTGGAGCTGTCGACGATGAGGACCTCACCGGTGACACCGGCATCCTCGAGGCCGGCGCGGCACCACGCAACGAAGTCACTGACAGTGATCTCTTCGTTCATCGCGGGAATGACGATCGAGAGCACCGGGTCGGCAATGTCGTCGACCGGCACGAGGAGGCTGATCGACGGCATCTCGGTCCGCTCTCCGGTGTCAGCGCCCGACACGTGGATCACATCGATGTCGTCGAGAGCCGAGGTGATTGGAGGCGATCCGGGCAAAGACGAGTCTCCCTCAGGTGATCCGGGCGATGGGGGGCGTTGCGGGGGTCCACCCGTGGCCGGAGGAATGGTAATACTGTAGCGGCCAACGGACGGATGTCGCTCGAAAGGGCGGCGCGCGGACCGCCGTGGCCCTGCTTGGGGCGGCGCGCCCCCTTTCATGCCGAAATCGATCCACGCGGGTACTCGTGTGAACTCACGTCAGGCTCAACCGGGGCCGCGATTGCCAGCGCCGCGGTTGCGCGTCTGGGCGACGGCGCTTGGGCGCGGGCTGCCGCTCGCCGTGCTCATCGGGGTTGCCGTGGCCATCGCCGCGTTCGGCGCCAGGACCCTCGATCATCACATCGACAGGACGCTCCACGTGGCCACCGACGTCATCGGCTATCCCATCTTCCAGGCGTTCAACCCCTATGTGTACATCACCCAGTACGAGCTGGCGGTGGTGGTCTTCCCGGCGACGACCGTGGTCATCTGCCTTCTCGGGCTGTGGGTGTTTGCGCGGCTACATGTGCCCCTCCCCGCGTTCGCTGACCGCTCTCGGAGGAGCTCGGTGGATACCCCCGCGACGGCCCGAGGTGAGACGGGAACGACGCCGGTTGACGCAATGGCTGTGCTCGCATCATGGGCGAGAATCGCGCTGGTCGGTGGCGTCCTCGGCTTCGGTGCGACCATCGCGCGCAACACCCCTGCGTCCAACGTGTGGCGCACTGTCCTCGTCGTCGCCGCCGTCTACACGCTCGTCGTCGTGCTCATGTCGGCGGCGCTGGCGAGCAGCAACCGAAAACAGGATGGCTGGGATGCCCTGCGCAGGCACCAGGGTCGCTTCAACGGGTTCGGCGCATGCCTGACCCTATCGGCGCTGATCGCCGCGTCGCAGGCGACCCAGGTCACGGTGCTGAGCGACCACACCGTGCACCACTACGCCTGGCTGCCGACCTCGCTCGGGGTCGTGCTTCTGGTCGCGGCAGTCCTCGTTGCGGCGGTGGCGTTGCGGCGTGCCGGCCGTGAGGCGGCCGCAGTCGTGCGTGTCGAACAGCGCCTCGTCTTCCTGGTGGCTGTACCGGTCTTCCTCTTCGTCGCACTCGCGTTTGTGTTCGGCCAACTCGGCGACTTCGACGCTTTCGAGGTCGGCCAGAGCCAGACCACGCTGCGGCTGGTCCAGTCAGGCCTCTTTCCATGGAGCGGCTGGATCAGCACGCACGGCATCCTCGAGGATGCGTTCCAGCCGCTGCTGACCAGCACGTCGATCCAGGACAGCTATTGGGGAGCGGCATCCGGGTACACGCTCTGGGTGGTGCCGCTCTGTCTGCTCAGCTTCTACTTCCTCGCATACCGGGTCGTCGGCAAGGGGTGGCTGCTGCTGGTTCCCGTTCTCGGGGTCCTGCTGCTGCACGCTGACCTCGGCAACGCAGTCATCTTCTGGCGCTTCGTCACCTGGCCACTGGTTCTCGTGCTGTTGTGGTTCGTTCTCGAGAGCCGCGGGCGGTGGCTCGCCATCGCGCTGGGGGCGGCGCTGGCCATCGAGGCGGTGATCACCCCGGAGACCGCGTACTGCATCGCCGCGGTTGGATTCGCCGTGCTCGCGCGCGACCTCTACGCCACCGGCGGCCGGCGCGCCAACCTCCGGCTCCCGGCGTTCACGACAACCCTGTGGACAGCGGTGGGCGGAGTCACCGTCGCAGCCGTGCTTCTGGTCATCCTGCTCAGCCAGCATGCCCTGGACGACTTCGTCAAGTACTACACGGCCTTCGCCCCCGATCACATCCTCACCGGCGGACTGCCGCACCAGCCGCTGACCGGGCAGTACCTGATGGAGGTCGTCGTGCCCGTCGTCGCGATGCTTGCCGGCTTCTTCCTGGTGGTGACCAAGCTCTGGCTGCGGGTCCGGCTGACCACTCTCGACTGGATGCTGATCGCGGCGGCGATCCTGGAGTTCCTCTACTACCCGAAATTCCTCGACCGCGCCGACCTTCATGTCAACGAGACTTTCGCGACGTGCGTGCCGCTGCTGATCATCCTTATCGGCGAGATCGCCGATGTCGGCGGTCCCCTCCTGGTACGGCTGTTCGCGCGCGTGCGGGGGCTGAGTAGCGGGCTCGGGGTTGCAGCACTCTTCGCAGTGTTGGTGTGGTTGTTCCCGTTTGCGATCAGTCCGGCGGTGAAGGCGGCGCCGGCGGGCTATCGCACCACGGTGAGCAGCGAGCCGCGCATCGCAGCGCTGGGGTACGCGACGCCGACTGCGCTGGACATCAATCTGCTCAACGACGTCAGCACCTTCCTGCACGCCTACCTGCCCGCGGGTGGCCACGTGTTCGACTTCACCGACGAGCCGGCATTCCTCTACTACCTCATGGACTTCCGCCCCGGCACGGCGTACTACCAGGTGTCGATCGCCATGCGCCAGGTCATCCAGCGGGACCTGATCGCACAGTTGCAGGCCGATCACCCGCTGTTTGTGCTCTACAACCAGACCCAGCTGGGCATCCCCGGGTGGGACTACATCCCCACCATGGTGCGGCACTACGACATCAGCCAGTACATCCTCAGCCATTACCGCCCGTTCGCCGACGTGCACGGCCAGACGATCTACGTGCTCGACACCGCCAACGTGCCGGACCCGAGGTCTCTGCACCTGCCGCTGTCGACCCCTCTGATCACCACCGACCTGCCCTTCGTCGGTTTCGGCTGCGACTGGGGCGACGCGCCGAACTTCCTATCGGTGAAGCCGCCGCCACCTCCGACGGGGGCGTCGCCGATCTCAGTGGGGATAACCCGCACTGGGCCGGCATCGCTGCGGCTGACGCTGCCCTCCGGCCATCGCTGGGACGACTACTCATGGATCGAGCTCGACGCCGCCGCGCGCTTCACCAGCAGCCTGGTGATCATCGACGACCGTCCCTCGCCACCCGGCGAGCACCGCACCATCTCCTTCAAGACAATGCCCACAGGGCCCACGGCCTACCGGTTCCCGATCGGCGCCTGCAGCCAGTGGCCGGCGTATGGGTCGGAGCCCCTGGAGCTGACCATGACCGTGGCGGAGGACATCGGGGCTATCCACCTGATCCCGTAGGCGCCGGTGCGGCCGGTGTGCGTTGTCCGCCCAACGTCCGCTGTCGGTCCTTAGCGTGGGCGCATGCAGCTCGTCGAAGCGTGCCCGGTGCCGACCCCGGCTGACTCCGAGCGATTGCTCGCCGACCTCTGGCAGCTCACCGCGGGCCGCGGGCTTGGCCTCTTCCTGTTCGGCCTCGGCGACCGGGTGATGCTCGGCGTGCAGTCCCCGCATATCGGCGTCGAGGCGGCCGCGGCCTCACTCATCGCCGACCAATGCGGGGGTGCCGTCGAAGCGGGCTGGATGGTGCCCGAGATGGTCGACATGGCCGTCGAGGTCGCCGCTGTCAACCTTGTGCCGACCAACCGTCACCTGGCACTGGAGAGCCGCACCTTCGGCTGGCAGCGAAGCGATCCTCTGCGAGGAACTTATCTCGCCCTGGCCAGTCCCCCGGCAGACACCCTGACCGGCATCGCGCTCAGCCTGCGAGCGCTGCCCGACATGGGGTTCGCCCTGTCGCTCGGCGTCTTCGCAGCAGGCACGTCGGTCGGAACCGAGGTGGCGCGGATCGCCGCCAGCCTCGGAGGTGTCGGAGTGAGGCTGCGGCGGCCCCTTTTGCAGCGACGCGCAGCGCGACGGATGCTGACGGCCACCGTGCGGCGCCCGGCCTCGGTCCGCCGTGTCGAGGTGGTGGCGCTGTTCTGGCATCCGCCGTACGGGTCGGATGGCGAGTTGCATCTGACGGGCCGGCTGCAGCCGACGCCGGCCGGCTATCTCGGCGCCGGATGACACCCTTGACGATGCCCGTCTGCGGACCTACCTTGTCCGCCCGGCAAGTGTGCGGTCTGGCCGGGGGTTGACGGGTGAGGGAAATGATTGATGGATCGGCGTCGCCTGACCGCGGCCGCGTTCTTCAGCAGCGTGATCGTCCTTGTCCTCGGCGTGATGGTCTACCTCCAGCAATCCGGTAACCAGCAGACGATCAGCGTGTACATCCTCAAGCACGCCGTGCTGGCCGGCAGCCCCTACGTCGCCGACGACATCTCCACTGTCACCGTCCGCGCCCAGGAGGGTGACTTCCAGTACGAGCACCGCTCCCCCGCCCAATATGCCGCGCGTTATACGCTGAGCCTGCACCCCAACGACATCCTCCGCGACGACGACCTCATCGATGCCGGTGCGCAGGTGGAGATCGCGCTGACACTGCAGGCTCCGCCGCCCCTGTCGGCGGGGGACCGCGTCGATGTGTTCGCGACGATCGGGGGAGGCAGGCAGGCTCGCATCGGCCAGGGGGTCACCGTGCTCACCGTGTCGGGTGGAGCGCTGACCGTGCTGGTGCCCGCCGACCAGGAGGAGGCGTGGATATCGGTGGGGTCATCGAGCATCGCGCTTCATGCCGTGCGCTCGGCGCAGCAGGATCCGTCGTCCCTCCAGCCACTGGCGCCGAACGATGCGATCAGCAGGCTCTGTGGGTCGGCCTGTGCCGGCGGCGTGGGTGGATCGCCCCCGCCATGAGCACCCTGATCGCCGTTTACACGACGCGCGCGGGTCAGACGTCCACACATTGGGCGGCGTGCCTCGCGTGGACGCTCGCGGAGCAGCATCGCGTGCTGCTCGTTGATTGCGACATGGAAGGCGGAACTCTCGCCGACCTCCTGCTGCTGCGCACAGACGACCGTTCTATCGCCAACTGTTTCGGCGATCGACCAGCGACGGCGTTGCAGCTCGATGCGCAAGCCATCGGCCACCCTAAGCGCGAGCAGCTCCGCATCGTGCCCGGGCTGTCGCGCAGCTACGGGTACGAGATCGTCGAATGCCTGGCCAAGCTGGCCTCAGCCCTGGCAGGCATGCGCGACGACGTGGTGGTCGCTGACCTCGGGCATCCGCTCTCTCATCCCGGCCTGCGCTCACCACGGTCGGCGGCCGAGGCGATCTGCTCGGTCTTCTCGCGCGCCTTCGTGGTCATCCGGGATGACCCTGCGTTGCTGTCGAGGAGCATCAGCGTGCTCCAGGCGGCGCGACCACCGCATGGCGAGCTGATCATCTGCAACCAGCGCAGCCGTGCCTACCGCCGCCTCGTTGTCGAGACGCTCGAGCGCAACGTTCCGGGGCTGGCAATTCGCGAGGTGTGGCATTGGGACGAGGCTCGCGCCACCAGGATGGGCGAGACTGGCACGCCGACCACGCTCGTCGGCGTCAACGACGACCTCAGTCTCGTGCCTGTGCTTGCGTGATGGCAGTGCGGGTCGACGTCGGCGGTGTGGGCTTGGATCCACTCACTCCGACGCGGTCGACGGAGGTTCGCGTCGCCAGGTGGCCGCAGATCGCGGCCGAAGAGCGTGAGGTGGCGCAGGCAATCGCCGACAGGGTCATCGGCGACCGCGGCGTTGAGCCGGCGTCGGTGCACCACGAGGAGCGCCTGCACGACGACGTGGCTCGGGTTGTGGAGCGCGCCATCGCGTCGCCGTCGACGAGCGGGCTGCCGCTGGCGGTGGTCAGCGAGCTGGGCAGCAACCCCGGCTATCGCGCCGTCGCCCGCCGGAACGCTGCGATCCTGGCCTCACACCTCTTTCCGTTGTCGCTGCTCGTCTACGGGGCCGATCTCGAAAACATCACCTGTCTGGGTTATGACCGCTGGCTGGTGAGCGTCGTGGGCCGCAAGCTCACGCTGATCGGCGGCAGCCCGTTCACCGGTGACGAGGACTGCCTCGAGTTCTTTCGCCGCGTGGTGCGACTGCGTGGCGTCACCGGGGACCACAGCATCACTGATGCAGCCCCGATCGCGGAGGCCAACGTTGGCAGCGTGATCCGCGTCTGCGTCGCCAAACGCCCGGCCGTCTCGGGGCAGGCAGCGCTGGTGGCGGCCATCCGTATCCCGGCCCGCTCGAAGGTCCGCGACCTCGCAGACTACGTTCACAGCGCGGTGATGCCCGAGGGCATTGCCCGATTCATCGAGGCCTGCGTGGATTCACGCGTCAACGTGATGATCGCCGGTGGCACCAGCACCGGGAAGACGACGTTGATGCGCGTGCTGTGCGGCATGGTGCCCGCTGGCGAGCACCTCGTCGTCGTGGAGGACGGGGCTGAGCTGCACCTCGACCAGGACCGTGGCGACGGACAGCCGTGGCACGCGCTGACCTCGGCGGTGTCGACGATCCCGTCGATCAGGGCGGAGGCCGACTCCGGACAGCTCACCATGTTCGACCTGGTGCGGCACGCGCTGCGCTTTCAACCCGACCGATTGATCCTGGGGGAGTCGCGCGGTGAAGAGATGGCCGCCGTGTGCAAGGCGCTGATGACCGGTCACGACGGATCGATGACGACCATCCATGCTGAAGACGCCGAGCTGGCCCTCGACCAGGCTGTGCAATACGTGATGGAGAACCGGCGTTTCACCGGCAACGAGAAGATGGCCAAGCGGGTCGTGGAACACGCTATCCAGCTAGTGATTCACCTCGCCAACCAGGACGGCCGGCGTCGGCTAACGGGGGTCCTGGCGGTGGAACGAGGCGGCAATCACAAGTGGGTGTACCGACAGACGGACAGCGGCGGCTGGCGGCGGATGACCGAGCAGGTCGGAAATCTCAACCGACTCGGGCCACGCCTGCGAGGCCACCTGCCGGCTGACGAGATCCCGTCGCCGTGATCCTCTCTGCGGTCGGCTGGACGACGCTGCAACTGGCGGGCCTCCTCGTGGTGATCGCGTGCGCCGCGGGCGGCACGGCGGCGATCCTGGACCTCGACGTGCGCCGCCTCGGCCGCCAGCGACCGCGCTGGCGCCTGCTCGAGCGGGAGCGCGACGTCGCCGCCAACCTCGGCTGGCCGTGGCGCCGCTGGGTCGGGGTGCGCCTGTCGCTGATCGCAGCCGGCATCGCGCTCGGGCTTCTGTCACGCATCTGGATCCTGGCGGTGATCGGCGGGTTGCTCGGTGCCTTCGGGTTCCGCTTCGCATTGGCGGGGACCGCGGCAAACCGTCGCCTGCGCATGGAGCGCGCGTTTCTGGGGAGGCTGCGCGACGTGCGCGATCGCATGGCCGTGGCCAATCAATCGCTCGACACCGCGCTGCAGGAGATCGGGCGCGACCCCGGACCTGGACTGGAGTACGTCCTGGCGCCGCTGGCGCGCGGCGGTTCGGTCCTCGACAACATCGTCGCGGTGGGGTTGAGGGCGCGCTCCCCCGTCGTGGAGTACGCGTGCGCGGTGCTGCTGTGGACGCGCAGCCGCAGCCTCGAAGCACTCATCGAGGCGATCGACGAGCTGCTGCTTCCCGTCGGCAGCGCGCAACTCGCGGTGCAGGAGGAGGCGGCAGTCACGCTCACCCAGCAGCGCGCGGTGACGATTGCGATGTCGGTCCTGATGGTGGTGATGTTCGTCATCGTCATCCGCGTGGACACGTTCCGCGCGTTTTACCAGTCCGTCGCGGGCAACGTGGTGCTGGTGAGCGTGGTCATCCTGTTCGCGTTGCTCGTCAGCCTGCTCGGGCTGATCGTGCAGGTGCGCGACTGGACGCGCTGGGACCTGGGCAGGCTCGCCGAGGAACAGGAGCGCCTCGGTGCCCAGTAGTCTGTGGCTGTTCGCGAGCGCCGCCATCGTCGTGGTGGGCCTGTGGGCGGCTCTGCTCGGTCGCCTCGGATACCTCACCTCCTCCGACGTCCGTGCGTGGCAGCGGCTCGCCGCGCTTCGTGGCTACGCTCGCCCGCACACGCGTCTCGAGCGGGCCGCCGAACGCAGTGCCGCCGTGCGCCGCGCGCGCGAGGAGCTCGACCTCCGCCGCCTGCTCGCCGAAGCCGACCGCACGGAGAGCGACGCCGCCTTCGTCGGGCGCACAGCGGTGCTGGCGCTGGTCACCTTCACGGTGACCCTGGTTGCTGACACGACGTTTCGGTTGAGCAGCGGCGACTTCGCAGCGCCACCGGGGGTCGCTGTGCTACTCGCAATCGCCGCTGTGCTAATCAGGTTTGCGCTGGTGCGAGCTTCAGCGCAGCGGCGCCGCGACCGTGCCGATCGCACTCTTGGCGACATGATGATGCTTGTCGCCATCCTGACCGATGGACGCGGCCTCCAGGTCGATGACGCGGTGCGCATCCTCTCGCGGTGCGCAACCACCCCAGACCTGCGCACCCTCGTCGAGGGTGGCTGGAGGCGCCTGATCAGCACGCAGCCGCGCAGCACCGCCGAGCTCTACCGGTCGATTGGAGAGCGGTTCCGGGTGCCCGCCTTCACCCTGGTCGCCGACGCTCTCGCCACAACCAACGTTGGAATCGGCGAGCGTCTGACCTACACGCGCGTCGCACAGGCCGTGTACCACCACCGACTCGCGGATGCGCGGATGCGGGCGGCGCGAGCACGCATCCTTGTGACACTGCCCGTCGCAGGCATGCTGATCCCGCTGCTCCTGCTGCTGGGTGCGCCGACGTTCGCGAGCCTGACCACCGGACTCGGCGGAGGCTGACGCGGTGCGCTCGGGCGTCCTCGCGTTGTTGGCCGGAGCGGCGGTCCTGTTTGGCGCATTCGCGCTCGGCTGGGCAGACACCACGCGCAGCTTTGACCTCCTCACCGGGCGGGCTGTCACGCAGGCCACCGTGTTCGCGCTGGTGGCGCTGGTGTGCTGGCTGGCGGTGGCCGCGACCGCCGGCGGGGTCGCCGCCGGCCTGCTCCGACGCCGGGGTGGAGCACGGCGCTCCGTACGCCGCGGGCCGCTGGCGCTCCTCGCAGGCACGATCCTCCTCGGCCTGGGCGTCGCGCACCACAACAGCGGCTACGGCGTGTGCTGCGCCAACGCCACCACCGCACAACAGGCAGAGCAACGTGTCCGCTGAGCGGCACTCGTTCGCGTTCATCTCGCTGCTTCGCGACGATGCGGAGGCCCGCGGACTGGCGGATCTACTCGAGGGTCTGGCGCGCCCGGGCGCATCTGCCGCCTCGGTCTTCCTGGTTCCGGGTGTTCGCGGCCTCGACTTCTTCGCCGCGAGCGCCAGCCAGGCCGCGCTTGATCGTTGGTGGGGGGGCAACGTGCCCGCAGGCGCGCTTCCCGTCTTTCTGCTTCAACACGAGACAGGCCTTGCGGCATGGATGCTCGGACTGGACGGCGTCTTCCTCGTTGCCGTTGGCGACACGGACGCCGCCGGGTATTCACCGGCGGTTGGCGTTCGCCGTGACGCCGACGGAGCGCCACTGGCGCTCGCCGAGGCCGTCGTCACCCGGTACGGGACGGCGCCCAACCCCGCGAGCGCGACTGCAGCCGATGTGTTCGATGTCCGCGATGTGCGCATGATCGCGCGGGTCCGAGCGGGCGCCGCGGGTACGAGGTCAATGGCTTCGGCGGGTGCCCATGTCCAGCCGACCGGGAACCGTGAACCGGTGCGGCCCTACAGCCACCAGGGCCTTCCACCGCTGTTCGATGTCGCCGGCGGGGCCTCACCGCCGGCGACCGCGGCCTCCGCAGCTTCGCCCCCGGCGGATCCGCTGGAGCTTCTCGCCGCTGAGAGTGAGCGCGCGGAAGGCGTGTCGCCGGCCTGGTCGTCGAGTCGCTCAGCGGCCACATCCAGCTTCAGCCCCGCCGAGCGACCTCACCGCGGCGGGGCGGCTGCGACGACGCCTGCCACTGCTTCGGCCGTGGGGCGGCGGCGCCAGGGCTGACGACGCCGAACTGGCCGCGCTCCTGCTCAATCGTGCGCCCCGCATCGTGGTCGTTGGTTCGCGCAAGGGTGGCGTCGGCAAGACCAGTCACGCCGCCGGGATGGCGATCAGTGGCGGGACCGTGCTCGACTCAGTGGGCCATACCGCAGCAATCGTCGACGCCAACGTGGCCAATCCTGACGCGTGGGGCCAGCTCAACCTGCCCGAACACGCCGCTTCCGTGCGCGACGTCGTCGCAGCGCTCACCAAGGGCGCTCAGCCGCCGGCGCCGATCCATTCGGTCACACCCGCACTGGCCTGCTACCCGGAGCGGCGCGACGGAACCGAATACAGCCATACCGACATCCGCCGCCTGGCCGCACACCTGCGGGCGCGCTACTCGTTGGTCATCGTCGACATGAGCAATCGATTGCCCGATCCGACGTCAGGTCCCGAGGCGGCGGTGGCCGCGTTCTGGCTCGAGGAAGCCGACGCGCTGGTTCTGCCCACGGCGATGAGCCGCCAGGACTTCAACGGTGTGCTCGACTACCTCGACGTTCGCGGCCGGCCACCGACAGTGGTGCCATGCATCACCTCTGGGGCGCGACGCAACCGCCGCCACCCCGTCACCCGCGAGTACCTCGACGTGATCGCCTCGCGAGTTGACCGTGTCCTGGAGATCCCTGACGACGCCGACAATGTACGGCTCGCAGGCATGGATGGTGTGCCGGTGGAGTCGGTGTCGCCAAAGATGCGCGTGGCCTATCGCGCCCTCACAGAGGCAGTGGCACGACTGCCCGGTCGGGTGCGGCGGTGAGGAGCGTCAGGCAGCTTCTGCCCTCGGGACGGCGCATGGACGACGATGACCGTGACCGGCGCACCGCGCTGGTCATGAGTCTCGTCGACCGATTTGTCTTCGACCTCGGACTGCTGGCATCCGGGCAGGACGCAGACATCGAGAGCTATGTCGCCACCGGCGAGGCAGCACGTCTTCGAACGGCGATGCAGCCGGGGCTGGCCGCCGGCCTGACCACCCGGCCCGACTTCGGAGAGTACGCGCAGGTGCGCATCGAAGGAGACGTCCTCGACGCCGGCGCGACCGTCCGCGCCGTCGTTGAGTTCGACGACCAATCTGTCCGTGTGGATCCGCAAGGCCGCACCGTTGCTCGGCTGCGTCGCCGGGTGCGGGTGCTGCTGTTGTTCGACCCGGCGATCACCGGCGTCATCGAGCACCGCCTGGAGATCGCGTGCGCGGCCGGCTGATCCCCATGGCGGATCACGTCCGTCGCCTCGACCGGCGCCAACCGGCGCGCTCGTTGATCGATCGAGATGCCCAGGCGCTGCCCGTACCGCTCGGCAGCGGCAGCACGCCGGTGCGGGTGGCGCGGCGTCAGCGACGACGAATCCTCCGCGCGCATCGCCCGGCCGTTGCGACCATCGTGGGTTGCCTGTGCGCTGCCACCGGAGGGGTGCTGCTTGTGGCACCCTCGCCGCAGAGCGCGTATCTCAGCGGCGACCACGTGCACATCGGCGCGATGACGTTGGCGGACGTCGGACGAATGGGTCCCGCCGGTGCGGTCCTTTATGGTGGCGACGCCTCCTACACACTCTCCGAGTCGGGCAAAGGCACGGCGCGGGCCGCGGCCGCCTGGACCAAGGACGGCGTCGTGCACACCGCAACCTGCAACCTGCGCTCAGATTCTCTGCGGCTGATCGCTGAGTGCACGTTCGACGCCGGCAGCAGCGAACTCACCTCTCTCGACGTTCTCGACATCCGCGACGGGTCGACTTGGCGACGGACGTATGGCGACGGGCGCCAGGTGGACATCGCGGTGCCGCCTGATGGCGCGGCGGTGCCCGTACCCTTCCCGATCGGACACTAGGCAAGGAGGCTTGATATGACCACGTACAGCACGCATCTCGACGTCAAGTTCGCACCCCTGGAGCTGATCGACGTGCAGGCGCTCGTCGACGCGTGTACGGACCCCTGGTGGAACCAGACGCTGTGTGCGGTCAACGACGCGGTTGTGCGACTGGGTGTGCTCGAGGGCGAGTACCACTGGCACACGCACGACGATGAGGATGAGTTCTTCTTCGTCGTGGAGGGCACCCTGCTCATCGACCTCGAGGGTCGGACCGTGGAACTGGGAGCGCGTCAGGCGCTCACCGTGCCTCAGGGAGTGCGCCACCGGCCTCGAGCGCCGCAGCGGACGGTCGCGCTGATGGTTGAGCGGGCAAGCGTAGTCCCGACCGGCGACTGAGCGCCGGCCGGGACCACTGAGAATCCTGACGGTGGATCGGCCGTCAGATCAGTAGTAGTGCGCCCGGCCTCCGACGGCGTGGCCCATGGCTCCGGCCAGGGCGAGAACGAGGCCGACGACGAGGAGGATGATCCCGATCGTCCACAGAATCGGGATCGCGGCAACCAAGCCGATGATCATCAGGATCACGCCTAGCAGAATCATTGACACTCCTTTGCTCCGGTTTGATACATGGAACTACCACTATCACAAAGTAGGTATTCCTCGATAACCAACACTAGCACACCGCACCACGGTAGGGAAGCCCCCAACCAGGCGAGGGCGGCGGTCCCGCCCCGTAGACTGGCCCGCGTGATCGGTCGGTTCGCCAGCGACCTCGATGCGCGCGCCGGCGAGGCCGTCGAGGCCGCCAGTCGCGCTCATCACCGCCGCCGCTTTGCGCGGGTCGGGTTCGGCCACGTGTTCGACGGCAGGAGCCGGGGCTGGGCGTCCGGTCCGCCGCCTCCCCGCGAGGGCAACCACGTGGACGTGCACATCGACGGTGCGGAGGCGATGCCGGCGATCGTCGAGGCGGTGCGCGGTGCCAAGTCCTTCGTCCACGTCGCCGGGTGGACGGTCGACCCCGACTTCGCCATGGAGCGCGAACCGGCGCTGGTCACCGTGCGCGACCTGCTGGCTCGCGCCGCCGAGCGTGTCGATGTCCGCGTCCTCGCGTGGGCCGGAGCGCCGGTGCCGGTCATCCATCCGACCCGTGGCGAGGCATCACGCCTGATGAGCACGCTGGTGCGAGGGACGCGGATCCGGGGCGCGCTGGACAAGCGCAACCGGCCCATGCACTGCCATCACGAGAAGCTGGTGATCGTCGACGGCACGGTGGCGTTCGTCGGCGGCATCGACCTCACCGACTGGGACGGCGACCGCTATGACATCTCCCCTCACCCCGCCGGGGACGGCCTGGGTTGGCACGATGCTCTCTCGCGAATCACCGGCCCCGCGGTTGCCGATGTCGCGGCACATTTCGCGCTCCGCTGGCAAGCCACCACCGCGGAGCGACTGCCGGCCATGGCCACGCCGGCGCCCTCCGGCAGCAGTCGGGTGCAGGTGGTGCGCACCGTGCCCGAGCACACGTACAAGGGCCTGCCACGCGGCGATTTCAGCGTGCTCGAAGCGTACCTCGGCGCGTTTCGCTCAGCTCGCCGGCTGATCTACATCGAGAACCAGTTCCTGTGGAGCACTGAGGTGGTGGCGGTGCTCGCCGAGATTCTGCGGCGGCCGCCGGCCGACGACTTCCGGCTGTGCCTCGTGCTTCCGCAGCGCCCCAACAACGGCAACGACGACACCCGCGGTCAGTTGGCGGTGCTCAAGGATGCCGACCACCACGGACGCCTGCTCGCCGGCACCATCGGGCCGCCTGGGCCCGACCGGCCTCCGGTGTATGTGCATGCCAAGGTGTGCGTCGTCGACGACACCTGGCTCACGGTCGGGTCCGCGAATCTCAACGAGCACTCGCTGTTCAACGACACCGAGGTCAACGTGGTCACCGACGACGCGGCCGTTGCCACGAATGTCCGCGAGCGTCTCTGGACCGAGCACCTCGGCGAGGACTGCGCGGGCCGCGATCCCATCGAGGTGGTCGAGACCCTGTGGCGTCCGGCGCTGGACGAGTCGGCGCCACACACGCGGCCGCTGCGTCCTCTACCGTCGATCTCGCGCCGGACGGCGCGACTCAAGGGGCCGCTGAAGGGACTGCTGGTCGACGGGTGAGGAGTTACCTCGCCGCGGTTGGACCAAGCTGTGCTCGGCGAGGAGAACGGTCATTGCCGCGACGTCCAGCGGTCGTGAATACAGGTATCCCTGGACGAAGAGCTTGCCCAGACGCTCGATGACACGGCCCTGGGCCTCCGATTCGACACCCTCGGCGACCACGTCGAGGCCGAGCGACTCACCCAACGCGGCGACGACGGTCAGGAGGTTGCTCGCCAGCGGGTCGTGGTCGATGTTGTCGACGAAGGATTTGTCGATCTTGAGAATGTCCACGGGGAAGCGCCGCAGTTGTGACAGTGAGGACTGGCCGGTGCCGAAGTCGTCAACAGCCAGCTTCACGCCGAGGTCGCTGAGGTCCGTCAGGCGCATGGTTGCGGCCGCGACGTCGCGCATCAGGATGCTCTCGGTGATCTCGAGGACCAGCTTCTCGGGCCGCAGCCCTGACGCGGCCAGGGCCGCCGTGACGTCATCGACGATCACTGGGTCCTCCAGTTGACGAGGCGAGATGTTGACGGCGACATTGAGGTCGTCCGCCCCGGCGATCTCCTGCTGCCAGCGTCGAGCCTGGGCGCACGCCTCGGTGAGCACCCAGCGGCCCAGCGGGATGATGAGACCGGTGTCCTCGGCGACAACGATGAAGTCGAGCGGAAGGATCAGCCCGCGCACAGGGTGCAGCCAGCGGACCAGCGCCTCGACACCGACAATCCGCCGGCTGGGGAGCGCGAAAACCGGCTGATAGAGCAGACGCAGATTGCCTTTCTCGAGCGCCCGCCGCAAGTCTGACTCCACCTGCAGACGCCAGGCAACACGCTGGTGCATGGCCGGTTCGTACACCTGGAAGCAGGATTTGCCGTTGGCCTTGGCCTGGTACATGGCGACGTCGGCGTTGCGGAGCAGCTCTTCAGCCGAGCTGCCGTCCGCGTTGTAGGTCACGCCGATGCTGACCTGCGGGCAGACCAGGGTGCCCTGGATGTGACAGCCCACGCGCAGCGCTGCCGCGATGCGCTCGCAGACATGGGCCACCTGGCTTGGTTCAGTGAGGTTCTCGAGGAGGATGGCAAACTCGTCACCGCCGAAGCGTGCCGCGGTGTCCCCGGCACGCAACTGCTGGGCCAGCCGACGCGCCACCGTCCTCAGCAGCTCGTCCCCCGCCGGGTGGCCGAGACCGTCATTGATTGCCTTGAAGTTGTCGAGGTCGAGGAAGAGCACGGCCAGCCGGCGGCCATCGCGCAGGCTGCGAGCCAGGGCATGGTCGACGCGGTCGGTGAAGAGCGCGCGGTTGGGCAGGCCGGTGAGCCCGTCGTGGAACGCCTGGTATTGCAGCTCACCCTGCAGCTTGACCCGGTCGGTGACATCGCTGACGACCACGACCACGGAGTCACGATTGGCGAAGAACACGCTGGCGAGGTCGAGCTCGACATCGAGGATGGCACCGCTCTTGGTGCGATGGCGGGTGTCCTGGAAGTGCTTCTTGGTGCCGTGAATGATTGCAAGTCGGTCGTCCTGCAACTGGGCTGCCTGGTCCTCAACGCGGAGGTCGGTCTGGCGCAGCGCCAGGAACTCCCGGCGCGAGTAGCCGTACAGGTCGAGCGCGGCGTTGTTCACGGCCAGGTAGCGGAAGGTACGCACGTCGAGGAGGAACATCGGTTGCGGGTTGCACTCGAAGAAGGCGTGGAAGGTGCGGTCGCTCTCGGTGAGCGGCATCGCATCCGGCTCCTGGCGGTTGCTAGGCAACAATTCGCAACGCTCCGCTAGGTCGGGGATGACTGGAGCCGGCGTCGACGGCGGACCCGCGGCTGATCGGTTGCCCGCACGCGACAGCCTGCGCCCGTGGGGGCTATCCAGACGGGCAGGTCGGGTTGCTGTTGCGGGATTGTCATGCCAGCGCACGGACCGGGCCGGCAGTACACTCGCGAACAACTCACCCAGCCCGGAGAGGTCCGCCTGTGGCAAACGAGATGAGCGCGTTGACAGAGATGGCGGCGGACGCCAGTCGACAGGCTGGCCATCACCCCGGCGGAGCAATTGCACAAGGGCATCGCTCGGCGTGTCTTCAATGCGGTTGGCGTCGCGTCGACGCCCACGCGCCTGGCTCATGATCGCCTGTCGACGTCCGCTTACGCCGTCGCTCGCACTGTAATGGTCCGCGGCGCCGGCGCCCTGGCCGCGGACTGCGCAACGCCAGCGGCAATGCCGACATCCGCCCTCTGAGCCGTTCCCCGGGCGGCCGGATGGTGATCGGGGCGATCAACGCGGTGGCCGGCCAACACGCATCGGTCATGTGTTTCTGCGTCCCAGGGCGGCGCACTTCACCTTCCAGTTGCTTGGACCCCGCGTGCCCGCAGTGGTCATCTCACCGTACGTCCCGGCCGGCACCATCGACAGCGTCGTGCGCGACCACAGCAGCGTGCCCAGCACGGTTCGCAGATCTTCGCACCGTCGTCGATGCCCTTGACAGTGCGTGATGCGTGGTCTCCGCCGTTTCACACGCTCCTGTCGCTGGCCTCTCCGCGACGAGGCGATCTGCCCGATCTCTCGCGGTTCGCCGGCCCCGCCGTCCTCCCGTCAACCCCGGCGGGGGCTGGACAGGTCAGCGGCGCTCCCCCGGCGTCGGTGTCGCAGTACTTCCAACCGTTCGCGAAGCAGGCCGACATGGTGCACAGTCATCTGCTCGAGCGCACCGCAGCCGATCGGATCCGCCTGCAGCGTGGCCACCAGGAGCAGGCCCGCCGGCGGACGCAGCTCATCCTCAACGGCGGAGATGCTCAGCGATGGATCGAAGCCGGTGTCGAAGCGCCGGTCCAGCTCCGCGAAGTAGGCGTTCAGGCATTGCTGCGCCTGCGGGTGGGCCGGGTCGATCGGTGCCACACCAACCATCGCCGCGGTCAGCGGCAGCTCGACGTCAGCCATTTCAGCGATGGATGCCTCGCGACGGTGATCAGCGCGGAACTATGTACTGTCCCGGCGCCACCAGCTCGATGAGCATCTGGCCCGGTGGGATCGGCGCCGGCTGACCGTTGGCCAGCGTGAACTGCGGTGGGCCTGAGGCGCCCTGCGTCCACCTCATCGCGTAGAGCTTCCCACCCATCGCGAGCTGTCCGACGCCGCCGCTGCCGACCAGGCCGAAGTCGAGGCCGTGGGCACCGCTCGGGTCCTCAACCTCCGGTCCCACCGTGACTGGCATCTGCAGGACGGCGATGGTGCTTGGCCGCCATGGAGCGCCGCTGTTGGCGTCGGTGAGCACGCCGGTGTCGGGCTCGGTCCTCGTGTAATGCCCGCTGAAGCCGTCGTAGGTGAAGATCGGGCGCTCGTACTGCGAGATGGGAACCTGGAAGCTCGCCAGCGGGCTCGCGCCGGCCGGGAGGTTGGCCAGCGCGGTTCGTGCCCACAGCTGATAGCCGACGGTCTGGCCGATGCGCTGCTGGAACGGGGCGAGGTGAGAACCGTCGGTGTAGAGGTTGTGCGGTGCGTCACGCCCGGAGACCCGGAACAAGGTCCCGGCCGCTCGTATCTCGTCGAACTGGCGGAGCCCGCTGCGGTCGAGAAGCGTGGCAACGTACACCGTGCCCCCGGAGTAGAGCAGCGTGCCGCCCCAGACACGGAGGAGCTTGATGGTGACAAGCCGCGCACTGCGAACCGGGCCGACACTGCCCCCTGGTGTATGGAAGTAGATCGCAGTGAACCGGCTGATCCCGCCCTCGGTCTGGTACTCGTACACGACGTCGGCCTGGCTCAGACCCGACTGAGGGCGTGCTGCCCAGAGGTTCTCGACCTGGATCATGACCGGCGCCGCGAAAGCCGCCGGTGTGGGCGCCGGCGGGGGGGCGGGTGTCGCGACCGTCGTCGGCGCCGGCGTCGACGAGCGCGCGGCAGCGGTCGGGGCGATTGCGGGGCTACTTCCGCACGCGGCGGCGGCGAGGGCCGCGCAGAGGAGGAGGGCGTTGAGGGGAGATGGAGTGGTGCGCATGCGTGAGGAGCGGTTTACCGGCGTCGCGGCGCCATTGTGACCCGAATCCGACAGTTGTGGCGATCGGACGGCGACTGGCGCGCCCGCACGCTCTCGACCGCGCGCTGCGGCCTACGGGACTACACCGACGGTGTCGCTGTGGGGCCCTGGCTGTTCCCACCGCCGCCGCCGCCGTAGCCGCCGGGCGGACCCGACGCGCCGAGCGTCGACCAGGCAACGGGTGTCGCCGGGGCTGTGGCCGGAACCGCTATTCCCCAACCGCTGAATGTGACCGAGCCGGTCGTCGTGATCCCGCCGGCGGACGTCGCCGATGCTTGCGCGATCGGCAGGTGCGACTCGGCGGCCACGTCCAGGTGACCCGGCCCACTCCCGCACTGCTGGGACGTGAAGGTCCCGTTGATCCTGGTCGCCTTGCTGCCATCAGTCGCGGTGACCTGGGCGATCGACTTCGGGGTCATGGCGAGACAGCTCGCCTGTTCGGCGACCGTGATCCCCGGCTGGAGGACACTGTACGGCCCGTCGCTGGCTGAGACGGACACCCATTTGCCCTGCACCGCCGCGGCGCCGCCGGCCGGCACACCGAGCTGATCCTCGACGGCTGGGGTGTTGCCCTGGAAGTACACGGTGCCACTGACCAGGCGCAGGGTGAACTGCTCGTCACCGTACGTCGAGTTGAGCGTGATGAGCTGGGCGCCCCCGTCCTGGGTGGCGTCTCCCACGGTCTTCTGGGTCACGCTGGCGCCGGTTGAGACGGACACGTAGTGGACGCCTGCCGAGCCCCGAGTGGCAGCCAGGGCCTGCTTGTAGAGGGCCTGGGCGGCGGCGGTGGTTGACGTCCCGGAGTTCCCGGTTGGGGTACTTGCGGGGCTTCCCCGGGTGAGGAGGCCGGCGGCGAGGCCGACACCGAGCCCGGCAACGAGCACGACGGCCACCGCAGCCACCATCAACAGCGTCCGCCCCCTTCGCCTCGCCGGCAGGGAACCGGTTGGCGGTGGCGGAGTCTGCCACGGCGCAACGGGCGGAGCCTGCCACGGTGGGCTGGGCGGTTGGGGGTGGTAGTCGGGCCGGTAGTCGGTCATCACCCACAATCCTGCCACGGTCCGGCTGTCAGTTAGCTGACCGATCCCGGATACCGCCCAGAGCCGCCGGAGGAGCCATGGCCGACCCGTGCGCGGGCAGCATCTCGCTGCGCATCTGATCCAATCCCAGAGACCCGAGCTGTAGCGCCTGGGTGTGGAACGCCTTGAGGTCGAAGTGTGCGCCCTGCCGGCGGAGCATCTCGGCGCGAATGTCGAGCCACGCGCGCTCCCCCACCTTGTAGCTGATCGCCTGCGCGGGCATTCCCAGGTAGCGCTCGACCTCGCTGCGAGTGAAGTCACCGGGAATCGGTGAGTTGTGATCCATGAACGGGATCGCCAGGTCCCACGACCAGCGCTGCCCGGCGTTCTCCTCACCTTGCGGAATGGCCAACTCGAGGTGGAGACCGATATCAACGACCACCCGCTTGGCGCGGAACAGATGCGACACCAGCATGCCCAACTCGTAGTCGGGATTCTCGAGGTAACCGAGCTCACCCATCAGCCTCTCCGCGTACAGCGCCCAGCCCTCGCCGTGGCCGCTGACGAAACCGATGGTGCGCTGGTAGCGGCTGAGATTCTCCTTCAGGCAGGCCATGAGGCCGACCTGGAGGTGGTGTCCGGGGACTCCCTCGTGGTAGGCGGTCGTGACTTCGTTCCACACCGGGAAAACGGTGCGGCCGCTGGTGGGATACCAGGTGCGCCCCGGCCGTGTCCAGTCCTCGGAGGGAGGTGTGTAGTACATCGCGGCCGCTCCGCCCGGGGGCGCGATCATGCATTCGCAGCGCTGTATCTGCGGTGGGATGTCGAAGTGCGTGCCGTTGAGCTCGGCGGTGGCAGTATCGGTCAGCTCCTGGAGGAAACGCTGGAGGTTGTCGGCGCCGGTGACCGCGCGCTGCGGGTCGGTGGTCATGAGTTCGATAACCTTGTCGACACCCGCTCCGGGGCTGATCCGGTCAGCCACTCGAATCATCTCGGCTTCGATGCGGTGGAGCTCCTCCCATCCCCAGGCGTAGGTCTCGTCGGGATCGACCTGCGCGCCCAGAAATGCGCGTGATGCCAGTCGGTAGCGGTCGCGGCCAACCGGATCGTGGTCAGGGACGGCGGGTGCGTAGTCGTCGCGGAGGAAGTGAGCCAGGCCTGCGTAGGCCTGCGTGGCTGTGCGGGCTCCGGCCTCGAGTTCGGCGCCAAGAGATCCGTCGTGCGGGCACCGCCGAGCGAGAGAAAGAAAGAACGCGGTCCCATCCCCGTCGGTGCCGCCCCAGACGGCGGCCTGCTGAGCGCAGACGAGAGCCTGGCGCCGAGCAGCCGGCAGCCCGAGGTCGAGGCCCTGACGGAGAGTCGCTTCGAGCCCAGCAACGGCCTGCGGGATCTTGGCCAGCCGGGCGGCGATGTGACGCCAGTCCACCACGGTTGCCTGCGGGCAGAGGTCAAAGACCTGCCGGATCTGCTGGACTGGCGATGCGAGGTTGCGAAGGGGTCGCCAGCTCTCCCCCGCCTCGTGCATGTCGACGTCGACCTGGAGCCGTTCGAGCATGAACTCGCGGCAGATTCGGTCTGCGTCGTTCTCCACGTCTGCACCGCGCAAATCGCGCAGCGTCCGGCGGCTGAGCTCAGCTCGTGCCTCCACTCCGTCCGGTGAGTAGTCGGTCATGTCCTCCTCGTGCCCGGGCACGCCGAGGAGGGTTGCGACTAGGGCCTCACGGCCGGCCAGTTCGACGGTGTAACCGTCGGCGAGGTCGAAGATCGCGCTCACCGGACCGAGTGTAGGTGCGCGGCTCGCCTCGACAAGCGGAGGAATTCACAGCACAGCGGCGTTAACCGAGGGCGGGCGTGCAGACCCAGTACTGCCAGAACATGGACCCAGGGTTCTCGTGCGCCGGTCAATCGACCGCACAGTTCATCACCAATCCGACCGCACAGCTCAAGTGCACCTGGTTCGACACCGGTGCCGTGCCCTCGACGATCGCCACGACGGGTCTTGCTGAGAACACCACCAACGACTCTCTCGAGACCGAGGCGCTCGCCGCGGCTCAACACTTCGGCTACAACATCAACGCCACGTATCTCATCCTCACCGAGCCGGGCATCGTGGCCACCGGGTACGGCACCGTGTACTGCGGCTATCACTCGGAGACGCACCACACCACCGGCCACGGCGTTCGCTACACATTTATCCCGGTATGTGCCCGAACAGGGTGCGGGGTGCGGGATCGACACAGTCAACAAGGACGACCAGCGAGAACGGTGACAAGTGCGCCTGGAGCGGCCTCCAGAACATCAGCCTCGGCGGCGCCAACTTCGCCGTACAGCCGATGTGGAGCAACGAGGCCAACGGTGGCCAGGGAGCCTGCGCGGTCAAGCGCGGATGAGCTGACGGCAACCCCCCGGGCGGCAGGCGCATGATTCGGGCCGCATGCTCAGCCCGGCCCGACGCGCCTGGACCCATTTCGAGCCGATCAGTGCCATCGTGTACTTCGTCCCCGAGTCCCGCGAGCGGTACGCAGAGGCGGGGCTGCGCGGTGGCTGGATGGGCTACTTCGCCTCGCGGTCGGCGCCCATGGGAGCGGTCGGTCCCGAGGTGGTCACCGCCGTCTTCCACAACTTCAGCCCGGCGATGGTGCACCGCGCCATCCCCGATGCTTGGAGATTCTCCAGCCCCGAGCGCGTCCTCGCCGCCCGGCTCGACATTGTGGACACCGCACTGCGCCGCCTCTGGGGCGCCGACGCCGACTCCCCCAGCGTGGCCGAGGCGGCAGATATCGCGCGTGAGGCCGCGACATACCTGCGCGAGGATGGGCGGCCGCTGTACGCCGGCCACGCCGGTTTGCCGATGCCAAGCCCACCTCACCTGGCCCTGTGGCATGCGTGCACCCTGCTCCGTGAGCATCGCTTCGATGGTCACGTCGCAGCTCTCACCGTGCATCGGCTCGACGGCCTCGAGGCCGTGATCACCGCGCATGCGGACGGCAATGGCGTCGACGCGCCCACCATGCGCGGGTTTCGCGGCTGGTCCGAGGACGAGTGGCAGGGTGCCGAGGAGCGCTTGCGAGCGCGCGGCGTGCTCGACGGAAGCGGCGCACTCACCGCTACCGGGCAGACCCTGCGCACCGAGGTCGAGGACACGACAGACGCGCTTGCCGCAGAGCCGTGGACCCAGATGGATGAGTCGCGGCGGGAGCGGCTCCTCAGCCTGCTCAGGGACCTGGTGCCGAAGCTGCAAGGGCCCGGTGGCCTGGTCTACCCGAACCCCATCGGAGTGAGCCCGCCGGTGCTCGCCTGAGTCGCAGTCACGACGTCCGAGTGCGGGCTGCCCGCGTCCGTCTCTCGGCCTCCGTCTTGATCGACGCGATCGAGTCCTCGACGACTCGCTCCCACTTCACCGCGACGCGGTCACCCCACCAGACGCCTGCACCCCACAGGTCGGTGCCCAGCTCCCCGGAGTAGACAAACTCCGTCCCATCGCCGATGCGCCGCAGTTCGAAGGTCTCGACGACGTGCGGCACCGGTCCTCGTACCAATCGGAAGTCAATTCGATGGGGACGCTCAAAACGCACGGTCTCGACGGTGGTGGCAACCAACCCGGCTGGGAGTGGCGTGCGGTGAGCGGCAAGAACGAGGTCGGCGCCGCGCTCGAGAACGCGCAGCTTGGATTCCATTGCCTTCGGGGTGCGGCCCAGATACGGACCGGCGATGACATCGAAGACGGTATCGGGCGGCGCTGCGATCGATGCGCGCAGCGGCCCCAGTGCGCGCGTGCGCCTGCCCACACCGAGATCGAGGGTGAGAGCACCGCGCACGACAAGCACGTACGCGACGCCTGCTGTGGTGGTCACGCCGGCAACTGCCGCCGCGGCCTTACCTATCGTGGTTCGCTTGACCATGGGGACACGCGAACCATTCGCGACACCTCAACGCGCGACGAGCTCGGCAAAGTCCTCCTCCCGGTACTCCACACTGGCGCCGCCTTCATTCCGTCGATCCCGTTCACGCTCGCGCAACTCGACCCTGCGGATCTTCCCCGAGATGGTCTTGGGCAGATCGGTGAACTCAACGCGCCGGATGCGCTTGTAGGGCGCGAGGTTGTCGCGGCTGAACCGCAGGATCGACAAGGCCGTCTCGCGCGAGGGCGAGTGCCCGGACGCGAGCACGACGAACGCTTTGGGAACCGCGAGCCGCATCGGGTCGGGCGATGGCACCACTGCTGCCTCCGCGACGGCGTCGTGCTTCAGAAGCACGCTTTCCAACTCGAACGGGGAGATGCGGTAGTCCGACGCCTTGAAGACGTCGTCGGCACGCCCCACATAGGTCACATAGCCATCACCGTCCCGCGACGCGACGTCGCCGGTGTGGTAGTACCCATCTCGCATCGCGTCGTCGCCGCCCTCGGATTCCCCGCGATATCCCACCATGAGGCCGAGCGGTCGTTGGCCGAGGTCGAGACAGATCTCGCCCTCATCGCCCGGCTCGCCGGTGATCGGGTCGAGAAGGGCGATGGTGTAACCCGGGACGGGGCGGCCCATGGAGCCGGCTTTCACTGTCTGACCCGGCGTGTTGGCGATCGCCACCGTCGTCTCCGTCTGTCCGAAGCCGTCGCGGATGGTCACCCCCCACGCCTGCTCGACACGGGCTATCACCTCAGGATTCAGCGGTTCGCCGGCGCCGACCACCTTGCGGGGCGGCTGTGCAAGGGAGGTGAGGTCGCTCTGGATGAGCATCCGCCACACCGTGGGTGGTGCGCAAAAGCTGGTCACCCCGCAGCGGTCCATCACCGCCAGGAGATCCGCCGCAACGAACCGCGTGTAGTTGTGGATGAGCACAGTCGCGCCGGCGTTCCACGGAGCGAACACGTTGCTCCACGCGTGTTTGGCCCATCCCGGCGATGAGATGTTCAGGTGGACGTCGCCGGGCTCCAGCCCGATCCAGTACATGGTCGACAGATGTCCCACCGGGTACGAAGCGTGAGTGTGCTCGACCAGCTTCGGCTGCGCGGTGGTGCCCGATGTGAAGTACAGCAGCAGGGGATCCGAGGCATTGGTAACCCCGGTCGGCGTGAAGTCCAGAGGCGCTGATGAGGATTCTGAGTAGTCCAGCCACCCATCCGCCGATGCACCAACGCAGATCCGGGTGTAGTCGCCGGGGACGTCGGCGAACGCCGCGACATTCTGGGTGCTGGTCACCACATGCCGCGCATCGCCGCGCTGGACGCGGTCGCGAAGATCGCCGGACGTGAGCAACGTGCTCGCCGGGATGAGGACGGCGCCGAGCTTGATCCCGGCCAGCAACGTCTCCCACAGCTCGACCTGGTTGTCGAGCATGAGGATCAGCCGGTCACCCCGACTCACGCCCAATGCCAACAGCCAATTGGCCACCTGGTTTGACCGCGCCGAGAGCTCGGCGAAGGAGAGCCGCGCGTCCGCTCCGCTCGCCTCGGCGATCCAGAGAGCCGTCTGCGGCGACGTGGCGGGATCCTGCGCCAGCGCGTCGAACCAGTCCAGCGCCCAGTTGAATTGCGTCAGCTCCGGCCAGCGGAAGTCGCGATATGCTGTCTCGTAGTCGTCGCGCCAGGTGAGAAGCGACGTCCGCGCCACGCGGAAGGCCGCAGCGCTCGCTGTAGCACCGTTGTCGTCCTCCAGTCTCATCGCTCATATTCTGTCTGTCTTGCGGTGCCGGGCACAACACGCGCTTCGGTGCTTGCCGAATCGGGTACCCCCGTGACGCCGGCGCATCTGGCGGTCCCTCTCACCCACGAGGTCCCTGAACAACTCGGAGTACGCGCGTCGTTACAGGCAGGTGCGAGGGCGGAGCCGAACCTATACTCGCGGCGTGGCCACAGTCGAAGTAACCGACGAATTGCTCGCCGTTCATGTCACCGGCGTCGACCGGATCCTCGCCTTCACGAGCACGATCACCATACCGCTTGCGCACGTCACCGCGATCACACAGGATGCCACCGAAGCAGCGAAAGCGTTCCACGGACTGCGACTGCCCGGCACCGCGATTCCCGGAGTGCTCACGGCGGGGTCGTTCCTCAAGAGCGGCGAGTGGACATTCTGGGATGTGCACGATCCGGGCAACGCCGTCGTCATCAGTCTCATTCACGAGCATTACTCCCAGTTGGTCGTCGGCGTCGACGACCCGGCGACCACCGTTGAGGCGGTCAGCGCGGTATTGCGCAAGGTGAGCAGCGCGTCTACGTCGGGACGCTGATGCCTGCCATGGAGCGGGACGCCACCGCGGCCGGGCGAGAGACCATCGACGCATGGCGATGACCGATCAGCACCTCGACGAGCTCCGCCGGCTGGCGCACCAACTCCGCGTCCCGCCGGGGACAAAAGTACCCCCCGGACAGTTCGACCCGGGGCACACCGCGAGCTTTGTGAACCAAGGCGACGCGGAGGCTTCGCTACAAGCCGGTGTCCAGCAGCTGGCCCACTACGAGGCGCGCCTGGCCGCGCAGGACAGCTACGGCCTGCTGGTCATCCTGCAGGGGCTCGATGCCGCCGGCAAGGACGGTGCCATCAAGCACGTCATGAGCGGGATCAACCCGCAGGGCGTCCGGGTGACCAGCTTCAAGGTCCCCTCGGTGGAGGAGCTCAACCACGATTATCTCTGGCGATACACCAGGGAGTTGCCGGGGCGCGGGGACATCGGCATCTTCAACCGGTCACACTACGAGGAGGTGCTCGTGGTCCGCGTCCACCCCGACAACCTCGTACGCCAGCGCCTACCGGCGGAGGCCAGAGGCAAGGACGTGTGGGAGCGGCGCTTCCGGGACATCAATGACTGGGAGCATCACCTCGTCGACAACGGCATCCTCGTGGTCAAGCTGTGCCTCAACCTTTCCAAGCGGGAGCAGCGCAAGCGACTGCTCGAGCGCATCAACGACCCCGACAAGAACTGGAAGTCCTCTCCTGCGGACGTGGCCGAACGCGCGCACTGGGATGAATACCAGCGCGCCTACTCAGAGGTGCTGAGCCACACAAGCACCGAGAAAGCGCCATGGCACTTCGTCCCCGCGCGCAGCTCGAAACGGAGAGGGGGAAATGACGGACCAGCGAGCCGCGAGTTCGCGAATCTACGCGAGTATTGACCACGTCGACACGTTGGAGGGAGGCAACCCGATGAACCGCACCAACCTTGCATTTCCGGCGGCGGTGGCCGGCACGGCTGATACGGCGCTGTTCCTGCTCCGCCGACCAGCGCTCTTCCGGTCAGCGCCTGGACGCGCCTTTGGCAGCGTCGCGTTCCTCCTGCTGTGGATGACACTCGCAGCACGCACGGCCTATGAAGGCGATGAGACACCGCCGTCCCCGACGCTCGCCGTCGCCGGCACCGTATTCGCCGGCAATGTTGCGATGCTCGCAGTTCACCTGCGCCACCGCGTCGCCGGGCCGCGGGTGTTCGTTGGCGCAGTGTTGAGCGGCGTCGCGCTCGCCGATTGTCTCCGCCGGCTGCAGCATGGCGGGAATGCTTAGCTCGTATACCTGCGCGTCGCGAGATCGAAGACGAAGTGCTCACCGGCGGAAGTCGAAAGGTGGACCAGCGCGCCGTTCACCGCGGCAATCCTGAGAGGGCCGTGAGCGCTGCGATTGATGAAGGTTCCGATCGCGGTCAGGTCGATGCCGCAGAGGTCCGAGGTCACTGTTGTCCCGTTGACCCATATCGCGGGCACACTTGGCGGCTGCGCCTGTTGCCCGGTCGCTCCGGCGTAGACGTGGTACCAATGAACGCTCGATCCATTCACGGGACCCACCCATTGATTCGTCGTCACGAACGTGTCGTAGGAGTCCGGACCAACCTGTACGGAGTTGCTGTCGATTCCCGGTGAGCCTGTGACCAGCGGAGGACAGGGGGAAAAGGATGACACGCCAATCGACGTGGGATTCGGCAACGCGACATCCGTGGCGTAGGTGGTCGACAACGCCGTCGAAGGCCCGGGCGTGGCAGGTCCACAGGCGGCCAGCGAGAGGCCCACCACGAGCGCTCCAATCCACACCCATCCTCGCACGACAGCTTTAACTCCGATGAAGGCGATGGGTTATGAGTCGCGTCCGCCTCACGCTGGCACAGCATCGGCCTCCAGCAGCGCCTTAAGGTTTCCGTTGGCTGCCTCGAAGTGCTTGCGAGCCACCCGAAGGGCCACCGTCGGAGGGGGTGCTGGCATCCGGAGTTACAGAATCATCCACGCCAGTAAGCGCAAACGTACCTTGAAGAGGCGCAGGGCCCCGGCGACTACCAGATCAGTTTCCCGAGTCGCGCCGTCGCTTCCCGCTCCCGACGACGTTCGCCAAGATGACCACGAGAGAGCAGACGATCAGCATGACAACAAGGATCCCAGCGCAGTACACCGCGACGGACGTATACCCGCCGTTTGTCGGATTCACAAATGGGTACGGATACAGACCCACGACGGCCCCACGGATGAGGGTGTAGACGATCCAGACTAAGGGGAAGCTGAGCCAGAGCACTCCTTCGCGCATGCTGAGCTGAGATGGCGGCGGGTCGACCAACCAGTCGGAGATGATCACCAACGGCATGAGCTCGTGCACCACGGTGTTGACCCAAGGGATGGCAGTGTCGACATCGGTGTTCGACAGCAACAGGGTGAAGACGATCCCGGTCACGCTCATGTAGACGACAGCTCCTCCCCGCGCCAAGTCGAGCTTGCGGGAGCGTTCGGCCCGCCACCGTGCGGCGGCGGCGAAGAGGCACGCCACAGCGATCAGATTGCTGTCGATCGTGAAGTAGCTGAAATAGTTGGCCGGGTTGAGACTCCCCTTTCCGGCCAGGTCGATGAGCTGAACGGCGATCGCCACAACAGTCAGGATCGCGAAGAACACCCGGGCCAGGGCGACACCCGCGGCCTTGCTCACCCGTGCAGCATACGATCCGAAGATCGCTCGCGCCGCCCGCGCTCGCGGGCGGGAGCGCCAGGAGAACTGGCTCCTTCAGGCGAGTGTCACCTCCCTAGTCGCGTATGAGACGCAGGAGTGTGACCTCAACCGGGATCCGCAAGGTGCCGTCCGCACCCTGGAATGCCACCAGGGCCTCGTTGAAGTGCCGGCTGACCGCGGTGGCTTCGGCGTCGTCCATGCGAATGGCGAGGTGATCGCAGAGCGCGATCCAGAGTTGCTGCGCCCCGTCGAACCTGGCGACGTCGCGCATCGGCGTCGCCGTCCAATCCTCTGGTGGAAGCACTGCGTCGGGCGCTCGCAACTCTGGCGGGACGGTCGCAGTCACCTCTTGCCACGCCCGAGCGAGCAGATCCTCGGGGAGCGGGCGGCTGCCGGCGGCGACGATGGCTGCCGCACGATGCGCGACGCGCTCCATCTCGCGGAGTGCCGCTGCCCCGACATCACCCTCGAGGCGCAGCAGCGACGCGGCAGCGTCGAATTCGCGCCCTTGGAAAGGCAGCTCGTCAGGGGAGGCAACGACTTCCAATGCGATCGTGCGCGACTCACGCAACTCCTGTGCCAGCGCCCGTGCAGCGATGTCGTCGGCGACAACTGTGACCACCGACCCGGCGATACCAGTGGTGGCTGCCAGGCGCCTGGTGAGGACTCCCGCATCGCCGAGCACGTCGACGACGCGCATCCCCGGCGCAATCCCGATGGCTTCCACAAGCTGTTCCGCGAGTGGTCCGAGGAGCGCCGTCTCGTACAGCCTGCTCAAGCTCACCGCATCGTCCCGTTCAGGTATCAGCCGATCGACACCACGGCCGCCGCGATGGCCGCTGCCCTGGCAGGGTCGCGCAGCACGCGCAGGAATGGCTGGCGGCGCTCCTCCCACGACTGCGCCTGCGCGACCAGCTCAGGGTGCCCATCGATGAAGTGCGTTGTGTAGTCACCGGCGATGAAGTCCGGGGCGCCGAGGATGGCGAGGTGGTACGCGATGTTGGTGCTGATGCCGACGATGGCGTACTCGAGCAGCGCGCGACGCATCCGCGCGATCGCCAGCTCCCGAGTCGGACCCCACGTGATCAACTTGGCGATCATCGGGTCGTAGTTGGGCGAGACCATCCCCGGCGCTGCCAGCGACGAGTCAACGCGCACACCCGGACCGCTGGGCTCGCGATAACCGGTGACCTGTCCCGGCGACGGCATGAAGTTCTTCTCGTACTTCTCGGCGTTGACCCGGCACTCGATGGCATGGCCGCGCGGCACCAGGTCCTCCTGAAGCAGCGTCAGCTTCTCGCCGGCGGCAATGCGCAGCTGTTCGACGACGAGGTCGACGCCGTAGACGAGCTCGGTGACGGGGTGCTCCACCTGCAGGCGTGTGTTCATCTCGAGGAAGAAGAACTCGCCCTTGCTGTAGATGAATTCCACAGTGCCGGCGTTGACGTACCCGACGGCGCGCGCCGCCGTCACGGCTGCCTCACCCATCCGCGCACGCGTCGCCGCGTCGATGGTGGGCGACGGCGCCTCCTCGAGGATCTTCTGGTGGCGGCGCTGGATCGAGCATTCGCGCTCACCGAGGTGGACGATGTTGCCGTGGGTGTCGGCGAGCACCTGGATCTCGATGTGTCTCGGCGACTCGACGTAGCGCTCGAGGAACACGGTGGCGTTGCCGAAGGCGCGCCGTGCGGTGCTCCGCGCGGCCTCGAGGCCCTCGCGCAACTCACCCTCGTCATGGGCGACGCGCATGCCGATGCCACCGCCGCCCGCCGACGCCTTGATGAGCACCGGGTACCCAACTTCGCCGGCGGCGGCGAGCGCGGACTCGACGTCCTCGAGCGCGTCGCTGCCCGGCACGATGGGAACGCCGCTGTCGCGCATGCGCTGGCGTGCCGGCACCTTCTCGCCCATCGCCGCCATCGCCTCGGGGCTGGGACCGATGAAGGTGATGCCGTTCTCCGCACAGGCGCGTGCGAACGCCTGGTTCTCGCTGAGGAACCCGTAGCCGGGGTGGATGGCCTGAGCACCGGTTGACTTCGCCGCCTCGATGATGCGGTCGATGACCAGGTACGACTGCGCCGACGGCGCCGGACCGATCTCCACGGCCTCGTCGGCGAGCAGCACGAACGCGGCGGTGCGATCGGCCTCGCTGTGCACGGCGACGGTTGCGATACCGAGGTCGCGGCAACCGCGGATGACCCGAAGCGCGATCTCGCCCCGGTTGGCCACCAGCACCTTGGTGAACATCAGTCCACCTGCACGATGGGCGCGCGTGGCCCGACCACGTCGCCCTCCTTGACGTGCACCTCGGTCACCGTTCCCGCGCGAGTGGCGGTGACGTCGTTCTGCATCTTCATCGCCTCGAGGACAGCGACCACGTCGCCGAGCCCCACCTTGTCGCCAACCTTGACGGAAACCTTGAGGATCAGACCCTGCATCGGCGCAACGATGGTGCCGTCGCGGGCAACCGGCGCCCCGCCCACCGCGGCGGCCGCACCCGCCGGTGCGCCGCCACCGCCGCCGACCCCGGCGCCGTGGACACGCACGCTGTAGCTCTGCCCGTCCACCTCGACGGTGAGCTCGCGCACATCGGCAGGCTGAGCATCCGGCTCTCCATCGGCGGTGACAACGGCGACGTCCGTCCCCTCGGCGGACACGGCGGCGTCCGCGTCGGCTTCCGGCTTCGCCTCGTCGCCGAGCCGCTCGGGCACGACCTCGCCGCGCAGCAGCGCCAGCGTCTCACCGGGGAACAGAGCGAAGCTGACCACGGTGGCGTCGTCGGGCTTGTCGACGCCCTCGCGCTTCAACTCTCGTCGCAGCGTCGGCAGCGCCGGCTCGAGGAGGTCGGCGGGGCGGATGGTGATCGGTTCCTCGCGACCGTTGACCAGCCGGCGCACCTCGGCATCGATCGGGTACGGCGGGGACCCGTACAGGCCGAGGCAGTAGTCCTTGACCTCCTGGCTGACGGTGGCGTACCTGTCGCCGTCGCAGACGTTGTACACGGCCTGCGTTGCGACGATCTCGATGATGGGTGTGACCAGTGGCGGGTGGCCGAGCTCGGCGCGCACACGCTGGGCTTCGATCTCCACGTCGTCGAGGCGGTCGAGCTGGTTGCGGTCGCGCAACTCCTCGAGGGCGTGGCCCATGGCGGCGGGCGGTAGCTGCCCGCGCAGCGCGGCACTGTCGATGTGCAGCGCGGGGATGTCGACCACGGACGCGTAAGCGGACAGCTGGTGCTCGAGCTCCGCCGACGCCGCGGTCACGTCGTCGAGGTTCATCCCCGTGTCGAGCTCGGTGCCGCGCAGCGCCGCGATAACGCCCTCGGCGGGTGGCACAGAGGCGCCCCCGGCCAGTGGTGCCAGGGCGACGTCGAGGCTGGATGCACCCGCGATGGCGGCGGCGTAGGCCGCGAACTCCGCTTGTCCCGTCTGCGCCGACAACGACAGCGACACCGGCAGCTTGGTCGCCTCAACCAGCCGCTTGACGAGGTCGCCGATACGGGCCACGCCGAGCAGCCCAAGGGGGTCGTGGATGCAGATCGCGTCGGCGCCGAGCTCGGTGAGCTGCTCGGCAAGTGCGACGAGCTGGTCGGGATCGTGGCGCGGCGAGTCCGCGTAGATGATCGCGGCGTCCACCTGGCGCTTTGCCTTGCGCGCGGCCTGGACGGCGCGGCGCACGTTGCGGACGTCGTTGAGCGGGTCGTGGATGCGAAAGCGGTCCACACCGGCGTCGGCGGCGACCTTGATGAAGGCGTCGACCACGTCATCGCCGACCTGGCGATGGCCGGTCAGCGCCTGGCCACCGAGCGACGCCAGCAACGTGCTCGACGGTGCCGCCTCACGGATGGCGCGAAGCCGCTCGAAGGGGTCCTCACCGAGGAATCGCAGCGACGCCTCAAAGGTGGATCCGCCGAAGACGTCGAGGGCTGCGAACCCGCAGCCCTCCAGCGCCCGCGCCACAGGGATGGCGTGGCGGCTGCGCAAGCGGCTCAGCAGCAGCGCCTGCTGTCCGGCCCGCAGCGAGCACTCGACGAGCTCTAGACGCGGCATGGCGACCGATTGTAGGGACGGCCCGGTACCGTGGCCCCATGCTCCGCTGGCTCTTCCGGAGTCGCCGCACCGGCAAGATCACCATCGTCCAGCTTCCCAACGTCCCCTTGGCGGTCTTCTTGGTCGTCTGGGTGCTGCGACGCATTGCTCACCCCTCCGGCGCGCTCGACACAGCACTCGCCGTGGTGGGCACCCTCGGACTCGTGGTGTGGGCCGGCGACGAGGTCCTTCGCGGGGTCAACCCGTTTCGGCGACTCCTCGGCGCCGCTGTCCTTGTCGCTCTCGCGGTGACCTTCGTACTGCAGCGATGAAGTCCCGCTCGGCGTTACCTTCGAGCGCGAGCCCGTCTGCGGCGGTTGACCGTGGCACCACCCGTCAAAACTACCAAGCCACTCCCGATCATGACCAGGACGCTGCCAGCGGGCATCGAGCCGGAGGCTGCGCCGGTCGACGGGATCGGAACGCCCGGGCCGTTGACGGTGGTGGCGTTGCAGCCGGTTGGGGCAGTGATTCGGTTGGTGTCCAGCGTCACGGTGCCGTTTCGCGCCAGCGCACGGCCGGCGATGCTCGCGCCAGTTCGGACGTGGACATCGGTCAGTGCCATGATCGTTCCCACGAAGGTCGTGGTGGTATTGAGAGTTGCCGAGCTGCTGACCTGCCAGAACACATTGCAGGGCTGAGCCCCGTTGGTGAGGCGAACGACGGCGGCGGGGGCGGTGACCAGGGTGCTTCCAGCCTGGAAGATGAACACCCCGTTACCGCTGAGCGTCAGGATCCCGGTCAGCGTCGGTGCGGTGGTCTGGCAATACGTGCCGGGCGTGAGGGTCTTGCCCCCGAGGTTGACTCCGGTCTCGTTGAAGTTGCACGGAGACGACTTGGCCGCAAGGTACGCCGTGGTCAGGTCGCCCTTGGCGATGCCCGCCGCGGCCGTGCCGGCCTGGATCGTCCCGTTGGTCACTGTTCCCTTTGGCAGTCCGCCAAGCCCGATGACCGAGGCGGCTGGAGAGATGCCAACGCTGCCGCTGATGACGCTCGGGCCGGTATTGGTGATCGAGGGGGTACCGGCCAGCACGGCATAGGCTTTCGCGGTGCCCAGTCCCGGAGCTGTCGACGCAAAAACGGTCGTTGGCAGTGCAATCAGTGCCGCCATCGTGCCGGCAAACAGGACTGCGGCGGCTCCGGCCACGCGATTGGTTGATCCTCGATTGCCCTGTGCCTTCATCTCAGTTCCTCGTACGTGTGCGTGACCCCACGGGATGCATTGTTACCGCAAAAGGCGCCGTTGTGACCGATCGCGGGGAAGCGCGCACACGGGATGACCAAATTGATCGCCCCCCATGCGCCATCGCACGGCGAAAGTATTGTCCGGGGCGGTGGAGTCGTCGGTACGGTAGATGGCCGATCAGGGGGCGGCTTCGGCCTCGATCTCCACCTTCCAGCGCTCATCGAGCAGCGCCTTGACGACCACCATGGTCGCCGCCGGCCGGATCTCACCGAAGACCTCGCCATGAGCGCGGCCGACAGCGTCGGCGTCAGCGGGATCGACGAGGAACATGCGGGTACGCACCACCTGGCTCATCGAGGACCCGGCATCAGTGAGGGCGTCCTCGATGATCTGCAGGCAACGCCTCGCCTGGACGACGGGGTCGGGGTCGCAACTGCCGTCGGACCACACCGGCGCGGTGCCGGAGACGAGCACGCGACCGTCGACGGCGATGGCGCGGCTGAAGCCGATGCGCGGCTCGTACGGGGATCCCGACGAGATCCGTGTGCGCGCCCTCACGGGATGAAGCCCTCGGGCGGGCGTGCGGTGTCGCGCATCGCGGCACGGTGCTCCGCCACCGCCTGAGCGATTTCGTCGTTGGAGAGAGCGATGATCTCGGCGGCGAGATGTGCGGCATTGCGGGCGCCCATGTCGCCGACGGCGACGGTCGCGACAGGGATTCCGGGCGGCATCTGCACGATGCTGAGCAGCGAGTCGAAGCCCGCAAGAGGCGTCGCGGCAAGCGGCACCCCGATGACCGGCAGGGTGGTGAGCGAGGCCAGCACCCCGGGCAGGTGGGCGGCGGCGCCGGCGGCGCCGATGAGCACGCGCAGGCCGCGCTTGGTGGCCTGCTGTGCGTAGCTGCGTACCACATCCCCGGAGCGGTGCGCCGACATCACGCCGATCTCCCAGCCGATGCCGTAGTCATCAAGAACCTTGGTGCATTTGCTCATCACATCGAGGTCGGATTCGCTGCCGACGACGATGCCCACCATCAGCGTGCTGCTCATGCCTCTCCTTGCCCGCGTGTTACGCGGTCGAGTCCAGCCCAATGTCGTTGCGAAGCTGCATACCGTCGAAGTGGATCGACGTGACCGCCCGGTACACCCGCTGCCTCGCGGCGTCCACAGAGCTGCCTCGGGCGACAAGTGTGATGACTCGGCCGCCGTCGGTGAGCAGCCTGTCGCCACCGCGCCGCGTCCCGGCGTGGAAGGCCAGGATCTCGGGGTCCAGGGTGTTCAGCCCAGAGATGACATCGCCTCGACGTGGTGTGCCCGGGTAGCCGCTGGCAGCCAGCACCACGCCGACCGCGGACGGCTCGCTGCCGCGATGCACCATGCCGGGCACCAGGCCACCGACAGCGCAGGCGGTGAGCAGCTCGAGCACGTCCTCGTCGATGACCGGGAGGACTACCTGGGTCTCGGGGTCGCCGAAGCGCGCATTGAACTCGAGCACACGCAGGCCGTCCGGGGTGAGCATGAGCCCGGCGTACAGGCAGCCGGAGAACGGCGTGCCGGCGGCGGCGAGGGCGTCGACGCAGGGCCGGAGCACAGAACTCTCGACTCCGCTGATGACGGCGTCGCTGATCCCGGGCGGTCGCGTCACCGCCCCCATGCCGCCGGTGTTGAGCCCGGTGTCGCGGTCCCCGATGCGCTTGTAGTCACGCGCCGGCGGCAGCAGGCGGATGTGGCTGCCGTCGACGAGCGCCTGCACGCTCACCTCGGCGCCGCTCAGCCGCTCCTCGATGAGGACGAGGTTGCCGGCGCTCCCGAAGCGGTGCTCGTCGAGGCACGCGGCGACGGCAGCGCGCGCCTGTGCGGTGTCGTCGCAGACGACGACGCCCTTGCCGAGCGCGAGCCCGTCCGCCTTGACCACGCAGCGGCCGTTCAACTCGTCGATGAACGCGTGCAGCGCGGCTCGGTCATCCGCGCCACCCACGCGCCAGTGCGCGGTGGGGATCCCGGCGGTGTCCATGAGTTGCTTGGCGAACGACTTGCTGCTCTCGACGCGCGCGGCGGCGGCGCTGGGGCCGAACACGGCGATGCGCGCCTGGCGGCAGGCGTCGGCGACGCCTGCGGCGAGCGCGGCGTCGGGACCGATGATGACCAGCCCGGCGTGCACCTCGCGAGCGAGTTGGACGATGGCCTGCGGGTCGTCGGCCGCTACGGGGACGTTGGTGGCAAAGCTCGCGGTGCCGCCGTTGCCGGGCGCGCAGGTGACCTGCAGGTCGCCATGGCGGCGCGTGCAGGCCCAGGCGAGCGCGTGCTCGCGGGCCCCGGCACCGACGACCAGGACGCGCCGCGGGGTCGGACCTATTCCCACTCGATGGTGGAGGGCGGCTTGCTCGAGATGTCGTACACCACTCGATTCACCCCGGCCACCTCGTTGACGATGCGACGACTGATGGTGGCGAGCACGTCGTAAGGGATCTTGGCCCAGTCGGCAGTCATGCCGTCGTCGGACTCGACGATGCGGATGGCGACGACATTGGCGTAGGTGCGGTTGTCGCCCATCACTCCCACGGACGAGATCGGCGTGAGGATGGCGAAGCTCTGCCACACCTTGCGATACAGGCCGCTGCGCTTGATCTCGTCGATGACCACCCAGTCGGCGGCGCGCAGCGTGTCGAGGCGCTCCGCGGAGACCGCGCCGATGATGCGGATGGCCAGGCCGGGACCGGGGAAGGGCTGGCGCCACACCATGTCCTCGGGCAGGCCGAGCGCGAGCCCAACCTGGCGAACCTCGTCCTTGAACAGGTATCGCAGCGGCTCGACGAGCTGGAAGCGCAGGTCTTCGGGAAGACCGCCGACGTTGTGGTGCGTCTTGATCTTCTGCGCGTTGTGGGTGTCGTGCGACGTCGACTCGATGACGTCGGGGTAGAGCGTTCCCTGGGCGAGGAAGTCGATGTCGCCGAGCTTGCGCGCCTCCGTGTCGAAGACCTCGATGAAGGTGCGACCGATGCGTCGCCGCTTCTCCTCGGGGTCGACCACCCCGGCCAGCGCGGTGAGGAAGCGATCGGTGGCGTCGACGTGGACCAGGTCGATGTGGCGCTGGTGGCTCATGATCTCGACGACGCGCTCGCCCTCGGCGCGGCGCAGCAGGCCGTTGTCGACGAACATGCAGGTGAGCTGGTCCCCGATGGCTTGGTGCACCAGCGTCGCCGCCACCGCGGAGTCGACGCCACCGCTGAGCGCGCAGAGCACCCGCCTGGAACCGACACGCGCGCGGATGTCGTTGACCGCCATCTCGATGAACGACGACGGCTCCCAGGTGCCCGCGCAGCCACAGACGTCGATGAGGAAGTTGCGCAGGATGTCGCGCCCCAGCGGCGTGTGCACCACCTCGGGGTGGAACTGGATGCCGAAGCGTCCGCTGGGTCCGCTGATCGCTGCGTAGGGGGAGTTGAGCGAATGCGCCACCGAATGGAATCCCGGCGGCACCTGGGTGATGACGTCACCGTGGGACATCCACACGTCGATCTCCGAGGGCAGCCGGTCGAAGATTCCGCTGCGCTCGTCGATGCTGATCGAGGCGTGCCCGTACTCGCGGCGCTCGGCCGGCTTGACGGCGCCGCCGAGTTGGAACGCGAGCAGCTGCATGCCATAACACACGCCGAGGATGGGCAGGTCGAGCTCGTAGAGGGCTGGGTCGGGAAGCGGGGCGCCGTCGTCGTACACCGACGCAGGGCCGCCGCTGAAGATCAGCCCGCGCGGCGCGCGGCGACGAACCTCGTCGACGCTGATGGTGCCGGGAACCAGTTCGCAGTACACCCTGGCTTCGCGGACGCGGCGGGCGATCAGCTGCGAGTATTGGGAGCCGAAGTCGAGGACAAGGACTGTGTCCTGGGCGACGGTGGGATCCACCGGGGCGATCGAGTCCTGTTGGGGAGCGACGGCCATGCCGCGGCTCAAACCCCCATCCCGACGCGCTGCTCTCTCTGCTGGACCTTGCCCTCTGTCTTGATCGACGGTGCGATCACCATCTCGGTGCGCTGGAAGTCGCGGATGTCACGCGCTCCACACATGCCCATCGACGTCTTGAGCGCGCCGACCAGGTTCATGCTGCCGTCGTCGACGTGGGCCGGCCCGAAGAGGATCTCGGCAAGCTTGCCGTTGATCCCGGTTCGGATACGCGTGCCGCGCGGCAGGTTGGCGTCGGGTGTTGCCATCCCCCAATGGTTGCCGCGGCCCGCTGCTTCTTCGGCCGACGCGAACACGGAGCCGATCATCACGGCGTCGGCGCCGCTCGCGAAGGCCTTGGCCACGTCACCGCCGAGGCGCATGCCGCCGTCGGTGATGATCGCGACACGTTCACCGCTGCGTCGGAGGTGGTCGTCGCGAGCTGCCGCGCAGTCGGCGGTGGCTGTCACCTGGGGCACACCGACGCCAAGCACAGCGCGGCTGGTGCAGGCGGCGCCGGGTCCGACTCCGACGAGAAGTCCCTTCACGCCGGTGTCCATGAGCTCGAGAGCCGTTGCGTAATCGACGCAGTTGCCGACGATCACGGGGAGGCCGATCGACGCGGTCAGCTCCTTGAAGTTGAGGTGCTTGTAGCTCTTGCTGACGTGGCGCGCGGTCAGCACCGTCCCCTGCACCACCAGGACGTCGGCGCCGGCCTCCTGGACGATGGGAGCACGACGCTCAGCCCCTGCGGGCGTCGTGGAGACTCCGCACGGCACACCGGCTGCCTTGATCTCCTCGACGCGTTGCCCGATCAGCCCGTCCTGCACCGGCGCGCTGTAGATCTTCTGGATGAGGACGTTGATGTCCTGCGGCGACGCCTGCGCGATCTCGTGGAGAACCTCGCTGGGATCCTCGTATCGGGTCTGCACGCCGTCGAGGTTGAGGACGGCAAGGCCGCCGAGGCGCCCCATCTGCTGGGCAAAGGGGACGTCGACCACGCCGTCCATGGCTGCGGCCAGGAAAGGGATGTCGAATGTCGAGCCGTTGAGCGCGAACGTCACATCGATCTCGTCGGGATTGATGGTCACCCGTCCGGGCACAAGCGCGACCTCGTCAAAGCCATAGGCGCGCCGCGCCATCTTTCCCCTACCGAGCTCGATCTCCATATGGCCTCCCGATAACGCTTTCCCGAAAACAGAAACACCCAGCGCGGCACAGTGCTGGCTGGGTGATGAACAGAGAGGGCAACGACAACCCCACCATCAAGGCAGTGTAGCAAAGGGGTGGCTGGACCCGAACCGGCCAGCGCAGCATCTTGTGTCGCTTGCGCTCATTGGACACCACAGGTGGTGTCGAGCCTGCGAGCCGGGAATCCCATCCACCGGCGATTACCCGGCGACGGCACCAGCCGGGAGGCGAAGACTGTCGAGCACCGGTTGGGCGGCGGCGCCGAGCGCGGTGGATTGGGTGGTGGTGCGCTGGGACCGGCGTAGCGGGCGGCTGGTCAGCCTCGGAAGACGCGCTGGCGCCGCTTGAGGTTCTCGACCACGCCGTCCTGGATGGTGGCGCGGACCCGGTCCGCTGTCTCCATGACGGCCGCCGGTTCGGTCGTCGTCGTGCCGGCGGGTACGTCGACCGGCGGGTGGAAGGTGATGAGCCACTTGCTCGGCAGCGGCAGGAGTCCGAGCGGGCCGAGAAACGGCCACGTCGGCGTGATCGGGAAGTACGGCATGCCGAGCAGCTGGGCCAGCGGTCGGACGTCGGCGACCATCGGGTAGGTCTCCTCGGAGCCGATCACCGAGATCGGCACGATGGGCACGCCGGCCCGCATCGCCGCCTCCACGAAACCGCCGCGACCGAAGCGGCGCAACCGGTAACGCTCGTTCCACGGCTTGCCCGTGCCTTTGACGCCCTCGGGAAAGACCAGCACGAGCTCGCCGTTGCGCAGCAGGCGATGGGTGTCGTCGGGGTGGCCGGGCGCCTGGCCGGTGCGACGCAGGAACCATGACGCAATCGGCAGCTCGCCGAACCAGGTGGCGTCGAGCGCGCGCGCATGGCGCTCTGTGGCATCGAACACCGCCACCTTGATCATCGCCCCATCCCAGGGCAACACACCCGCGTGGTTGGAGACGAGCAGCGCGCCACCGCGCCGGGGCAGGTGCTCGGTCCCCTCGACCTCGACACGCCAGTAGCGACGCGCCACCACCCTGAAGAGCGGCATGAGCGCTTCGGTGAGCTCGGGGTCGAAGCCGAAGTCGTCGACGTCATACACACCATTGCGGTGCTGCTCGCGAAGCGCGGCGAGGCGGTAGTAGACGCTCATCACCTCCTGCAGCGACTCGAGGTCGATGACGTCGCGGCCGGTCAGCTCGCGCAGACGGAGCGCCAGCGCACCGGTGGCGGCCATCGCGGTCGAGGGGAGGTCGCGGCGCAGCGCCGTCAGGCTTGAGAGCGACGGCAGTCGCAGCGACGGCAGCGACGGCATGCGCACCGACGGGAGCGATGGGCGAGGTGGCGCGGGCCGGCGACGCCGACGCACGTGCGGCTGCGCCACCAGCACGTCGTCAGGGGATAGTGGTCGATGTCCGTTGCGTGAGGCCCCACGCGCCGGCAGCCTGCGGGTGGGGCTGGTCATGTTGCCGGGCTGGTGCCGCGCGTGGCCTGCGAGGGTGTGGGACGCCGGCGGGGGCGCGACCGTGGGGCGGGCGATGGGCGCGGCGCGTCGGACCCTGCGTCCTCGTCGCGACGGCCACGGCTGCGCAAGAACTCCTCGAGCTCGTGCTCGTAGCGATACGGCGCCGATTCGTCGACAAGGCCGCGGACGCGGCGGCGCCGTCCGTGCTCGAGCACGGTGTCGATGGTGCTGCGCTCCGGGACGAAGCCCAGCTCGTCGTGCAGTCGCGAGGTGTCGACGACGCGTCCGTACTGCAGCAGCCGGACGAACTCGACGGGGAAGTTCGTGAGGCCGAGGCGATCGAGAACGCGCATCGCCACGCTGCCGCCGACGAACGGGATGACCGGCGCGTTGATCTTGCCCATCAATGAGATCGCCTGGCTCAGGACCACCACGCCCGCACCGGCGACGTTGTATGTGCCACGGCAGTCGCCGCGGGCGGCGTGGTCAAGGGCGGCGACGGCGTCGCCCTCGTCGAGGAACTGGAGGCGTGGGTCGAAACCGAAGACAGTCGGGATGAGCGGGAGATCGAAGAGGCGTGCGAAGGGCGAGTCGTGGACCTCGCCGAGGACGTTGCCGAATCGCAGCGTGGTCACCGCCACGTTGGGGTGGCGGACCTCGAACTCGCGCACGTACGACTCCACCTCGTCGAGGTCGCGCGTGAAGCCGTCTCGTGCCGGCGACGACCGGCGCATCTCCTCACTCCAGAAGGACGGGTCATCGGGCTCGCTCCCGTACACGGCAGTGCTCGACTTGACCACCAGGCGGCGCACCGGGCTGTCCCGCCCGCTGCACGCGGCGAGCAGGTTCATGGTGCCGATCACGTTGGTCTCGTGCACGGTGCGGCCGCTGGCCTGGCGGGGATCGACGATGAGCCCGGCGTGCACCACCGTGTCGATGCGCAGCCCGCGCACCAGCTTGCCCACCAGGCTGTGGCGGATGTCGGCGCGCACGAAGTCGGTCCGCGCCAAACGCCGCGCCGGGCCCTCGGTGTCCACGGCAACGATCTGCTCGACACCAGGATCCGCCTCGAGACGCCGAGCCAGCTCGGCCCCCCAGAACCGCGACACCCCGGTGATCAGGACGCGTCTACCGTCGGCCACCACCACTCCTTCCTTAAGGATGGGCATGGTAAGCGAAGCCTCCGCAAGCGAAGCGTGCTCGGCGCCGAGTGGCGCCGAGGAGTGGGGAGAGCGTGGACGACGTGGCAACGTCGACCGCGCTCAGGGGGCGAGGCTCTGCCTCGCCCCGATAAGAACCGTCGGCGAAGCCTACGGATAGATCCCCCGCACGTCGCTGGCGGCGGCCACCTTGGACACCGCGATCTGGTGGGCTGCCTCGCGCATGGTGACGTGCTCTGACTGTGCCCGCGCGCGCACCGAGTCGTAGCTGCGCACCATCACCTCGCGGAGGCGCCCGTTCACGTCGCCGGCAGCCCAGAAGAGCTGCTGGAGATCCTGCACCCACTCGAAGTACGAGACAACCAGTCCCCCGGCGTTGGCGAGGATGTCGGGGATGATGAGCACATCGCGGTCGTGCAGGATGGCATCGCCGTCCGGGTCGATGGCGGCGTTGGCTCCCTCGCAGATGACGCGAGCACGCACACTGGCCGCGTTGGCTGCGGTGATGGACGCCTCCAGCGCCGCGGGGACGAGGAGGTCGACGTCCAGCGCGAGCAACTCCTCATTGGTGAGCGACTCGGCGCCGACCAGGTCGGAGAGCGACCCACCCTCATCCTTGAGCGCGGCCAGTGTGTCGACGTCGAGGCCTGCCTCGCTGTACACCCCGCCGCGACTGTCGGAGACGGCCACGACGCGCAGCCCGGCGGCGGCCAGAAGTTGCGCCGTTGCTGAACCGACCTGGCCGAAACCCTGGACCGCGGCTGTTGCGGCGGCGGGATCGATACCGGAGTCGCCGAGCGCCTGGACGGCGACCGTGGCCAGCCCGCGGCCGACGGATGCCTGACGACCCTCGGACCCTCCGATCACGGTCGGTTTGCCGGTGACCGATGCTGGCACCGAGTAACCGGCGTGCATTGACAGGGTGTCCATGACCCAGGCCATCTCCTGCGGACCAGTGCCGATGTCGGGCGCGGGGATGTCTCGGTCGGGGCCGATCAGCAGCGAGATCTCGGTGGTGAACCGCCGGGTGAGACGTTCGCGCTCGGAGGTGGTCAGCTGCTTGGGGTCGACGATGACGCCGCCCTTGGCGCCACCGAAAGGCAGGTCGACCACCGCCGCTTTCCAGGTCATGTACATCGCCAGGCCGCGGGCGTCGGCGAGAGTCATCGCGGGGTGATAGCGGAGGCCACCTTTGGCCGGGCCACGCGCGATGTTGTGCTGCACGCGGAAGCCGGTGAACACCCGGAAGCTGCCGTCGTCCATCTCGACTGGGAAGTGAACGATCAGTTCACGCTTGATCGTCCTGAGCATCGGCCGCGCCGACTCAGGGAGTTCGAGTTGCTCGGCGGCGCGGTCGAAATGGTGCTGGGCGATAGCCAGTGACGCACTGCCCTGCACGACTGATGTCATGCCCACACCTTATCTCGCGCGACGGGCTGTATGGGGTCGACGGCTCGGGTGCGGCACCGTGCCAGACCCGACACCGAGGCCGCCACCGGGGTACACACAGCACCTCGCGCGACCGCTGTCGGAGGTACGAGCGGCGGTCAGGGCTGTGTGTCGCGCGGCGAGTCGTCGCCGCCGACGAGGGTCCGCAGACGTTGTGTCGACGGTGCACGACATCGCACACATGGGTCAAGACGGCTCGTCGGATGCCGCCACACATGTCACAAAGGCGGCACGCACATTGACAATAGTGTGTATAGGCACCATGCTATGCACGACACGGCGGGAGGTTTACACCATCTCCTGTCACAAACAGCCGGTGATGATCCGCAACGAAGGGATCATCAGCAAGGAGGCCCGTACGATATGGCCAGGACAAGACGCAGCAGAGGCGGCGTGAACAAAGCCGTCAGCCGCACTGTGAAACGTGTGAGCTCCACAGCTCGCCGCCGCGCCAACACTGGTGGTGGTGATCTATTGAAGGCGGTGCAAGGACTCGTCAAGGCATTGCCGCTCAACGAGCTCGAGAAGAGACTCGCCGGACTCGAGAAGAGCGTGTCCCGTCTCGAGGGCGAGATCCGCAAGGCAGCCCGCCGCGTAACCGGCGGCGCCCCCAAGCGCAGGGCGACCCGCAAGGCCGGGGCCAAGCGGCGCACCACTCGGCGCAAGCCGGCGGCCAAGCGCGCCACGGCACGCAAGGCCACTGCCAAGCGCGCCGTCAAGCGCGTTGCCAAGAAGGCGACCACCCGTCGCAAGACGACCGCCAAGCGCGCCACGGCTCGCAAGACGACCGCCAAGCGCGCCGTCAAGCGCGTTGCCCGCAAGGCGACCACCCGTCGCAAGCCGGCAGCCAAGCGCACCACGGCGCGGAAGACGACTGCCAAGCGCGCCACCGCACGCAAGACGACTGCCAAGCGCGCCACGGCACGCAAGGCGACTGCCAAGCGCGCCACGGCACGGAAGACGGCTGCCAAGCGCACCACCGCGCGCAAGCCCGCCGCCAAGCGCACCACCGCGCGCGTCGGCGCACGGCGTGGCGCCCGCAAGGTCGCGTCGGTCCCCGCGGCAGCCGCGGCTATCGTCACCGGGTCGAGCAGCAGCTGACCTGGTAGTCATCGGAGAGGCCTCGCCACCGCGGCGGGGCCTCTTTGTCGTTAAGGCGCGAAGCGTCCCGGCGCGGATGATGCTGCAACCCTCGGCCGCGCTCACCGGGAGGGGATCGCCCCTCCCGGTTGAGCGGGTTGCTGCTCGCGGATACCGTCGGCCGCGAGGACACGCTCCAACATCGAGCTCAGCGCGGTGGCGGCACGGCGGACGTCGGCGGCGTCGACGTCCTTGTGGGTGACGCAGCGCAGCCGGCGCGAGCCGACCGGCGCCAGCAACACGCCGGCCGCGGCGGCAAGCCGGGTCACCTCGTCCGCCGGCATGGGCGTGTCGAACATCACCATGTTGGTGGGCAGCGCCACCTCGACCACGCTCACTCCCGGGGTACCGCGCAGCTCGGCGGCGAGAACCAACGCGTTGGCGTGGTCGTCGGCGAGCCTCTCCACGTTGTGCTCGAGTGCGTACAACCCCGCGGCGGCGAGGATGCCTGCCTGGCGCATACCACCGCCCAGCCGTTTGCGCCACAGACGCACCGTGGTTATGCACGGCGCGTCCCCGCTGACCACCGACCCAACCGGCGCGCCGAGCCCCTTGCTCAGGCACACCGAGACCGTGTCGCACCCCGCTGCCAGTCGCGACGCGTCGACGCGCAGCGCCACCGCCGCGTTGAACAGGCGTGCCCCGTCGCAATGGACACGCAGTCCGGCGTGATGCGCAACGGCGGCCGCAGCGTCGATCAACTGGGCGGGCACCGCCAGCCCGGCGCGACCCCCATGGGTGTTCTCCAGCCACAGCAGGCGCGACACCGGGTGGTGGATGTCGGGCACTCGTAGCGCAGCGGCAACCTGAGCTGCTGTGGGCGCGCCGGCCACCGCGTCGACCGCGTGCAGGATGACGCCGGCGACAGCCCCGGCGCCCCCGGCCTCGTTGGCCACCACGTGCGACTCAGAGTCGATGATCACTTCGTCGCCGGGGTTGGTCTGGGCCGTCAGCGAGGCGAGGTTGCCCATGGTCCCGCTGGGGACGAACACTGCGGCTTCTTTGCCGAGCCGCCCGGCCATCTCCTCCTCGAGGCGTCGTACCGTGGGGTCCTCGCCCCACACGTCGTCGCCAACCTCCGCGTCCGCCATGACGCGACGCATGGCTGCGTCGGGTGTTGTGAAGGTGTCGCTGCGCAGGTCAACGGGTGCGGACGACGGTGGTGGCATTGCTCGGAACCTCAATTTCGGCGTCGCCGTCCCCGGCCATGCACACGCGGTTGCGACCACCGTGCTTGGCATCGTAGAGGGCCGCGTCCGCGGTGGCCAACAGTTGCTGCGCCGTGGTGGTGTCGTCGGGGTAGGCGGCACCGCCGATGCTGACCGTCAGGGTGACCGCCTGTCCGCCGCTGTCAACGGGCACCACCAGCGCCTCGACAGCCGCCCGGATCTTCTCAGCGACGCGACGCGCGTCGGGGGCTGCAGTGTTCGACATCACCACGATGAACTCCTCCCCGCCGTAGCGGGCCGCGAGGTCGGCACGCCGGATGCTGCTTGTCAGGGTGTGGGCAAAGGCGGTGAGCACCTCGTCACCCATCGGATGGCCGTGTGTGTCGTTGACGCGCTTGAAGTGGTCGAGGTCGAGAACCAGCACCGCCAGCGGTGTGTTGAGGCGTTCGGCGAGCGCCACCTGCTGGCCGAGATAGTCGACGAGGAAGCGATGGTTGTAGAGGCCGGTGAGGTCGTCGATGCTGGCTTGGCGCTGCACCATGGCGATGAATCGGTAGCGCTCCAGCGCCAGGGCGACCTGCTCGGCCGAGCTCGCCACCAGCGCCGCGTCGCCGCTGCTGAACCCGCCCCGCGCGCGCGCCACGCCGAGCACCCCAAGAACGGTGCGCCCCATGCGCAGCGGCGCCGCGCAGAACTCGCGCTGCCCCGTCTTCGCCTCGCTGCTCTCCGCCGAGGCGCCGACCATCAGCGCCTCGGTGCCGGTGCGGCGATACGCGGTGCCGATCGGTCCCTCGCCGCTGAGCACCTCGTTGACGTCGACGTCGAAGGGGCCGCCATCGGTGACCGCGAAGCTGTCGGTCATCTCGGAACCGCTGACGAGAATGAACGCGGTGTCGGCGCCGCCCGATCGCCGCAGCTGAGCTCCAACCTTGCGCAGGGCAGTCTCGAGCGGTTGCGGGGAGTTGAGCTCGCTGGCGATGGCAGCGCGTGCCTGGGTGCCGGCGATGGTGGCGCGCAGCTGTTGGCGCATCTCCTCGAAGCTCGACGCGAGGCGGTCGATCTCCCCGCCCGCCGCACGCGGCACCGGCGTGTCGTAATCCTCTTGGGCCATCGCCGCCACCGCCCTGTCGAGCCGGCGTAGCGGCCGCCGCAGGTCGGTCTGGACGACCAGGACGATGCAGAGCATCGCCAGCACGATCAGCGCGAGCAGGATGAGAGCCGGCTGCCACAGGCTGGTCACCGGCGAGACCGGCGTTGTCACCAGCACGGTGAAGCCCGAGGGCAGTGGTTGCGCGTCGACCCCGGCGCTCTGGCCGCCGATGCTCACGATCTCAGGGGTGGGCGAGTGGTCGAGCGCCGGCAGGATGGCGCTGCTCAGCACGGTCCCCGGCGCCACCTCCTGGTTGAGGATGGAGCTTCCCTGGGTGGCCACCCTGCCACCGCGAACGATCGCGATGCCGGCCGTGTCAGCTGACGTCGTGATGGTTCCGGCCAGGGCCTGGATGAAGCCGGCGTTGACCGGGCGGCCGATGAACGCGGTCTCGTCGCTGTTGGCAAGCGTGCTGATGCCGATCAGCCACGGGGTTCCGTCGGGTGCTGCCACCACGTTGGAGGACGCACCCTGCTGCCGCGCGAACAGGGCGTAGAGCGGGTCACTCGTGGAGAAAGGTGTGCCGCTCGACACGGCCGCGTTGGCGAGGGACCCGTGCACCCCGATGACGTCCGAGGGGGTGTTGACCTGCGAGTAGCGCACCAGCGTGCTCGTCAGCGTCGCTGTGTCCTGGGCGGCGAACGCAGGTGCCAGCTCCTGTATCATCCCGCCGGCAAACGCGGCCAGCGACTTCTCCTGGCCCGCCATCAGGTTGACGATGACGCCGGCCTTGTCGGCGGCGCGCCCGGTGGCCTGGCTGTTGTTCTGCTGGCCGGCGAGCGACAGCGGGATGATCGCGATGAGCAACCCGGCGACCGACATGATCACCGCAAACTTCACCGAGAAGTTGAGGCGACCCCAGAGACGCTGGACCTGCGGCATGCTCAGCCATCGTACGCCCCACTTCGCGGCCACCTGCGTGACATTTCAGTGACCCGCGGGGGCGCGGCCGCTCGGCGCTGCCGTACGCTGCGCGCATGACCGCGGTGGTGATCAGCTTCGTCGACGGTGAGGTGCTCCACGCGGAGATCCCGGAGCTCACTTTCGAGATGCCGGTGATCGAGGCGGAGGTCCGCGGTGTGGAGCCGAACAACCAGCGCGCCATCCTGCCCCTGACCGCGATCACCCAGATCGTGGTCGGCTCCCCGACACCCGCCCCTGCCAGCGAGGTCACCGACGCATGGGACCGCGCTGCGTTCCACTTCATCGACGGACAGGTCCTGCGCGCGTCCATCGAGCCGGGCGCCCTGCTCGGTCGCCATGGCGGAATCTGGCACGTCGTCCCCCCGGGCGAGGTCGAGCTGACCACCCTGGCGATCCCCTACTGCGCTCTCAAGGCGGTGTTCCAGATCCGCCAGTGGGACAGTCGGCCGTTCTCGGAAAGAGGCGACGGCGATCGCCTCGATACGGTCACGCGCGTCCTTGCTGAACGCGAACGTCACCTCGAGGAGATGGCGACCCCCGAGCAGCGACGGCCACTGATGAGCCGGGTGGGCCGCCGGCGCACACCCTGAGCGCACATTCGATATGACCGCCGGAGCGGCGATCCGCTGCTACCGTTGTCTGTTGTGTCACTCAGCCCTCCGGTGACGGAGCCGTCCCCGGACAGCGCGGCGCTGGCGCCTCCCGGCCGCCTTCTCACCCGTCGCACCATCCTGTCGCTGGCAGCCGCCGCGGTGATCGTCGTCGTGGCGGTGTGGCGAGCGCCGATCGACTGGTCGGATGCCTGGAGCCGGATCCGCCACGCCAACCTGGGCCTCTACCTCGCCGCACTGATCGTCTACCAGGCGTCGTTCCTGGTGCGCAGCTGGCGCTGGAAGCTGCTGCTGCGCAATGCCGGCGAGGACCGCCCCACCCTGCCGCTGGTGCCCATCCTTGTGGTGTCGTTCTTCGTGAACTGCGTGGTGCCCGCCAAGATGGGCGACGTCTACCGCGCCTACCTCGCGCGATTGCGCCAGCAGGTGCCGCTGGCGCGCGCTCTGGGCACGATCATCGCGGAGCGGCTGCTCGACCTGGTGGTCCTGATGGGACTGCTGCTGATCGCCGGGGCGGTCGTGTTCCACGACCGCGCGCCCGGTGTGCTGATCCCCTACCTGGTCGCCGGCGTCGCCGTGTGCGCGGCGGGGATCGGAGCGATCCTGGTGATGCGCGCGGGCCGGGGGCAACGGCTGCTGCGCCTGCTCCCGGAGGCGGTGTTCCACCGCTACGAGAGCTTTCGCATGGGCACCGTTGAGTCGTTCCGTCACCTCCAGGTGCTCATCCCGCTGACGGCGCTGGTCTGGGGCATGGAGAGCGCCCGCCTCGCGCTTGTGGTCTTCGCCCTCGGTGACGGCGGCTCGCTGGGCCCCGCCCAGCTGCTGCTGATAGCGCTGGTCGCCGCGCTGCTGACCACCGTGCCCTTCCTGCCCGGCGGGCTCGGCCTCGTCGAGGCGGGGATGGTCGGCGTGCTCGTGAGCGTGGGCGGCCTGGGACGCAACGCCGCGCTCAGCATCGCCCTGCTCGACCGCAGCATCAGCTACGGCAGCGTGGTGGCGGTGGGCGCGGTCGTGTTCGCTGTGACCCATGTGCGCCTGCCGAGAGTCCGCGACGAAGCCCTGACCGGAGCCGTGCATTGAGGGCGCTGGTCACGGGCGGCGCCGGGTTCATCGGCTCGACGCTGGTCGATGCGCTGCTCGGCGAAGGCGCGGACGTGAGCGTGGTCGACGACCTGTCGCGTGGCCGGCGCGGGCAGGTGGCGGACGCGGCAGCGTTCCATCGTGTCGACATCGGCGACGAGGGGCTTGCTCTCGTGATCGCCGCTGTCGCGCCCGACATCGTGTTTCACCATGCCGCGCAGATCGATGTGCGTCGCTCCGTCAGAGAGCCGGTGTTCGACACCCGGGTGAACGTGCTCGGCACCGTCAACGTGCTCGACGCCTGCGTGCGCGCCGGGGTTCGCAGGGTGGTGTTCGCATCGAGTGGGGGCGCGCTGTATGGCGACACCGATGTGCTGCCCACCCCGGAGACCCACCCGTGCACGCCGGCGTCGGCGTACGGCGCCGCCAAGCTGGCCGGCGAGATCTACGGCGGTGTGTTCGCAGGGGTGCACGGCCTCGAATTCGTAGCGCTTCGCTACGCCAACGTGTACGGGCCGCGGCAGGACCCGCATGGGGAGGCGGGTGTGGTGGCGATCTTTGCCGAACACCTGCTGGCCGGCCGCGACGTCGTCATCAACGGGGACGGTCGCCAGACCCGCGACTACGTGCACGTCGACGACGTGGTCGCTGCCAACCTGCGCGCGGCGCAGACCCCCAACCTCGGTGCATTCAACATCGGCACCGGCGTCGAATGCGACGTCAACGAGCTCTACGCACACCTTGTCCGGGCGGCCGGCGCCCCCCGCGCGCCGCAACACGGGCCGGGAATGCCGGGCGAGCAGCGCCGCTCCGCGCTCGACGTCTCGCGCGCTGCCGAGCTGCTCGACTGGCGTCCGCGGGTCGGCCTCGCCGACGGGCTGTCACAGACGGTCGCCTGGTTCGCCTCCCGCCGCGCGGCCGAGTAAACCGTCAGCCGCAGCGCAGCACTCGGTGGCGTGGTCGCGCAACGCGATCACCGCGGCCCCGAGCCCGGGACTGACGCCGTCGGCCTGCACCATGCGCCAGGCCCACGCGGCGTCCTCGGCAGCGGCGGCAAGCAACGCGCGCACGGCCGCTTCATCCTCGGCAAGGTCGTCGGTGGTCGGGAGACTGTCGAGCGTCTGCTGGACGCCGGCGGCTCGGCGCCGACCGGCGCGCGCGGCCGCTTCGTCCACGACTCGAGGCACGGGTGCATCCGCCCACGCCGACAGTCCATCGAGAGACGCACGCAGTGGCTCGCGCAGCGAATCCAGCAGCGCCGGCGTGTCGGCGGGTCGGGGCGCGGAGCCTCCCAGGGAGCGATAGGCCGCGAACAGCAGCAGCACCACGAGCACGATGACGATGACGTAGACCGCCATCCGCTCGCTACTTGTAGCGGAAGGTGATCCGCCCGCGGGTGAGGTCGTACGGGCTCAGCTCGACGCGCACCTTGTCGCCGATGAGGATGCGGATGTAGAACTTGCGCATCTTGCCGGCCGTGTAGGCGAGGACCTCCTGGCCGGTGAGTAGCTTCACCTTGAACATGGCGTTGGGAAGCGGCTCGACGACGGTGGCGTCCATCTCGATCGTCTCCTCCTTGACCTCGGCGGCCTGCGCCGCGGCCGCGGGATCGCGGCGGCGTGCGGGACCGCGGCGGCGGGCGCCGCCGGGCCGAGGTGGACGTCGGGCCAAGAGGATCTCCCCGGAATGCTGTGCGGTGGGGTCCGCAACGCGGCCGAGGGTAACATGGCCACCGCCACGATTGCGGCCGCGAGAATTCGAATCGCCAGTAGAATCAGGTGAATTCACAGGAGAGTGAATGACTCAGACACCGGCGATCCATCGCCACTCCTTTCTCGAAGCCCTCAGTCGGCGTGTCCTCGTCTATGACGGCGCCATGGGAACCGGCCTGCAGTCGTTCGAGCCCACCGCCGCCGATTTCGGGGGGGCGAAGCTCGAAGGCTGGATGGACGGACTCGTCCTGCACGCGCCACACCTGGTCGAGAAGGTGCACCGTTCGTTCCTCGAGGTGGGCTGCGACGTCGTGGAGACCGCCACGTTCCAGGCAACGCGCCTGCGCCTGGCGGAGTGGGGACAGGCCGAGCACACCCTCGAGCTGAACCGCCAGGCTGCCGCGCTGGCGCGGCGCCTCTGCGACGAGTACAGCACCGCCGAACAGCCGCGCTTCGTGGCGGGAAGCATGGGACCGACAGGCTACCTGCCCTCGTCGAGCGATCCCACGCTGTCCGATATCAGCTTTGCAGCGTTGGTGGAGACGTTTGCCGAGCAGGCACAGGGTCTCATCGAGGGCGGCAGCGACCTCCTCATCGTCGAGACTGCGCAAGACATCCTCGAGGTGAAAGCAGCGATCCTCGGCTGTCGGGAGGCGTTCGCTCGCACCGGCGTCACCGTTCCGCTGCAGGCGTCGGTCAGCCTGCTCGACACCAGCGGAACCATGCTCCTGGGAACGCAGCCCGGTGCGGTCGTCGCCATCCTCGACTCGCTCGGTGTCGACATCATCGGACTGAACTGCTCGACAGGCCCTGAGCTGATGCGCGACGGCATCCGCGTCCTCACGGAACGCAGCTCTATGCCGGTGACGTGCATCCCCAACGCCGGCATCCCCAGCAACGTCGGCGGGCGTGCTCACTTCCCACTCGGCGCTGTCGACATGGGGGTGCAGCTGGAGGACTTCGTCCGCCGTCTTGGGGTGGCCGCGGTGGGCGGCTGTTGTGGGACCACGAGCGAGCACATCGCGGAGCTCGTGGCTCGGGTGGGATCGCTACCCGCTCCGCCTCGCCGCGGCGATGGCGTGCCGCGCCTGGCCAGCGCGATGAGCGACCTCGATCTCCGCCAGCAACCGGCGCCGCTGCTCATCGGTGAGCGTGTCAACGCGCAGGGGTCGCGAGCGGTGAAGCGACTCCTGCTCGATGAGGACTACGACGGCATCGTCGCCATCGGCCGCGGACAGTCCGAGGGCGGGGCGCATGCGCTCGACGTGTGCGTCGCCGTCACCGAGCGCGCCGACGAAGCCGAGCAGATGCGCGAGGTGGTGCGCGGGCTCGAGATGTCCGTCGACGCGCCGCTGATCATCGACAGCACCGACGCCAACGTGATCCGCGCCGCGCTCGAGTCCAACCCCGGACGCGCGGTGGTCAACAGCGTCAACCTCGAGAACGGCCGCACCCGCTGCGAGAGCGTGCTCCCGCTGGTGCGCGACCACGGTGCGTGTGTCATCGCGCTGACCATCGATGAGGCGGGCATGGCCAACACCGCCGAGCGCAAGCTGGCCGTGGCCACGCGGATCCGCGACCTTGCCGGCGAGGAATTCGGCCTGAAAAGTGAGCAGTTGCTCTTCGACGCGTTGACCTTCACACTGGCCACCGGCGAGGCCGAGTACATCGACTCCGCGCACGAGACCATCGAGGGGATCCGGCGGATCAAGGAATCGCTCCCCGGGGTCGGGACCGTCCTCGGAGTCTCCAACGTGTCCTTCGGACTCTCGCCGGCGAGCCGGCCCTGCCTGAACAGTGTCTTCCTCTATCACTCCGTGCAGGCCGGGCTGGACGCGGCCATCGTCAACCCCGCCCACATCACCCCGTATGCGGAGATCGGGGCCGCCGAACGTGAGCTCGCCGAGGACCTCATCTTCAACCGGCGGGAGGACGCGCTGGCGCGATTCATCACCCACTTCGACGGTGCCGGCGACAGTGCCGCCGTGGAGAGCAGCGCCGATCCGTACGCGGGCATGGACCCCGCCGCACGCATCCATGCGCAGATCCTGCAGCGCCGCCGCGACGGCATCGAAGAGCAGATCGACCTCGCCGTTGCTGAGCGCGACCCCGTGCTGGTGCTCAACGAGGTGCTCCTCCCGGCGATGAAGGAGGTGGGTGACCGCTTTGGCGCCGGCGAGCTGATCCTCCCCTTCGTGCTGCAGAGCGCCGAGGTGATGAAGCGCGCCGTCGGGCAGCTCGAGAAGTACCTCGACCGCGTCGAGGGCACGTCCAAGGGCACGGTCGTGCTGGCGACCGTCTACGGCGACGTGCACGATATCGGCAAGAACCTGGTCAACACGATCCTCAGCAACAACGGGTACACCGTGCACGACCTTGGCAAGCAGGTGCCGATGACGACCATCATCGACCGCGCGGTCGAGGTTGACGCGGACGTGATCGGCTTGAGCGCGCTGCTGGTGAGCACCAGCAAGCAGATGCCGCTCTGCCTGAACGAGCTTTCCGCGCGCGGCCTCGGGTTCCCCGTGATCATCGGGGGCGCTGCCATCAACCGCGGCTTCGGCCGGCGCATCCTCACGCTGGACGACGGCCGCATCTACGACCCGGGCGTCTTCTACTGCAAGGACGCCTTCGAGGGGCTCGACACCGTGGAGCAGCTGCGCGACGAGCCGCGCCGGGTTGCTCTTGTCGAGCGAATCCGCGAGGAGGCCGTCCACCAGGCTGAGCGTGACGGTGAGCGCGAGGTGCGACGCCACGCGGCGGCGGCACAGACCGACGGCGCACCGGTGGCGCTGCGCAGCGACACTCGAACCGACGTGGCTTTGCCGGTGCCGCCGTTCTGGGGGCCTCGCCGGCTGGACAACATCGACCTCGACGCGGTCATTCCCTGCATCGACCGCAACTCGCTCTTCAAGATGAGCTGGCAGTTCAAGGGCGTGCACGACCCGGTGAAGTGGGCCACCCTGCTCCAGACGGAGCTCGAGCCACGGCTGGCGCGCTCCATCGACGAGGCCAGGCGGGGCGACTGGCTGCGCCTGCAGGCGGTGTACGGGTACTGGCCGGCGCTCGCCGACGGCGACTCGGTGGTCATCTACGACCCAGAACGCCACGATGTCGAGCTGGCGCGCTTCGCGTTCCCGCGACAGCGCGCCCAGAACCGCCTCTGCCTCGCCGACTACGTGCGCCCGATCGAGCAGCTTGCCAAGGACGGCGAGCGCGACGTGGTCGCGCTCCAGTTGGTCACCACCGGCCCTGGCGCCTCGGAGCTGAGCGCTCAGCTGCAGCGTGACGGGGAGTACGACGACATGCTCCGCGTGCATGGGTTCGCCACCCAGATGGCCGAGGCCACGGCGGAATGGCTGCACCTGCAGATCCGCGACGAGCTCGGCCTCGAAGCTGACCAGGGGCGCCGCTACTCGTGGGGCTACCCGTCGTGTCCCTACCTCGAGGACCACCAGACGTTCTTCCGGATCGTCCCCGGCGACCTCATCGGCGTCGAGCTGACCCAGGGGTTCCAGCTGGTGCCCGAGCAGTCGACCGCGGCGATCGTTCTCCACCATCCGCAGTCGCGGTACTTCGCCGTCTACGGCGGCGACGACCTGGACGGCCCAGGCGCACCCGAGTCGGAGCCGCGGCTTCCCGTGGCGGCGGGTCAGTCGCGGTAGCGATCGATGAGGTGGCTCTCCTCGGCCCACTTCTCGCGATAGAGGTGACAGGTCGTGGCGTCGCTGATACACGGCGGCACCGGGTGGCGGCCGGTGAATTTGTGGGTGCGACGGTCGACGTGGCAGTCCGCCTTGTAGCGCGTCAGCAGCCCCAGCATCGCCGGCTCGCGAAGGATCTGCTCCAGGTATGGGCAGCGCTGCAGCGGGACGGTCCGGCGGGCGGGACGAGCTGAGCGCTGGCGGCTCTCGTCGCGCCCCGATGGCGGCGGCGGTTCGGCGCGCATCTCTGCCGGCTGCGGGTCAGGCCGCGAGCATCGATTGGATGCGCGAGGCGAGTTCCTTGATCTTGAAGGGCTTGGCAAGCGTCTGGACATTGCCATAGGCCTCGAGCTTGGGCGTTGTCGTGGCGTTCACCAGCGCGCTCACCACCAGCACCTTGGCGGCCTCGCCGTGCTCAGCGCGAATGCGCTCGAGCACCTGTGTGCCGCTCAATTCCCCGGGGAGCATCAGGTCAAGGAGCACCAGGTCGGGCCTGAAGTCGGTGAACACGGTCAGCCCTTCGTCGCCACTCTTGGCGACCCGTACCTCATACCCCTCCATGGTGCAGAGGAGCGACTCGATGTCGGCGAGGGCGTAATAGTCCTCGATGATCAGGACTTTCTTCATCGCGCTGGCAGGCAGTCGGTCATGGTGGTGAGGCGCAAGGCTGCCTGAGCATACCAATCACCTTCAAAGCTTCGGCCACTCTGCGACAGGAGCGTGACCCCTGTTTGACCGGGAGGGGCAGATCCCCTCCCGTCAGGCGTCGCGATCGACAATGGTCGCCGTCCCCAGGCCTCCGCCACAGCACATGGTCTGAAGGCCAAGCCGGGCATCCCGGCGCTCGAGCTCGTGGAGGAGCGTGGTCATCAGCCGCGCGCCGCTGGCTCCGAGAGGGTGCCCCAGGGCGATTGCGCCACCGTTGACGTTGACCCTGGCCATGTCGGGGTGGTGCTCGTGCTCCCAGGCCAGAACAACCGGGGCGAACGCCTCGTTGACCTCGAAGAGGTCGATGTCCTCGACCGTCAGCCCGGCGCGCTCGAGCACCTTGCGCGTTGCCGGGATCGGGCCGGTCAGCATGGTGACCGGGTCGACGCCGACGACCGCCTGGGAGCGGATCGTCGCGCGGGCGTGGAGCCCGAGTTGTCGCGCGCGGTCGCGTGACATCAGCAGGATGGCCGCGGCGCCGTCGGTGATCTGCGAAGAGTTGCCGGCGTGGAGGATGCCGTCGGGGCGGAACGACGGTTTCAGTTGAGCCAGCGTCTGCACTGACGTGGAGGGCCGGATCCCCTGGTCCTGCGACACCACCTGGCTCTCCCCGTTCTCGCCGACGACGACCGGCGCGATCTCCCTGTCGAAGTGGCCGGCCGCCTGCGCTGCCGCCGCGCGGCGATGCGACTCCGTTGCAAAAGCGTCCGCCTGCTCGCGGCTGATTCCCCATTGCTCCGCGATCATCTCCGCGGCAAGACCCTGGTTGACGAGGTCGTAGTGCTCGAGCAGCTCGGGGGGGTAGGGGCTGCCCGGACCCTGGAGCACGGTGCTGCCCATGGGGACGCGGCTCATGCTCTCGACCCCGGCCGCGATGGTGATGTCGCAGACGCCGGATTGGATCAGGTTGGCGGCGAAGTGCACGGCCTGCTGCGACGAGCCGCATTGCCGGTCGACGGTGGTGGCCGGAACCTCGATGGGAAATCCGGCGCACAGGACGGCCTGACGGGCGATGTTGATCGACTGCTCGCCGGTCTGGCTCACGCACCCCATGACGACGTCGTCAACCAGCGCGGGGTCCAGGCGCGCGCGGCCGACAACCTCGCGCAGCACATGCGCCGCAAGCTGCAGCGGGTGCACGTCACGAAGGTCGCCGTTCTTCTGGTTGCCGCGGCCCAGAGGCGTGCGCACCGCCTCGATGATGACGACATCGTTCATGCCACTCTCCCCTGACTGAAGAGCCCGAACCATACAGGGGAGGGGCGCAACCACGTCCTCGGCTGGTCAGCGCAGGCGGTAGACGAGCACCGTTGTGACCGGCAGCTGAGGCGGACCGCCGTCGTGGGCGGCCTGCGGTGTCGCCTCGACGAAGAGCTGTTGAGCCCCGGCGGGCACCGGGTCTCCTGCGTACAGGACGACGATCGCTCCCGGGTCGGACGGTGGATTGGCCGGGTCGAAGAGGGTCATGTTCATCTCAGTGAGCAGCGCGAACACGGAATTGCCCGCGAAGGTCCGCGGCGGCGGCGGACGAAGGGCGAACGCGGCCTGGACGTACGGCTGGTCAAGGTTGATGGAGAGGAGCAGCTGCCGGCTGCCGCTGAGCGTCGACGCGCGCGCGATTGCGTTGATCTCCCCGGCGTCGAACGCGGTGGCCGAGCGCGCCGGCCAGACGGCGTACATGTCGATGGTGAAGGGCACTCCCTCGACGGCGATGGCGAGGCCGGCGGCGGCGACCGCGGCAACATCGATGCGCCGCCACGCCACTGCGTACTGCGCAACGAGGACCATTCCTTCGACGCACAGGACGAGGAGAAACGGCAGCATGACCGCAGCGCGCACCGCATGCGGGACGCTCTCGTTGGTGAGCGCTGCACTGACCGGTGCCATCACCAGGCCCAGGACGACGAAGCGCACGAACGGTTGATCGCGGTGGTGCCACGCCGCCACCAGCCCAGCGAGCAGCAGTGGCGCCGCGACCCACAGCAGCATTCCCGAGAACTGCGTGTTGTGGCGCGGGTTGTGGTCCCCACTGATGAACAGGAAGTCGGGACCGAAGTAGGTGAAATAGTTGCCCAAAAACCGCCCGGCGACAGTGCGGACCGGGGCGCCGTCGGACCAGATGCTGATCAGGTTGAAGCGAGCCGTGATCGCGTTGGGGTGCTGGGCGCTCCAGGCCGCCAGCACGCCATAGGCGGCAACCGCCGGCACCAGCGTGATGCTCCACCATGGCGGCCGGTTTTTCCAGCGTCGGATGTTGGCGATCATCAGCGCAAGGCCGAGGAGCACCACCGCCACGCGACCGGTGCTGTAGGCGAACACCGACACACCCAGCAGGGTCCCCGCGGCCGCGTACCAACCCCAACGCCCGCTCGCCTGGGCGATCGACAGGCAGAGCAGCGCGCCGGACAGCGCCGCGACGATGGAGATCACCTCGAACCCGACGCGACTCTCGACCGTCAACCACGGGGTCAGCGCAGTCAACGCCAGCACCAGAGTCGTCACGGGGAGCGACCGGCTGCGCCGCCACGCGATCAGCGTGATGCACATGCAGGTGAGCAAGCCGAAGATCGCCGCGGGGAGGCGCTCGGTGGTGACCGTCAGCGGCAACACGCGAAGCAACGCGCTCAGCACGTAGATGTACACGGGGTTTTTGTATTCGCCAAACGCCGTGAAGTAGAGGGGAAGACGGGCACCGTGCTCGTCGACGGCGTGGGTGCTGATCGCCCACGCGTTGTAGCCGATCGAGGTCTCGTCAACGTAGGCGCCCTGCGGCGCGCTGTCGAGGCCGGCAAGGTTGCGGATCACGGTGAGAACCGCAACTGCCACCAGCGCCAGCAACCACGGGCTGTGCCGGCCCGGCAGCCCCGTGAACCGCCTCACGAGGTGAAGGAGAAGGCGCCCAGGTGAAGCCATGGCGCCAGCGTCGCCCCGAAATATCCGCGGGCCGAGAGGCGATGCGCACCGATGGAACGAACGTCGGCAAGGGCGCTGACGATGCTCTGGGTGAAGCGTAGGTCGCGAACCGGGCGGACCACCCGTCCGTTGGCGATGAGGAAGGTCCCGTCGCGGGTCATGCCGGTGATGATCGTCGCCAGCGGATGCACGGGGCGCACATACCAGAACCGGGTCACCAGCAGCCCGCGATCGCAGGCGGCGATCATCGCTTGCGGATCGCCGTCGCCCTGCGCCAGGCACAGATAGCGCGGCAACGGGCCATCGGCGTTGGGCTGCGCGAAGGAGTGGCCGGTGGTGGACACCCCGGCCCGCGCCGCGGTCACCGAGTCGTGGACGACGGCACTGCAGACGCCGCGGTCGATGATGGTCACGGGACGTGTGGTGGCACCCTCACCGTCGAAGGGCAACGGTGCCAGGTCGCTCCTGCCGACATCGTCGGTGATGGTCACCGACTCGCTCATCAGCCGCTCGCCGAAGCGCATGAAGCTGCGCTGCTCGAGAACCGTCAGAGCGCCGAGCCCGACCAGGCCCAGGTACTCGAGCATCTCCGCCACAGCGTACGGCGAGAGAACCACCTCGTACGTCCCGGGCTCGAGCGGCTGCGCGCCGCGATTGCGCGCGCACAGCTCGGTGACCTCGGCGGCGAGCTCGTCGGCATCGATCTGCGTGGCGTCGGCGGCGTGCCGCGCCCCGTACGCCGAGCCGTCGTCGGACCGGCTCACTGCGATGAGCTCGGCCACGCTGCGACGGGCGGCACGCCTCAGCCCGGCGCTGCTGACCATGGCCACCGCGGTGACACCGGTCTCGCATGTTCCGAAGGCCACCTGGCCGCGTGCAGCGGCGGCCGCGCAGATCGCGGCGACCTGGTCGGCTCGTTGTTCGGGGGTGACCGCCTCGGTGGCGGTGCTGTAGCCGCCGCTGGTGTCGGCGCCACCATCGGATGGGTAGAGCGGCACCTGTTCAGTCACCGGTGAGTGAGCGCGCACGTCCTCCGCTGTCTCGACAAGCACACCGGAGACGTCATCGGCGGCGACGCGCATCTCCGCGATCCCGGAGCGGCCGTCACGGATGAGTCGGAGCCGCAGTTGCAGGCTCAGGTCGGCGACGTTCTGGTGAATCCCACCGTTGGCAAAACGCGTCAGAGCAGACGCTTCCTGGGTGACGGTGACCTCTGCCTCTGAGCCGGCCGGAATGCCCTGGATCACCCGGTCCGCGATGGCGAGGAGCTCATCACCACTGCGGAGTTCGGTCACGCCGGCCGCACAGCGACGTTGCGGAAGCGGCACGGAGCGGCGCCGTGACCGACGTGCATGACCTGGCCCGGTTGCCCCTTGCCGCAGTTGATGACTCCGAACATCTGCCATTCCGCGGCTCCGGCGACAGCGTCGCACGAATTCCAGAACCGCGGTGTGCTGCCGCTGTACAGAGGGTTGCGCACCAGCCTGACGCGTCGACCGTCGCGGATCTCCCAGCCCGACTGGGTGCCGAACTGAAAGTTGAGGCGGCGATCGTCGATGCTCCACGAGCGGTTGGTCTCCAGGTAAACGCCGTGCTCGGTGGTGGCCACCATCTCCTCGAGGCTGGAGGTACCGGGCTCGAGGTTGATGTTGGTCATGCGGATCATCGGCAGGCGATTCCAACTCTCGGCCCGCACCGTCCCCCCGCTCGGGGCGTCGAAGACTGACGCCGTCTCGCGCGAGGTGAGGTACCCGGTGAACCGGCCAGCGTCGACGAGCACTGTCCGTTGGGCTTGCACACCCTCGTCGTCGTAGCCGAACGTTCCGAGCCCGCGCGGGCTCGTGGCGTCGGCGGTGATGTTGACCTGCTCGCTCCCATAGCGGAAGCGACCCAGCATGTCGGGCATCAGGAAGGATGTCCCCGCATACGCCGCCTCGAAGCCGAGCACGCGGTCGAGCTCGGTCGGGTGGCCGCAGGACTCGTGCACCTGCAGCGCGGCCTGCGTGGCATCGAGGATCAGCGTCATGTCTCCCGCCGGGCAGAGGTCGGCGCTGAGCAGGGCGACGGCTTCTTCAGCGATGCGCGTCGCATTTCCGACAAGGTCCATCTCGTCGACGATCTCCCAACCCGCGGCCAGCTGCTGGCGGCCGAAGCTGTTGGGAAAGCTGCGTGTCTGCACCTCGCCGTCGCCGGTGGCGGTGGCGTCGAGGCCTCCGCCGGTCTCGATGATCGTCTGTTCGATGCGCGATCCCTCGCTGCTGGCGAAGAGTTGATGACGTCGCGCGGCCGCAACTGAGCCCAGCCGGGTGGTCACACCGGCAACGTCCATGCCTGCGTCGGCAGCCAGGAGCAGGTCGATCTTGCGATCCAGTGGGACTGAGAACGGGTCGACCACGACAGGGGTCGTGTAGCTCGCGCTGACCCGCGGCACGGGCGCGAGCCGCACCCGGCTCACCGTGCTGCGTGCCGACGCGCGCGCGATCCGCACGGCGAGTCGGGCGGCTTCTTCGAGCCCGGCCGCATCGGTCCGCTGGGTGCCGCAGAAGCCCCACGCCCCGTCGACGAGCACGCGGATGCCGGATCCCTGGTCCTCGAACTGGCTGACGTTGTTGACACGCCCGTTCTTGACCGTCACCGATTGGGTGGTTCGCTCCACCACGCGGCAGTCGGCAAACGTCGCACCGGCAGCGTCGGCCGCGTCAAGGAGCCGATCGGCGATGTCACGCATGGCCGCGCACCGCTGCGGTGGCTACGCGTTGACTGGCGTCAGGTTGTCGCCGGGCTCATCCGCAATCAGCGCCTGGCGAACCTCTGCCACCGACTGCTCCGCGACCTTGGCTGCCAGCGAGCCCTGCAGCTTGCCGGCGAAATGACATGCAGCAAGATGGCCATTGCCGTAGTCGACGAGGTCGGGACGCACCTCCGAGCAGATCGCCTCTGCGATGGGGCAGCGAGTGTGGAAGCGGCAGCCACTCGGCGGGTTGATCGGCGAGGGGATCTCGCCGGCCAGGATGATCGGCTTGCGGTCCTTCTCCACCACCGGGTCGGGCACGGGGATCGACTGCAACAGCGCGGTGGTGTAGGGATGCAGCGGGTTGTCATAGAGCTCCAGGCCGTCAGCGACCTCGACGATGATGCCGAGGTACATCACGGCCACGCGATCGCTGAGGTGCCGCACCACCGAGAGGTCGTGGGCGATGAACAGGTAGGTCAGGTTGAAGTCGTCCTGGAGCTGCTCGAGCAGGTTGATGATCTGCGCCTGGATCGACACGTCGAGCGCGGAGATCGGCTCGTCGGCGACAATGAAGCTGGGCCGGAGGATCAGCGACCGCGCGATCCCGATGCGCTGGCGCTGGCCGCCGCTGAACTCGTGCGGGTAGCGGTTGTTGAAGTTGGGGTTGAGGCCGCAGATGCGCATGACCTCCTGTACCTGTGCGTCACGCGCCCTGCCCTTGGCCAGCCCGAAGTTGCGCAGCGGCTCGCCGATGATGTTGCCCACGGTCATGCGCGGGTTGAGCGACCCGTAGGGGTCCTGGAAGATCATCTGGACGCGGCGGCGCATCTGCCGCAGGCTCTCGCCGTGCAGCGCGGCGAGGTCCTTGCCCTCGAAGAAGATGCTGCCCTCGGTGACCGGCTGAAGTTGCGTCACCACTCGACCGAGCGTCGACTTGCCACAGCCGGATTCGCCGACCAGGCCGAGCGTTTCACCCTGCATGATGTCGAGGCTGACGCCGTCGACGGCGCGGACCTGCTGGCGGCCGCTGGGGAATCGCTTGAAGACGTCACGCAGCGAGACCAGCGGTTCGCCCTTCCCCGCCACCCACGCCGACGAGGGGGCTGCCACCTCAGACTGCTGCATTCTCTGCCTCGGGCACCACCGGCACCTCGCGAATGTCGGAGTCGCGGTCGGCAACGTTGTCCATCTGCACCCAGCAGCGCGATTCGTGCTGCGGCCCGACTGTCATCAGCTCGGGCTCTTCGGTGAAACAGCGATCGACGGTGAACCGGCAGCGCGGATGGAACTTGCAACCAGGCGGCAGGTTGGTCAGGTCGGGCGGGAGGCCCTTGATGGTGAGCAGCTTGCCGCCGAGCTTCTCGTCGATGCGCGGGATCGAGCGCAGCAGCGACCAGGTGTAGGGGTGCTGCGGGCTGCGGAAGATCTCTTCGGTTGGTCCCTGCTCCACGACCCGGCCCGCGTACATCACCACCACCCAGGTGCAGATGTTGGCCACCACCGCCATGTTGTGGGTGATCAGCACGATCGCCGTGCCCAACTCCTTGTTGAGGTCGCGGAGCTGCTCGAGGATCTGGGCCTGGACGGTGACGTCGAGCGCCGTGGTCGGCTCGTCGGCGATCAGCACCTCAGGCTCGTTCGACAACCCCATGGCGATCATCGCACGCTGGCGCATGCCACCCGAGAACTGGTGCGGGTACTCCTTGGCACGGCGCTCGGGATCGGGGATGCGGACTCGGCGCAGCAGCAGCGGGACCCTGGCTTTGGCCTCCTCGGGAGTGAACCGGTCGTGGGCCCTCATCGCCTCCTCGATCTGGTACCCCACCTTCAGCACGGGGTTCAGTGAGGACATCGGGTCCTGGAAGATCATCGAGATGTCGTTGCCGCGGAACTTGCGCAGCTGGTCATCGTTCATGGCCAGCACGTCGCGGCCGTCAAAGGTGATGCTGCCCTCGACGATCTTGCCCGGTTCCGGCACCAGCCGCAGGATCGAGAGCGCCGTCATCGACTTGCCGGAGCCGGACTCGCCGACGATCCCGACGGTCTCGCCCTTGTTCACCCGGAAGTCGATGCCGTCCACCGCACGGACGATCCCGCCGCGCACGATGAATTGAGTCTTGAGGCCCTTGACCTCCAGGATCGCCGCCATCTACCGCTTCAGCCTCGGGTCCAGCGCGTCGCGGAGTCCGTCGCCGATGAAGTTCACCGCCATCAGCGTGATCAGGAGTGCGAGCGACGGGATGATCATGGTGTGGTAGGTGAGGAAGCGGTCCTGCAGGCCGGCCGAGACCATCGCGCCCCACGAAGGATCGGGCGAGGGCAGTCCGAAGCCGAGGAAGCTGAGGAAGGCCTCGAAGAGGATCGCGGCGGGGATCAGGAATGTGGCCTGGACGATGATCGGTCCCAGCGCATTGGGGAGCACGTGGCGGATCATGATGGGCAGATTCTTGGTGCCGGTGGCCCGCGCCGCCTCGACGAACTCGCGCTCGCGCAGGGCCAGGGTCTGGCCGCGCACCAGCCGGGCCATGTCCATCCAGCTGGTCACGCTCAGGGCGATGATGACGTTGAAGATGCTCGGCCGGTTGGTGATGAACAGGATCAGGAAGGCGATCAGCAGGTTGGGAATGCCGTAGCCGATGTAGGTGATCCCGCTGATCACCGTGTCGACCCAGCCCCGGAAGAAGCCGGCGGCCAGACCGGCGGCGATGCCCACCACCGATGTGAACACCGCGGTCAGCACCCCGACCACGACGGCCACCTGGGCGCCCTTCATGATGAAGCTGAGCACGTCACGGCCGGATGCATCGAAGCCGAACGGGTGCTGCAAGGTCAGCGGAGCCGCCACGTCGCCCAGGCCCTGCGCGTAGAGGCTGTACGGTGTCCAGAAGATGCTGACGAACGCCGTCAGCAGGACGATGAAGAAGACCACCATGCCCACCATCGACAGCTTGTTGCGGCGGAACCGCCGCCAGGCGTCCTGCCAGAGGCTGACCTGTTCAGGAGCGATCGAGTAATCGGTGGCCTCGCTGATTCCGGGAGGGGCGATCGGCGGCCCCATGTTCTGGCCCGTGGTGATGGTGGTCATGCGTAGCGAATCCTCGGATCAAGCACTGGATACAGAAGGTCGACGCCCAGGTTGGCCAGTCCCACCAGGATCGCGTAGAAGGTGTACAGACCGACGACGATGCCGTAGTCACGGTTGAGGATGGAGTTGACAAACTCCTTGCCCAGCCCGGGGATGCCGAAGATGGTCTCGATGACCACCGAGCCGGTGATGATGGCGGTGACCAGCGGCCCACCGACGGTGATCACCGGGATCAGCGCGTTGCGCAACGCGTGCCGAACGATGATCACGCGCGAGGAGAGTCCCTTGGCCCAGGCCGTTCGCACGTAGTCCTGGCGGATGACGTCGAGCATGCTCGCGCGGGTCAGCCTCGCCACCACGGCCGCATAGGGCAGCCCCAGCGCGATCGCGGGGAGGGGTATCTGTTCCGGCGCTCCCCAGCCGATGCTGTTCGCCCAGTTGGGCAGCGCGATGGCGGTGAGGATGATCAGGAAGGTGGCGAGCACGAAGCTGGGCACGCTGTAGCCGAAGACCACGAAGCTGGACAGCGAGTAGTCGATCCAGCTGTTCTGCTTGATCGCCGCGGTGACCCCGATGATCAGCCCCACCACGATGGTGACGATGATCGCGAACAGTCCGAGGATCAGGCTGTTGCCGGCTTCCTTGATCAGCAGCGGCATCACCTGGACGCCCTGGTTGACGTAGGAGTATCCGAGGTCGCCGTGGACCAGGTTCCAGACGAAGTTCTTGTACTGGATGAAGAGGTTGTTGTTGAGGCCGTAGGCCGCTGCCTCGTGCTGACAGCCGGCGGGATTCTTCTCGCAGGTGAAGGGGTTCCCCGCCAGGGAGTGCACCAAGAGGAAGGTCACCGTGGACACGATGAAAGCCGTGCCCAGCACCAAGAGGAGGCGCTTGCCGCCGTAGATGAGTGTGCCTCTGGACATCGGGTCTCCCGCCTGTGACAAGGAGGAGGAACGCGGAACGCGGAACGGATCGGGGAGCCCGCCGCGATGGCGGGCTCCCCGGATGATACGACGCTCTAGTCCCGTTTGAGAACGGGGAAAGCTTGGTTAGTGAGCCGCGATCGAGATGCTGGTCCAGGAGTTGTCGTAGAGCGCGTTGCCCCCGCCGCCCTGGACGTACGGCTTGATAAAGTACTGGTTGGCCCCGTACTCGATGTTGGCGAACGCGAAGTCGGTGATCAGCTGCTTCATGGCAGCCTGGTAGTCGGTGATCGACTGGCTGCCGCTCTCGGTCTCGGCCTTCTTGACGAGCGTGTCGACCTGCGGGTCGCAGATGCCGTCGTTGTTGCCCAGCCCCACGGCGGCCTGGGAGCAGATGAACAGGTTGTCGAACCAGTCCTGCGGGTTGTTGTAGTCGGCGCCCCAGCTGTCACGGAAGAGGATGTACTTCTTGTCCTGGCGAGCGGTCAGGAAGGTTGGGAAGTCCGTGCTCTGGGTGTCGACGTGGACACCGAGGTTGGTCTGCCACTGCGACTGCAGGTTGTCCGCGATCGCCTTGTTCGAGGTGGTGGTGTTATACCAGTACACGAGGCCCTTCTGCTTGGTCCCGCTCGGGTCCCATGTCTGCAGGTCGGCCTTGGCCTTGGTGGCGTCGAAGACCCCGGTGGCGTCCTGGTTGTCACCGAGGTAGGCGTCCAGACCCTTGCTGATGACGCCGCCGGTCGCGGGCTTGCACACGATGCCGCCCGGGCCGCAGGCCACGTTGACCAGCTGGGTGCGGTCGATCGCCTCACTGAACGCGCGCCGCCCTGCCAGGGCGACGGGGTCCTGGAGGTTGCCGCCCGCGGGTGCGAACGGGCCCGTCTTGAAGTTGAAGCCGACCCACGTGGTGCGTCCGCCGGGGATGTTGACGAACTGGCTCGCCGTGGCCGGGTTCGCCTGGAAGTTGCGGACCGCGCTCAGCGGCGGGTAGTTGTCGGCCGGGCCGATCTCGTCGAAGCCGCCGGCCTGGTACTTGGTCACCTGGCTCGACTGGTCGGCAAGGACGGTTGCCTCGATGTCAGTCAGGTGCCCGGTGCTGCCGCCCCACCAGTTGGGAACGTTGGCGAAGGAGAGGTGATCCTTGGGCACGTACGCGGTCAGCTTGAAGGGCCCGGTGCCGATCGCCGTGGCCGCGTTGGTCCACCAGGTCTTGTCGGTGTCATTGGGGATGACCTTCTGGTCGACGACGTCGGCCGTCCAGAGCGCCACCTCGGTGTACCAGTAGCTGGCAGGCTGGGAGAGGACCGCCTTGACCGTGAACTGGTCGGGGGCGGAGAGACCCGACAACGATGTTGCGGTGGGCGTGCCGCTCGCGGGAGCGACGGCGCTGTAACCGGCCACCGGCTGGAAGACGATGCCGTACGAGTCGTTGAGCCGAGCGGCCCGGTTCCAGCTGTAGAGGACGTCGGCGGAGGTGACCTTGTCCCCGTTGGAGAACTTCACATTCTGACGCAGGTGGAAGGTGTAGGTGAGGCCGTCCGACGAGATGTCCGGCGGCCCGGTGGCGATGTCGGGAACCTCTTTGAGGCTGTCGTCGAAGCGATAGAGGCCGCTGAAGACGTTCTGAACGAAGGAGATGTCGACGGCCGTGGACACGTGCCCCGGGTCGAGCGTCTTAATGTCGTCGGTGATCGGGAACCTCAAGAGCTGGTTGGCCGCGAGCGCCTGACCACTCGAGCTGCTGCTGGTCCCGCCACCGCTGCCACAGGCGGTGGCAATCAGCGCCGGCACCGCCAGTGCCATTGCTATCCGTCGATGTTTCATACGCGTCTCTCTCCCGGCCGGGCACACCATCCCGCGCCAAACATGCCACCCCAAAGCGGCGGCTAGGGCCCGCATTCTGGCAGCCGCCGTGCCGACGCGCCATCACCCGTTGGGGTGATCTTCGTGGGTCAACGCAAAGCGGCCTCGTATACTCAAGGCCGGTTTCATGACCCGTTTGTTCGCGCGCCGGTCGCGATCGCGCCGTCTCAACCGGCGGATCCTCGTCGCCATGCTCGCGGTGGCGCTGCTGCCCCTGGCGGCGCTGACGGCGCTGGTCGGCGCCGAGCTCGCTGCCGTCAACCAGACCACTGTCGACGAGGCCCACCGCACCATCGTCGCCGACGCCGAGCAGCGCGAGAGCGGCGCCGCGGTGGACGGTGCAGGCAGCATACAGACGTCGCTGAACAGCATCGGCACCGACCTGGGGCAGGTGGCCGCGGCAATCGATCCCGCGGTCAGGGCCAGCAGGGCGGCCACCCAGCCGGCCCGCATCATCACCGGGGGGGCCCGCCTCCTCACCGCGCCGGGCCCGGCGGTCAGCCTGGTCGGGGCGGGGAGTCCTCTCCTGCTTGGGGCCGCCGACGTCACCGACCCGCTCGCCGCCGGCCGCGCGGCGATCGCCAGCGCTCTCGACGCTCTGCGCAAGCGACATCCCTCGGTCAGCGCAGTGTGGCTGTACAGCCGGAGCAACCACGAGCTCATTGAGACACCGGTCGTCGACCTCACCGTGCTGACCACCCTGTTCGAGAACGACCGCATCGATCCCGTCCGACTTCTCGACCGCCAGGTCGTGGCCGCCGTGGCGACCGTCAGCGGCGACGCGACCAAGAACCCCATCTACCCGGCCTGGAGCGACATCGACACGGCGGCGTTCACGCCGGGGTCCTCGGTCACCCTCTGGACGGCGCTGCCGTCGACCAGTGACCTGCTGGTCGGGGCCGAGCTCTCGACGGCGGCCATCGCCGGGCTGCTGCCAGCGTCAGTCTCGACGCTGCCTGACGCCTACGCGGTGCTGCTGAGCCCGAGCGGACGCTGGCTCAGCGGTGGCGCCGGCGCGATCCCCGACTTCGGGCTCGCGAGCGGCTACGAGGGCAGCCTCTTCACCGCCCCCGGGATCTCGCTCACGCAGCTGACCACCCACAACCCCCCGGTCATCACCGCCACCATCGCGGGCGTTCCCCGCGAGCTGTTCACGGCGCCGGTGAACGACGTCCACTGGACCCTGGCGACGGTGGTGCCGACGCGTGACCTCGCCCCGGCGGCCGCTTCCCTCGGAGACGGCATCCGCAACGGAGTGCGCCGCATCCTGCTGCTCCAGCTGCTGCCGCTCTCGGTGGTCATCGGGGTGATCGCGATCCTTCTTGCCGCGCTGTTCTCCCGCCGCCTGGTGGGCCCGGTGCGCGCCCTGACCACCTCGGCGGAGCGGCTCGCCCAGGGGCACACGGACGAGCCGGTGCCCCGCCAGGGCGACGACGAGGTCGGGCTGCTCAGCGAGGCCCTCGAGCGAATGCGCCGCGAGATCAACAGCTCGAGAGAGGCGCTGCTCGCCGCTGCCCGCGACCTCGAGGGGCGCGTGGCCGATCGCACCGAGGAGCTGCGCGACCGCAACGAGGAGCTGGTCGCTCTCAACGCGCTGGCCGCCACCCTGACCCGGTCGCTCGATCCCGCTGAATTGCTCGGCGGAGCGGTGGAGGCGGTGCGAGCGATCCTGCCCGTCGCCGCCGCCGCGGGATACACAATGGCCCGCGACCTCCCGCAGATGGTCACCCACCATCCGAGAAGGCTCGGAGACGCAGCCGACGAGTTGGCCGAAGGGGTGGCCGTGGCCCTGAGCACCAACGCGCTGGCGGTGCGTGAGTCCTCGGCCGGCCGGGTCGTGGCCATGCCGGTCGGGGCGGGCGGGGCACCGCTGGGCGCGCTCGCTGCGCTGGTGGCCTCGTCTGTCCAGGTGCCCGAGCGCATCCGCATCCTGCTCGGCGCCGTCGCCGACCAGGTCGGCCTGGCGCTGAGGACCGCTCAGTTCGCCGTCGAGGGACGTGAGCTCGCCGTCCTCGAGGAGCGCACCCGCCTGGCCAGGGAGATCCACGACACCCTCGCCCAGCAGCTGACCGGCATCGTGCTCCAGCTCGAAGCCGCCGAGGCGATGCAGACCCGCAATCGGGGCGAGCGCTCTCGCGACCTCGTCGTCGCCGCCCGCGAACAGGCGCGCCTTGCTCTGCAGGAGGCGCGGCGCAGTGTCTGGAACCTGCGCCCGATGCCGCTCGAGGCGGCCGGGCTGACCGCCGCCGTCACCCTGGAAGCCGAGCGGTTCGGATCGAGCACCGGCATCACGGTCACGGTGCGCAACGACGGTGTCCCGCGTGAGTTGGCGCTCGCCCCGCAGTCGGAGGTGGCTGTCTTCCGTATCCTCCAGGAGGCGCTGGCCAACGCCGGCCGTCACAGCGGTGCGCACCTCGTCGACGTCGAGCTCCGCGCCGGCGGAGGAGAGCTGCGGCTGTTGATCAGCGACGACGGGACCGGGTTCAACGTCGACGACGAGGGCGGGTCCAAAGCGGGTCGGTTCGGGCTGGTCGGTATGCACGAGCGCGCCCACCTGATCGGGGCCGAGCTCGAGGTCACCAGCCAGGCCGAGGGAGGCACCCGGGTGTCGCTGCGCGTGCCGCTCGAACCCCAGCAGACGGCGGCCAGCGCGTAGCGCCGGTGTCGCAACCTCGATCCCGGAGGGCTGTTGGTGGCGGCGGGCGCGGATAATCGGGCAGTGATCCGTGTGCTCGTCGCCGACGATCACCCCGTGGTGCGTGAGGGGCTCATCACCATGCTCGAGCTCGAAGACGACATTGTGGTCGTCGCCCGGGCCGCTGACGGGGAGGAGGCGGTGATGATGGCCCGCCGCGAGCGCCCTGACATCACCCTTCTCGACGTGCAGATGCCGGTGCTCGACGGCATCGAAGCGCTCCGCCGGATCCGCTCGGACGATCCTGAGGCGCGCGTCATCGTGCTGACCACGTACCGCAACGAGGACTACATCTTTCCCTCACTGCGTGCCGGGGCCCGCGGTTACCTTCTCAAGGACTCATCGCGCGAAGAGCTCGCCGGCGCCATCCGGGCCGTGGCCGCCGGCGAATCCCTGCTCGACCCGGAGATGATGGACGCCGCACGTGACGACGGCGGCCTCACCACCCGCGAGTTCGAGGTGCTCCGGCTGATGGCCGACGGCCACAACAACGCCCAGATCGCCACCGCACTGTTCGTCAGCGAGAACACCGTCAAGACGCACGTCAGCAACATCTTCACCAAGCTCGACTGCCGCGACCGGGCCGCCGCGGTGCTGCTGGCCTGGAAGCGCCACCTCATCTGACGCCGCGGCGGCGCCCGTAGACTCCGGCGGCGATGACTGCGGATGTTGGGGTGGGTCTGATCGGGCTCGGCACGGTGGGATCGGCGGTGGCGCGCCGGCTCATAGATGAGTGGGAGCTGCTCGGCGAACGCGCCGGGGCAGTCCCTGTGCTCCGCCGCGTCGCCGTGCGCGACCCGGCTCGACCCCGCAACGTCGCGCTGCCGCCGGCGGTACGGATTGACGGTGAGCCCGAGGCGCTGGTCGACGACGCTGCGGTCGCTGTGGTCGTCGAGGTGATGGGTGGGGTTGACCGCGCCAGCGCGCTGATGGAGCGCGCGCTGCGTCTGCGCAAACCCGTGGTGACCGCCAACAAGGCAGCGCTGGCCGCCCACGGCCTCGAGCTGTGTGCGCTGGCGGATGAGTTCGAGGTATCGCTGCGCTACGAGGCGGCGGCGGGAGGTGGCATGCCCGCTGTGGCGCTGCTCAACGACAGCCTGCGCGGTGACCGGGTCACAGGGTTGCAGATGATCATCAACGGCACCACCAACATCATCCTCAGCGCGATGGAGCGCCAGGGCATGGGGCTGGTGGCCGCGCTCGGCCAGGCCCAGCGGCGCGGCTTCGCCGAGGCCGACCCGAGCGCCGACGTCGACGGCCACGACGCCGCCGCCAAGCTGGTGCTGCTCAGCCGGCTGGCGTTCGACGCAGGCTTCACCCCGGACGATGTCGACCGCACCGGGATCGCGGGTGTCGACACGCTCGACATTCGCTGCGCGCGGAGCCTGGGAGGGAGCATCAAGCTGGTCGCCCAGGCCGCGCCCGCCGGCGACGGCGTGGCGCTTTCGGTGCGGCCGACCCTGGTGCTGGCCGGCCACCCCCTGCACGGTATCGACGATGCCGACAACGTGCTCCTGGTCACGGCCGACCTCGCCGGCTGGGTCATGGTGAGCGGGCTCGGCGGTGGTGGTGACAGCACTGCGAGCGCCGTGGTGTCCGACGTGGTCGCGTCGGTCAGGGTGCCTCATCAACCACCGCGCGCCCCGACCCGCCGGCTCCCTGCTCCCGATCCCGCTGCTGTGGAGCGCGGCGCCTACATCAGGGTGCGCCTCGCCGACGTGCCGGATGCTGCGTCACTGGTGACCCAGGCGCTGGAGGACCGGGGCATCGTCGTGGTGGCGGCGGCGGCGCCGGAAGGCGACGGTGAGACGCAACTTGCTGTGCTGACAGGACCGGTTGGGGCCGAGATGCTCGAACACGCCACCGAGACCCTCGACTCGCTGGGGGCGGTCGACGCCGTTGTTGCCGTCATGGACGCCGTGGGCCCCGGTTGATGCCGATCCGCCGCGGCGTCATCGAGCGCTACGCGGCCCGCCTGCCGATCACCGCCGAGACGCCGCGCATCACCCTCTTCGAAGGCGAGACCCCGTGCGTCGAGGCACCGCGGCTCCGCGGGGAGCTCGGCCTGGGCAGCCTCCATCTCAAGCTCGAGGGCCTCAACCCCACCGGTTCCTTCAAGGACCGCGGCATGGTGGTGGCGGTGGCGCGCGCGCTCGAGGCGGGCAGCACCGCGCTCGTGTGTGCCAGCACCGGCAACACATCGGCGTCGGCGGCCGCGTATGGGGCGCGCTTCGGTCTGCGCACCATCGTCGTCATCCCGTCGGGACGAATCGCCACGGGCAAGCTCGTGCAGGCGCAGGTCCACGGCGCCGAGGTCCTGGCCGTCGACGGCAACTTCGACGTTGCCCTGGCCGCGGTGCGCAACCTGGCGCAGCAGCTGCCGATCACGCTCGTCAACTCCGTCAACCCGCACCGAATCGAGGGCCAGAAGACGGCCGCCTTCGAACTGGTCGATGAGCTCGGCGACGCGCCTGATGTTGTGGCCATCCCTGTCGGCAACGCGGGGAACATCACCGCCTACTGGCGGGGCTTCCGCGAGTACCGCGCCGCCGACCTGTGCACCCGGCTGCCACGCATGATCGGCGCCCAGGCCGAGGGTGCGGCGCCACTCGTCGCCGGCCATCCCATCGAGACGCCGGAGACGGTGGCCACCGCGATCCGCATCGGCAACCCGGCGTCATGGCAGGGGGCAGTCGACGCTCGCGACCAGTCCGAGGGCGCGATCCTGGCGGTGAGCGATGGCGACATCCTCACGGCGCAGCGCGACCTGGCCACCATGGAGGGCGTGTTCTGCGAGCCGGCGTCGGCCGCCGCGCTGGCGGTGCTGCGGCGGGCGGTGCGTGAGGGCACGGTCGCGCTCGGCACATCTGTGGTCTGCGTGCTCACCGGCAACGGTCTCAAGGACCCGGCGGTGGCCGTCGAAGGCCTGCCGGCACCGACCGCCGTCGCGGCCGACATGGCGTCGATCGCCGCGGCGCTGCGCCTCTGATGCGGGCCACCGTTCGCGTCCCGGCAAGCGTCGCCAACCTCGGGCCGGGCTTCGACATGCTGGCACTTGCTCTCCAGGCTCAGAACGAGGTGGTCGCCACCCCCACCGACGACGGCGAGGTCACCATCGAGATCGAGCTCGTCGGGTCGAACCCCGAGTTGCTCGACCCCGATCACAACCTCGTGGCACGCGCGTACCTGGAGGCCTGCCAACGCCTCGGCATCCCGCAGCGCGAGCGCGGCGTGCACCTCCGCTGCACCAACAGCATTCCCGTCGCAGCCGGGCTGGGGTCGAGCGCCGCGGGGACGCTGAGCGGCGTGCTCGTCGCCGTGGCGCTGCACCGCGCGCCGTGGGACGAGCGTCAGATCCTCGACTGCGCCGTTGGCTTCGAGGGACACATGGACAACGTAGCGGCCGCGCTCATGGGCGGCCTGGTCATCTGCGCCCCCGGCGCCGCCGTGCAGCGCATCGACGCGCCCGACGAGATGCATGCGGTGGTCTTCGCGCCGACCGACCGGCTGACCACGCGCGCGGCTCGCGAGGTGGTTCCGCGGCAGTTCTCGCGAGAGGACGCCATCTTCAACGCATCGCGCTGCGCGCTGCTGGTGCGCGCGGTGGCGCTCCGCGACTATCCCGCGCTTCGCGAGGCGATGGACGACCGCTGGCACCAGCCGCAACGCACAGCCCTGCTCCCGGCGACGGGCGCCCTGATCACGGCCGCCTACGAGGCCGGCGCCGATGGAGCGTGCCTCGCCGGTGCCGGACCGTCCGTGCTGGCGCTGTGCTCGCGCGGTCATGAGCCGGTCAGCAGAGCAATGCAGGCCGCGGCAGACCGGCTGGCGCTGCCCGGCACGGTACTCGTGCTGCGACCGCGCAACTTCGGCTCGCGGGTCGAGGTGCGCGCGTGACCGTTGTCGTGCAGAAGTACGGGGGCAGCAGCCTCGCCGGGGTTGCCAAGCTGGACCTTGTCGCCGAGCGTGTGGCAAAGACCCGCAGCGCCATCGAACGGATTGTGGTGGTGGTGAGCGCGATGGGTGACACCACCGACGAGCTCATCGCCCTGGCGTACCAGCTCGACGCCGACCCGCCGTCGCGGGAGATGGACATGCTGCTCAGCACCGGCGAGACGGTGACCGCGCCGCTGCTGGCGATGGCGTTGCACGCTCGAGGCGTCGACGCGGTGTCGCTCACCGGCCTGCAGGCCGGCATTCGCACCAGCGGGCCTCACCGCAGCGCGCGGATCACGGACATCGTTCCGCAACGCGTCATCGAGCAGCTCGCCGCGGGACGGGTGGTCATCGTGGCCGGGTTCCAGGGAGCCACCGAGCAGTTCGACGTGACCACGCTGGGTCGCGGCGGCTCGGACACCACCGCGGTGGCGCTGGCGGTGGCTCTGCAGGCCGACGAGTGCGAGATCTATACGGACGTCGAGGGCATCCACAGCGCCGACCCGCGGGTGGTGGCCGACGCACGCCCGATCCCCGTCATCGACTACGACGAGATGCTGGAGATGGCCGCCGCGGGTGCCGCGGTGATGCACCCGCGGGCCGTCGAGATCGGCGAGGCATACTCCATGCCGATCCGGGTGCGCTCAGCCTTCGGCAACGGCCCCGGCACCCTGATACGCAGGCACCAGATGATGGAAGACCGCCCCAAGGTGCGCGGCATCGCGCACGAGATCGACGTCGCCAAGGTGACGGTGCTCGGTGTGCCCGACCGCCCCGGTATCGCCGCTGCGGTGTTCGGCCCGCTCGGCGATGCCCACGTGAACGTCGACATCATCGTGCAGAACGTCAGCCATTCCGGCCACACCGATCTGTCGTTCACCCTTGCCGAGTCGGAGCTGGCGCGGGCTCAACCGCTGCTGGAGCGGATCGCCGCCGCCGTCGGCGCTGCCGGGGTCGACGCCGACCGTGACATCGCCAAGGTGACCGTCGTCGGCACCGGGATCCTCGGCTCTCCCGGCGTTTTCGGTCGGATCTTCGAGACGCTGGCCACCGAGAAGATCAACATCCGCATGATCAGCACCGGCGAGATCCGCGTCACCTGCATCATCGACAGGGACCGCGTCGAGGACGCGGTGCGCGCGTTGCACCGCGCCTTCGAACTCGAGCTGTTGTGAGCCTGTCGGTGGGCATCGTCGGGCTTCCCAATGCGGGGAAGTCCACACTCTTCAATGCCCTCACCACCGCCGGGGCGCAGGTGGGCAACTACCCGTTCACCACCATCGAGCCGAACACCGGCGTGGTGGCGGTGCCCGACCGGCGCCTGCAGCGTCTCGCCGAGCTGTTCCATCCCCCCAAGGTGATCCCGGCATCGGTGACGTTCACCGACATCGCCGGGCTGGTGCGCGGCGCCAGTCGTGGCGAGGGCCTGGGCAACCGCTTCCTCGGCCACATCCGGGAGTGCGACGCGATCGCGCTGGTGGTGCGCAGCTTCGACGACGCCGACGTCACCCACGTCGAAGGCAGCGTCGACCCCCTGCGCGACATCGACGTCATCGAGCTCGAGCTGCAGCTCGCCGACCTCGATACCGTCACCAAGCGGCTCGACCGCGCCGAGAAGACGGTGCGACTTCAGAAGGAGAAGGCGGTGGAGACGATCGCCCTGCTCAGCCGGGTTCGCGACCACCTCGACGCCGGCCGGCCGGTGCGAACCATGCGGCTGAGCGCGACCGAACGCGAGGAGCTTCGCGAACTGTGGCTGCTCACCGCCACGCCGCTGGTCGTCGTGGTCAACGTCGCTGAGGAGGCGGCAGCCCGAGGCGATGTCCCGGAAGCCATCAGACAGCGCGCCGCGGAGAGCGGCGGCGAGGCGATCGCGATCTCGGCGCGGATCGAGGCCGAGCTGGCCGAGCTCGACGCCGCCGACCGGGTCGGCTTTCTGGCTGACCTGGGCATCGGGGAGCCCGGGCTGGACCGCCTCGCGCAGCGCGCCTACCGCCTCCTCGACCTGATCACGTTCTTCACCGCAGGGGAGACGGAGGTACGCGCGTGGGAACTGCGCCGCGGCCTCGCCGCCGTCGATGCCGCCGCGAGCATCCACACCGACTTTGCCAAGGGGTTCATCCGCGCCGAGGTCAGTGGCGTCGACGACCTGCTCGCCGCAGGGTCGTACCTCGCCCTGCGCGAGCAGGGCAAACAGCGGCTCGAGGGCAAGGACTACCTGGTGCAGGACGGCGACGTGGTGCACTTCCGCTTCAACGTCTGAACTCGGCGAGCCCTCCATGATGTGGTAGGGTCTCGCCGGAACCACAAGATGTGGGGCTTCCCCACAAGGAACCACGGGCAGCAGGCGCCGGGCACCCACAACATTCCGGCTTCACGTTCCTGTCGAGGCCGAACCCATCCGGCGTCTGCGGCCCCCCGTCTTCGCGCCTTCCTCGGCGCACGCCGCGCTGGAGCCATTCCTATACCCTTGGGCCGCGGCTATGGCCAAGAAGACACGCAAGCAGAAGCAGCGCGCCGTCACGCGCCGCCCCAGCCCCTCCTTCCGTCCACTGACGTCCGGTGCTCCGGGAGCAGCGGGGGCCACCGGGGCGACTCGCGCGGGTGCCGCCGATGTCGAGGACATCGAGGTCGCCGAGGAGACCAAGCCGGTCGCTGACGCCGCCGCGTCGGTGGCCGTCCGCATCCCCACGTCCGACCCCGGGCGGCGACGCGTCGAGCGGGTTGGGGCCAGCGCTCCCACGGCGCGGCCGCGGTCCACGCGCGGTCAGACCCAGGGCTACATCCAGGCGCTGGAGAGCGAGGATGCGGCGATCCCCTTCGACCGGGTCCCCTACGTACCCGCCGACCTGCGCCGCGTCGCCATCATCGCGGCCCTCATGATCGTGCTCATCATCGTTGCGGACATCATCGTCAGCAACGTCGTCAAGTAGGCGCCGTGCGCGTCATCCTGTACACGGGAAAGGGGGGCGTCGGCAAGACCACGGTGGCTGCGGCCACCGCGGTGGCGTGCGCCAAGCTGGGACACCGTACCCTGATCATCTCGACGGACGCAGCCCATTCACTCGGTGACTCGTTCGACGTCGAGCTCGGCGACCACCCCACCAACGTCGCGCCCAACCTCGACGCCCAGGAGATCAACGCGCTCCACGAGATGGAGGAGCACTGGGAGCGCGTCCACCGCTACCTCATCTCCCTCTTCGCCTCGTGGGGTGTCGACGACTTTGTCGCCGAGGAGATGGCGACGCCTCCCGGGATGGAGGAGGTGGCCAGCCTGATGTGGATCAAGCGCCACAAGGAGCAGGGCATCTATGACGTGGTGATCGTCGACTGCGCGCCCACCGGCGAGACCCTGCAGCTGCGGGCCTTCCCCGACGTGGCGCGTTGGTACCTCACCAAGATCTTCCCGGTCGAGCGCAAGGTGTGGAAGGTGGCCCGCCCGGTGGTGCAGCCGTTCACCAATATCCCCCTGCCCACCGACGACATCTTTGGCCACATCAAGGACCTCCTCTTCGACCTCGACGGCATGAAGAACATCCTCGGCGACCCGAAGATCTGCACGGTGCGCCTGGTGCTCAACCTCGAGAAGATGGTGGTCAAGGAGGCGCAGCGTGCGTTCACCTACCTCTGCCTCTACGACTACCTGACCGACCTGGTGGTGGTGAACCGGATCCTTCCTGATGAGGTCACCGACGACTACTTCGCGGCCTGGCACCGCACCCAGAAGAAGTACGACGCGCTTGTCGAGACCGCGTTCTCACCGGTTCCGATCCGGCGCACCCCGCTCTTCGACCACGAGATCGTCGGGCTCGACTCGCTCGCCGAGATGGGCGAGGCGATCTTCGGGGACACGGATCCCACCCAGCGGTTCCACACCACGGTGTCGCAGCACCTCAAAAAGGTGGGTGACCACTACGAGCTGCAGCTGCAACTCCCCTTTGTCGATAAGGAGGAGGTGGATATCACCCACCGTCCCGGTGAGCTGTTCGTCAGTGTCGGTCCGTACAAGCGCGAGATCAGCCTGCCCCGCGTGCTCAACGGCACCAGGGTGATCAAAGGAAAGCTGGACGAGGGCATGCTGCGCGTGACATTCGCGGGGACGAAGCGGTGAGCGAACCGTTCACCATTGAGCCCGGCAAGGTCGTCGCTGACGTCATGCAGCTGCTCGCCAACGCGCTCGGTGAGGTCGTCCCCCCCGACGCGCAGCTGCACCTGATCAACGCCCAGCGCGAGCTGCTCCTGGCGCTCGCGGTGATCATCGAGCACAACAGCACACGCACGCCTCGACAGCCGCGAGGCCGGCGCCGCGCGCCCAAGCAAGCAGCGGCGCGGCGCCCCAAGCGCGTCGAGCTGGATTGACCTCGCGCGATCGCCGAGCCAAACGGCCGTCGCAGGTGGTCGTGGACGGTGTCGCCTGGCCGGTCCAGGGTGCCCAGGCCGCGATCGTTGACGGATCCCGGGTGCTGCTCCAGCTGCGCCCGTTCCCGCCGGGATGGGAGCTTCCTGGCGGACACGTCGAGCCCGACGAGGACCCGGCGGAGACTGCGGTGCGGGAGACAGAAGAGGAGACCGGGTACCGGGTCAACATCCGTGGCCTGGTCGGGGTGTACTCGTGGAGCGGCCTGCGCAACGCGGCCGATGCGGTGTTCCTCGCCGAGCTGGCCGGCGGCGAACGGCACTGGACCATCGAGTCGCTGCGCACGACGTTCGTGACCGCGGACGCGATCCCGCTCACGGCGTTTCCGTGGTGCCGCCAGCGGGTCTACGACGCGCTGGCACGTTCTGAGGGAGCACCACCCGTGCACCGCATCCAGCCGGTGACACTGCGCAGCGTGGTCGCCTTGAGCAGCAGCTGGTTGGCCGCACCCATCGACCGGATGCGCAAGCGCATGGGCTCGTGACCGAGGCACTGCTGTTCATCGGCGCTCTGCTTCTCATCGTCGCCGCGTCCGAACTGTTCACCAACGCTGTGGAGTGGGCGGGGTTCGGTCTCAAGCTGGCCAGCGGGGCCACCGGCAGCCTGCTCGCCGCGCTGGGCACCTCGCTGCCCGAGACGTTCGTCCCTGTGGTCGCACTGATCAGCCAGAAACCGTCCGCGGCCGCGGTGGCCAGCGGAGCGGTGCTGGGGTCACCCTTCCTCCTGCTCGGCGTCGGCGTGGCCATCACCGGCCTGGCGGTGATGCTTCGCCGCGACCACACGTTGCGCCTCGACAGGGGCCAGGCGCGCCGTGACCTCGGCGTGTTCGTCGGCGCCTTCTCGGTAGTGCTCGTGGCGATCGTCCTCCCCACCGCGGTCCGGATCGTCGTCGGCATCGGGCTGCTCGCCACCTACGCGCTGTACGTTCGCGCCACCCTGCGCGGCGGGAGCCCCAGCGGGGATATGCCCGAGCCGCTGCACCTGCTGCGCCGCCGCCGGGGCGAACCGCCGGCATGGAGCGTCGTCGTGCAACTGCTTGTGTCGGTGGCGATGCTTGCGGTCGGGTCCGAGCTGTTCGTCTCCGCCCTCAACGACACTGCCACGGCCCTGCACGCCAACCCGCTCACACTCGCATTGATCGTGGTGCCGGTCGCCACCGAGCTGCCCGAGACGTTCAACAGCGTGCTCTGGGTTCGCAGCGGCGACGACGGCCTCGCCTTCGGCAACGTGGCCGGGTCGGCCGCGTTCCAGTCCTGCGTGCTCGGCTTCGTAGGGCTGACGTTCACGCCCTGGCGACCGGGATTCAGCGGCATCCTCGGCGGCCTGTTCACCCTCGCCGTTGCCATCGGCCTGTTGGTGCTGCTGCGCAACGGCAGCGCACGCGGGCGCTGGCTGCTGCTCGCCGGTATCCCATGGGTGGCATACGTCGCCGCCGAGATCATCAGCGGTGGCCACCTCGGCGGCTGAGGCAGGCGCGGTTGCGCGACCGCGACAATGGGCGCGCCGCGACCCAACGTGCGCGGACCACGTGCAGTCGGGCGAGGAGGGACACATATATGAACCTCGACGGGAAGGTCGCCGTTGTCACCGGCAGTGGGCGCGGCATCGGCCGCGCGTACGCGCGTGCGCTCGCCGGAGCGGGGTGCGCGGTGGTCATCAACGACATCGATGCGGACGTAGCCGAGCAGACGGTCAAGGAGCTGACCGACGCCGGCCACAGCGCCGTTGCCGAGGTGGCCGCGGTCGGCAGCAGCGAGGCCGCCGAGCGGTTGGTGCAGCGCGCCGTCGACAGCTTCGGTGGCATCGACGTCATGTGCACCAACGCCGGCATCCTCCGCGACAAGGTGCTCTGGAAGATGACTGATGACGACTTCGACAAGGTCATCGAGACTCACATGCGCGGCACGTTCACCTGCGCGCGCGCCGCCGCAGTGCGGATGCGTGCGCAGGGGCGCGGCGGCCGCATCCTGGTGGTGGGGTCGTGGGCCGGCCAGCGCGGCAACTTCGGCCAGACCAACTACGCCGGGGCCAAGGCGGGGATCGCGGCCTTCGCGCGCACCTGGGCGATGGAGCTGGCCCGCGCCGAGATCACCGTCAATGCGATCGTGCCCAACGCGCTCACCCGGATGATCTCCAGCATCCCCGGGATGGCGGAGATGGTCGCAGCGGCCGAGCAGGGTCAGCCGCTGCCCGACACGGTCCGCAAGGACATGGGCATGGGCATGCCCGAGGACGTCGCACCACTGTTGGTGTTCCTGGCCTCGGACGCCGCCAAGGACGTGACCGGGCAGTGCATCGGGCTCGGTGGTGACAAGCTGTCGCTGTGGTCGCACCCGCGGGAGATCGTCGCCGAATATCGCGACGGTGGCTGGACGGCGGATGCCATCGCCGAGATCTGGCCGACATCGCTCGGCGCGCGGCTGGAGACGTACGGGATCCCCTTCCTCGGCGGCGGAGGCTGAGGGGGACCGGGTTGCATCGATGAGCCTGCGCGATGCGCTGCTGGTGGTGGCAGGCGGCCTGGTCGCGGGCATCGCCAACACCATCGCCGGCGGCGGGTCCCTGCTCACCTTCCCGCTGCTGGTGGCGCTGGGACTGCCACCCTTGGATGCCAATGTCACCAACACCGCGGGCATCGCGCCCGCGGCGATCGGCGGCGTGCTCGGCTACCGGCGTGAGCTCGCCGGGCAACGCCAGCGGCTGATCCGGCTCCTGCCCTACGCGGTGGCCGGAGCCGTGATCGGGGCGGTACTGCTGCTGACCACGCCGGCCCGCGTGTTCACCCGAGTGGTGCCGGCGCTCATCGTGGTGGCATGCCTCGTGCTGCTGGCGCAGCGGCCCCTGGCCCGCGTGCTCGACAAGCGGGGGCGCAGCCGCTCATCGCTTCTCCGCGCAGGCCTCTTCGTGACCGCCGTGTACGGAGGCTACTTCGGCGCGGCGGTCAGCGTGCTTGTGCTGGCGCTACTCGCGGTGACCATCGGCGACTCGTTGCAGCGGCTCAACGCCCTCAAGGTGCCGCTCACGGGTGCGATGAACCTGGTGTCCGGGATCGTCTTCGCCTTCTTCGGACCGGTGCACTGGGTGTACGTGCTCGCACTCGCCCCGGCAACCCTGGTGGGCGGACGGATCGGGGCCTCCATGGCGCGGCGGGTGCCGGATCAACCGCTGCGCATCGCGGTCGTGTCGCTTGGGCTCGGCGCGGCGGCGTGGCTGCAGTTCACGCGCTGACGCGCGCTGAGATCAGCCCGTGGGCGGGGGCGCCGGTGGAAAGCCAGGAGGCCGCGGCGGGAAACCGCCCGGCGGCGGTACGCCTCCCAGCGACCAGGCTGCGCCGCGGACGCCGCGCCGCTCTGCCAGCAGCGCCACCGCGTTGGCGAGGACGGTGAACCCCAGCGCTATGAGGACCAGGATGAATCCCAGGGCGGCGTGGATGTTGAAAAAGGTGTCGACGGCGCCCCCCAGACCGGCGGACTGCAGCGAGCCGTTCGCTGCGCCGCTGCTGTCGAGCTTGTTGACGATGGCCGCATGCGCCGTCGAGTTACTGACAACCACGAGAATCGCGGCAAGCAGCGCCGCCCCACCGGCGGCGACCCGGCCGGCGGAACCACGCCGAGCGCCGCCCAGGATCCCGACGACGATGAGCACGAGCGCCACCACCAGCAGGGGCTGTACGCCGATGCCGAGCGGTGGCGCCTGCGCGGACGGCGAGACCGCCAGCGGCGAGCTCGGGGTCGAGCTCGAGGTCGCCGGACAGCCCGGGACGTTGACCTGCGCCGTCGGCTCGCTACCGGTCACCAGGTTGAGACCGCTGTAGTTGTAGAAGTCGTGTCCGTTCAAGGCGTTCAGGCACGCGGCGGACACTGTTGCGCCGCTGCTGTTGGCGGAGCCCCCGATGGATCCGAGGCTGCCGATCGCCGCGCTCGCCGCCGAGGTGTTGCACGACACCCCGATGAATGGCAGCAGGAAGCAGAGCGCGGCGAGCACCAGCAGGATCGGCGACGCGCCTCGCGTGGCCTTGTCGATGTCCCGGGGCATGCTGCGCGATCCCTCCCGATGCGTGTGCAGGGCACTGTATACGCCGTGGACGCGGCCCGTGGGTCAGCCGATCCGATCGCCAACACTGCAATCGCCGTCCGGACGGAGCAGGGCGACGCGCTCCGAACCGTGCTGGTACGCGCCGACCACCAGGACCTCGCTGCGCACCGGGCCGACCTGCCGCGCGGGGAGGTTGACAACCGCCACCACCAGCGAGCCGATCAGCTGAGCCGGCGCGTAGTTGTCGGTGATGCGCGCCGATGACGTGCGCTGCCCCAGTTCGCCAAAGTCGATGAGCAAGCGGTACGCGGGGCGCCGTGCCTGCGGGATCGGTGCGCATTCGAGGACACGGCCGACACGCATGTCGATCTCGAAGAAGCGCTCGATGGGCACGACTCGCTCGGCCGCAGAGTCGCTCATCGCGCGAGTATCGGGCGCTGCCGCGAGCGCTGTCTATACTCGGCGCAGCCAGCAGAGGGAGGCGACGCGTGCGTTTCGCAAGCCGTGTGCTCACCGCCGGGGCCACTTTGGCCTTTCTGTCGTCGTGCGGTACGCCGCCGCCGGACCCGGCTCAACTCCTGCGCGACGGCAAGCAGAGCGTCGACTCGGCGCCGTCGCTGCACTTCACGCTGACCAGCGCCAACGTCGGCGGCACAGGAACGCTCATCTCCGGCGGACAGGGCGTGGCCAAGCGCCCCGACGGGTTCGCCGGCACCCTGACCGTGGTTGCCGCCGGTTTCACCGTCAGCGTCGACGTCGTCTCGGTCGCCGGCGTTTTCTACGCGCGCACCCCGCTCGGCACCGGGTTCGACAAGACCGATCCTGCCCAGTACGGATTCGGAGACCCAGGCAAGCTTCTCGATCCCAACAACGGCCTCTCCAGCCTGCTGTCGGTCTGCAGCTCGCCGTCCAACGGCAGCGGTGATCGGCTCAACGGCGAGCAGCTGGACGAGGTGACATGCGCGATGCCGGGTGCGCGCGTCGCCGCGCTCCTCACCAGCGCCGACCCCTCGCAGCCGGTGCAGGCCACGATCGGAGTCGATTCCACCACCCACCAGCTGCGCCGGGTGGTGATGGTCGGACCCTTTTTCGAGAAGGCGCACCCGAGCACGTTCACGGTTGTTCTCGACAACTACGGCCAAAACGTGACGATCACGCCCCCGGCCGGCTGAGATGCGCGCGCCCTTGGGGTCGGCCTCCCCGGGGGCCCGCCGCCGGCTCGGCTTTGCGTCCGCCGGCGTGTTGCTCGGGGCAGCCGATACGTACGTCGTGGTGGTCGCGCTGCCCGCGATCATGGCGTCGGTCGGCGTCGATCTCGCCCACCTGCAGGAGGCGGCGCCGATCATCAGCGGCTTCCTGCTCGGCTATGTCGCGGTGCTGCCACTGCTCGGCCGCCTGTCCGACATCTTCGGCCGTGGTCCGGTGCTTGCCTTCTGCCTGCTCGCGTTTGCCGCCGGCTCATTGCTCACCGCGTCGGCGAACACGCTCTGGGTCATCGTCGTCGGTCGCACTGTGCAGGGTGCAGGCGGCGGGGGCCTGGTTCCGGTCACGCTCGCGCTGGTCGCCGACCTGTGGCCGGCGCGCAGGCGTGGTGTGCCGCTCGGGGTGGTGGGCGCGGTGCAGGAGATCGGCAGCGTGGTCGGTCCGCTGTACGGCGCCGCGCTGACCACGGTGAGCACGTGGCGCGCCATCTTCTACGTCAACATGCCGCTTGCCGCGGTGATCGCGGCAGGGGTGTGGGCGCCGGGCAGACACTCTGCGGGCCACCACAGGGAGGATCGGCGTGCCGACGTAGCCGGGTGGGTGCTGGCGACGGTGTGCGTTGCGGCTGCGGTGCTGGCGATCGCTTCGCCGCCCGCGCTCAGCGACAGCCTGACCATCGGTGTGGCCTTCGCGCCGCTGATCGGCAGCGCAGCACTCAGCGCCCCCGTCGCGCTGGTGGCGCTGGCGAGCGCGGTGGCGTTGATGGTCCGCGAGGTCACCGTGTCGCCGACGGTTCGCGCGGTGCTCCCGCTGCGCGGCATCGGGGGTGCGCTGCGCCGCGTCGACTGGCCGGGCGCGTTGCTCATCGCCCTCATCCTGGGCGCGGTCGTGGTCGTGTTTGCCAGCGCCGACCCGGCCAGCGGTGTGGTCGGCCCCTCGGCGCCGGTGGTGCTCCCTCTCGCCGTGCTCTTCAGCGTCCTTTTCGTGGTCCGCGAGTTGCGCGTGTCCGATCCACTCATCGACATCCGCGCGCTCCGAGACCGAGCCGCGGCGGGCTCGCTGCTCACCAGCCTTGCCGCGGGCGCCGCCCTGATGGTGGCGCTCGTCGATGTCCCCGTCTTCGCGCGCGCCACCGTGGACCCCGACTCGCAGGTGCAGGCCGCGCTGGTGCTGGCACGGCTGCTCGTCGCCGTCCCGGTGGGCGCGGTTGTCGGAGGGATCCTCTCCGACCGCGTCGGCTACCGCATGGTCGCCGGGACCGGGTTGCTGATCGCCGGCGCCGGCCTCGCGCTGATGGGCACGTGGAGCGCCACCACCCTGGCTGACGGCTTCGCGGCGACCGCATGGCTGCACCCCAGCGACCCGGTGCTGGTGGCTGCGGGGTTTGGCTTCGGACTTGCGATCGTGCCTGTGACCGCCGCCATCCTCGGCGCTGTCCCGCAACGCCTCCACGGGGTCGCAGCGTCGCTCACCGTGGCGGCCCGGCTGGTGGGGATGCTCGCCGGACTGTCCGTCCTGACCGCAGTCGGGCTGCGCCGTTTCTACAGTGTGCAGGCGATGCTGCCCCGGGCCACCACGCTCTGCCCCGCAACCCCTCTGCACTGCCCCGCGTACGACGCCCTGGTGACCGGCGCGGTGGTCGACGAGCTTCACGTCGTCTTCCTCGGGGCCGGGGGCTGCGCGCTTCTCGGGGCCCTTCTCGCAGTGGCTCTGCTGCGCAGTCCTCCACCGCCCCCGGCGGCTCCTCTCGCGGTCGCGGAATGACCGCCGAAGTCCGCGAGCGGATGCTGCCGCTGACGCGAGAGCTGATCATCGAGACCATCGCCGAGGCGGCGCGGACGGCGGAGGTCGAGATGTACTTGGTGGGTGGATTCGTGCGCGACCGCCTGCTCGGCCGGGACGGCAAGGACATCGACCTGCTGGCGGTCGACCACGACGGCATCTCAGTCCTCGCGGAGGTGGCCCGGCGGTTGCGCTGGGCACCGCCGCAGCGTTTCGAGCGCTTCGGCACAGGGCAGGTTCGCGGCGGTGATTTCATCGTCGAGGTGGTGCGTGCTCGCGCCGAGAGCTACGACGCCAGCTCCCGCAAACCGGACGTTCGACCGGGCACCCTCGAGGAGGACGTCTGGCGCCGCGACTTCACCGTCAACGCACTTTGCCAGACCTTCGACGGACGGGTCATCGACGTCACCGGACGCGGGCTCGACGACCTGCGTAAGGGCGTGTTGCGCACCCCACTGGACCCCGAGCTCACCTTCAGCGAGGATCCGCTGCGCATGTTCCGGGCGGCGCGTTTCGTGGCGCAGCTCGGCTTCAGCACCGCGCCCGGGCTGATCACCGCGATGAGCAGGATGGCGGCGCGCTCACAGATCCTCAGCGCGGAGCGCGTCGCCGAGGAGTTGCGCAGGCTGCTGGTCGCCGACCACCCGCGCGCCGGCCTCGAGCTGCTCCGCGACGGTGGGCTGCTCTCGGTCTGGTTGCCGGAGTTGGAGGCCATGGTCGGCGTCGAGCAGGGTGGCTTTCACATCTACGACGTGTTCGACCACAGCGCTCGCACCGTCGCCGCCACGCGCGCCGACCTCGTGACGCGCGCCGCCGCCCTGCTCCACGATGTTGGCAAGCCGCCCACCCATGCACGCGATCCGCAGGGCAGGCACACCTTTTATGACCATCCGTCGGTCGGCGCCGCAATGGCGCAAGCAATGCTCACCCGGCTGCGGTTCAGCAACGACGAGGTTGCCGCCGTGGCACAGCTTGTCCGGCATCATCTCCGGCCCATCCAATACCAGCCGGACGAGTGGACCGATGCAGCGGTGCGCCGGCTGGTGCGTGACATCGGCGATCAGCGCCGAAGCCTGCTCGACCTCGCTCGCGCCGACACCTACGCATCGTCGTTCCCGAACACCGACGGCATCGAGGACCTCGAGCAGCGCATGGAGCGACTCGACGCGGGCGGCGCGGTCTCGCAGCTGCTCCCGCCACTGAATGGGGACGACATCATGCGGCTGGCGGGTGGGCGCTCGCCGGGGCCGTGGGTGGGGCGGGTGACGCGCGCTCTTGAGGAGGCGGTTCTCGACGGCGCGATCCCCTCCGGGGACACCGCGGCCGCACGGACCTGGCTCGAAGAGCATCGCGACCTGCTGGAGGGGTGAGCAGGCCTGCGCAAAACGCGCGCGCCGGGGACGGTAGACTACGCGGCTCATGCTGAACCGACTGCGCTTCGTCAAACGCCTGGCCGTCGACCTCCCGCGCCAGGCGCGCCTCGCCTACTGCCTGGTGCGCGACCGGCGTGTGTCGCGGCGAACCAAGGTGGCTTTCGGCGCCGCCATCGGCGTCATCATCACACCGTTCATCGACATCCCCGCGTCGATCCCGGTGGTCGGCGAGATCGACATGCTTGCGCTCTCGATGCTGGCTCTGCGCCTGTTCATCGCGGCCTGCCCTGACGACGTGGTTTCCGATCTGCAGCAACAGATTCTCGAGGGCAACAGCGTGTTCGACGAGGACCTGCGCAACGGCGAGCGGATCGCCAGCGCGATCGCGCTACGGTTCAACCATGATGACGGCGTGGTGATGGAACATCAGAGAGCGCTCGACGAGCCGACGCCCGCGTCCGTCGCCGACGAGCGGGTCACGGGGGTCGGCGCGTGAAGGTGCTGTTTGTCAAGGAGGTTCAGGGGACCGCGAAGGCGGGGGACGTCAAAGAGGTCTCGCCCGGCTACGCACGCAACTACCTGCTGCCGAAGAGGATCGCCGTGGTCGCCGACGATCGCATGGTCGAGCAGATCAAGCAGAAGGAGGAAGCGGTCCGTCGCCGTGCCGAGAAGGCGCTCACCGAAGCTCGCGACGCGGCGGCTCGTCTGAAGAAGCTGACCGTGACCATCTATGCCAAGACCGGCGAGGGCGGACGTCTCTTCGGTTCGGTCACCAACGCCGACATCGCAACACAGCTCAAGCGCGAGGCCGGCCTGGACCTGGACAAGCGGAAGATCGAGGTCGATCCTCCGATCAAGTCGCTCGGTCCACATGAGGTCACCGTCCAGTTGCACACGGAGGTGAGTGAGACACTGCGCGTCGTCGTCGCCGCCCAGTGACCACGCAACCCGTCGCCGACCACGCCGTCAACGTCACCGGTACCATCACATCGGGACGCGTACCGCCCAACGACCTCGGTGCCGAACGCGCCGTGCTCGGCTCGCTGATGATCGACCCGGCGGCCGTCGCCGAGATCCGCGACGTCCTCGACCCCGAGGACTTCTACGCGGAGCGCCATGCCCACATCTACCGCGCTGCGGTGGCGCTTGCCGACCGCGGAGACCCGATCGACGAGGTCACCCTGCAATCTCAGCTCGAGCGTGGGCCGGGCATCGGCCGCGCCGGTGGCCTCGACTACATCTCCGAGCTGACCCTCGAGGTGCCCACCGCGGCGTCGGTGCGCCATTGGGCGGAGATCGTCGTCAACCATGCGCTGCGCCGCCGCCTGATCGCGGCGGGCGGTGAGGTAGCGCGGCTGGGGTTCGACAACGGGGTCAGCGCGGTGGACGCCATCGAATCCGCCGAGCAGCGCATCTTCGCCATCAGCCAGATGCGCCGGGGCAGCGAGGCGATGCACATCGCCAAGCTCGTCCACGACACCTGGGAGATGCTCGAGGAGCGACTGCAGCGCAAGCAGCTGATCAACGGCGTGCAGACCAACTTCGGCCGGCTCGACAGCCTTACCCAGGGCCTGCAGCCGCAAGAGCTGATCATCCTTGCGGCGCGTCCCTCGGTGGGCAAGACGTCATTCGCGCTCAACATCGCACGCAACGCAGCGGTGCTGGCGCGCGTCCCGGTGGCCATCTTCTCGCTGGAGATGAGCCGGCAGGCGCTGGCCCAGCGGCTCATCTGCAGCGAAGCGGGCGTGAACTCTCACGTGCTCCGCTCCGGGCAGGCGAGCCAGCTCGACTTCCAGCGCATTGCCGCGGCCATGGACAAGCTGACCCAGGCGGAACTGTGGATCGACGACACCCCGCGCCTCTCCATCGCCACCCTGCGCGCCCGGGCGCGACGCATGAAGTCGCAGCATGGCATTGGGCTGGTGATCATCGACTACCTGCAGCTCATGCATGGTGGCCGCCAGGAGTCGCGCGTGCAGGAGGTGTCCGACATCTCCTCGGGCCTCAAGGCGATCGCCAAGGAGCTCGAGGTGCCGGTCCTGGCGCTGTCGCAACTGTCCCGCGCCAGCGAGCAGCGCAACGACAAGCGACCCCAGCTCTCCGACCTGCGCGACTCGGGCTCCATCGAGCAGGACGCCGACGTCGTGCTCTTCCTCTACCGCGAAGGGATGCACAAGCCCGACCTCGACCGCAACCGCACCGAGCTCATCGTCTCCAAGAACCGCAACGGCCCCGTCGACGACATCGAGCTGATCTTCAACCCCGAACAGACCACCTTCCGCGAGCCCTACCCGCACAGCGAGTGAGGGCGGCCACGCGCTTTCGTCAGTGATTCACTGACGTCTTGCTGATTGACGCTTCGAAGATGCCGGCGATTGATCGATCCAGCACCTCGTCGAATTCTGCGTCGCTCTGACCGACGTTCAGGCCCTCGGTGAGGGCACGCGCGAAGCTGGCCACCACGCCGTGATTGCGCGCCAGACGTGCGTCGGCTTCGCTGCGGCTGTAGCCGCCGGAGAGTGCGAGCACCCTCAGGACGTTGCCATGGCGTTCCAAGTCGGAGTAGAAGTCGTCGACCTCGGGCAGCGTCAGCTTGAGCATGACGGACTCTTGCGGGTCGAGCTGCGCGAGGCGCGCAAGCAACGCCGCTTTCAGCAGCGCCTCGGCGCTTGCCTTCTCGGGGCTGTGGATGTCGATCTCCGGCTCGATGATCGGCACCAGCCCGGCGGCGACAATGGTGCGGGCGATCTCGAATTGCTGGTCGACGACGGCCGCGACACCCCCGGCGTCGGCGAGCCTGATGAAGGAGCGCATCTTGGTGCCGAAGAATCCCTTCTGGTTGGCACGGACGAGGAGGCCGCCGAGGTCCGGCATCGGCTTCATCAGCTGCACGCCGTTGGCTTCCTCGGCCATGCCCTTGTCGACCTTGAGGAACGGGACGACGTTCTTCGTGTTCCAGAGGAAGGCGGCCGAGGCCTGCCCGTCGATGTCGCGGTCCATCGTGTCCTCGAACAGGATTGCCCCGAGGATCCGGTCCCCGTTGAAGCTCGGGCTCGTGACGATCCGGCTGCGCATCTCGTGCATGAGGTCGAACATCGCCGCGTCGCCCGAGTAGGCGTCGGGCGCAATCCCGTAAAGCTGGAGGGCCTGCGAGGAGCTGCCCCCGCTCTGGTCAAGAGCAGCGATGAATCCGTTCGCCAACCGCATCTTCTGGAACTGCTGCTGGTTCATGACACCGACGATACGCGCACGCCCCTTGCAGCGCTGACCCGTCATCGCGCCAGGGGCGTCGCTCCCGGTAACGCTTCACACGCCAATTTTGCGAAAGCCGTAATGGTTTTTTGACGGCCATCGTTAAGAAGGTGACGGACCTCCGACGCGCCGACAGGATCGGTACGGCGGTGGTTGAATTGTCGATTGTGAGGAGATCGATGCCAACCGTTCGCGCCATCCTGGGATCCAAGTGGCTGCGCATCGGCGGCACGCTCGGCGGCATCGCCTTCCTGGTGCACAACGTCGACGTCGGCAAGGCCGGCTCGAGCCTGGTCAACGTGGACTGGCGCTGGGCCTCCCTCGCCCTGTTCCTGACCGCCATCGCCTGCCTGGCCTCAGTCTTCGAATGGGGCATCCTGCTGCGCAGCAGCGCCGGGCTGGGCGCCAGCAACCGGGCGGTCTCGGGGACGCACCACCAGAAGAACCTCTTCAGCTGGACACGGCTCTCCTCCTCGTACCTGCAGAGCCTGTTCTTCAGCCAGCTTCTCCCCGCCGGCGTCGGCGGTGACGCGATGCGCACCGTCGAGATGGGCAAGGTGGTCGGCCACGGCAACATCCTGGCGTCCCTGGCGGGCAGCCGGATGGCAGGGACCCTGGGCATGGCCTGCTGGGGCCTCGCCGCCGCGGTGCTCCTCCGTGGCTGGATCGGCGTCGGGTCGCTGGTCGGGGCGTGCGTCTTCGCAGCGGTGATGCTGCTGGCCTGGGTCGCCGCGCTGGCCGCGGACAGGATCATGGGCCGCCACGTCTTCGAACGTAGCTCACGTGCCTTCCTGCGCACCCTGCACTCGTTCGGCCAGACCTTCTCCGGGTACCGCCGCCACCCCCAAGCGATCGTGCAGTGCATCCTGGTCGGCGCCGCCGGCTGGGGGATCAACATCATCGCGCTCGACCTCTTCGCCAGGGCCATCGGCGTCGACATCAGCTGGACCGTATTCGCTGTCGCCATCCCGGTCACCCTGGTGGCCACTCTCACCCCGTTCTCGGTGAACGGCCTGGGCATCCGTGAAGGCGTCCTGGTCGGCATGCTCGCCCACGCGGGTGTCTCGAGCGGCCATGCCGCCGCCATGTCGGTCCTGGTCGACATCCAGATGCTGCCCTTCGGGATCATGGGTGCGATGCTCTGGATGCGCCATCGCCGGCGCACCGCCGCCGCCCCGTCGATCGGCGAGGTCGCCGCGGCCGAGTCCGAGGCCGCCGACACGCTGACCTCAGCCGCCGCCTGAGGCGGGGGCTGTCCCGGGCGGCACACGCGGTCTTCTCCGCCCTGAAACGAGGCGCAACGCGTCGTTGACGGTCCGGCTGCATCGATCTTGCAGCCCATACACTCGGAACGCCCATGACCGGTCACCTGAGCGACTTCCTGGCCACCCACGCCGAGCGGGTGGCCGACGTGATGCGGCGTGCCAACGCCGAGGCGGAAAGCCGCCGGTCGAACGGTGAGGACCACGGGGCCCGCCAGTTCATCAACGCCGTCCTTGTCGCTCTGACCGCCGATGATCTCCGCCCCATGATCGCCTTCTCCGACCTCTCCGGCGAGAAGCCCGCAGGCATCGAGCACCGCCTCGACGGGGCGCTCGGCCGGCTCGCCGCCCTGCGCCGGGCGACGCTCGCGGTGGCAGCGGAAGAGGTGGACGCGCCCGCCCGGCTCAGCTTCACAGAGAACGCCGCAGATGAGCTGGCCGGAGTCGCCCGCCGCCTGGCGATCTCCGTGGCCGGGGTGCTGGCCGTCCGGCTCAGCTCGGTGACCAGCTCGAGCACCGCCCGGGGCACGTCGATGAGCATCACCATGCACGAACTGCGCCGGCCGCTGACCATCCTCAACAGCTACGGACAGCTGCTCTCCACGGGCATGCTCGGACAGCTCCCCGAGACCGCCATGGTCGCCATCGAGGGCATCACGGCCAGCACCGAGATGATGGTTCGCATGGTCAACGCGATCGCCGAGGTGTCGCGCCTCGAGGATCCCGACGACCGGCTCAACTTCGAGGTCATCTCCATCGACGAGATCGTCACCGGGGCGGTCGACCATGTGAGCATGGAGGCCAAGCTGCGTGACACGGTCATCGAGACCGACCTCGCCAATGGGGTCACCATCCGCGGAGATCGGCGCCGGCTCACGCTGGCGGTGACCAACATGATCGGCAACGCCGTCAAGCATGGGCCGCCGGGCTCGACGATCACTGTGCGCGCGTTCGGCGATGAAGCCGGCGCCCACTTCTTGGTGCGCGACCAGGGACAGGGCTTCCCCAACGAGGACGCCAGCCACCTCTTCGACAAGTACTTCCGATCCGTCGCCGAACGTCAGCGCAAGGTGCCCGGCAGCGGGCTCGGCCTGTTCATCGTGAAGACCGTGGCTGAACGGCACAATGGCACCGTCTCGGCGCGCTCCGCTCCCGGCGAGGGAGCCGAGTTCGAGATGATCATCCCGATCCACCAGTAGAGACGGGCGCGAGCCGGCGCGAAGCAGCCCGCGGAGCGCAGCCATGACGTCACCCGACGCGACCCGCCGCGAGCGCGACTCGATGGGCGAGTTCGACGTCCCCGCCGACGCCTACTACGGCGCCGCCTCGATGCGCGCGGAGCGCAACTTCCCGATCAGCGACCTGCGCTTCAACCGTGGCTTCATCCGCGCGCTCGGTCTCATCAAGCAGGCCGCGGCCGCGGTCAACCTGGAGCTGGGTCTGTTGGAGGCGAACCTCGCCCGCGCCATCGGTGAAGCCGCCGGCGAGGTGGCCGAAGGTCGTTTCGACGACCAGTTCGTTGTCGACATCTTCCAGACCGGCAGCGGCACGTCCACCAACATGAACGCCAACGAGGTGATCAGCAACCGTGCCATCGAGGCGCTCGGTGGCGACCGCGGTTCGCGCAGCCCGGTGCACCCCAACGACCACGTGAACATGGGCCAGTCCAGCAACGACGTGATTCCCACCGCCATCCACGTGGCCGCGGCGGTGGCGATCAAGGACGAGCTGCTGCCGGCGCTCGAGGTCCTCGAGGCCTCGCTTCGCGGCAAGGCGGAGGAGTTCTGGCCGGTTGTCAAGACGGGTCGTACCCACCTCCAGGACGCCACGCCGATCCGCCTCGGCCAGGAGTTCCTCGGCTACGCCGGCCAGGTCGAGCGCGCTCGTCGGCGCAGCCAGCAGGCGCTCGGCGAGCTCAGCGAGCTGGCCCTCGGCGGAACGGCCGTCGGCACCGGGGTGGGCACCGAGGTCGACTTCGCCAGGCGGGTGATCGAGCGGCTCTCACGGTCTACCGGCGTGCCTTTCACCGAGAGCGGCAACCACTTCCAGGCGCAGGCCACGCTCGACAACGTCGTCGCGGCCAGCGGGGCCCTGCGCAGCGTGGCGGTGTCGCTCTACAAGATCGCCAGCGACATCCGGTTGATGGGCTCGGGACCACGCGCCAGCTGGGCGGAGATCGAGATCCCCGCCGTGCAGCCCGGGTCCTCGATCATGCCGGGCAAGGTCAACCCGGTCATCGTCGAGTCGGTGACCATGGTCGCAGCCCAGGTGATCGGCAACGACGCCACGGTCGCCTTCGCGGGCGCCGCGGGGTCGTACCTCGAGCTCAACGTGATGATGCCGGTGGCCGCGTACAACCTCCTGCAATCGATCTCGCTGCTCGCCAACAGCGCACGCAACCTCGCCACTCAGTGCATCGACGGCCTGCGCGCCACCGACCGGGGACCTGCGACGGTGGAGCGGGGCCTGATGACCGGCACCGGCCTGACGCCTCGGATCGGCTACGACGCCACGGCCGCCATCGCGAAAGAGGCGTACGCAACCGGACGGACAGTGCGGGAGGTCGCGCGGGAGAGGACCGACCTCACCGAGGAGGAGTTGACCAAGCTTCTCGATCCCGACGCGATGACCGAGCCGAGCCGCCCCATTGGTCGTGCCGACAGCTGAAAGCGACCTGGCGCCCGGAGTTCAACCGACCGGGTGTGAGCGTCCCTCTCCACAGGGTCCACAGGCTTGGACAAGGTGTTTTGCACAGGTTGTCCACACTCGGGTGCGCTGTGGGAAACCTGCCTGCCGCCCCGTCAAAGAGCGTGCGGCGGCGGCCGGTTGGCGGATTGACGCGCCCGGAATGTCTTCCCGCACTTGCAGCACTTTGAGGTTTGCGAGGTGCTCGTCCTCGGCGACTTGCGGGGTCAACGCCACCAGGACCGCGCCGCAATCGGGGCCGGTCCGCGACGTGGTGAATGGGCTCGGCCGGCTGCTCACGGTGCATAGTCACACCGGGACGTCACGGTAACAAGCTGCAACCTGATTGCACTCGCACCGGCTGCACGACGGCGACGGGCGACGCCACCTCCGCCACCGGGCGGGAGCCACCCTCGCACCCCAGGACCTCGGATGGCTTGGTGTTGACGTGCGTGTCAATTAGACTGAGCCACGATGGAGGCGACGCTCTGTGTCGTGGGGGCGGGGGCGATGGGTGCGCAGATCGCCCATCAGGCTGCTCTTCACGGCGTTCCCGTCCGCCTCTACAGCCGCAGCCAGGAGCGATTGGACGGCGCCACCGCGCAGTGCGGCAGCCTGCTCCGCAAGCGCGTCGAGAAGGGCAAGCTCGCCGCCGCTGACTGCGAGGCCGCCCTCGATCGAGTGCAGACCACCACCGACCTGGCCACCGCCGCCGGCGGCGCGTCGGTGATCATCGAGACGGTCGCCGAGGACCGCAACGCCAAGCGCAGGGTCCTCGAGGCGCTCGGCGAATGCGCTGCCGAGGACGCGGTGATCGGCACCAACAGTTCCACGCTGCCGTCGTCGCTCTTCGCCGACGTGATCCCCAACAACGAGCGGCTGCTCAACGTCCACTTCATGAACCCCGCGATGGTCATGCCGCTCGTCGAGGTGGTACGCGGTGCCCATACCTCCGATGCGACGGTGCTGACGGCCCTTGACTTCGCTCGGTCGATCGGCAAGTCGCCGGTGCTGGTCGAGCGCGAGAGCTTCGGTTTCGTGGCCAATCGCATCCTCTTCATCGCCATGCAGGAGGCGTTCTCGCTGGTGGAGAACGGCTACGTGTCGGTGGAGGACTGCGACCTCGCCGTCCGCAACGGCCTCGGCTGGCCGATGGGCCCGTTCGAGATCGCCGACCTCGTGGGCCTGGACGTCACCCAAGCCATCCTCGAAGAAGGCCACCGCCAGACCGGCCAGGAACGATGGTCGCCGCCGGCCCTGCTCAACGACCGCGTCGCCCGCGGCGAGCTGGGCCGCAAGAACGGCAGGGGCTTCACCGTCTCCAGCTGATCCAGGGGCGCCTTCGCGGCCTTTCCAGTCAGATCCTCTGCCGGCAGTTCCGGCACGTGCCCTCAATGGTCAGATCCACGCTCCGCACCTGAAACCCATGTTGCCGAGCCACCTTGCCGGGGAAGTCGTCGAGGATGTCGCTGGGGAGGTTCTCGATGCCTCCGCAGGCCCGGCACACCAGGTGGTAGTGCCGCGCCGGCGCGCCGGCGAGCTCGAAGTGAGCGCTGTCGCCGAAGCGCGTCTGCTGGACGATGCCGGCATCACAGAGCTGGTCGAGGACCCGGTACGCGGTCGAGCGGTTGAACGAGGGGTGTCGGGATGAGGCGGCGCGCCAGATGTCGTCAGCGGTGAGGTGCCGGTGGCCGTCGCCGTCACCGAGCAGGTCGAGCACGGTCTGGCGTTGTGGCGTCGAGCGCAGACCGGCGCGACGCAGCAGTGAGTGAGACGTGGGCGTCGCGGTCACGATGGCTTCGATCATCGCATCGCCACGGCGAACGTGGTCCTCAGACGGTGAGGCCGAAATGCTCGAGGACGTCGGCCACGCCGGCCTGCTCCGGTGGAGCGCAGGTGGCATCAGCGGCGGCGAGAACCTCGGCGCGGGCGACGCGCACCGCCACGCCGCAGCCGGCGGCCTCGAGCATCTCCACGTCGTTGGGGGCGTCGCCCACGGCGACCGCGTCGGCCAGGGTCAAGCCGATACGCCGGCACACAAGCTCGGTGGCGGAGGCCTTGTTGACCCGCGGGCTGCTCATCTCCACGAACTGCTCCATCGAGCGAGTGACCCGTGCCCGTTCGCCGAACTCGGCGCTCATCGTGACGAGGCACGCCTCCACCGCCGCCTGGTCCTCGCTGACGCACACGATCTTGGTGCTGCCACCGCTGACGACCGAAATCAGGTCATCGACGAAGCGGATCGGAACCTGGGCGATGCGGGCGTAGAAATGCGCCTCGCGGCGATCCTGCTCGCAAAACAGCTCGTCATCCACGTACGCCTGCCGGTGCCAGTCGTGGCCACGCGCGATCTCGATGGCACGCGCGGCCACCCCCGGCGGAAGAGCCTCCTCGGAAAGCACACGCCCCGGCACCTCCCCGTCAGGCAACTCACGGACCAGGGCGCCCTGGTAGCAGACCAGCGGCTCGGTGATCCCCAGCTGACGAGCCCAGGGAAGAACCGACCGGTACATCCTGCCGGTGGCAAGGATCACCGGCAGCCGTCGCCGCGCGGCTCCAACAGCTGCGGCGGTACGCGGATGAATTTGGAGGTCCTGGTTGATGAGGGTGCCGTCGACATCGAGGACCACCAGCCGCGGCACGAAGCCGGTGCCGTACTCGGTGATCGGCGCCGGCACGCGCGTCGACGCCGCCCCGAGCGGGCCGCGCTCGGGGCTGCTCACGACACCGGCGGTGGCGCGCCTGCCTGCCAGGCCTCCGGGTTGACACAGTGGGGAGGCAGGCGACCGTCGAGCGCGGCGATGGTGTTCTGCGCCGTGAGCTGGGCCATCGCGGCGCGCGTCTTGGTGGTGGCGCTGCCCAGGTGCGGCGACAGCACCACGTTCGCGCATTCGCGCAGCCCCGGGGCCGGATCCGGCTCGTTTTCGTAGACGTCGAGGCCTGCGCTCGCGATCCATCCCTCACGTAGCGCGCGCACCAGCGCGGGCTCGTCGATGACCGGACCGCGCGACGTGTTGACCAGCACCGCCGTCGACTTCATCGCCTGCAGCGAGGTCTCGTTGATGAGGTGGTGCGTGGTCTCGGTGAGCGGAACGTGAAGAGAGATGACGTCGGCCGACGAGAGAAGCTCCGCCAGCGGCATCTCGGTCGCCCTGCCGCGCAGGTCTTCCTCGAGGGTCACCTCGACATCGGTCGCGTATGCAACACGCATGCCGAAGGCGAGCGCACGCCGTGCCACCGCCTGGCCGATGCGCCCGAACCCCACGACGCCGAGAACGGCGCCGCCGAGCTCCAGCCCGAGCATGTAGTCGGGCGCCCACCCGGTGAACTCACCGGCTCGCATGGCGCGGTCGCCTTCGCAGAGGCGGCGGGCGGCGGCCAGCATCAGTCCCACCGCGCAGTCGGCGGTGGCGTCGGTCAGCACTCCCGGGGTGTTGGTGACCGCGACGCCGCGCGCCGTGGCCGCGGGGACGTCGACGTTGTTGTAGCCGACCGCGTAGAGCGCGACGCAGCGCAGTCGCGGCAGGCCCGCGTCGATGACATCCGCGGTGATCGGGTCGCGCAGTTGCGGGCAGAGGACGTCGGCAGGGTTGGCCCGGAGGCGGGCGGCAAGCTCGGCGGTGGGCAGGATCTGCCCGAGGACGGCGACCGATGCCCGGGGCCGCACCAACTCGTCAAACGGTGGCGGCAGGGACAGCGTGCAGAGGACATCGGCCATCAGATTGATCTTAGGGACCGACGGCCGCAGTCGGCGGACAGCGACCGTCGGCTACACTTGACAGCGTCTTGCGTTCATCTTTTCGTGCGCGGTCGCACAGGCCGCAGGTCGCAAGGCCCCGCCCCGCCTCAGCAAGCGTGGACGACGAGGCCGCGACAGAACCGGTTCAACAGTCCGCTCCGTTCGACCGGCTGGGGCTCAGCGCCGCCATGCTCACGACGATCAGCGAGATGGGTTTCACTGTCGCCACGCCCATCCAGGCTGGTGCCATCCCCCTGGCACTGCAGGGTCGCGACGTCATCGGACAGGCCCACACCGGCAGTGGCAAGACCGCCGCATTCGGCATTCCCATCATCGAGCAGCTCGACCCGCGCAGGGGTTCGGTGCAGGCGCTGATCCTCTGCCCGACACGCGAGCTCGCCGTGCAGGTCGAGGAGGAGATCACCGTGCTGGCGGCACGACACGACATCAAGTCGGTGGCCATCTACGGCGGCGACTCGATGGCCCGCCAGCTCGACGCGCTGCGCGCCGGCGCCCACATCGTCGTGGCCACGCCGGGGCGGCTCAGCGACCACATCCAGCGCCGCTCCCTGAGCCTCGACAAGGTGCGCTTCGCGGTGCTCGACGAGGCCGACCGGATGCTCGACATGGGCTTCGCGCCCGACGTCGAGAAGATCCTGCGCCAGTGCCCCACCGACCGCCAGACAATGCTCTTCAGCGCCACCATGCCTGAATGGGTCCGGCGCCTGGCGATGCGCCACATGCGCGAGCCGGTGACGGTGGCGATCAGCACCCGCCCCGAGATCGTCGCTGGTGTTCGCCAGCTCTACGTGCAGACAACGTGGGCGGACAAGGTCGACGTGATGATGCGCATCCTCGACCAACCGGACGTGGTGATGTCGCTGATCTTCGTCGAGACCAAGCGAACCGCCGACCTGCTCCAGGCACAGCTGGAGCGCCGCGGCCAGAGCGTCGGACTGCTGCACGGTGACCTCACCCAAAAGGAGCGCAACGCGGCCATGGCAGCGTTCGTCGCCACCCACGTGAAGCACCTCATCGCCACCAACGTCGCCGCCCGCGGCCTCGACATCGACGACATCTCCCACGTCATCAACTACGACGTGCCCACCACCCCCGACGAGTACCTGCACCGCGTCGGCCGCACCGCCCGGGCCGGCCGCACGGGTGTAGCCATCACCCTGATCACGCCGAGCGAGATCCTCAAGCTGCGCGACGTGGAGAAGCACGCGCGTACCACCATCCTACCGGCCACCCTCGACGACTTCCCCGTGGTGGCGCCGGCGTCAGCGCCGGGCTGACGTTCGTGGTGGCCGCTCCTGTGTTCCACGACACCGGCAAGGGGCCGGTGCTGCTGATGCTTCATGCGTTCCCGCTGGAAGCCTCGATGTGGGACTCCCAGGTGGCTGCCCTGAGCGGCCGATATCGCTGCCTGCGCCCCGATTTCTGGGGGTGCGGTGGCTCGCCACCGCCAGAGGGACAGGTGACCATCGACGGCTACGCCGCCACGCTCCTCGAGGAGCTCGACCACATCGGGGTCAATGCCTTCGCCGTGTGTGGTCTCTCCATGGGCGGGTACGCCGCGTTCGCGCTGCTGCGTGCTGCGCGCGACAGGGTGAGTGCCCTGGTCCTCAGCAACACGCGCGCGGCTGCCGACGACGGCTCCGCGCGCGCGGCGCGCCTGAAGATGGCCGACGACGTCCGCGACGGTGGCGTCGAGGCCATCGTCGAGCCGATGACGGGGCGGCTGCTCTGCCGTCGTTGCCGCGAGGAGGCGCACATCGCCGACCCGGTGCGCGGGCGCATCCGGATGTGCACCGATGCCGGTGTCATCGCCGCCATCGAGGCGATCGCCGCCCGGCCCGACAGCACCCCGCAGCTCGGTGACATCACCGTGCCCACCCTGGTGACCTGCGGCACCGATGACGTCATCGTGCCGATCGTGGAGTCACGCGCGATGGCCGCTGCCATCCGCGGTGCGGAGCTGCGCGAGTTCGAGGGCGGCGCGCACCTCGGCAACCTCGAACAGCCCCAGGCATACACGTCGACGCTCGCCAACTTCCTCGACGGGGCGCTCACCGCCTAGAACATGTAGGTGAGCCAGGGCCGCGGTTGCCAGGCGAACATCGCGCTGGCGCGGCGCACGGCCCCGGGTGTCCTCTCATCGACGAGGCCGGCGGCGAAGAGTGCGGCCACGCTGACGTCGCCGAGCATGATCGAGCCGAGCGCCGCCCCATCGAGAACGATGTCGGCCGGCGCGTCGGTGCGGGCAGCGTGAGCCCCGCCGATGCCGCCGTCGAGGCGGTAGCGGCCGGCGATGTCCGGGCAGGCGTCATCGAGCACCGCGATGACGATCGCGTCCTCGCGCGAGTACCGGCGCGCCTGCAGCATGGCGATCACGTCGACGACGCGGAGATGGAGGTCGTCGTTGGGCACCACGCGCAGCCGGCGCGGATCGCGCAGCAGGTGCTGGATGGGATCGTCGAGCCAGTAGCGATCGGTCTCCAGGTGCTCACAGAGGTCGAGGTTGAGGAGGTGCTGCCACAGCGCCACGTGCGCGGTGCGATTGACCGCGCCGAACTGAAGCACATGCACGATGCCGTCGGCGAGGTCGTCGCGCCACCGGATCTCCTGGCGGTAGTTGACATAACCGTCGACGGTACCGGCGGCGTCCTCGTGCACGACCACCTGCACGATCCCCTTGCCGTCCGCCTCCGGGTCCGGGGTGAGCAACCGCCGCCAGATCGCCTCAGAACGAGTGATTCCTCCGACGCGTTGGAGCTGTCGTCGGTCAACGTCCACCCAGGTCTGTAGCGCATCCTCCAGGGCGACGGCGCGCAGTCTTCCCGGGTCTGTGAAAGGCACGCGGAAAGCGGCATGCGCGGTCTCGATCTCCATGCTGCCCGCGTAGCTGGCGACGCCATAGCCGAAGCGCCGGTAGATCGAGCTCTCCGTCGCGCCGAGGCCGAGGACGGCAGCGCCGCGCTCGTGCGCGTCAGCAAGAACCCGGTCCATCAGCGCCCGCAACACCCCGCGCCGGCGGGCAACCGGGGAGACGACCACGACGGTGACGCCGTCCATCGTGACCTGGGTGCCGCCGGGGACGGTCAGTCGCAGGTCCATCACGGCGGCCGTGCCGACGTCGACGCCGTCGAGCCGCGCCAGCGTCGACCTGGCAAGGATGTCCTTGATGTGCGCATGGCCGGGGCTCACCCGCTGTCCGAAAAGGCGCCGCATCGTCGCGACGAAGGCGTCGAGATCGGCCCGCTCGACGTTGACGAGCTCGATGTCACTCATGGCGCGCCGATCATATTCGGCGGCCACGTCGTGGTTGCGCGGTCAGACGCCGACGGGCACGGCCTCGGTGGCGACGCCCGCGGGCATCATGCAGAAACCCTCGTAGTCGATCGGCTCGGTGATCGTGGGGTTCTCGCCGCACACCGGGCAGTCGGGATCGCGGGGAACGCGGTACTCGCGGAAGTGCATGTCGAGCGCATCGATGAACAGCAGGCGGCCCGCCAGCGACTCACCGATACCGATGATCAGCTTCACCACCTCGGTAGCCTGGAGAATCCCAACGATGCCGGGCAAAACCCCGAGCACGCCAGCCTCCGCGCAGGACGGCGCCTCCTCGGGCGGGGGCGGCGACGGGTAGCGGCAGCGGTAGCAGGGTGACGCGAACGGGATCACCGTGGTCACCTGGCCCTCGAAGCGGAAGATGCCGCCGTCGACCAGCGGCTTGCGCGCGAACAGCGCGACGTCGTTGGCGAGGTACCGGGTCGGGAAGTTGTCGCAGCCGTTGACGATGATGTCGTACTGCTCGAAGAGCGGCTGCGCGTTGATGCTGTCGAGCATCGCGCCGTGCTGCACCACCCTGACGTCAGCGTTGAGCGCCTCGATGGCGATGCGCGCCGACTCCGTCTTCTTCATGCCGACCCGGTCGCGCGTGTGGATGACCTGGCGCTGCAGGTTGGACTCGTCGACGACGTCGAAGTCGACCAGACCGATGGTGCCCACGCCGGCCGCGGCCAGGTACAGCGCGGCGGGCGAGCCGAGGCCGCCTGCTCCGATCAGCAGCACCTTGGCGTCGAGAAGCTTCCGCTGGCCTTCCTCACCCACCTCGGGGACGAGCAGGTGGCGGCTGTAGCGGCGCTTCTGGTCGGCGGTGAGCACCCGCGGCACATCGAAGTCGAAGCCGGCCTGCTTCCAGCCGTTGAAGCCGCCGCTCATCGACCTCACGTCGGTGTAGCCGAGCTCGTGGAGTGCGCGGGCCGCAAGCAGCGAGCGCGTCCCACCGGCGCAGTACAGCGTGATGGGCGTTTCCTTGACGGGAACGCGGTCCTCGACCTGGACCTCGATGAAGCCCTTGCTGAGGTGCAGGGCGCCCGGGATATGGCCCTCCTCGAACTCGTTGCGCTCGCGCACGTCGATGAGGGTTCGCGAACCTCCGTCGGCGGCCGCCTGCTGGGCGGTCACCTCGGGGATGACGCGTCGGGCGTCGGCGAGCAGGTCACGAGAGTTGGGCATGCATCGATGGTACCCAATACCCGACTATTTCAGTCGCCTTTTACCCTCGGCCTAGACTGCCCCGGACGTGATTGCACTCGCCGACCTGCTCGCCGCGGCCGGGCTTCCCGCCACGGACGGTGCCGCGGGTGTCGGCATCGCCGCGGTGGCGTCCGACTCGCGCGAGCTGGCGCCGGGGACCCTCTTCGTCGCCATCACCGGCCGCCGCCAGGACGGTCACGACCACGCGGCCGCGGCGGTCGCGGCGGGAGCGGTGGCGGTGATCGCCGAGCGGCCGCCGTCGCCGCCGCTTCCTGCGAGCGTTCCTGTCGTCCTTGTCGAGAACTCCCGGGTCGCGCTGAGTGCGCTGGCCGGGGCCTGGCACCAGCAGCCGTCGCTGTCGATGACCGTCGCCGGGGTCACGGGCACCGACGGCAAGACGACAACCGCAACAATGCTCTGGGCAGCGTGGCGCGCCGCCGGGCTGCGCGCCGGGCTGATCTCGACGGTCGATTTCCGCGACGGGGACACCGTCGTTCCCAACACCACGCGGCTCACCACCATGGAGGCATTCGAGACGCAGCGCCGGCTGGCCGCCCTGCGCGACAGCGGTTGCTCCCACGTCGTTGTCGAGACCTCGTCACACGCGCTCGAGATGCACCGCGTCGACGACGTCGCATACCGGCTCGCGGTGTACACGCGGATCACGTCCGAGCACCTCGACGTCCACGGCGACCGCGAAGGGTACTTCGCGGCGAAGGCACGCCTGCTCAAGCTGGTCGCTCAACGACGTGACGGCATCGCCGTTCTCGATCGCGACGACGACTTCGCCTACCCGCGCCTGTCGGCGATCGCTGCGGCGGAGGTGCTGACCTACAGCGCGTCCGGCGCCCCCGCGGACCTGGTCGCGCAGGACGTTGTCGCCGACTCGCAGGGGGTCCGGCTGCGCGCGCTCACCCCGTGGGGCGAGGCTCAGCTGAACCTCCAACTGGCCGGACGCTTCAACGCGGCCAACGCGCTGGCCGCGCTGGCCGGCGCGTGCAGCAGCGGCGCTTCGTTCGACGCCGCCGTCGCGGGCATCACCGGTCTGGCCCGCGTGCACGGCCGCATGGAGCGTGTCGACGCCGGCCAGCCCTTCGGCGTGGTCATCGACTACGCGCACACAGCCGCGGCACTCGAGAAGGTGCTGACCGAGCTGCGCGCGGCCGCCGCCGGCCGGCTCTGGGTGGTCTTCGGTTCGGCGGGCGAGCGCGACGTCGAGAAGCGTGCCGTTATGGGTGAGGTTGCCGGGCGCCTTGCCGACGTCGTCGTTGTCACCGACGAGGACCCCCGCAGCGAGGACCGTGTCGCCATCTGCGAGCAGATCGCCGCGGGAGCGGAGCGCGCCGGCGCCCGGCGCGGCGACAGCCTGCGGATCATCCCCGAGCGGTCGGAGGCGGTCTTGTTCGCGGTGAGCAGCGCGCGGCCCGGCGACATGCTCCTCTTTGCCGGCAAGGGCCACGAGAGCTCGATCGTCACGGCGAGCGGAAGCGTGCCATGGGACGAGCGCGCCGCGGTCGAGGCGGCACTCAGCGACCGCGGCCGCGGTTGAGCCCCGCGCTCACGCGGTCGCGGGCACCTTCTCGACCCTGAGAATTCCCTGCTCCACCGCGGTGGCACGTACGTCGTCGTTGGTCAGACCGGCTGCCGCCGCCGGCGCGTCGGAGACCAGCGCCCAGAGCGACCCGCCGGCGCGCAGCAGCGGCATCGCCAGGTCGACCAGCAGCGGCGGGGGGGCCGCAGCACGGGAGATCACCGCGTCGTAGGCAGCCCGGGTCTCGGGGTCGCGACCCATCTCCTCGGCGCGCCGGGCCGCGACGGTGACATTGTCGAGCTCCAGCAGACCGGCGACGTGCACCAGGAACCCCGCCTTGCGCCGGTCGGCATCCACCACCGTCACCGTCAGGTCGGTCCGCAGGACGGCGACGACCAGCCCGGGGATGCCACCCCCGGCGCCGATGTCCACAACCCGCCACCTCGGCGCCGGCGCCATCGCCTCGAGCAGCGCCAGCGACTCCTCGACGTGCTTGGCCCACGCGCGGTCGCGGGGCACGGCCGTCAGGTTGAGCCGGCGGTTCCAGGTCTCCAGCTCGTCGAGGTGGCGCTCGAGAAGGCGGCACTGGTCGTCGCTGGGCACGATGGGAGGCACGGCGGCACCGTAGCCGAGGCGCGACTGCTGTCACATGCGAGCCGTGGGACTCGCGCGGGGGCGCGCCCTCTGCCATGATGATGCGGACCTGCCGGACGCCCAAGCGGAGACCACGATGCCCAACCTGGATACGTGCCCCCGCTGCCGCGCCGAGCGGTTGGCCGTCGTCTACTTCGGCGCCAAGGGCGAGCCCATCGGCGGCCACATCCAATGCCCGGACTGCGGGCCCCGCCACTCCGAAGAGATCACCTTCGACGCCACGGTGCGGGACACGCTGCTGGAGCGCGAAGCCTCCTAAACCAGCCAGGCGGCGCCATCGACCACGGATTACACCGCTGGGCAACGGTCCGATGACGGCGCTGTGACATCGGGGGGGTCGGATCGCATGGGCTGGCAGTGTGCGACGCGTGCATCTCACCGTTCGTCGTCGCGCGCTCATCGCAGGGACCGTGTGCGCGGCGCTGACCGGGATCGCCCTGCCGGCTCGGGCCGACAGTACCCCGAGCGTGGCCCAGGCACAGCAGAACCTCGCGCATGCACAGGTGAGGGCGCAGCAGGCGGGCACGGCCTTCGGCGCCGCGCAGCAGCAGCTCGCCGGGGCGCAGCAGCAGCTGGCAGCGGTGCAGGCGCGGATGGTCACCCTTGACCGGACCGTGACCGCCGACACCGCTCGGGTGGCAGCGCTCGACCAGCAGGTCCGTGACGACCGGGCCAACCTCGCGGCGTACGTGCGCACCGTCTACAAGTCGGGCGGTTCGGAAGGCGCGATGGCCTACATCATCGCGTCGGGCAACCTCGGCGACGCAATCGCTCGGCTCGCCGAGCTCGGCCGGGTGAGCGAGGCGGGCAAGATCCTGCTGAGCCGCATCGCCGACGCGAAGGCGGCCGCCACGCAGGCGCTGACCGACGCCACCACCGCGCGCCAGCAGGCCCAGGTGGCCAGCGAGCAGGCGGCAACGGCCGAGGCGGTCGTCGCCGTTGAGGAGGCGCAGTTCCAGAACGCTGCCGTCGCTGCCAGCCAGTACGTCAACACGGCCCAGAACCAGCTCAGCGCGGCTCAGCAGGCAGCCGCCAAGGTGGCCGCCGCCGCCGCCGCGAGGGCGACCGCTGCCGCGGCTGCGCAGCAGGCAGCTCAGCGTGCCGCGCAGAACAGCGGAACCGTCTTCACGCCGGTGACGGGAGCGACCTTCACCATCGACACCGACCTGACCAAGCCATCGGGCGAAACCGCCGCCAAGCTCGACGGCTTCCTCAGCGGCACCGCGCTCGCCGGGCTCGGCGGCAGCCTCATCGCCGCGGAGCGGACCTACCACGTCAGCGCGCGCTACCTCACGGCTCACGCGATCCTCGAGTCCGCGTGGGGCACCAGCGCCATCGCGCAGGACAAGCACAACCTGTTCGGCTACGGAGCCAACGACGCCAACCCCTACGGCGACGCGGTGACCTTCGCCAGCTTCAACGCCTGCATCCAGTACGTGGCCAACAAGGTCGCCGGCAACTACCTGTCACCCAGTGGAGCCTTCTACCACGGGCCCACGCTGCGCGGGATGAACGTCGACTACGCGACCGACCCCCTGTGGGCGAGCAGCATCGCGCGCATCGCCAACACCATCCCGGACTGAGCCGCGACATTCCGGCCTAGACTGCAGCGCCGTGCAGCATCCCGTCGGCACCCATGCGCTGCTCGCCGACGGGCGCACCGCGGCGCTGGTGGACCCGGATGGGAACATCGCCTGGCTGCCCTGGCCGCGCATCGATTCGCCACCCTGCCTCCTGTCGATCCTCGACGACGTGGTCGGCGGCAGGTTCGCCGTGGCGCCGGCCGACCCCGGCGCCACGGTGATCGAGCGCGCCTACGAGCCGGGGACACTGGTGCTTCGCACGGTGTGGCGTACTGACGGCGGCGAGCTCACCGTCCACGAGGCGCTGGCCTGGGATGGCCCGCCACGCCTGGTTCGTACGCTGCGTGCGCGGGGGACGGTCGACGTTGTCGTGCAACTGTCGTTGGCACCGAATGCGGCGCGGGCGCGTGGGTTCGCGACCGCAGACGACAGCACGCTGTCGGTGCGCGGTGGCGGCGTCGACCTCGTCGTGAACGCACCCGGTGAGTGGGTGGTGGACGACAACGGCGCAGCGGTGTGCCGGCTCACCGTGGACTCCGCGGGTAGCTCGGTGACCCTCTGTGACGCGGGCGCGGCGCCGGTCTCGCCGTTGCTCGAGGGCACACGCGCGCACTTCGCGGCGACGGTGTCGCAAGCGGCATCCCTGCCGCCGAACGCCATGGCGTCGACCGTGCTCGGTGACACCACGGCGCGGCACCTTCTTCGTCAGGCCGCCGCCGTGCTCACCGGTCTGCGCCAGCGCGGCGGTGGTGTCGTCGCCGCGCCGACCAGCTCGCTCCCGCAGTGGCCGGGGAGCTCACGCACCTGGGACTACCGGTACAGCTGGCTGCGCGACACCGCGCTGGCGGGGACGGCCATGCTCCGCGCCGGTCTGCTCCACGACGCCGCCGGTCTCGGTGAATTCCTTGGAGCGGCGACGACAACATCACTGCCGCCCGCGGCGCTGCTGCGCGTCGACGGATCCGCGCCGCCGCGCGAGCAGACGCTCGACCAGCTGCGCGGCTACCACGGCGCGCGCCCGGTGCGCCTCGGCAACGCCGCGGCCGATCAGCCGCAGCTCGATGTCGCCGGCGAGGTGCTCGAGTTCGCCGCGTGTCTTGCCGAACAGGAGGCGCTGCCGCCCAGCTTCGCCCGGGGAGCGGCGCGCGTCGCCGATTGGACCGCCGAGCACTGGAGCGAGCCGGACCACGGCATCTGGGAGATCCGCGGCCGGCCGCGGCGCTACACCCACTCGCGTGTGATGGCATGGGTGGGGCTCACCAAGGCCGCCGCGCTCGCCGACGAGGGCGAGATCGCCGACGGGGCCGATCGCTGGCGCGCCGCCGCGCGGGACATCCGCGCCGAGGTTCTCCGCGGCGCCGGGCCGCTGCAGCTCACCGACGCAGGCGGTGGCGCCGACGCGGCGCTCGCCCAGGCGGTGCTGTCCGGCATCTTCGAGCCCGGTGACCCGCGGGCCGCTGCGACGCTGGACGCCATCAGCGGCGCTCTGGACCGCAACGGCCTCATCGACCGGCACGACCCTGAGCAGGACGCGTTGGCAGATCCCTGCGCGCCGTTCCTGTTCCCCACTTTCTGGATGGCGGAGGCGCTGCAACGCATCGGCCGCGACGGCTCGCGCCATTTCGCCGCCGCAGCGTCAGCCCGCGGTTCACTGGACCTCTTCGGCGAGGTCGCCGACCCGAGCGACAACTCCCCCCTCGGCAACTACCCACAGGTGCAGAGCCATGCCAGCTTCCTGCTGGCGGCGACCGACCAACCGGCGCGCCGGCAAGAGCGCAGGGCGACCTCTAGGTCGCGCTGACCACTCCGCTGGTGCGCACCACCTCGATCCCGCGTTGCTCGAGCTCGCGGATCACCACGTTGATGCCGATGCTGTCGCTGGTCATGTGGCCGGTGATCACAAGCGTGTCGTCCTCGTCAGCCACCGCGCGCAGGCGTTGCAGCTCACCCTCGGCGCAGTGCATGGCGAAGATGGTGTCGACGCCGACCTTGAAGTACTCGTTGAAGACGGGGAATCCGCCGTTGATGCCACCCGCGATGGCGACGGTCCAGCGCCCCAGCCGGTTGGCAGTGGAACCCACCCACGCCTGCGGCCCCGCATGGCCGCGACCGTACTCGGGAAACGTCTCGTCCATCCACTCGATGGCGTCGCCGACGGTGGCGTCAGCCGACGCACGGGCGCGCAGCACGTCGACGATCGCGCCACGGGTGATGATGTCGCAGGCGAGGTGGACGTTGCAGAGCGGCATCCCGATCAACCGCGCACCGTCAACGATGGCGTTGATGTTGCTCATGTGCATGGCACGTTCGACCGCCTCGAGCCTCGCGGTGACCGCCAGCTCGGCGGTCTCTCGGGGAATCCCCTCAGCACCCATCTGGTCGACCTGGCGATGGACCACCTCGGCCATGCGGGTGCGCGCGCGGTCGCCGAGTGGGTGATGCGCGATCACAGCGTCGAAGCCGTTCTGTTGCGCCCAGAGGATCTCGGCGAGGCTGACGTCGACACCGAACAGCACCCTGCGCACATCGGCGGGGGCCTCGACGTACACCTGCGAGTCCGCGGGGACTGTTTCGCAGCCCGCGAGCTCTGCCGACCAGTCGAGGATGTCCTGGAGATTCACGGGGCGATTCTAGGCCGCGTGGATGCGTGGTCCGGTCAGCCGCACCGGCTCGCGTCCGCCGTCGAGCCGGGGCGGTGGAAACCAACGTGCACGCCGTCCGGCTTCACCGAGACACACTCCAGCGCCTGCGAGAGTGTCAACAGGATCGGGTTGGCGGCGAACAGCCTGGCAAAGTTGATGGTGGTGGACGCCGCCGGGTCGAGGCGATCGCCGAGCCATTGCGGCAGGCCGAGCTGGCCGACGGCGAAGTCCACCGCCTGGGCGGTTATCTGCGGCGAACCGCTCGGGTCGCTGAACAGCAGCTGGTTCCTGGCCACCGGTGTGACGCCGAACGGCCCCACGCTCGACTGCGCCGATACCACGACCAGACCGTCGCGGATGCGGACCTGGGGATTGCGGAATCGGTCAGGTGACGGGTTGCGTGCCAGCACGATGACGGTGAGGTCCTGCTCGCTGAGCGTCACCACGGCGTGTTCGCCGTTGATCAGCTGCGCCCCCGCGTCGCCGGCGAGCCCTGCCGCGATCAGCGCGACGTCGGTCCCGTGGGGGGTGCCGCCGGGCGGAGGCCCGAGGTTGGGATCGGCAAGGGCGCGGAAGCCCTCCACGGCGGCGAGGATCGCGACGGCAACCAGGAGCACCAGCCCGAGGCAGCAGCCGCGGACCAACCCACCCTGGGTGGCGCGCGACGTCCGTGTCGCATTCATCCCCTCCCGATCATGACGGCTCCCTGGCGATCAAACCGCGCTCGCCGGGAATCAGCGTCAGCCGGCGGCGTCCGCGGAACGCCGCGTCCCCCCAGGTGAGCTGGAACTGACGGTTGCGCAACCAGCGCTTGGACAGGTCATGGTGATGGCGGGAGGCCCTGTGCCCGGACTGTCCCGGGTAGAGGATGCCGGTGCAGCCGCTGTCCCACCCACCGACGTCGAGCACCTGGCGCCACGACGGCGCCATCACGCGCGTGGCGAAGTCGAGCCCGGGCCTCTGCGCGGTGGCCATCACCGTGTCGACATCGCCGCCGACGCGGATGGACGGCGCGTTGAGAAGGCGGCCGAGCAACGGACGCACCGCCAGCGGGTGGCGCAGATCGATTGCGTGAACGCGCCCCCAACGCCAGCGCCGCCGACCGCCGAGGGCGCGGCTCAGGTCGGCGACGGCGTCCTCGAGCGCCAACTCGGCCACCTCGGGCCAGGTCGTCTGCCCGTCGAGCAATGAGTCGTCGCCGGTCGCCCAACTCTCGACAAGCATCGGCGTGGCGCGCCCGATGAGGTTCCCCGGGTACTCGAAAAGCGGGTGGGCGAGCGTCACTCCTGCCGCGATACCCCAGTCGTCACCGCACAGCGGGCGCAGCGCATGCTCGGCCAGACGCACCATGAACGCCTGGTACACCGTCGGCTCGATCTTGTCGGGAGCCATCTGACCGTCCCACGCCACCAGGCGCAGGCGCATCGCCTCGGCCAGCGGCGCGCTGCAGCTCACCTCGGCGAGCAGCCCTGCCACCTCGGCAGCCGGCGGGGACACCAGGTCGAGCTGGATCGTCCGCATCCGCTCAGCGTCCATCGCCCTGCCGGCGAGCAGCTTGTGGAGTCGGCGGGCGCGGTATCCGGCCATGTAGTCGTCAGCGATGTAGTGCGGGAACCCCTCGCCGACAATGCGATTGTTGGCGGTGATCACCAGGCCTTCGGGCGGATCGAGCTGCTGGGGCACCTCGTCGATGCCCAGGAATCGCTGCCAGCGGCGGTCACCTTCCCAACCCGGCACCGGCAGGCCGGACGGTGGCCGGCGCCGCACCGGGATGCGGCCGTTGCAGAAGTAGCCGATGTGCCCCTCGAGATCCGCGTACACGCAGTTCTGCGAGGGGGCATCGAGTCCGGCGAACGCGTGGCGGAAGGAGTCCCAGTCCGAGGCGCGCTGCACCTCGAGCAGCGATCGGCTCGCATTCGCCGGGGTCAGCGCCGTCCACTGCAGTGCCAGGCCGAGCCAGCGGCCACTGCCAGGGTCGTCGCAGCGTTCGACGACGGGGCCGTGGCGGGTGATCACCACCTCCTCGACGTCGTCGGAGCCGTCCTTGACGCGGATCACCTCGCGGATGACGCGGGAATCCGCCCAGCCGCTCTCGGTGCGGTACCGCGAAGCCCCGCGGGAGTCGAACCGTTCGACGATGAGGTCCTGGGCGTCGACGAACGAGTTGGTGTAGCCCCAGGCCAGGTGACGGTTGTGCCCGATCACCGGGAAGGGATGGCCGGCGAACGTGACCCCGGTGGTCTCGAAGTCGTCGCCGGCGCGGATGTGGGCGGCGAACCAGATCGAGGGGACGGTCGGTTCGAGATGGGGGTCGTTGCAGAGCAGCGGACGGCCGGTGGCGGTCAGGCTCGGCGACACCGCCCAGGCGTTGCTCGCCCCCACCGAGCTGGGCAGCCAGGCGGCGGCGGCAGAGTACAGGTCGAGGAGCTCCACGCCCGCGCGCGGGCCGGCGTCGCGGACTGTGTCGGCGAGGATGGTGGGATTGCTCCGCGGGAAGATGAGGTGGAGTCGCGCCGCCACCTCGGGTCCGATGGCGCTCAGCAGGCGTAGGCGCTGCAGCTCCGCGTCCCAGTTGCAGCTCAGGCCGAGGGCCAGCAGCTTGGCGCAGGCGATGCTGTCGACCGGCTGCCACAGCTCCGGCCGCAACCGCAGCAGCGTGAACTCGATCGGCAGCCGGCGCCTGCCCTGGATCACGGAGTTCACCCCAGCCGCGTATGCCACCAGCATGGCAAGGGTTTCGCCCTCGAGCAGCTCGGCCTCCTCGGCGGCGATGCGGCGCAATCCGACCCGGCGCAGGAAGCGGTCGGCGGCCAGCCCTTGCGCCCCGGCGATCTCGCTGATCCGGCCGGACGCGACGCGGCGGTTGAGGTCGAGCTGCCAGAGGCGCTCCTGGGCGTGGACCAGGCCCATCGCGAACGCCGCGTCCTCCATTGAGGCGGCGTCGACGTGGGCTACGCCGCGGGCGTCGCGCACCACCGCGGCCGGGGCGCGGAGCCCACCCACGACGAGCCGCCCGCGGGTGCGCGGCAGCGGCGCGCGCAACATAGTGACCGCCGTCGCAACGGCGACGGCGAGAAGCGCCACCACCACGACGAGGGCGATGAGCATCCGGCTCTCCTGTGCGGAATCGGGCCGGATCGTAGCCGCTGGCAGGGTTGCCACCGGCGCTCGGTCGACTCCGTACACTCGCACGCCTGATGGGCCACCACACCCCGCTCTACGAACGACACGTGGCCGCGGGCGCGCGGATGGTGGACTTCGCAGGCTACGACATGCCCCTCCAGTACAGCGGTATTCGCGACGAGCACCTTGCTGTGCGCCAGCGCGCCGGCGTCTTCGATGTCAGCCACATGGGCGAGGTCACCATCACCGGCCCCGGGGCGCCCGACTTCGTGCAGCGGCTGGTGACCAACGACGTCAGCCGGCTGGTGCCCAACCAGGCGCTGTACTCGGTGATGTGCAACCACAGCGGCGGCATCGTCGACGACGTCATCGTCATGCGCGGCGCCGAGGACAACCACTTCCTCATCGTGGTCAATGCGTCGACACGCGAGAAGGACGTGGTCTGGATTCGCGAACACTCCGGGTCGGACGACGTCGACGTCGACGACCGCAGCGACCAGCTCGCCCTGATCGCCGTACAGGGACCGCGGGCTGCTGACGTCCTCGAGCCGCTGGCCCGCATGGACGCGGGCGGTCCGTCGCTGCGCGAGCTGCGCCCGTTCTTCGCCACCGGGGTGTCCCTCGCAGGTGTGACTGACGCGCAGTTCCAGCGCATCTCGCGCACCGGCTACACGGGTGAGGACGGGTTCGAGATCTACATCGACGCACACCGGGCTGGGCAGGTCTGGGACGCGATCATCGAGGGCGGCGCTGTACACGGCCTGCTGCCGGCCGGCCTCGGCGCGCGCGACACGCTGCGCCTCGAGGCAGGGCTCCGGCTGTACGGGCAGGACATGGGCGATGACACCGATCCGTACAGCTGCGGCCTCGGCTGGACGGTGAAGCTCGACGGCGGCGACTTCATCGGCGCTGACGCGCTGCGCCGGGTGCGTGAATCGCCGCCGCATCGCTTCGTTGGGCTGCGGCTCGGTCCGCGCAGCATCGCGCGCCACGGCCAGCCGGTGCTCCAGGACGGACGGGAGGTCGGCGTGGTCACCAGCGGAACCTTCGGGTTCACGGTGGGTACCGCCGTCGCCACCGCGTCCGTCGAACCTGACTTCGACAAGGACGGCGACGTCGCCGTGGACATTCGCGGAACCGCGGCAGCGGCAGAGGTGGTCCCGTTGCCGTTTTACAAACGTCCCAAGGGAGATGGTTGAGTGCCTGACCTCAGCGAGTACCGCTTCACCAAGAGCCACGAATGGGTGCACGTCGAAGGCGGCGTGGCCACGGTCGGCATCAGCGACCACGCGCAGTCCGAGCTCGGCGACGTCATCTTCATCGAGCTCCCCGCCGCCGGCACTGTGCTCAAGGCGGGCGACAAGTTCGGCACCATCGAATCGGTCAAGGCTGCCAGCGATCTCTACACGCCGGTGGGGGGCACGGTGACTGCGGTCAACGACCAGCTCTCGGAGTCTCCGGAGCGCGTCAACTCCGATCCATACGGAGAGGGTTGGATGCTGCGCCTCAACAACGTCGACGAAGCCGGCGCCGACCTGCTCGACGAGGCCGGTTACAAAGCAATCGGTGGCTGAGGAAGTCCTTCATGATCGCAATGGTCTCGCGGCCGTCGACGGGCTCACTGCGCACCACCTGGGTGACCCCGGCAACTCGCTGGCTGAGCGTCGCGTCGGCGCTGATCGCGCTCGTCGCCGTGATCACGCTGCATCCGGCTCAGCCGTGGCTGGCGATCATCGAGGTGGTGGTGCTGGCCGCCGTCATCGCCGGTTCCACCGCTGTCGCACTCATCGCCTTCTGGCAGACGGCGCGACTCCGAGGTGCCCATCGACAGCCCTGAAACAGAGCGCGGGCGCTGGCACTACCAAGCGCTGCTGGCGATCCACCGGTTGATCCGAGCCGATCTCGCCAGGGTGGAGCGGCTTGCGGCCGCGGTTCTCGACGGGCTTGCGGCGGAGGCAGACCACGAGGAGCTCGAGACGCTGAGGAGTGACGGAGTGCTGTGGCAGCTCCAGGTGAGCTGTCTGCGCTTCTGCGGGTTCGTGCACCTGCACCACCATCTGGAGGACCGGCAACTCTTCGACGAGCTCGAAGAGGCCAACCCGGGAATCCGGCCCGTCGTCGAGCGGCTGCGCGCTGGGACATCTGCTCGGCCACCTCGAGTACGAGGAGGTGAATGTCGCCGACGCCCTGCGGCGGCTGCCCGATCAGCCGTCGAGCTGATCGCGGGCGGCAAACAATTGGTGGTCAGCGGGGGATTCGAACCCTCGACCTCACGGATGTGAACCGTGCGCTCTAACCAACTGAGCTAGCTGACCCCGGTGGCGCGAGCCTCGGAGTCTACCGGAAGGCTCTCGGCAGATCCGCCTGTCACGCCACCGACGAGGACCCCTCCTCGGACGCGGCGCCGGCGGGCGCCAGCGCCCAGCGTTGCTCGATCCGGCCGAAACGCCAGACCGCCATCGCTCCGAGCCAGGTGCACACGAACATGCCGACGATGACGAAGCCGATGGTGTTGAGGTTGACCGAGCTGAGGAAGTCCCAGACCCCACCTCGGAGACCCAGCGACTGGGTGAGGATGCTGAGCAGCTCGACGGTGCCGACCAGCAGCGCCACCGCAACAGAGAGGCCCGTGATGGTGAGGTTGTAGAACACCTTGCGCACCGGTTGCGAGAATGCCCAGCCGTAGGCGACGTTCATGAACGCCCCGTCGGCGGTGTCCATGAGGGCCATCCCCGCGGTGAACAGCAGCGGCAGGGCCATGATCCCGTACCAGGGCAGGTTGGCCGCCGCGGCGCCGCCACCGAGCGCCAGCAGGCCCACCTCGGTGGCCGTGTCGAATCCAAGCCCGAAGAGAATCCCGATCGGGTACATCTGCCAGCTCGCCTTGATGGACCGCGCGATCGGCCCGAGAAGGCGGTTCATCAGGCCCCGCTCCAAGAGTCGCTTCTCCAGTGTGGGCTCGTCGAACTCGCCGCGCCGCATCTGGCGGAAGATCCGGACGATGCCGATCAGGATGACCAGGTTGATGCCCGCGATCAGGTACAGGAAGAACCCGCTGACACCGGTTCCGATATACCCGCCGAGGCCGCGCAGCGCGCTGTCTGAGTTGGTCACCTGGGAGGCGACGGCACGCGCGGCGACAGCGATGATCGCCGTGAGGGCAACCACGACCGTGCTGTGACCCAGCGAGAAGAAGAAGCCCACCGCGACGGGGCGCTTGCCGTCCGCGATCAGCTTGCGCGTGGTGTTGTCGATGGCCGAGATGTGGTCGGCGTCGAAGGCGTGGCGCAGCCCGAAGCCGTACGCGGTCAGGCCGACACCGATGCCGAACAGTCGGGCGTCGTACTTCGGCCCACTGACAACAAGGAGCACCCCGAAGCCGACCAGGTGGAAGCCGAGGATGACCGCGTAGCAACTGGCCAGGCGAAGCCATTCCCCGCGCGAGAGAGAGCGGCGGATGCGCGCCAACCGGTCGGACATTGGGGCCCTCCACACTGTCGCGGCGGCGATTCGTCGCACTGCCGAGCGTGCCTGCGATGCTAGCGCACCTGCGATCTTGTTGCACCTGCGTACGGCGCGCCGAGGCCCTGCTATGCTTCCTGGGTCCCCACGGGGGGTGTTTCGCAGACAGCTTTCCTGCATCCGGCGCTGCCCGTCAGCCACCTCGGCGGCGCACCAGGTCCGGATGCCGCAAGCCCACGGGAAAGGAGGTGCGCGCATGGTGCGCGACTACGAATTGATGTACATCGTCCGGCCGGAGTTGGACGACGAGGGTCTCCAGGCCGCCGCTACGTCCGTCGACCAGCTGATCGGCAGCGTCGGCGGCTCGGTCGTCCGATCGACCAGCTGGGGGCGTCGGCGCC
>JBDTJX010000076.1:0-23721 GCA_039935655.1 Candidatus Dormiibacter sp. | reverse complement strand
TGCCGGACTTGCCCGCCTTGCGCTTGATGACCTCGCCGCGGTACATCACGCCCTTGCCCTTGTACGGCTCGGGCTTGCGGAATGAGCGGATCTTGGCGGCCACCTGGCCGACCACTTCCTTGTTGGTGCCGCTGACGCTGATCGACGTCGCCGTCGGCACCTCGATGGTCACGCCGTCCGGCGGCGTGTAGCGGATCGGGTGCGAGTAGCCGAGTGTGAGAACGAGGTCACCGCCCTGCTTGGCAGCGCGGAAGCCGACGCCGACGAGGTCGAGCCAGCGCACGAAACCGGTGCTGACACCCTCGACCATGTTGGCGACCAGGGTGCGGGTGAGGCCGTGCATCGCCCGGTGGGTGGTCGTGTCGGTCGGCCGCGCCACGGTGATGACGCCGCCGTCCACGGTGATGATCATCGCCGGGGGCAGGCTGCGCTCGAGCGTGCCGCGGCCGCCCGTGACGGTGACGTGGTTGCCGGTGACGCTGACGTCGACGCCGGCGGGAACGGGGATGGGCAGCTTGCCGATTCTGGACATGGCCGGCTACCAGACGTATGCCACCACTTCGCCGCCGAGGCCGGCGCGCTGCGCCGCCTGGCCGGTCATCAGACCGTGCGAGGTGGAGATGATGGCGATGCCGAGACCACCGAGAACGCGGGGGATCTCGCTCTTGCGTGCGTAGACGCGAAGGCCGGGCCGGCTGATGCGGCGCAGGCCGGAGAGCGCGCGGCCGCGTGGCGTGCGCGGCTTGAGGGTGACTGTGAGGAGCTGCTGGGGTGCCTCACCGTCCACGCTGAAGCTGTCCACGAAACCCTCGGCGGCGAGGACGCGGGCGATCTCCACCTTCATCCTCGATGCGGGGATGACGACGGTTTGGTGGTTGGCCGAGCTGGCGTTGCGAATTCGCGTGAGCATGTCGGCGATCGTGTCACTCATCATGGCCGTCTACCAGGAGCTCTTCTTGACGCCGGGGATCTGCCCCTGCGAGGCCATGCCTCGAAAGCAGATCCGGCACATTCCGTACTTGCGCATGAACGCACGCGGACGCCCGCACACCCCGCAGCGGTTGTGCTGCTGGACGGCGAACTTGGCCGGCCGCAGCGACTTGGCGATCAACGATTTCTTGGCCACTTGCTACCTCTCCACGCCGTATCCGGAGGTGTCCCCGGACGCGCGCGGCGTTCTGTTCACTGTTGCTGTCCTGGCTTGCGGAAGGGCATCCCGCACGCGGCGAGCAGAGCGCGCCCCTCGTCATCCGTCGGCGCCGTGGTCACGATGCAGACCTCGAGCCCGCGAAGCTTGTCGATCTTGTCGAAGTCGATCTCCGGGAAGACCAGCTGCTCACGAAGCCCGAGGGTGTAGTTGCCGTGGCCGTCGAATCCCTTGGGATCGATGCCGCGGAAGTCGCGGATGCGGGGCAGGGTGACGCTGACCAGCTTGTCGAGGAACTCCCACATGCGCCGACCGCGCAGCGTGACCTTGACACCGATGGGCATCCCCTCGCGCAGCTTGAACGCCGCCACCGACTTCTTGGCGCGGATCACGATCGGCGACTGCCCCGTGATCGTCTTCAGGTCGTTGACCGCAGCGTCAATGGCGCGTCCGTTCTGGATCGCCTCACCGAGGCCGATGTTGATCACCAGCTTCTCGACGCGGGGAACCTGCATGGCGTTGCGGTAGCGGAAGTCACGCACCAGCGTAGGCACGATCTCGTCCTGGTAGCGCTTGCGCAGGCGGGGGAGGTCGGCGACTGCGGTGGCCATCAGCTCTCGTTCCTCACGTACGTTTCACCGCACTGTTTGCACACGATCGGCAGGCTGCCATCGGGCTGCTTGACGCGCGAGATCCGGGTGGGCTTGTCGCAGCGGTTGCACACCAGCAGCACGTTGCTGTAGGCGATCGGCGCGTTGAAGTCGATGATGCCACCCTGGATGTTGCCGGCCACGCCCGACTTGGTATGCCGCTTCAGGCGGTTGATGCCCTCGACGACGATGCGCTGGGTGGCCGGGACGGTGCGCACCACGACGCCGCGCTTGCCCTTGTCCTTACCCGCGATCACCTCGACGGTGTCGCCGGCGCGGATGTCGAGTAGGCGGGCGCGACCCCGGGCCCAGCCGCGATGCTTGAGCGCGACCCTGGTGCGTCGCTCGGTTTTTGCGCTCATCTCAGAGCACCTCCGGCGCGAGACTCACGATCTTCATGAAGTTGCGCTCACGCAGCTCGCGGGCGACGGGCCCGAAGATGCGTGTGCCGCGTGGGCTGTTGTTCGGCTGGATGAGCACGGCGGCGTTCTCGTCGAAGCGGATGTTGCTGCCGTCGGGGCGGTGGTACTCCTTGACGGTGCGCACCACCACGGCGCGGACGACGTCGCCCTTCTTCACCTGGGCGTTCGGCTGCGCCACCTTCACCGTGCCGATGATCACGTCACCGACCGATGCGTACTTGCGATAGCTGCCCCCGAGCACGCGGATGCAGAGGATCTCGCGAGCCCCGCTGTTGTCCGCGACCTTGAGGACGGATTCCTGTTGGATCACCTACTTGGCCTTTTCCAATACCTTGGCGATGCGCCAGCGCTTCTCCTTGGAGAGGGGACGCGTCTCGGTGATGCGCACCCGGTCGCCGACGCCACTCTCGTTGGTCTCGTCATGCACCTTGAAGCGGCGCTGGATGCGGACCACCTTCTTGTAGAGGGCGTGTGGCTTCTGCTCCTGGACGAGCACGATGCGGGTCTTCTCCATCTTGTCGCTGACCACGACGCCCTCGCGTGTCTTGCGGCGCGCCCGGGTCAGGGCTGGCTCTGGCTGGGTGGTGGTCATTTCTTCTGTTCCTCGTCTTCGTCGCCGGCCGCGGAGGCGCCGGTGGTCTCGCTGCTCTCAGCGTCGACGCGCTCGACCTCGATGTCGGTGACGGCGTCGAGCTCGGCGTTTTCGGCGACCGGCTCTTCGGTCACCGGCTCCGCGGGGATCGGTTCCTCGGCAACCGGCTTTGCGGCTGCGCGCGAGCGGCGTCCCCGCGCCGGTGTCGGTGCCGGCTCCACCGCGGCGACGCGGCGTCCGCGGCGCGCCGGCTTGGCGGCGGGTGCGGGCATCGGCTCGCCACGTTCGGCGGCCAGCCGATACTCCACCTGCACTGTCATGGTGCGCGCGATCTCCCTGCGGATGACGCGGATCTGGCGGTGGTTCTCGACCTGCCCGATGGTCTGTTGGAGACGCACCTGGAAGAGCCGGCCGCGCTGCTCGCGGAGGTGGTCGGCGAGCTCGTCCACGGTCAGCGCGCGGAGGTTGTCGAGCGCGATGGCGCGCGCGGTCATGCGGTCACCTCCTCGGTCTGCTCCTCGGCAACCTCGGCGCCGGGCTCCTCGCGGACAACGAACTTGGTGCGGATCGGCAGCTTGTGGGCGGCCAGCCGCATCGCCTCCTTGGCGACGTCGGGGGACACACCGGACATCTCGAAGAGCATCCGTCCGGGCTTGACCACCGCCACCCAGCCCTCGGGCTGGCCCTTGCCGCTGCCCATGCGCGTTTCCGCGGGCTTCTTGGTGATGACGTGGTCGGGGAAGACCCGGATCCAGATCTTGCCGCCGCGCTTGACGTGGCGCGTCATGGCACGCCGCGCGGCCTCGATCTGCCGATTGGTCATCCAGCAGACGCCCATGGCTTGCAGCCCGTAGGTCCCGAACGAGATCTTGTTGCCGCGCTGCGCGACACCGCGACGGCGTCCACGGTGCATCTTGCGGTGCTTGGTCCGCTTGGGCATCAGCACGGCGCTACTCCTCCTCTGTCGCGGAGTTCGCGGGCGAGGCGGGCTTGCGCGCCACCGGCTTACGCGCGGCGGCCGGCTTGGCCGGGGCGCGTCCGGCCGGCTTCTTGGCCGCCGCCGGGGCCTTGCGCTTGGATGCCAGCTTCTGCACCTTCTCGGTGTCGTCGGCGTCACCGGTGGCGTCGGTCTCGGTCTCGGTGTCGGTCTCATTGAGCTCGACCACCTCCTCGGTCGCACCGACCTCGACGGGCACCGGCGATTCCTCGACAACCACCACAGCCACGGGTTCGGCGACCGCGGTGTTCGCAGCGGCGCGACTCCGCGCCGGCGTCTCGGCGGCAGCGGCAGGAGCGCGCTCCAGCGACTCGGTGCTCTCGTCGTCCGCCTCACGCACCGCGGTGCCGCTGATCGGCTCGCCGGTGGCGGTGACGAAATCACCCTTGTAGATCCACGCCTGGACGCCGATGCGCCCGAAGGTGGTGCGCGCCTCGGTCTGGCCGTAGTCGATGTTGGCGCGCAGCGTGTGCAGGGGCACGCGGCCGCCGCGGTCCCACTCGCGGCGCGACATCTCGGCGCCGCCGAGACGGCCGCTGACCTGGATCTTGACGCCCTTGGCGCCGGCGCGCATCGAGCGAAGCAGCGTTTGCTTGAGCGCCCGCCGGAACGCGATCCGCTTCTCCAACTGCGAGGCCACGTTCTCCGACACAAGCTTGGCGTCGAGCTCGGGCGTCTTGATCTCGTGGATGGTGACGCGCACCTTCTTGCCGGTGATCTTTTCGAGCTCGTCGCGCAGCGCGTCGACCGACGCACCCTGCTTGCCGATGACGATGCCGGGCTTGGCCGTCTGGATGGTCACCGTCAGCTCGTTGCCGCGGCGCTCGGTCTCGATTCGCGCCACGCCTGCGTTGCGCAGGCGGCCGCCGATCAGCCGGCGGATAGCGATGTCCTCGTGGAGGAGCGCGGTGTAGTCCTTGTCGGCGTACCAGCGCGCGTCCCAGTTGCGGTACACGCCCAGGCGGAAGCCGATGGGGTGGACTTTCTGACCCATTAGTTGCTCACTCCCTCGCCGGCATCCTTGGCCGGCTTGTTCTTCGTGTCTGTCGTCACGTCTGTGTCTGCGCTGCGCTCCGGTGCCTCGGTGGCGTTGTCGACAGCGGGCTCGTCGACGACGGCCTCCACCGCGCTGTCCTCGACCTCGGCAGGTGCGGAGGCGGCCGGCTTGGCGGCGCCGCGACGGCGGCGCGGCGTGGCCGTCTGCGCCGCCGGTGTCGCCGGCTCGGCGCCGGTGGCGGCGCCACGGCGACGGCGCCGCGATGCAGGCGCCTCGCGCGACGGTCCCGCGGAAGGAGCGGTCACCACAGTGCGCGGCATCCGGATCTTGGAGCGGACCCGCTTCTCCGGCGTGGGCTCGTCGTCGGTGACGAAGGCGCGCAGATGCGCGGTGCGCTTGAAGATGCTGCCTGCCATGCCGCGCGGCTTGGGCCGGAAGCGCTTGATGATCGCTGCTGCCTCAACCTCGACGCGGGCCACGCGCAGCGTTGAGACGTCGAGGTTGTAGTTGTGCTCGGCGTTGGCGGCGGCCGACTTGATCACATTGGCCACGTCATGGGCCGCGGCGCGTGGCGTGAAGCGAAGGATCACCAGCGCTTCGGCCACGGGCAGGCCTTCGACGGTGGCGGTCACCAGGCGCGCCTTGCGCGCGGTGGTGCGGATCCATTTGGCGGTTGCGACGACTTCCATTTCCTCTGTTGGCCTACTTGAGCGACGCGCTGCGCTCGGTGTGGTGGCCGTGGCCGCGATAGCGACGGGTGGCGGCGAACTCACCGAGCTTGTGCCCGACCATCGTCTCGGTGATGAACACCGGTACGTGCTTGCGACCGTCGTGCACGGCGATGGTGTGCCCGACCATGTCGGGGAACACGTCGCTGCGACGCGACCAGGTCTTGATGATCCGCTTCTCGCGGCTGGCGTTGAGCTGCTGCACCTTCTTGAGAAGGTGGTCATCGCAGAAGGGACCTTTCTTGAGGGAACGGCTCATCTCTCTACTTCTTGCGACGTCGCACGATCATGCGATCGGTCGACTTGTTGTGGCGGGTGCGATAGCCGAGCGCCGGCTTGCCCCACGGTGTCTGCGGGTGGCCACCGGCACCGCTGCGGCCCTCGCCGCCGCCGTGGGGATGGTCGAAGGGGTTCATGGTCATGTCGCGCACCGACGGCCGCCAGCCGCGCCAGCGCGACTTGCCCGCCTTGCCGACGGTCTCGTTCTCGTGGTCGACGTTGCCCACCTGGCCGACGGTCGCCGAGCAGCGGATGTCGACGCGGCGCACCTCGCCACTGGGCATGCGCAGGGTGGCGAAGCCGCCCTCCTTGGCGAGCAGCTGCGCGGCGCCCCCGGCGCTGCGCACCAGCTGGCCGCCCCTGCCCAACTTGAGCTCGATGTTGTGGATGGTGGTGCCCAGCGGCAGGTTGGCGAGAGCCATGCTGTGGCCCGGCTTGACCTCGGCCTTGGGACCGGCCATCACGGCATCGCCGACGGACAGCCCGTTCGGCGCGAGGATGTAGCGCTTCTCACCGTCCGCGTAGTGAATGAGCGCGATACGCGCCGAGCGGTTGGGGTCGTACTCGATGGCGGCGACACGGCCGGGCACGTCGAGCTTGTTGCGCTTGAAGTCGACGAGCCGGTAGAGCTTCTTGTGGCCGCCACCGCGGTGGCGCACGGTGATGCTGCCGGTGTTGTTGCGCCCGCTGTGCGTGGGCAGGTGTTGGGTCAGCGCCTTCTCGGGCCTCTTCTTGGTGACCTCCTCGAAGCTGCTGACAGACATGAAGCGTCGCCCCGGGCTGGTCGGCTTGTAGCGCTTGATCGGCATCGCTATACGCCCTCGAATAGCCCGTCGATCTTCTGGCCGGGGGCCAGCGTGACGACGGCCTTTTTCCAATCCGGGCTGTGACCGACGACGCGGGCGCGCCCGCGCGAGCGGCGACGTACCTTGCCGCGGACGTTGATCGTGTTCACCTTGATGACCGTGATCTGCTGCGCGGCGAAGAGATGCTCGAGGGCCTGGCCGATCTCGATCTTGGTGGCCCACGGCGCGCAGCGGAAGGCATAGCGACCGGTCGCCATGGCTCCGTATGACTTCTCGCTGACCACCGGCCCGAGGACGGCCTGCTCGGCGGTGCGGCCGATGCTCATGACCACGCCTGCGTGACGTGGTCGAGTGCGTCTGCGGTCATCAGCACGGTGTCCGCGCTGAGCAGGTCGCGAACCGACAGGTTGGCTGCGAGGATGACCTTGACCTCGGGGAGGTTGCGCGCGCTGCGCTCGAGCAGCTCGTTGTGCGAGCCGAGGACGACGAGCACGCGCGCGCCCGCCTCGATGTTCCTGAGCAGGGCGACGACGGCGCGCGTCTGCGGCACCTCGAGCTCGAAGCTGCGCAGGACGGAGATGTGGCCGTCCTGTGCCTTGGCGGCGAGCGCGCTGCGCAGAGCGAGGCGGCGCTGCTTGCGGGGCATCTCCTGGCGGTAGCTGCGCGGTGTGGGCCCGAAGACGATGCCGCCGCCCGCCCACTGCGGTGAGCGGATCGATCCCTGGCGGGCCCGCCCGGTTCCCTTCTGGCGCCACGGCTTCTTGCCACCGCCGCGCACCTCGGTCCGGTTCTTGGTGTCGTGGGTGCCCTGGCGCCCGTTGGCGAGCTGGCGCAGAAGCGCCTGGTGCATCACCGACGTGTTCACCGGGCCGCCGAAGATCGACTCGGGCAACTCCAGCTCACCGGTAGCCGTGCCGGTCTGGTCCACGACGGGGACAGTCGCCACTACAGCGTCTCCTCGCGGTCGCTGGGCCGGATCAGAACCGTGGCGTTGCGGTGGCCGGGCACCGCCCCTTTGACGAGCAGGAGGTTGCGCTCGCCGTCGACGCGCACGACCTCCAGGTGGCGGACGGTGCGGCGCACGTTGCCGTACTGACCGGACATGCGCACGCCCTTGAAGGTGCGCGCCGCATCCACGGAGCCGATCGACCCGGGCTGGCGGGTGTTCATCGAACCATGGCTGACCGGGCCGCGGCTGAAGCCGTGGCGTTTGACCGTCCCCGAGAAACCCTTGCCCTGACTGGTCCCGGTGACGTCGACGAGCTGGCCGGCGCTGAACATCTCGACGGTCAGACGCCTGCCGACCTCCGCCTCGCCGGCATCGCGCAGCTCGGTGAGCCGGCGCAGCGGGCGCACACCGGCACGCTTGAAGTGTCCGCTCAGCGGCTTGTTGACGCGCTTGGCCGCCATCTCGCCGAAGCCGATCTGCACCGCCTCGTAACCGTCCCTGGCGGTGGTCTTGCGTTGCACCACTGTGCACGAGCTCGACTCGAGGACGGTGACCGGCACCACGGTGCCGCGCTCGGTGAACACCTGCGTCATGCCCACCTTGCGTGCCAGCAATCCCTTAGCCACGCTGGTCTCCGAGCTTGATCTCGATGTTGACGCCGCTGGGCATGTTGAGGCGCATCAGTGCGTCGACGACCTTCGGATTGGGGTCGAGGATGTCGAGGATGCGCTTGTGCGTGCGCATCTCGAACTGTTCGCGCGAATCCTTGTCGATGAAGGGGCCGCGGACCACGGTGTACTTGTTGATGGTGGTGGGCAGGGGAACCGGTCCGGCCACGCGGGTGCCTGTCCTCGTCGCCGTGTCGACGATCTTCGACGCGGCCTGGTCAAGGACCCTGTGGTCGTACGCCTTCAGGCGGATGCGAATCTTCTGTGCCATGTGCTGACCCCGATTCCTTTACCTGGCGACCCTACTTGCCCTTCGCGGGTGCGGTCTTGTCGATGCTGGTGACGGCGCCGGCGCCGACGGTCCGACCGCCCTCGCGAATGGCAAAGCGCATCCCGTCTTCAACCGCGACGGGGGTGATCAGTTCGATCGCCATCTCGACGTTGTCGCCCGGCATGCACATCTCGACGCCCTCGGGGAGCGACACATTGCCGGTCACGTCGGTGGTGCGGATGTAGAACTGGGGACGGTAGCCGTTGAAGAACGGCGTGTGCCGCCCACCCTCGTCCTTGCTGAGCACGTAGACCTGCGCCTTGAACTTGGTGTGCGGTGTGATCGTGCCGGGCTTGGCCAGCACCTGGCCGCGCTCGACGTCTTCGCGCTTGACACCGCGGATCAGGCAGCCGACGTTCATGCCCGCCTCGCCGGCGTCAAGCAGCTTGTGAAACATCTCCACGCCGGTGACCACTGTCTTGGTGGTGTCCTTGATGCCGACGATCTCGACCGGCTCGTTGACCTTGACCACACCGCGCTCGATGCGGCCCGTCACCACGGTCCCGCGACCCTCGATGGAGAACACGTCCTCGATCGGCATCATGAATGGCTTGTCGACGGGTCGCTCGGGCACCGGGATGTAGCTGTCGACGGCCTCCATCAGCTTGACGATGCCTTCGGCGGCTTCCTTGTCGCCTTCCAGAGCCTTGAGCGCGCTGACGCGCACGATCGGGGTGTCGTCGCCGGGGAAGTTGTACTTGCTCAGCAGCTCCCGGACCTCGAGCTCGACGAGCTCGAGCAGCTCCTCGTCGTCGACCTGGTCAACCTTGTTGAGCGCAACCACGATGTAGGGCACGCCCACCTGGTACGCAAGCAGGATGTGCTCACGGGTCTGGGGCATGGGGCCGTCGGTGGCGGCCACCACAAGGATGGCGCCGTCCATCTGGGCGGCGCCGGTGATCATGTTCTTGATGTAGTCGGCGTGGCCGGGGCAGTCGACGTGCGCGTAGTGGCGCTTGTCGGTCTCGTACTCGACATGGGCGGTGGCGATGGTGATGCCGCGCGCCTTCTCTTCGGGAGCGTTGTCGATCGAGTCGAACGAGCGGAATTCCGCGCCACCCTTCTCGGCGAGCACCTTGGTGATCGCCGCGGTGAGCGTGGTCTTGCCGTGGTCGATGTGGCCGATCGTGCCGACGTTGACGTGGGGCTTACTGCTGTCGTACTTCTTCTTGGCCATCTCTGCCTCTGATGTATCCGCTGCTTATGACTTGGACTTGGCGATGATCTCTTCCGCGATGCTGTTGGGAAGAGCCTGGTAGTGGTCGAACTCCATCGAGTACGTGGCGCGCCCCTGGGTCATACTCCGCAGCTCGGTGGAGTAGCCGAACATCGAGGCCAGCGGCACGTGAGCATGCACCATCTGCGAGGTTCCGCGCCCTTCCATCCCGAGGATGGTGCCGCGCCGGCCCGAGAGGTTGCCCATGACGTCGCCCATGTACTCCTCGGGCATGCTGACGTCCACCTTCATGATCGGCTCGAGCAGCACCGGCTTGGCCTTGCGCATGCCGTCCTTGAAGCCCATCGAGCCCGCGATGGAGAACGCCTGCTCGTTGGAGTCGACGTCGTGGTACGAGCCGTCGACGAGCGTCACCTTGACGTCGACCACTGGGTAGCCGGCGAGCACGCCGTTGGTGAGCGTGTCCTCGATACCGCGACCGGTCGGTGCGATGTACTCCCTGGGCACCGAGCCGCCGACGATCTTGTTGATGAACTCGAATCCCTTGCCGGTCTCGTTGGGCTCGAGCTCGAGCTCGACGTGACCGTACTGGCCGCGGCCGCCGGACTGCCGGATGAACCGGCCGGTGCCGTGCGCCTTGGCGGTGATCGTTTCGCGGTAGGCAACCTGCGGCTTGCCGACGTTGGCGTCCACCTTGAATTCGCGGAGCATGCGGTCGACGATGATCTCGAGGTGGAGCTCGCCCATCCCGCTGATGATCGTCTGGCCCGTCTCGTCGTCTGAGCGCACCCGGAAGGTCGGATCCTCCTCGGCGAGCTTCTGCAGGGCGATGCCCATCTTGTCCTGGTCGGCCTTGGTCTTCGGCTCGACGGCGACGGAGATGACGGGCTCGGGGAAGCTCATCGACTCGAGGACGATCGGATGACGCTCGTCGGAGAGCGTGTCGCCGGTGGTCGTCTTGCGCAGGCCGATCGCGGCGGCGATGTCGCCGGCGCGAACCTCCTCGATCTCCTCGCGGTGGTTGGCGTGCATCTGCAGGAGACGCCCGACGCGCTCGCGCTCGCTCTTGGTGGCGTTGTACACGTAGCTGCCACTGCGCAGCACGCCGCTGTACACGCGGAAGAAGGTGAGCTTGCCGACGAACGGGTCGGTGGCGATCTTGAAAGCCAGCGCCGAAAAGGGATCCTCGTCGCTGACGTGGCGCGTCTCGAGCACGTTGTCGCGCAGACCCTCGATGGCCGGCTTGTCGAGGGGCGATGGCAGGAAGTCGACGACGGCGTCGAGCATCGGCTGCACGCCCTTGTTCTTGAGCGCGCTGCCGCACAGCACCGGGACGATCCTGGTGGCGACGGTTCCCGCGCGGATGCCGCGGATCAGCTCGTCGGCGGTCAGCTCGCCGCCATCGAGGTACTTCATCATCAGCTCGTCGTCGCACTCGGCGACGGCCTCGAGGAGGATGTGCCGGTACTCCGCCACCTTCTCGACCATGTCGACCGGGATCTCCGAGCGGCTGCTGGTGGTGCCGAGGTCGTCGGTGTAGATGATCGCCTCCTGCTTCACCAGGTCGATGACGCCTCTGAAGTCACCCTCCGCGCCGATCGGCAGCTGGACGCACACCGGGTTGGCGCCGAGGCGAACGCGGATGCTGTCCACGGAGGCGTAGAAGTTGGCGCCGACGCGATCCATCTTGTTGATGAAGCAGATCCGGGGCACGTCGTAGCGGTCCGCCTGGCGCCACACGGTCTCGGATTGCGGCTCGACCCCGGCCACGGCGTCGAACACAGCGACGGCTCCGTCGAGGACGCGGAGGCTGCGCTCCACCTCCATGGTGAAGTCCACATGCCCGGGCGTATCGATGATGTTGATGCGATGGCCGCGCCATTCCGCAGCCGTCGCGGCCGAGGTGATGGTGATGCCGCGCTCCTGCTCCTGGACCATCCAATCCATCGTCGCCAGGCCCTCGTGCACCTCGCCCATCTTGTGGATGCGGCCGGTGTAGAAGAGGACGCGCTCGGTGGTCGTGGTCTTGCCCGCGTCGATGTGGGCCATGATCCCGATGTTGCGGGTCTTCTCGAGCGGGAACGCGCGGGTTGCGATGGCCATGCCTAGTACCGGAAGTGGCTGAAGGCCTTGTTCGACTCGGCCATCTTGTGGGTGTCCTCGCGGCGCTTGATCGAAGCCCCGACCCCGTTGGCTGCATCCATCAGCTCGCCGGCGAGGTTGTCGGCCATGCTCTTGCCGTTGCGGGCGCGCGCGTAGCGGATGATCCAGCGGCGCGCCAGCGCGGCGCGGCGGTCGTGGCGGATCTCCACCGGGACCTGGTAGGTGGCCCCGCCGACGCGCTTGGGCTTGACCTCGAGCACCGGGGTGACGTTGCGCATCGCCTGGTCGAAGACGTCGAGCGGCTCACGGCGCTGCGAGTGGCGGATCTTCTCGAAGGCGTCATAGACGATCTTCTCGGCCGTGCTCTTCTTGCCGGCGAGCATCACGCAGTTGATGAACTTGGCCAGCCCCGAGTTGGCATAGATGGGATCGGGCAGGATGGTCCGTTTCTGGATCCGGGCGCGACGGGGCATCTACTTGGCCGCCTTCTCGCGCTTGGCGCCGTACTTGCTGCGCCCCTGCTTGCGGTTCTTGGTCCCGGCGGTGTCGAGGGTGCCGCGGACCACGTGGTAACGCACCCCGGGGAGGTCGGCCACCTTGCCGCCGCGGACCAGCACCACCGAGTGCTCCTGGAGGTTGTGGCCGATGCCGGGGATGTAAGCGGTGACCTCAACCTTGCTGGTCAGGCGAACGCGGCACACCTTGCGCAGCGCCGAGTTGGGCTTGCGCGGGGTGGTTGTGTAGACGCGCACGCACACGCCGCGGCGCTGGGGACAGCCCCGAAGCGCCGGCGCCTTGGTCTTCTTGACCGCGGTCCGGCGGCCCTTGCGGACCAATTGCTGGATGGTGGGCACGCTACTCCGATCTGAGATGAACAGCGCAGTCCAAACGAACTGCGCGCGAATACAGCGGCGCCGCCGTGGCGCGAACGGAGATCGTACCAGCGAACTGGTCGAGACGTCAAACTCGCAGTCAGCCCCACGCCTTCAATTCTGGAGCCGGTGCGCGGCCCACCAGCCAGGCCAGCAGGGCGCGCTGGTCGACTGTGTCGAGGAATTGCGCTTTGGCACCGGGCAGCCAGCGCTCCACGAGGTCATCCGGCCACTGCGCGGAGGTGTAGTCCAGCCCGAGGTCGACGTGGTGCACCTCGACCTCGCGCCAGCGCGAGGACACCACCTCGCGGGCTGGTTGCTCGCTGCCTGAGACGGAGCGGGTCAGCCGATCCCACGCGTCACTGGGCAAGGCTGCGATCGCGGTTTCCACGGCGCGGTTGGTGTCCAGCACGTCCGCCACCAGATCGGCGGCTGCCCGGGCCGAACCTTCTTCGATGTCCCGGGCGCGCCCGTCCGTCCCGCCGGCGTATTGGTCGACCACGCGACCGGCCGCCGCCCCCGCGAGGCGACGCACCACGCTGTCGGCGTTCCGGGCGACGTGGGTGAGCACGTGCCCAACCGACCAGCCGGGGAGCCGGCTCGGACGTCGAACCACCTCGTCGGTCAGCTCCGCGATCGATGCCGCCAGCGCAGCGTGGGCCTGGGCGATTCCGGCGATCTCGACGGTCGGGACGGTGTTCGCCACCGTCAGATGAACTTCGGGTAGGTCGACATGCCGCCATCAACGACCAGGGTGGTGCCGGTCACGTAGGCGGCCTGGTCGCTGGCCGCCCAGGCCACGGCGCCGGCGATCTCCTCCGGCCGGCCGAAGCGACCCAACGGGATCTCCTCCTCCACCATGTGCTTGGCCTCGGGGTCGTCGAGGACGAAGGCGTTGATCGGGGTGGCGATGGCTCCTGGAGCGACGTTGAGGCAGCGGATTCCGAGCGGCGCCCATTCGCGCGCCACTGTCTGGGTGAGCAACTTCATGCCGCCCTTGCTGGCACAGTAGTGGGCGAAGCCGGGCCAGGGGATGAACTCGTGGACCGAGCTCATGTTGACGATCACCCCGCTCTTCTGGTCGGCCATGCGCTTGCCCGCCTCGCGCAGGCAGAGGAAGGCGCCGGTGAGGTTGGTGCGCAGCACCGCGTTCCAGAGGTCGAGCGGCATCTCCAGGGTGGGCACCTGCTTCTCGATGCCGGCGTTGTTGACCAGCACGTCGATCCCCCCGAAGCGGTCGACGACGGCAGCGACCATGGCGGCCACCTGCGCTTCGTCGCCGACGTCGGCCTGGTAGCTGAAGGCGCGCTTGCCGGCGGGGTCAATCTCTTGGCACACCGCGTCGGCGCTCGGCTTCTCCCCGGCGGAGTAGTAGTTGACGCACACCGACGCGCCCTCGACGCCGAACCGCTCGGCGGTGGCTTTGCCGATCCCACTCGATGCACCGGTGATCAGGGTTCGACGTCCTTCGAGGAGCATGGTTGGCCTCCGGGCGTTGGTCAGTGGCGGGGCGGGCGAATGCTATCCTCGCCTGCGCAAACCAGTCCATGGTGCCGTCGAGGCAACCATCTCGCCAGAGACCGCAGGCGGGGCGCTGTGCCCCTCAATTCCCTGCGACAGGTGAGTGAGCGGAGCGGTTGTGCGCCACGGTCGGCGCGCACCCCTGATGCCCACCTCACACAGCGGTGGGTGTCGCCGGAGGCTCCGCAACACGCAACAGAGGAGGAACCGCATGGCAGTCAACGCCGCCAACGAAAGCGGCCCACGCGCCAGCCCGCGCAAGCGCGAGGCTGTCCAGCGTCTCAGCGACAAGATGAGCCGGGCAACCTCCGCGGTGGTCACCGACTACCGCAGCCTGACCGTGCACGACCTCGAGGAGCTGCGCGCGCAGCTGCGCGGCCAGGGGGTCGACTACGTCGTGGTCAAGAACACGCTGGCGCGCCGAGCCGCTGAGGCCGCCGGCATCCCGCAGTTCAGGGAGGCGCTGATCGGGCCGGTCGGGCTGGCCATCGGCTACGGCGACCTCGCCGTCCCCGCCAAGGTGCTCAGCGACTACTTCCGGGTGCACAAGCGACTGCCCTCGATCGCCGGCCTCGTCGAGGGCCAGGTCCTCGACGCCGACGGCGTCAAGATGCTCGCGGAGCTGCCGCCCCGCGAGGCGCTCCTATCCCAGCTCGCCGGCACCCTGCTCTCGCCGCTGACCCAGCTCGCCGGCGCACTGGACTCGATCACATCCACATTCGCGTCCACGCTCGAGGCGTACCGCGATCAACTCGCCGCGGCAGCGTAGCCGCGCCCAAGGAGACCTGAACACATGGCAACCAAGACCATCACCCCCGAGGATTTCGTCGATGCGCTCAAGGACTGGACGGTTCTCGACGTCGTCAACGCCGTGAAGCTCATGGAGGACAAGCTCGGCGTCAAGGCGGCCGCCCCCGTGGCCGCTGCCGCCCCGGCCGGAGGCGGTGCTGTCGCCGAAGCCGTGCCCGAGGAGCAGACGGAGTTCAGCGTGGTCCTCACCGGCCCGGGCGACGCCAAGATCAACGTGATCAAGGCCGTCCGCGAGATCACCCAGCTGGGCCTCAAAGAGGCCAAGGACATGGTCGACAGCGCCCCCAAGGCAATCCGCGAGGGCGTGTCCCGCGAGGACGCCGATGCCGCCGCCCAAAAGCTCCGCGACGCCGGCGCGTCCGTCGAGATCCGCTAGCAATCTCGTCCAGCCGCGTCCAGGAGGCCCCGCCGGCGTGGCGCGGGCCTCCTTGTCTTTAATGCGCGGGTGAGCCTGACCTTCCAGTGCACCGTGGTCGACTGCAACGACGCCCGCCGGGTCGGCACCTTCTGGGCCGAGCTGCTCGGCAAGCCGCTGGAATCCGATCAAGACGACGCCACCGAGTGCTGGCTCGACTTCGGCCCCGAAGGCCGGGACCTCCTCTTCCTCACTGTCCCCGAGGCCAAGACCATCAAGAACCGCCTCCACCTCGACCTGCGGCCCGACGACCAGGAGGCCGAGGTCGCGCGGGCGCTCGCTCTTGGCGCCAGGCACGTGGACGTGGGCCAGGGCACCCCGACATGGGTGGTCATGGCCGATCCCGAAGGCAACGAGTTCTGCATCCTCCGCGCGCTGAGGCCTGAAGAGCAGCGGGCCACGTAGGCCGTGCGCCGCCGTCGCCAGATGGCTGCGCGGCCGCCGTCGACGGCGATGGTTGGGCCTCTTTAGAAGGGCGACACTCCGTGGCTGCTTGATCGCCCTCGGATCCGGGTACAACCGATCTTGCAGAGTGCAAGAGATCAGGCGGCGGAGCTTTACGGGCTTTTGGTACGATACGTCCTTGTGCCCGTCTCCATCGGTACCCGCGCGCCCACCTTTTCGAGGGAACTTTAGCACATGGTTTTGACTGCTTCCAGACCTTCTACCCGTCACAACTACGGAAAGATCACGGATAGGCTGGAGGTGGGAAATCTGATCCAGACCCAACTGGACAGTTTCCGCTGGTTCTGCACAGAGGGTCTGCGCGAGCTCTTCGACGAGATCAACCCGATCACCGACTACACCGGGAAGAACTACGAGCTGCGCTTCCTCGACTACGAGTTCGGCGCGCCCAAGTTCGACGAGGAGGAGTGCCGCCAGCGTGACATGACCTTCTCGGCGCCATTGCGCATCAACACCCGCCTGCACATCAAGACGGGCGAGAACGCCGGCGAGATCAAGGAGGCCGAGGTCTTCATGGGCGACTTCGCCATGATGACGACCGAGGGCACCTTCATCGTCAACGGCACCGAGCGCGTGGTCGTTTCTCAGCTGGTGCGCTCGCCGGGTGTGTACTTCACCGCCGCCGAGGACCGCACCTCGGGGCGCCTCCTCTATTCGGCCAAGCTCATCCCCAACCGCGGTGCCTGGCTGGAGATCGAGACCTCGAGCAAGGACGTGTTGACGGTGAAGATCGACCGCAAGCGCAAGGTGCCGGTCACCACGCTGGTGCGCGCTCTCGGCTACGCCGGCAACGACGACATCAGGTCGTTTTTCGCCGAGCAGGACATCGACCCCGAGCACCAGTACATCGCGGCCACCCTCGACAAAGACCCGACGACCAGCGTCGAGGAGGCGTTGATCGAGCTGTACCGCAAGATCCGCCCGGGCGATCCGCCAACGGTTGAGAACGCGCGCAACCTGCTCAACTCGCTGTTCTTCAACGGCCGCCGCTTCGACCTCTCCAAAGTGGGGCGCTTCAAGCTCGACAAGAACCTCGGCATCCCCGAGGACGAGGCGCGCGAGCGTGCTCTCGACCGCGACCGCCGCGTGCTCGACAACCAGGACTTCGTCTCGATCATCCGCAAGCTGATCTCCCTCAACAACGGCACCGGCGAGGCCGATGACATCGACCACCTCGGCAACCGCCGAGTGCGCGCTGTCGGCGAGCTGCTCCAGAACCAGTTCCGCATGGGCCTGATCCGCATGGAGCGGATCATCAAGGAGCGCATGACCATCTGCGACTCGGCGACGGTGACGTCGGCGAGCCTGATCAACGCGCGCCCCGTGGTCGCGGCGATCAAGGAGTTCTTCGGGAGCAGCCAGCTGTCGCAATTCATGGACCAGACCAACCCGCTTGCCGAGCTGACGCATAAGCGGCGTCTCTCGGCGCTCGGCCCCGGTGGGCTGTCGCGCGAGCGCGCCGGCTTCGACGTCCGCGACGTCCACCACAGTCACTACGGTCGCATCTGTCCGATCGAGACGCCCGAGGGGCCGAACATCGGCCTGATCGGGTCCCTGGCAACCTTCGCGCGGGTCAACGAGTTTGGTTTCATCGAGACCCCGTTCCGTCGCGTCTACCGCGAGGTGGCCGCGTCCAACGACCGCGTCCTGGTGGGACGCACCGCCGCGGACGCCTACCCGCAGGCCAACGTCAAGGAGGGCCAGGTGCTGTCCGCCGACGCGGTCGACCGGCTGGCCAAGTCGGACGTGACCAGCGTCGCCATCCTCCCCTGGGTCAGCGACGACATCCTCTTCCTGTCCGCCGACGAGGAGGACAAGTACACGGTCGCGCAGGCCAACGCGCCTGTTGACGACAGCGGCAATTTCACTGTGGCCCACGTCGCCTGCCGCAGCCGCCATACCTTCAAGGACCTTCCCGTGGTCGAGGTCGACTACATGGACGTGTCACCGAAGCAGACGGTGTCGGTGGCCACCTCGCTCATCCCCTTCCTCGAGCACGACGACGCCAACCGCGCGTTGATGGGCTCGAACATGCAGAAGCAGGCCGTGCCGCTCTTGGTCAGCGAAGCGCCGATCGTCGGCACCGGCATGGAGGCGCACGCCGCGCGCAACAGCGGCGAGGTGGTGCTGGCGCGCAAGCCCGGTGTGGTGGTTGGGGTTGGCTGGCCGGAACCGGCCGACAGCGACCGCAGCGTCGAGAAGATCCGCAGCGGCCAGGACTTCGGCATCGGCATCCTGGTGCGTCCCGACGACTGCGGCGCCGACCAGTGGTACGGCGTCCACAAGTTCGTGCGCAGCAACCAGGGCACATGCCTCTCGCAGCGCATCATCGTCAAGGCGGGCGACAAGGTCGACGTCGGTGACCTGCTCGCCGACGGTCCCTCGACCGACAACGGCGAGCTCGCGCTGGGCCGCAACGTGCTGGTCGCGTTCATGCCGTGGGAGGGCTACAACTTCGAGGACGCCATCCTGATCAGCGAGCAGGTGGTACGCGAGGACATGTACACCTCGATCCACATCGAGGAGTTCGAGGTCGAGGCGCGCGATACCAAGCTCGGCCCCGAGGAGATCACCCGGGACCTCCCCAACATCAGCGAGGAGACGCTGCGCAACCTCAACGAGCGCGGCATCGTCTACGTCGGCGCCGAGGTGCACCCCGGTGACATCCTCGTCGGCAAGATCACACCCAAGGGTGAGTCCGAGCTGAGCGCCGAGGAGCGCCTGCTCCGCGCCATCTTCGGTGAGAAGGCGCGCGAGGTTCGCGACTCGTCGCTGCGCGTCCCCCATGGGGAGCGCGGCACGGTCGTCGACGTCAAGGTGTTCAGCCGCGAGAGCGGTCACGAGCTTCCCGCCGGCGTCAACGAGTTGGTACGGGTCTACGTCGCCCAGAAGCGCAAGATCGCCCAGGGCGACAAGATGGCCGGACGCCACGGCAACAAGGGTGTCATCGCGCGCATCCTGCCCATCGAGGACATGCCGTACCTCCCCGACGGAACCCCCGTCGAGATCGTGCTCAACCCGCTCGGCGTGCCCAGCCGGATGAACCTCGGTCAGGTGCTCGAGACCCATCTCGGCTATGCGGCGCACGCGCTCGGGCTCACCGTCGCGTCGCCGGTCTTCGACGGCGCCAGCGAAGAGCTCATCGAGGACGAGCTCGAGCGCGCCGGGCTGCCCCGCACCGGCAAGGAGCGGCTGCGCGACGGCCGCACCGGTGTGGAGTTCGACCGCGAGGTGACGGTCGGCTACATCTACATGCTCAAGCTCGCCCACCTTGTCGAGGACAAGATCCACGCGCGCAGCACCGGTCCGTACTCCCTGGTCACCCAGCAGCCGCTGGGAGGCAAGGCGCAGTTCGGTGGCCAGCGCTTCGGCGAGATGGAGGTGTGGGCGCTCGAGGCGTACGGCGCCAGCCACATCCTTCAGGAGATCCTCACCGTCAAGTCCGACGACATCGTCGGCCGCGTCAAGGCCTACGAGGCGATCGTCAAGGGCGAGAACACGTTGGAAGCGGGCATCCCGGAATCGTTCCGTGTGCTCGTCAAGGAGCTCGAGGGATTGGCGCTCGGCGTGGAGATCCAGTCCGAGAACGAGAACAAGATCGTGCTCGGCGAGGAGGACATCCCCGACATCCCACTCGACCTCGGCATCCACCTGGAGCGCGACGAGCGCGACGACATCGACGAGACCGTTAGGTAAAGAGAGCACATGCTGAAACTCGAGAACTTCGACGCCCTCCGTCTCTCCATCGCCAGCCCGGAGATGATCCTCTCCTGGTCGCACGGCGAGGTGACCAAGCCGGAGACCATCAACTACCGCACGCTCAAGCCGGAAAGGGACGGGCTCTTCTGCGAGAAGATCTTCGGCCCCACCAAGGACTGGGAGTGCCACTGCGGCAAGTACAAGCGCTACCGCTACAAGGGCATCATCTGCGACAAGTGCGGCGTGGAGGTGACTCGCAGCAAGGTACGCCGCGAGCGCATGGGCCACATCAAGCTGGCCTCGCCGGTATCGCACGTCTGGTACTTCAAGGGCATCCCCTCGCGCATGGGGTTGCTGCTCGACATGAGCCCGCGCAACCTCGAGAAGGTGCTGTACTTCGCCAACTACATCGTCACCGCGGTCGACGAGAAGGCTCGCACCGAGCTGATCGCCAAGCTCGACCCCGACACGGACGAGCGCGTCGTCGCGCTACGCGAGAAGGTCGCCTCCGGTGACACCGGCCAGGACGATGAGCTGCGCACCCGCATCGCCGATCGCGAGGCGCGCCTCGCCGAGGAGCGGACCTCGCTCGAGGCGGAGCGCGACCAGCGTGTGGCCGCTCTGCGCGAGTCCGCCCGTGACCTCGACGAGCGCATCCAGGAGTCCAAGGGTCGCAAGGCCGTTGCCGCGATGGCGCTGACCGACGGCAAGGACACCGAGACCGTCGTCCCCAAGGGCACCGCGCTCGACGAGGACGTCGCCGTCGAGGTGCAGCGCCGCGCCGGCGAGCGCGAGGAGGAGCTGAGCGCGCAGTTCGCCCACCGACTCACCGACCTCGAGGACGCCGCCGGTGGCGAGATCGCCGGATGGCGCACCCAGGTAGAGGCCGGACGGGCCGGGGCCGAGGACAGCGGCCGCACCGAGATCGAGACCATGCGAGCCGACATCGTCAAGCAGCGCGAGGAGCTCGAGGCGCTGACGGTGCGCGACCTGCTCTCCGACACGCAGTACCGCGAGTACGTGGACCGTTACGGCAAGGTGTTCAAGGCGGGTATCGGCGCGGCCGCGGTGCGTGAGCTACTCAACCAGATCGACCTCGCCAAGGAGGCCCTGCGTCTGCGCGAGGAGTCCAAGTCGACCAGCGGGCAGCGTCGCCAGAAAGCGATCAAGCGCCTGCGCGTCGTCGAGGCCTTCCGCAAGTCGAGCACCGCGCCGGCGTGGATGGTGCTCGATGTGCTCCCGGTGATCCCCCCGGAGCTGCGCCCGATGGTGCAGCTCGACGGCGGCCGTTTCGCCACCAGCGACCTCAACGACCTCTACCGCCGCGTCATCAACCGCAACAACCGTCTCAAGAGGCTGCTCGAGCTCGGTGCGCCGGAGATCATCGTGCGCAACGAGAAGCGGATGTTGCAGGAGGCAGTGGACGCGCTCATCGACAACGGCCGCCGTGGCCGTGCCATCACCGGCACCGGCAACCGCAAGCTCAAGTCACTCTCCGACATGCTCAAGGGCAAGCAGGGGCGCTTCCGCCAGAACCTGCTCGGCAAGCGCGTCGACTACAGCGGCCGCTCGGTCATCGTCGTTGGACCCGAGCTGAGGCTGCACCAGTGCGGGCTTCCCAAGAAGATGGCGCTCGAGCTCTTCAAGCCGTTCGTGATGCGCGAACTGGTCAGCCAGAACTTCACGCAGAACATCAAGAGCGCCAAACGCATGGTGGAGCGCGTGCGTCCCGAGGTGTGGGACGTGCTCGACCAGGTCATCACCGACCATCCCGTGCTGCTCAACCGAGCCCCGACGCTGCACCGCCTCGGTATCCAGGCATTCATGCCGGTGCTCGTCGAGGGCCAGGCGATCCAGATCCATCCGCTGGTGTGCAAGGCGTTCAACGCAGACTTCGACGGCGACCAGATGGCGGTGCACGTGCCGCTCTTCAGCGGGGCGGTGGCCGAGGCCAAGAACCTGATGATGTCGTCCAACAACATCCTCAGCGCCTCGGACGGACGCCCGGTGGTCACCCCGTCCCAGGACATCGTGCTCGGCGCCTACTACCTCACCCAGGAGATGACCGCGCTTCCGACCGAGATCGACGCGGTGCGCCAGCTGCAGGCCTTCTCGTCAGCCGAGGAGGCTGAGCTGGCCTATGAGCACGACCGCATCGGGCTGCACGACCACGTGCGCGTCCGCATGCCGAGCCGTCACGTCGATCCATTCCGCGCCTCGGAGGAGGCTCCGCTGGGAAACACGCTGGTCACCACCACGGTCGGCCGCGTGCTGTTCAACGCGGTGCTGCCGCTCGGCGAGTCGGGAACCCACAGCGACCTGCACTCGATCACCTTCCGCAACGAGGTCATGGACCTGCGCAAGCTGGGCCAGCTCGTCAAGGAGTGCTACGACCTGCACGGGTCGGAACGCACCGCGCACATCGCCAATGACATCAAGCGCCTCGGCTTCCACTACGCGACCCGCGCCGGTGTGACCGTCAGCGCCATGGACATCAAGACACCGGGGGCCAAGGCCGGCCTGATCGCCATCGCTGAGAAGCAGGTCGAGGAGGTCGACCTGCAGTACCGGCGCGGCCTGATCACCGACGACGAGCGCTACCTGAAGACGGTCGAGATCTGGACCAAGACCACCGATGACGTCACCGACGTCACCATGAAGTCGTTCGACCGCTTCCACAGCGTGCTGATGATGTCCCAGTCGGGAGCACGCGGATCCACCCAGCAGATCCGTCAGATCGCGGGCATGCGCGGCCTCATGGCCGACCCCACAGGACGGATCATCGACCTGCCCATCAAGGCCAACTTCTCCGAGGGCCTCAACGTCCTCGAGTACTTCATCTCCACGCACGGCGCACGCAAGGGCCTCGCCGACACCGCTCTGCGCACCGCGGACTCCGGGTACCTGACCCGTCGGCTGGTCGACGTCGCCCAGGACGTCATCGTCCGCATCGACGACTGTGAGACCACCGCGGGCATCTGGGTCGAGCTCGAAGACGCCCTTCTCGGCGATCGCGCAATCGAGCGCATCGCCGGCCGCATCGCCGCCCAGGACGTCGTCGTCGACGGCGACACCGTGGCCACGGCGGGCGAGGAGATCAGCGACGAGGCGGCGCGGCGTGCGTACACGCAGCGTGAGGCGGTGCCTCGCGTTCGGGTGCGCAGCATCATGACCTGCAAGGCCCGCGAGGGCGTCTGCCGGCTCTGCTACGGGCGCAACCTCGCCACCGGGCGGCTGGTTGAGATCGGCGAAGCGGTCGGCGTCATCGCGGCGCAGTCGATCGGCGAGCCGGGCACCCAGCTGACCATGCGCACCTTCCACACCGGCGGTGTCGCCACCGGCGGTTCGGACATCACCCAGGGCCTGCCTCGAGTCGAGGAGCTGTTCGAGGCGCGTGTGCCCAAGGGCAAGGCGCTGATCAGCGAGACCGACGGCGACGTGGAGATCATTCGCACCGAGGCCAAGGCGCTCAAGGTGAAGATCACCTCACGCGATGTCTTCGACACCACCTACCCGATCCCGCCCAAGTTCACCGTTCTGGTGGCCGGCAGCGAGGCGGTCGCCGAGAGCGCCGAGCTGCTTCACGGCACCGACGAGAGCGGCAACGAGGTCACCGTCCGCGCCAAGTACGCGGGCGTGGTCAAGGTTGGCAAGAACGAGGTGCTGGTGCGCACCAGCGAGGAGGACACCCGTGAGTACGCGGTGCCGGCCTCGGCCCAGCTCATCGTGCGCGACGGCGACCACGTTGTCGCCGGCGACCGCATCACCCAGGGCTCGATCAGTCCGCAGGAGCTGTTGCTTGTGCGCGGCCGTGAGGATGTTCAGAACTACCTGGTCCGTGAGGTGCAGAGCGTGTACCGCAGCCAGGGTGTCGACATCAACGACAAGCACATCGAGGTCATCGTCCGGCAGATGATGCGCAAGGTTCGCATCGACAATGCCGGCGACAGCGACCTGCTCCCGGGCGAGATCGTCTCGCAGCTCGAGTGGGAGGAATCCAACGCCCGCGCACTGAGCGAGGGCGGCGAGCCCGCCATCGCGCAGACGGTGCTGCTCGGCCTCATCAAGGCAGCGCTCAACACGGCATCGTGGC
>JBDTJX010000075.1:0-35085 GCA_039935655.1 Candidatus Dormiibacter sp. | reverse complement strand
CCGCCGCTGCTGCTGAGCGGGTCATGGAAGGTGCTTCCTCTTGATTGGCGAAACGTAATACAGGAGCTGCTTTAAAACGGGAACGTGGGAGCAAGTTATCCCGTTCCGCTTGGTAGGCTTGTGCGGTAGCCTAATCGCGAAAGCACTTGCATGGCATGCAAGGGGTCGGGGGTTCGAGTCCCCCTGGCTCCACCACCTGCTCGATGCCGACGCCGTGAAGCGCGCTGACTGGCGCTCTCTTGCTGACTGGCGCTCTCTTGATGACACGGCATCGGGCATGCGCGCAAAAGTACCGACGCATCACAATCTATGCTGACATGATGAGAGACGGATCAACCGCTATCTCGAGTGGGGGTTGGGCCGCCAACGTCATCACGATCCGCGGCCGGAGGCGGACTCCGCCGGCACAGGAGGCCGTCACCATGCTCACGATCGTGCTCATTGTTGTCGTCGTGTTGCTTCTCTTTGGCGGGGGCGGTTTCTTGGCGCGCGGTCGCCGCTGACTGAACGGTGCATCTCGCCACCAAACGCAGACAACTTGAATCGGCCGCAGCCGTCACGTCGCGTCAGGCGAGCCAGAGCCGTGCCGTCGAGGCAATGGCTCGGGTGGGTCTTGCCGCTCGGGGCCTGACCTATCTCATCATCGCTCTCATCGCCGCTCAGATCGCGGAGGGGCGGACCACCCAGAGCGCCGACCAACACGGCGCGATCGAGGATGTCGCGGCGCAGCCGTTTGGTCGGTTCCTGCTGATCGCGCTCGCGGTGGGCTTTGCCGCCTACGCACTGTGGCGGTTGTCCGTTGCGCTAACCGGAGGTCCCGGGTCTGGACCAAAGCAGGCCGTTCGACGGCTGGGAGCAGCGGCGACCGCCGTTGTGTACGCGGGTCTGTGCGTCACCAGCGTTCTCGTGGTCGCGGGTCACTCGGCGACGTCGAGTACGAAGCAGCAGCAAAGTGCCACCGGGTGGCTGCTCGGCCTTCCACTGGGCCGGCTGCTGGTCATCGCAATCGGCGTCGGCCTTGTCGTCGGCGGTTGTGCGCTGGCCTGGCGCGCGATCCGCAAGAAGTTCGAAGGCAAGCTTGCCATGCAGAAGATGGGGCCACGGATGCGGAGCTGGGCCATCGGCTTGGGCGTGGTGGGCAACACTGCCGTGGGGATCGTGGTCATTCTCGTGGGTATCCTGTTGATTCAGGCTGCCGCCTCCGACGATGCCGGCGCCTCAAAAGGACTTGACCAGACCCTCCGCACTCTGGCCGCGGCACCCTTCGGCACGGCGCTCCTGTTGGCCGTTGCCCTCGGTCTCGTTGCCTACGGGCTGTCCTCGTTCGTCGAGGCGCGGTTCCGTCGCGTATAGCTCGGGGGTCGAGTCCCGGGCCCTCACCACCCTGCGTACCGCCGGTGCTTAGGGGCGGCCGCGGCGGCGCTGCGTCAGACCACCTTTGTGCGCCGCGGGCTCGCGGCGCGGATGAGCCTGACGACGAGCCAACCAGCGATGGTGCAGAGCACAAGAGCGACCAGGTCGCTCCACGTCAACGTGTATGGGAACTGGTGCGCAACGCTCGCGAAGATGCCGTTGAAGGGCGACGCCAGCGTGGAGCCGATGACATACACCCCGTGAACGAATCCGTCGTCATGCGCGCCGATGAGTCGGAAGACGAAATCGAGCGCGAGAAGGGTGTCGACGATGCCAACCGCCAGCCATACCAGGCGGGCCAGGCCACCCGTCATCGTCGACGCGGCACCACCGGGTGTGAATCGCCTCCGCGACGCGACCACCGGCGCCCCCGGGCGCGCGCCATTGGTTGGGCCCGCGCCCTGCGCGTCCCGCACCGGCGCTGCTTCGGTTGCCATTCCCACGACCTCCTGAACTTCGGGGGCTCGTCCGGCCGGAACCGGCGCTCAAGCCTCCCTGTCACCACCAGTGATACCGCGGATGTACCGGCGCGTGTGGCGCGTTCGACGCTCTCGACGCAAATCGAGGCCGATTTCCATCCGCAACTGCGAGAGAACCCTCGCCGCGGCGGCCATGATCACCATTCGCCATGCCTGACCCCACGCTGTTCAGTCTCGTCGTCGATCGGCTGGCCGAAAGTCCGCCGGCTGTCGCGCGCGCCGACCAACTGGTCGTCGCCGCCTTCGAGGGGTCGGCCACGCTCGAAGCTGCGCTGGCCGCGGACGATCGGCCACAGCCGGCCGCGCGTGTGGCCAGGCCAGGCGCGACACTGCCCAGCGTTTCGCTCATCCGCCTCGAGGTCGAGGGGTTCCGCGGCGTTGGTCCTCCCGCCACCCTCGAGTTGCGTCCCGGTCCCGGTCTGACGCTGGTGGTGGGCCGCAACGGATCCGGGAAGTCGTCCGTCGCCGAAGCACTTGAAATGCTGCTGACCGGCTCCAATCGTCGGTGGTTCGAGCGGCCCAAGGTGTGGACGGAGGGCTGGCGGAACCTGCATCACAACCCTCCGCGCATCACGGCGACATTCGCTGTCGCCGGGCGATCGGCACCGATGAAGGTCACCCGCACGTGGCCGGCCGTCGCCGACGTGAGCGGCTCCATCCTCGAGATGGACGGCAAGCGTCGCAGCATGGAGGAGGCCGGCTGGGACGACGCGTTGCGGGGGTATCCACCGCTGCTGTCCCAGAACGAGTTGGGCCGCATCCTCGAGGGCAAACCCACAGAGCTCTACGACGCCCTGGCGTCGATCCTCGGTCTCGGCGATATCGCCGCCGCCGAATCGCTGCTCCGCAACGCGCGACTGGAGGGCGAGACCGCCATCAAGGGCAGGCAACGGGAGGCCGAGCGGATCGCCGAGCTGCTGACGGGGCTCGATGACGAGCGCGCGGCCGCCACCATGAAGGCACTGACCGCCAAGGCGTGGGACCTCGCCGCCGTGCGCAAAGCCGTTGCCGGCGGGGTCGCGGCGGTCGACGAACGCACGGCGCTGCGAACGCTGCGCGACTTGAGCACGCTCGATGTCGTCGATCGCGAACGGGTGCGCCAGACGACCACGCGACTTCGTGAGATGAACGAGGAGCTCGGCCGCATCGGAGGCAGCGACGCCGCGGCGGCGCGGGAGACGGCGCTACTCCTCGCCCAGGCGCTCGCCGTGCACGCACCTCACGAGGGCCTGGACTGCCCGGTGTGTGGAACCGCCGGCGTGCTCACCTACGAATGGCGCCTGAAGACCACCGAGCGGATCAAGGAGTTGCAAGACCAGGCCGCATCAGTCGAACACGTCCACCGGCGCGCCGCCGAGCTTCGCGCGGCCGCCCGCCGCCTGATGGTCCCGTCACCCACGGCGTTGCTCGAAGCGTCCGACGTGGGTGTGGACGCGGTCGCGGCGCTGGCGCAGTGGCAGCGCTGGTCCTCCCCCGCCGGCGACGACCTGCTCGCTCTCGCGACACATCTGGACACCATCGCCCCCGACCTCATCGCTGCGGTCGCCGACGTGCGGGCCGCGGCCGGCGCCGAGCTGGAGCGGCGCGAAGACCGCTGGAGGCCCGTCGCCCAGCAGTTGGTCGCCTGGCTCCCGGGGGCCGACACGGCGCAGGCCCTGCGCGCGACGCTGCCGCGACTGCGGGCCGCCGAGAGCTGGATCAAGGACGCCCACGAGGCACTCCGGCGGCAGCGGTTCGAGCCCATCGCCGCGGAGGTGCAGAAGAACTGGGCCGAGCTCCGCCAGACCAGCAGCGTCCACCTCGGCGAGCTGCGCCTCATGGGCACCAGCACCTCCAACCAACGTCGCCTGACGCTGGACGTCAGCATCGACGGGGAGGCGGGCAGCGCGCTCGGTGTGATGAGCCAGGGAGAGCTGAACTGCCTCGCGCTGAGCCTGTTCCTGCCCCGCGCGTCGATGCCGGAGTCGCCGTTCCGATTCATCGCCATCGACGACCCTGTCCAGGCGATGGACCCCGTCAAGGTCGAGGGGTTGGCGCGCGTGCTGGCTCGCGTCGCGCGGGATCGACAGCTCATCGTGCTGACCCACGATGACCGGCTGCCTGCCGCCGTGCGCCGGCTCGAGATGGACGCCGCCATCATCGAGGTCACCCGTCGAGAGAATTCCGTGGTCTCGCTGCGCAAGATCTTCGACCCGGTGACGCGCCACATCGACGACGCGATGGCGGTTGCGCAGACGAGGGGGCTGCCAGCGGAGGCGCGTCGCGTCGTGCCGGGCTTCTGCCGGTTGGCGCTCGAAGCGGCGTGTTCGGAGGCGGTGACGCGGCGCATGGTCCGCGAAGGACAGTCGAACGAGGCGATCGCCGCGGCACTGACGGTACCGACAACCCTGCGCATGTGGATGGCGGTGGCGTTGCTCAAGGACGCCAACCGCGCCGGGGACGTCCATGGCTGGCTCGAGAAGAACCTCCCCGGCGCGACGACGATCGTCCAACTCGCCAATAAGGGTTCTCACACTGATATCACCGGAGACCTGGTGATGCTGGTGCGCAGCGCTGAACAGTTGTGCCAGCGCATCCAGGAGGGGCATGGCGGTGGCGGGTGACGTCGCCGCCGATGCACACGCCCTCGTCTCGGCCGCGCGCGACCTCATCCGCGTCGACGACAGCCGCACCGCCGGGCTGTGGCCTCGCGCCGCGGCAATGCTCTGCAGGCAGGCCATCGAGGAATCGCTGGAGACCCTCTGGGACCTGAGAAGCGCTGGGATGCGCGAGACATCGACAAAGTGCCAGCTGCTCTGCCTGCGCGACTTCCTTCACCAAACCGAGCTGGCCGGGCGGGTGAGCCTCACCTGGGACGGCCTCTCTCGAGCGTGCCACGTCCGCGTCTACGAACTGGCGCCCACCGCCGAGGAGCTGAATTCCTGGTTGGAGTGCGCGTGGGAACTGGCTGACGCTGTCGAGCGAGAGCGCAGCTGACAGCGGGACGTTCGCTGACGCCAACGGTCAAGCCGCCACCAGGTCACGCGCACGGAAGCGAGCCTCCCCGGCGGCTGCGAGGCCAACTCCCACCGCGGTTACCGCGATCGCCGGCAACACCGCAAAATCCTGCGCCGGTATTTGAGCCAGGGCGTGAAATGGGCTGACCTCGAGCAGCCAGCTCGGGAACTTGAGGACTGTGCCCAGCGCATCCCACAGATACGCCACGGCCACACCGGCGTACAGGATCCCGACTGCGCGTGGAGCAAACGCGAGCACGGCCATGCCGAAGCCCACCGCAATCACGATGATCGGCAGACAGTTCACGCCGGCCGCGAGCATGGAACCGAGGGACAGCGACTGGCCGATGGCCACCGCGCCGACCCAGATCGCCAGCGTCGAGAGCATCGCGATCACCAGGGCGACTCCGGCTGCCAGGGACGCGGCGCCCAGTAGCCAGGATGTCCGAGACAGCGGATTGGCGATCAGCAACTCCAGGCGTCCGGACGATTCTTCACCGCGCGCTCCGACCATCATGGTTACAGCGAGCAGCGCGACGATAACTTCCGTCAGCGAGACGGCGGCGGCGATGAACGCGTTGACACCCAGGCTCGACCCGAGGAGATGGGTGAAGGTTGAGTCCTTCCCCACGACCTCGAGCACCGTCCTGGTGAGGCCGCCCATCAGCGCTCCGTACGCAACGGCGCCCAGTATCCAGAGGCTGAGCGGCGCGATCTCGTCGCGCAGCGCGGCCTGCCAGGGGGTCGTCAGCAGCCACAGGCGGGGCTTGCGGCTGTCGCTGTGGGGAAGCAGACCAACACCGATATCACGCCACGTCACCATCTTCGTCGCCACAACGACCAGCACGGCGAACGCCACGACGATCGCGCCCCCGGCGGCGATCGACGGTGCCGCCGGCGGGTGCAAGTCCTCGAACCAACCCAGCGGGCTGGTCCACCGCAGCCAGGTGATCCCGCTGCCGATGTCAGCCGGGGTTCTCAGCAGCAGGGCCACCGCCAGCACGCCTGCGGCCGCGACGCGCGCGCCGCGGGCGGTGCCGAGCAACTGGCTTGTCACCGCTGCGACAGCGCTAAAGAGCAGCGCCGGCAGGATCATCTGAAGGGAGAGCTCGAGGCACTGCGTGAGGCTGAGAAGGCCTTGAGGGATGCCGACAAGGGCCATCGCCATGATGCTCACCAGCCCGATGACCAGTGTTTCGATGCTGACCGCCACCAGAACCGCCGCCAACCAGTGCACTCGCGACTGCGGCTGGCTGAGGGTGAGCTCAGCGCGTCCAGCTTCCTCCTCGCCGCGCAGGCCGCCGACCGTGACAAAAGCAGCCCACAACGCCATCACCATTCCAATCGTCGACATGTTGCGCCACGCCATCCAACCCGCGGCGTTGCTGATGTCGAAGGGGTAGCCATAGAAGATTCGCAGCGCGCTGTTGTCTGCGAAGCCGGAGAGGATCGCCTCCCTGGTGAGCGGACTGGGAAAGAGAGACTGGTATCCCTGGAGCTGGATGATGTTGACGATCGCCAGGAAGCAGGTCATGACGATCCACCACGTGCGATTCAGCCGCAGCCGTCCACGCACCATCGATCCAAACCCCGTCATCAGGCCCGCACTGGGTTCGACGTCGCGGGCAGGGACGGAGCTGTGCCATCGCGGTAGTGGACCAGGAAGATCTCCTCGAGGCTCGGCTCGCGGCTGTCCATGGCCTGGACGGGAAGCTCGGCCAGGGCGCGAAGCAGCGGTCGCATCTCACCGCGGACCTGGAGAACGGCGCGGGTGCTGTCGTTGGCATCGGCGACCTCGACGCCGTCGAGGCGGCGAAGGCCGTCCAGGTTCACGACGGCCGTGAACGTCACCTCGACGGTACGAGCAGAGAGATGACGCAGCTGGGCGAGCGTGCCCTGGTCGATGAGCCGACCGGCACGCAGGATGCCGATGCGATCACAGAGCAGCTCCACCTCACTGAGAACGTGTGACGACAGGAAGATCGTCTGACCGCCACCACGAGCCTCGTTGACGGTCGTGCGGAAGGCCGCCTCCATCAATGGATCGAGACCGGAGGTTGGTTCGTCGAGGATGAGAACGTCAGCGCGGGTGGCGAAGGCGGCGATCAGCTGCACCTTCTGACGGTTGCCTTTCGATAGCGCGCGGATCTTCTTGTTCGGGTCGAAGTCGAAGCGCTCGATCAGCCGGGCTCGGTACTCGCGGTCGCAGGTGCCGCGCAGGTTGGCGAAGTACTCCAGTATCTCGGCGCCTGTCAGCGCCGGCCAGAGGGTGGGCTCCGAAGCAACGAATGCGGTATGCCGATGCGCCTCCACCGCGTCGTTCCACGCGTCGCAGCCGGCGAGGAAAGCGGTTCCGGCTGTCGGGCGATGGATCCCCAGCAGCAAACGGATCGTGGTCGTCTTCCCAGCGCCGTTCGGCCCGAGGAACCCGTACACCTCACCCGTGGCGACATCGAGGTCGAGTTTGTCCAGCGCCAGCGTGCTGCCGTACCACTTGGTCAGCCCGTGAGTATCGATGGCTCCCATGCGCTTCCCTTCGCGGTGGCGAGATCGCCGCCGCCGAGGCCCATTATCCCTGCGGCCATGACCGTTGATCAGCGCAGGGCCCTAAGTCGCCGTGCCCTTCGGTCACGATCGTGCTCACTCGTTGCAGGATCCGAACGCAGACGTCGAGGCGGCCGCAGAGAATTCCAGAATGCTCTGCCGGCGGAGCAGCCGGGCCCTCGCGGACGTTCGTGCTCGTAATGAAAACAGCTCAACCACTCCGACTCGGTCATCGTCCTGCACTCGACGGCCTGCGCGCGATCGCAGTGGTGGCCGTCCTGTGCAACCACGCTTGGGCGGAGCAGCCGCCCTTCGCCGGAGGCCAGATCGGGGTTGACATCTTCTTCGTCCTGTCCGGCTTCCTCATCACCACGCTGATCGCGCAGGAGAATCGGACCGCGGGGCGCGTCCAACTGCGCAACTTCTATGGCCGTCGCGCGCTGCGCATCCTCCCCGTTCTTATCGTCGTGGTCTGTGTTGCCGAGCTGCTCGCCACCGTTGTCGGCTCACCGGCCAACCACGTCAACACCGTCCGCGCGGCGCCCGAAGCGCTGCTCTTCTTCCAGAACTGGGACCTGGCGCTACACCAGGGTTCTCTGCTCGGTGGTTACCTCGGGCACACGTGGTCACTGTCCATCGAAGAGCAGTTCTACCTGGTCTGGCCCATCGCGCTGATCGCCCTGCTTCGCTTCTCTGACACGCGGACCGCGCTCAAGGTCTGCGTCGCCCTAGCCGTCGCCGGCCAGCTGCTCAGCCTCGTGCTGTCGATGGGAGACAGGCCGTCGTCGTACTTCGTGTACTTCGGCACCCCCACTCACGGCAGCGTGCTCCTCATCGGGTGTGCGCTCGCTCTGCTCGTCGTGGAACAACGACCGTCGGTGTCGGCATCCACAGTTCTGTGCGCCGCCGTCTTCACTGCGCTGGCACTGGCGGTGGCACCACCCGGACCCCTCCCCGAGTTGGCCGCCGCCCTCTGCGCCTGCGTGCTCATCCTCCGCGCCATCAGCGATCGGCCAACGCCATTCTTCAACAACGAGGTGGTGCGATGGATCGGACGGCGTTCCTATGGCATGTACCTGTGGGGCCTGGCCATCGACGCCGCAGTCGGCGACCTCGGCATCGCGCCCGGGCCGCTCCGGTTGCTCATCGACTTGCCTCTAACAATCGTCGTGGCGCAACTGTCACTGATGGTGATCGAACGACCGTTCCTGACACTCAAGGGTCGCTTCCCCGCCGAGCAGGGCCACCGCGTGAGGGCGGCACGGCTCACCGCCCTCAGCCCGGCGCCTGCGCTGGCCCCCGCCGCCGACACCAACGACGCCTGACCGCACCACCTGCTGCAGGTTGGCGCCGGCCGTGTGCCAAGATCCCTGCGATGACAACGAGCCGCCTGCGCAATCGCGAGATCCACCTGGCCAGCCGCCCGAATGGCGCGGTCACGCTCGACAACTTCCGCCTCGCCGAGACTGACGTTCGGCCGCCCGACGACGGCGAAGTGGTGGTCCGCAACTCCTTTATCTCCGTGGACCCGTACATGCGTGGCCGCATGAACGACGTCAAGTCCTATGTGCCGCCGTTCCAGATCGGCGAGGTGCTCGACGGTGGTGCCCTCGGTGAGGTCATCGAGTCACGCAGCCCCGACCTCAACGTCGGCGACGTCGTGACCCACAACTTCGGCTGGCGCGAGTACGCCACGTCCACGGCGAGCGACTTCCGCCGCGTTGACACCACCTCCATCCCCGCAACGGCATACCTCAGCGCCCTGAGCATGATCGGGCTCACCGCGTGGGTCGGCCTGGTCGACATCGCGCAGATGAACGAGGGCGAGGTCGTTTTCGTGTCCGGCGCTGCGGGTGCGGTGGGCAGCATGGCGGCGCAGATCGCCAAGTTGCACGGCGCATCGCGCGTGATCGGCAGCGCCGGGTCGGATGAGAAGGTGCGCTGGCTGACCGGGACGCTCGGGCTCGACGCCGCGTTCAACTACAGGAACGGCCCGGTGCGCGCGCAGCTGGCTGAGGCAGCGCCCGACGGTATCGACGTGTACTTCGACAACGTCGGTGGTGAGCACCTCGAGGCGGCCATCGGCGCGTTCCGTCTGCATGGTCGCGCCGCCCTGTGCGGGATGATCTCGCAGTACGACGCGGCCCACCCCGCACCGGGCCCGCGCAACTTGCCGCTGTGCGTGGGCAAGCGGCTGACCCTTCGCGGGTTCCTCGTCATCGACCATCAACACCGCACGCGTGACTTCTTCAGCGAGGTGGGACCGTGGATTGCCGAGGGCCGGATCACGACTCGCGAAACCATCGTGGACGGCATCGAGAACGCCCCGGACGCGTTCCTCGGGATGCTCCACGGCGACAACATCGGCAAGATGTTGGTTCGCACCAGCGCCTAGCCGTCACACCGGAAGAGGCGCCCCCTCGCCGTCAATGAAGCCACCGCTGCCCACCACCCTGCCCGAGTTCCCCATCGCCGCGGGTGTGGCCCTGGACGCCGGTGCCTATGACTACATCAGTGGCGGAGCCACCGACGAGTGGACGCTCGCTGAGAACGTCGCCGCGTGGCGCCGGCTGACGATCGTGCCGCGGATGCTGACCGGCACCGCCGAGCCTGACACCGGCGTCACTGTCCTGGGCAAAGTTCAGCCCCATCCGCTGGTCACTGCCCCCATGGCGTATCAGCGCATTGCCACCGCCGACGGCGAGATCGCCATGGCGCACGCCGCAGCAGCCATCTCGACCATCTTCTGTCTGTCGACGCTGTCCCACGTCTCCGCCCCGGCGTCGTCGCGGCTGTCCCGGGCTCACGGGGCTGGTACCAGGTCTATGTCTTCGCCGATCGCGCCATCACCGACGGCCTGATCCTACGGCCCACGGGCTCCAACGGCGGCGTAGTCGACGGGGCTACCTCACCCCAGCGAAATCTCGTGCGGGTGTGCTGATCGGAGACCCGGAGGTACTGACCTTCGGCTACCGCGCCCGCGCTTTCTGCTCCGCGTAGAAGCGCCGCCAGATCAGCCGGTGGATCGGAATCCACCTCGGAATGTCGCGCAGGCCCGGGATGAACGGCACCAGGATGAGTGCCAGGCTGAGCACCCCCATCGTGAGCACAACGAGAAGGTCGACGTTGGTGGACGTGTTGTAGGGCGGGATCTGATACCACATCTGGAAGAGCCAGAGCCACGCCTGGCCGGGATAGCGGCCGGTCTCATTCATGACGCCCCACTGGTTGCCGAGCAGGTGTTGGTCCATGGCGAGCCCGGACAGATGACCACCATCACCCATGAAGAGGAGCGGGGCGGTGTAGTCCGTCTGGTAGAAGGTTCCCGCGCTGGACAGCAGCAGGCCGTCCAGGCCGCCACTGCGCGCCACGACGAGCTCGCTGCTCATCAGCGCCGGGACCGGGCCGTCGTCCGCGGCCGGGACGGTGAGGGTGGTGCCGTCGGTGGTCGCGGTGCCAAGCGCGGTGGTATAGGCGGCGAGCCAGGCCGTCTGCTTGTCTGAGCTCGCTGCCGTGAACGTGGTCAGCGCAGTACCCAGCGCGGGGTCGCTTGCTGACGCCTTCTGCAGCGGGTCGAGCACGAATTGATTGACGCTGTCCACCGGCTGGTGCACACCGAGCCACTCCTGCGGGTGAAGGACCCACCAGGTCTGGATCGAGGCTGTCCCGTTGTTGTACGGCGGACCGTACTGCGCGCTCAGGCTGGCACCGGCGAGCTCGTTGGTCGCCGTGGTCACGAAGTCGACGGGATCCTCCTGAGCCCAGCGTTGGATGGTGTCGGGTTTGACGTCGGGAGATGACAGGATGGTTGCGAGACCGAACACGAGCACGGTGATGACGCCCATAGCGACTGCCAGCTCCTTGAGCAGGTCGTACCGAACGGTGCGGAACCGGGCTGGATCAGGACCGGGTGAACGCCGCCTCATGGCGAGGTCTCGACGGTGCCGCCGTCCACCAGGTCGGCGTCAGTGGCGCCGATCGGCGCGACGACTCCGCGCAGTCGCACCTGGATGACGTGAAGCACCACCAGCAGCGTGACCGCGATGGGCAGGAGCATCACGTGCAGCCCGTACATCTGGCCGAAGTTCAACGGGTTGAAGAATGCGCCGGCCCCGGTCGCATTGATCGCGTCCTTCGCATTCACAGCTATCCACTGGGCGTCGAGGTTCTGCTGCGAGATGTAGCCGGTGAAGGCTGTGATGATGCTGATCAGGAAGATGACCACGCCGATCATCCACGTCGGGGCGCGACCGTCGCGCCAACCCGCAGCCCAGTACTGACCCCACAGATGCAGCACCATGAAGATGAAGAACAGCTGGATGCTCCAGAAGTGGAGACTGTTGAAGAATCGGCCGGTGGCGGACTCGTGCCACCACTGTGGGCCGAAGAACGCCAGGATCACCCCGCTCGCGATGACCCACGCGAGGGCGGCGATGGTGACGACGCCGAACACATACACCCACGAACCGATGTAATACGGCTGCCGTGTGGGCAGCAACTTGCCGATCGGCAGCCGGCGTTCCAACCATCGCGCCGCGGCACCGGTCCACCCGCCAGCCTTTGGGCCGACCGATGAAGACGCTGAGGTCGGCTCGGTGTCGCTGTGGCGTTCGTTCGTGATCACCGCGGACCCGCGTCGTGGTCACCGCGCTCGGCGTGGCCGGGGAACGGAAGCACCAGGGCGAGCACAAAGAGGACGAGCATCACGCCGATGACCACGAGGTTGGCCAGCGAGATCTGGATAAATCCCCACTGCAAGTATGGAACAGGTCCGTCCAACGCCTCTCCTCCAAGCGTGCCTCCAATGGTGGCGGCAGGCAATGCACGGTATCAAACGGTGGCCGGTACCTCGGTGAGCGAGCGCAGTGCATCGGCGCAGGAGCGGTCAGCCGCGATGTTGCCGCCCGTTTGGGCGAGTCGTCGGTACGCTCCCGTGCCGAGCCGGGGCGAGAGCGACCTCCCGGCATCTCGGGTCACCGACCTCCGATGCCGGGCGGTGCATCACGCCGTTGCGCCCACCAGGACGGAGGCCTCATGCCCCACGGTGGGAGCACCGGCTGTCAGTACGACCTTCAGTGCGCCGGTTTCGCCGGCCCTGGCGAAGGTGTCATACGCGGCCACCATGTCCGCAAGCGCAAATCTCTGGGTGATCAGGCGACCAGTCTTCAGCTGACCTCCGGACAGCAAACGGATCAGCGTCGGCGTCGTGTACGCGTCGACCAGTCCGGTTGTGATGGTGACGTCACGCGTCCACAACGTCTCGAGGTGGAGGGTTGCCGGCTTGCCGTGCACGCCGATATTGGCCACACGTCCGCCGGGCCGGATCAATTCCGTCGCCAGCTCGAAGGTCTCGGGGACGCCAACTGCTTCGATGGCGACGTCGGCTCCCAGGCCGCCGGTGAGGCCCTGCACGACCATGCGCGGATCGTCGCGCAGGCTGTTCACAACCACGTCAGCACCAAACCGCCTCGCCGCTGCCAGACGGGTGTCGGCCAGGTCGATGGCCACGATGTGCGCCGGACTGAAGAGCTTCGCAGTGAGAACCGCGGAGAGCCCAATCGGCCCCGCACCGACGATAGCCACCACGTCGCCCGGTGCAACGTGACCGTTGAGGACCCCGACCTCGTAGCTGGTTGGGAGAATGTCAGCAAGCATCAGGAGATCCTCATCGCTCACACCCTCAGGAACGGGATACGTCGATGTGTCCGCGAAGGGCACGCGAACGAACTCCGCCTGGGTTCCGTCGATCAGGTAGCCGAGGATCCATCCACCGCCGCCCAGGCACTGACCGAATCGGCCCTCGCGGCAGAAGCGGCAGGCGGCGCATGCGGTGACGCACGACACGAGCACGCGATCGCCCGGTCGAACATTTTTGACGCCCGATCCGACCGACTCCACCGTGCCCACCGCCTCGTGGCCGAGGATGCGGCCATCGGTAACCTGGGGCAGACCGCCCTTGAGGATGTGCAGGTCGGTCCCGCAGATGGTGGTGGCGTCGACGCGGATGATCGCGTCAGTGTCGGCGGTGATGGTCGGCTTGGGGACCTCCTCCCAGGACTTCTGCCCGGGGCCGTGGTAGACAAGTGCCTTCATGATGTCTCCTCATTCGAGTGGTGGCGTGGAACGGGCCGCCGGCTGGTCGCCGGCGACCCGCAGAGCGCGGTGTTGGTACGGCCCGGTGAGGCCGCACGCGGTCACTACGCGAGCTGGGGGCTGACCTTCGGTGCCGCCGTCGCGGACCTGGTCACTGTCGTGCGCACGGACTTCCGCCAAGCGAACAGTTCGTACACGAGGGCCATGAACACCGCGCCTGCAGCGATGGCGAGGCCGAGGGCCGCGAAGAACCCGTATTGGGCGATCTGCGACCAGCCGTAGGTGTTGAGCAGCAGTCCGCGAAGGGTCTCTCCCTTGAAAAGCGTGGCCACCACACCGGCGAGCTTGGTGTCGGTCGGTGCTGCCTGCGCAGCAGTGCTCGCCTGAGCATATGTCTGACCACCGCCGATCTCCTGGAGGTGCACGGCAATGAAGTGGTTAGCGTAGGTCTCAGCCTGGGCTCCGGTGGTCATCTGCTGACCCGCGTACACGGTCATCGCCGCTGCGTCAGCGGCTGGAAGGGCCGCCAGCGCTGGGCTGCCCGCGGCTGGGAAGTAGATCTGCTGAGCGGCGAGGTTGTCGTGAACCTGGCCCGAGGCAAAGTTGCTGGCTCCGAAAGCGAAGGCAGCGACGAAGCCGAGGATGCCGATCAATCCTGCCTGAAGGACGAAAACGCGCCAGCGCAGTCCATTGGTCATGCTGTGTCTCCTGTCGAAGATGATGAATGCCGGTTGTGTATCCGGCCGTTGTCATCGTTGTTTGCTTCGTCTGCCCGGCGCCAGTGCCGACCGGCCCGAGGTACCCGGGTCGTTTGGCGGTGCGTCCGCTCAGTCAGCTCACGTCCCAAGGCGCAGGCACCCTGGTGACAATCCCGGCCAGCGGGCACTCGGGGCCGGCGTCGTCGCCGACCTCCAGCCAGGCGCCGTCTCCCCACGTACCATGCAGCGCGAGGACGCGTCCCCCGGCGCACGGCACGCGACCGTCGTGTGCGGTGCGCGGACAGAGCCCGTCCCATACCGGGCCGTGGCAGAGCTGCTGTCCTCGTCCAGCGCTCAACTCGATCTCGGCACGCACGTTACCGTTGAACATTCTTGGCATTACCGTTCCTCATCCCCCAACGGCAACGCGGCCAGCGTGGTGACCAACGCCGACCGTCGGCTGGTCGGCGGGATCCCTCGCCGCCGCGTAGCTCGTCAGTGGGTTGCTGGTGCCTTGTGATCGGCGCCGACCACATGGAGGACGACGCGCGTGGTGCCGAGGATGGCGCCGTACACGGCTGCGCCGATTGCCGCTGCGGCCAGTCCGACGACGATGAGTGGTGCCTCTTCGATGAGGGGCATCTGCTTCGTGCGCATGGTCTTCTCCTGCATTGGGTTGTCTGGCGTAGATCCGGTTGAGCGTCATGGTGAGTACGCCGGCACCGCAGGGCCAGTGCCGAAGGTCACCACCTGTGCGGCGGATCGGTCCTCAGCGCCGCCCGAGGATCATCACGGCCAGTCGCGTCGGGCGCGGTCGTCGCCCGGACGGCGCTTGGCCATGTACGCGGCTACCTCAGCACGGCGGGAGAGGCCGAGCTTCATCAGCACGTTGGAGACGTAGTTCTTCACCGTTTTCTCCGCCAGGTTGATCTGGACGCCAATCTGGCGGTTGGTATGGCCCTCCGCCATCAAAGCGAGAACTCGCCGCTCCTGGGGAGTGAGATCTGCGCCCGGCTCGCCCACCGCGGGTCCACGGTCGCCCCGCAGGCGCGCAAGCACGCGCTCGGTGACCGAGGGATCGAGGAGCGACTGCCCGCTGGCAACCTTGTGGACGTCGCGGACGAAGTCGTTCCCCGCGATGCTCTTGACGAGATAGCCGGAAGCCCCCGCCATGATCGCCGTGAACAGCGCTTCGTCGTCGGTGAAGGAGGTGAGCATCAACACCTTGGTCGCGTCGCGGGCGGCTCTGATGTCGCGGCAGGCCTCAACGCCCGATCGACCCGGCATGCGGACGTCCATGATCACAACGTCAGGCTCAAGCTCCGTAGCAAGAGCGACCGCCTCATCGGCTGAAGCCGCCTCGCCGACAACATCGATGGTCAGGTCGGCCTGGAGGACGGCACGTACGCCCTTGCGGACCATTTCGTGGTCGTCGCAGAGCAGGACCCTTACTCGTGTTGTCATGGCGTGCAGTCTAGACCGAGCAGCGCCGTTCGGCCCGCCAGACGGCGGTGCTCATGAGCACATCGGGTGATGACCAATGGCACTTGTGGAGGCGGAGCCATCACCGGATGCTGATGCTCCACACAGGAGCAACATGAACCATGAGCTCAGACACGCTGACGCCGCGCGTATCGGACGATGTCACGTCATCCGGCGCTGCCAGGCAGATCCGCATCATGATCTGTGACGACCACGCCATGGTGCGGGGCGGAATCCGTCGCCTTCTCCAGGCCGAGGAGGACTTTGCCGTCGTCGCTGAGGCGGCCTCCGCCGACACGGCGGTGGCAGGTGTTGGCGAATCGGCGCCCGACGTGGTCGTCATGGACGTGCGCATGCCCGGCGCATCGGGCATCGAGGCCTGTCGCGAGATCCGGGCTCGTTTCCCCGCCACCCGGGTGCTGATGCTGACATCGTTCGACGATGACGACACCCGCCGCGCCTCGATCGTTGCCGGCGCCTCGGCCTACATCCTCAAGCAGATTCGCGGGGATGGCCTGGTCGATGGGATTCGCGAGGTGGCAGCCGGAAATTCGCTGTTCGGTGCCCAAGCCCTCGCAACCTGAGGCGGCCTGCTAGGGTGCTCGACAATGGCAGCCCTGACCAGTGATGGCTTCTTCGCACACGCTGCCCAGTTGGCCGACGCATTGCCTGATGGCATCGTCGTGGTCGACCCCGATGGCACAGCGGTGGCCATCAACAGCCGTCTGCTGACGATGACGGGCTACGCGGAGACCGAACTCGTCGGCAGCTCCATCGACCGCCTCGTTCCCGTTGATCGGCGGGCTCTGCACGCCGCGCGTCGCGCTGAGTTCATTGCCCACCCTCAGGTCCGCCCAATGGGCTCCGCGCTCGACATCGTCTGCCTACGGTCCGACGGTACGCTCTTTCCTGCCGATATTTCTTTGAGCCCCATTACCCTCGACGGGGAATCGTTTGTCGTCGCCACCGTCCACGACGTCACTGAGCGACGAGCCGTCGAGGATGCTCGGCGCGACGCGGAAGAGCGCTTCCGCCTACTCGTGGAGAGCGCCTCGAGCCTGGCGATATTCGACCTCGATCCCGAAGGTCGGGTGAGCAGCTGGAACGACGGCGCTCAGCGTCTCAAGGGGTACGACCGGAACGAGATCGTCGGAAAGCATTACTCGGTGTTTTATACGCCCGAGGACGTGGCCACCGACAAGCCTCAGCGGCTTCTCGCAGAGGCCGCCAGGCGGGGCAGGGTGGAAGAGTTCGGTACGCGAGTGCGTAAGGATGGCTCCCGATTTCAGGCCACCGTGAGCATCACCGCGTCCACTGACAGCGACGGACATGTCCGGGGTTTCACCAAGATCGTCCGCGACAACAGCGCTGCGCTTCAGGCCCGGGACGAGCTCGAACGTCTCCATCTGGTCGAGCAACGGGTCCACATCGGCCGCGACCTCCACGACGGCGCCATCCAGGCGATGTTCGCGGTCGGCATGGGGCTGCAGGCACTCGCGTCCGACATCGACGACGCGGCTGCGACCGAGCGGCTGCAGCAGTTTGTCGTTGCCCTTGACGACACCATCACTGAGCTGCGCGGCTTCATCATCGGGTTGAGCAACGACCTCACGCCAATCCAAGTGCGTGCTGAGATGGAGCGCCTCATGGAGGGCCTTCGGTCGCGGACGGGCATGCGGGCAACCCTCAACGTCGAGCCAACGACGCTGGCGGCGTTGGGCACCAACAGCCGCAACCTGCTGCTCGTGGTTCGCGAAGCCGTGTCCAATGTGGAGCGTCACTCCCGCGCATCCGTCTGCACAGCCTCGCTGCAACCGGGCACGGATCACAGCGTCGAGCTGATCGTTCAGGACGATGGCCGCGGCTTCGACCCGACCAGGTTCAGCGCGGGTTTGGGGTTGAACAACGCTCGCTCGCGGGCAGTCGAGATGGGAGCGACGTACCTCGTCGCCAGCTCACCGGGCGGCACCACGGTCACGCTGCGCATCCCGACTCCTGACAGGGTCTGAGCAAAAGGAAAGAGCGTGGCGTTCGCGCCACGCTCTTCGGGGATGAACGTCAGACAACGGTGAGCTCGCCGCTCATGTAGCCGGTCGTCGCCATCGCACCGCCCCACCCGGACGCTCCGGGACCACAGGGATCCATGCAGCGCCAGGTGAAGTGTCCGGGGGCGCCGCTGAAGAAGGTGAAGCTCGTCTTGCACATGGCGCAGACCGGGACGTTGAGACCCAGGGCGGCCACGGTGAACGTGTGCGACACCAGGCTCGGGTCGACTGACGTCGACGTCTGAGCCGCGGTGGTCGGGGCGCCGTTGGGGTTGGTCGGGTCAAGCGTGCTGCACGACAGCGAGCCCTTGATCCCGGTGGCCTTCGCGTACTTCTCGTCGACGCCGGTCAGGGGCGTGGCGCCGTCGAAGTTGGCAACGGTCACGGTGACCTCGGTGTTCGCCGGCACGGTGATCGCCGACGGCAGGAGCGCGGGACCGATCTCGGTTCCGAGCATGGCCGGGGTGGCGACGGTCAGGTTGAGGTGCCCGGTGGCAACGGCGGGGCGCGTCGCGGCAGTTGCGCTGACCGCGCCGCGGCCGACGCTCCAGCCGATGGTCCCGGCGGTCAGGAAGATGAGACCGCCAATGATGGCGACGATGAATGCGACAACAGTCTTCATGGTTGGGCTCCTTGTCGGGCACATTTCTTGATGGGCCCAGCGTGGGCACCGGGCGCCGGGCGGCCTAGAGGCGGAAGTCACCGACCGCTCGGGCCGGAGGTCCCTACACCCCGACTGCGTACGCCTCGCGGAGCACCTCGGCCACCTCAGCACGGGGGAGCTCGGACGCGAGGGCGATTCCCGCCGGTCCAACCGTGCCCGCGCTTCTGAGTAGGATCTGCGGTGATCCGCGAGGACCGGCTCACCGGCGCCTCCACTCCTCTCTGGTTGCCTCGGAGGTGGCGTCGATGACCGAGACGGTGACGCAGATCTGTGAGCTGCTCCACGAAGCCGCTGAAACGCATCACCGCGTGTTCCGCATCGTCGACGGCGACGATGCCGATTGGGCATCGTGGTACGCCGACTGGCTGGTCGACCTGTCTGAGCTGCCCGACCTGCTCGGCGACACCCCGGTCCGCAGCGAGCTGGTCTACCTGCTGGTCAAGCTCGACAAGGAGTACTCGGCCTCGCCCCAGCCCGGAACCTGGGAGGATTACTACTCGCGAGCGCTGCTCGACCACTTCGGCGCAGCCGCGGAGTAGGGATGGAGGCGACTGGGCACGGCCGCTTCTGAGGAAGCCGACAGCCTCGCCCATCAAGCTCACCGCAGGTCGTCAGATTCCTGCAAGACAGGGTGAGTCACCATGTGCCCTGTGACCGACCCCAGAGAATGAGCAGGACATGACCTACAGCAACTTCCCCGACCCTCACCGCCCTTTCGGCGACCAGCCGTCGGCCCCCCCCTCGCCTCCCCCGGCGTCCTGGCAGTTCGGCGCGGACAGCGTACCCCCACCGCCGCCGCCACCCTCCGGCTACGCGCCCGGCGGCTGGCAGTGGCAACAGGCTCCGGTCCAGCCGCGGCGGGGTGCTCGTCGCATCTTTGCCGGGACGCTGGCGGCGATCTTCGCGATCGGCATCGCGTCCGGCGTGACCGTCGCCCGGCTCACCAACGACAACGCTCCGTTGGGCTCGAGCGTCGCCAACACACCGTCCACCAGCAACGGAACCGGCGGTGGGAGCAACGACGGCGGGTCGGCCACCGCCACCCCCGATCCCAACGCCGTGGCCGCCAAGGTGACCCCGGGCATCGTCAACGTCAATGTCACCCTTGGCACCAGCGGCGCCGCGGCCGGAACCGGGATGGTGATCACGTCCACCGGTGAGGTGCTGACCAACAACCACGTCATCGACGGCGAGACCAGCATGACCGTGGAACTGCCCAGCACCGGCAAGACCTACTCGGCCCACGTGCTCGGCTACGACCTCACCGAGGACGTCGCCCTCGTGCAGATCGATGGCGGCGGCACCTTCACCACCGTCAGCGTGGGCAACTCCTCCGCGGTGAACAAGGGTGATTCCGTCGTGGCCCTGGGCAACGCTCTGGGAAAGAACACCCTGCCCTCAGTCACCACCGGCCAGGTCACCGCTCTCGACCGCACCATCACCGCCAGCGACCAGGCCGGCGGCGATCCGGAGACTGTCACAGGCCTGATCCAGTCGGACGCCATGATCCAGCCCGGCGACTCAGGCGGTCCGCTGACCAACGCCAACGGCACCGTCATCGGCATGGACACGGCCGCCCAGACCTCTGGACAGTTCAACCAGCAGGGCTCGACCGTCGCGTACGCCATCCCGATCAACAAGGCGATGAGCATCGTCAGGCAGATCCAGTCCGGCCAGAGCACCCGCCTCGTGCACGTCGGAAATACCCGCGCCCTGCTCGGGGTCGGCGCTCAGAGCGCCGGCCAGGGCGGCGTGCAGGTGCTCACTGTGCAGAGCGGCAGCGCCGCCGCGAACGCCGGCATCACGGTCGGCTCGACCATCACCGCGCTCAACGGCACCCCGATCAGCACCAACGCCGCGCTGCGCAACGCGATCGTGCAGCACAACCCCGGCTCGTCGGTATCGGTCACGTGGACGGATACCAGCGGCCACTCTCACACGGCGCAGGTGACGCTCGGAACCGGTCCGCCGGCCTGATCGCCCCTAGCCGCGACGCGCCCAGCGGGTCTTCTTCAGCATCTTCTTATGCTTGTGCTTGCGCATCTTCTTGCGCCGCTTCTTGATGACAGAACCCACGAGGCCGGGACTATAGCGGATCGCGGCTCAGTGCCCCCATTCGCAGCGGCGATTGATCTCGGCGTGTCGGGATATGCGCAGGCCTGTAACCGCCCAGCCGTGGACAATCACAAAAGTCGGCTGCACCATGACTGCCATGGCCACTGACTCCTTTCTTGGCATCGCCGAGACCCGCGCGGACCACCTTCGGCAGCTCAGCGAACACGAGCGTGCCCTCGCATGGGTGACCGCCTCCCTCTCCGAGGTTGACAGCGAGATTCCCGAGCTGGAGCTGGCGATGGCGGTGTACCGGCGACTCAACCCGGACGCGGCCGACCGGGCGAGCTCCGGCGAGCCGGCATTCCTCGACACTGCCGGGGAACGGGTCGACCACCTGCGCCAGCTCAGCGCGAACATGCGATCGCTCAACTGGGTCAACGCCCCACTGTCGGAGATCGAGGCGGAGATCCCCGACCTCGAGAAGGCGATGGCCGTGTTCCGTCGCCTCATGCCCGAGGCCGCGGATGAAGCCGTCGGCGCGGCGGCGCGGGGGCGCTCCGGACGATCGCGCGGCTCGGACGACGGCAACGATCCCCCCAGCTTCAAGGAGTACGCGCTGCAGCACCTCGACTCGGCCGCCGGGGAGTCCAAGCACGAAGGCGCCGGCCGCCCCAACGGGGCCGGGGCGCAGTAGCTGCTTCACCCTCGGCGCCACTCGGCGCCGCACTAACTCAGCTCGGCGAAGGCGGCGCGAAGCTTGGCTGCTGACTGGTCGAGCGATTCCGGCAGCACCTTGGTCTCGCCGACCACGGGCATGAAGTTGGTGTCTCCCCGCCAGCGCGGCACCACGTGCAGGTGGACGTGCTCGATGCTGGCGCCGGCAACGTCGCCCTGGTTGACGCCGAGGTTGAAACCATCGGGCCGCATCGCTGACTGAAGCGCGCGCATGGCGCATCGCGCGGCCATCATCACCGCAGCAGAATCGTCGTCGCCGGCAGCGAGCAGATCGGGGACGTGGGCTCGCGGCGCCACCATCACGTGGCCGGGGTTGTACGGGAACCTGTTGAGCAGCGTGACGGTTGGGGTGTCCTGCGCCACCAGCAATTGCGTGTCCTCCCCGCTCGCCGCCGCGCAGAAGAAACAGCCCCCCGCGGACCCGGCGTTGGTCACGTACGCGCCACGCCACGGCGACCACAACCTCTCCATGACATCGATCGTCGCACTCCAGTAGGGTTGGCCACCGTGCCCAGCCCTGGCTTCCATCTCGACGCGTTCCTGGCCATGCCGCGCCTGATCAACCTCCACCTCAGCCCCGATGGGGCGCGCCTGGCACTGACAGTCCAGACCGTCGCCGCCGATGGCAAGCGATTCGCCGCCGCCATCTGGGAAGTCAGCACCGATGGTGAGCGTCCCCCGCGCCGGCTGACCTGGTCCGCCAAGGGCGAGATCGCGCACGGTTTCCTCCCCGATGGTTCATTGCTGTTCACCTCGTCGCGCTCGGACGCGGCGTCAGACGACGGCCACCAACACGACGTCGACGCCCTCTATCTCCTGCCCGTAGCAGGCGGGGAGCCGCGCCGGGTGCTGGCACCGCCCGACGGCGTCGGCACTGTGCTGACCACGCCGGAGTCCACCACCGTGGTCGTGACTGCGGCGCTGTACCCGGGCGCCGCCACCTTCGCCGACGACGAGGAGAGGCAGGCGGCGCGGAAGGACGCCGGCGTCGAGGCGCGGCTGGTCGACCACTACCCCGAACGCTGGTGGGACCACGACATCGGACCGCGACAGCCGCACCTGTTCGCCCTCGAGCTGACCGCCGGCGATGACGAGTTCCCTGCTCCGCGTGACCTCACCCCGGAACCGCCCTGGCCGGGGTGGTTGGAGGCCGATCACCCCCAGCTCGCGCTGTCCGCGGACGGCGCGGCCGTGGCGTTCGGGGCGGCCATGCGCGCCGCGCCAGGCTTCAAGTGGGACCTCGCCGCGGTGTCAACGTCCGGTGACACAACGGTCCGCGTACTCGTCGACGCCGATCGCGAGCACGGCGCGCTGGCGTGGTCGCCGGACGGCTCGACGATCGCGGTCGCCAGCGTCGACCGCGGCGCGCCGGCGACACCGCCACGCTTTCACCTCTCGCTGGTGAACGCGGCCGGTGGGGAATCGCGGCCGCTCGCAGAGGACTGGGACAGCCAGGTCCAGGAGATCCGCTGGACCCGGGACGGCACCGCGCTGCTGGTCACCGCCGACGAGCACGGCCATACCCCGGTGTTCCGCATCGAGCTCGACGGAACGGTCACCCGGCTCACCGCCAGCGGAGCGTATGGCGACCTCGCCGTCGCAGCGGATGGCACAACCGTGTACGCGATCCGCTCGCACATCAACCAGCCTCCGGTGCCGGTCGCGCTGGACCTCAGGGATGCCGACCAGGAGGCTCGCATCCTGCGCAGCCCAGTAGACGCCGACCGCGTCCCGGCGCGCCTCGAGGAGATCAGCACCACCGCCGCCGACGGCACCGAGGTGCACTCATGGCTGGTGCTGCCCGAGGCCCCCGCTTCCGAGCCGCTCCCGCTGGTCGTCTTCATCCACGGCGGTCCGTTCTCGTCCTGGACCGGCTGGCACTGGCGCTGGTCATCGTCGCTACTCGCGGCACGTGGATGGGCGGTGCTCCTGCCCAATCCCCGGCTCAGCACGGGCTACGGCTACGAGCACATCGCGGGCGCCTGGGACGACTGGGCAACACTGCCCGCCGGTGACATCCACGCCGCGGTCGACGCCGCGGCCGCCCGGCCGGACATCGACGCCGATCGCACCGCTGCGATGGGTGGGTCGTACGGAGGCTACATGGCCAACTGGATGGCGGTCACGACCGATCGCTTCCGCGCCATCATCACCCACGCCAGCGTCTGGAACCTCACCCTGGAGCGCGACACCAGTGATGCGGGCGTGGACATGGACCGCGAGTTCGGCGACCCCCTCCGTCACGAGGAGACCTGGAGGCGGCAGTCGCCCCACCTCCGCGTCGACTCGATCACGACCCCGATGTTGGTGATCCACGGGGCACGTGACCAGCGGGTGCCCCTGGGCAATGCCCACCATCTCTGGATGGAGCTACAGATCCGCGGTCTGCCCTCGAGGATGCTGCTGTTCCCCGACGAGAACCACTGGGTGGTCAAGCCGCAGAACGCGCGCCTTTGGTACCAGACAGTGTTCGCCTTCCTCGACGAGCACGTGCTCGGAGCAGATTGGGTGCGACCGCCCCTGCTGTAGTGACGGAGCGCCAAAGCGCATCACGAGCCGGTCGCACGCTGAAACCGGTCCCGGCGCAATCCCCACGATTGCGCCGGGATGTGGGTCAATTCGGAGATGCAGCAGAAGCCGTGCGCCGGCGATTGAGCGGCGCCGGCGCCGGGTGCTGTTGAGCCGCGGGCAGGGCATCACCGGGCGCAGACGGTATGCGGGCGGGGCGCTGGTCGCCTTGGCGTCGCTCTCCCTGGTCGCCGCGGGTGTCGCCAACCTCACCACCTCTCAACCCGATACCCAGCAAGCGAACGCCTACCTGAAGGCCGGGCTCGCCGCTCAGGGAGTCGGTCGCACCGGCGATGCCCGGGAGGACTACCGGCGAGCGCTCGCGCACGACCCCAACAACAAGCTCGGTTACTACTACCTGGGGTCCATCGAGCAGCAACAGGGTCAGGACACACTCGCGGAGGAGGACTATCGCGCTGCCCTGTACTTCGACCGCAACTTCGTCCCCGCGTACCTCAAGCTCGGGTTCGCCCTGCAGTCACTCGGCCGTGGTGATCAAGCGCGGATGGAATTCGCGGCGGCGGTGCGAATCGACCCGTCGGTGGCGGCGCAGATCCCTCCGGCACTGCTGCCGCCACGGCCATGAGCGCCGGCATTGGGCGGACGGCTTCGGCCGAGGTTGGCCAACCGGCGGGACCAACGCGGGGTTCGCCGCAACGGCGCATCGCGCTGGTGCTGTTTGCGGCCACGGCGATCGTCTACGCGCTGACCGCCCCCGGGCATCTCGGCACCACCGACATGCGCGTCGAGTTCGCGGTGGCGCAGTCGATCGTCGACCAGGGCGACTTCACCGTGGCGCACAGCCTCCCGTACGAGCCCGTTCCGTACCTGGTGGGCCCGGATGGCCGTCATTACACCGACCACGGCCTCGGGCAGTCGATTCTGCTCATCCCGGCGGCGCTCGTCGGACGGCTCGGCGGCTGCACCGACCCCGCTGCCTGCCCGGCCAACGCCCAGCATGCAGCCGAGTTTGCAGCGTCGTTCCTGGACGGCCTTGCCGCCGCGTTGGCGGTGACGTTGATGTTCCTGCTGGCTCTCGACCTCGGCGCCGCGATGCGGCCGGCCCTGGCGCTGGCGCTGCTGTTCGGGTTCACCACGATCGTGTGGGCGTACGCACACGACGCCTTCGACGTGGGACCGACCGGCGCGGTCCTCGTTCTTGCTCTCTACGCGCTGGTCCACGGCACCAGGCGCAAGTCGCTGTTCTGGCTTGCCATCGCCGGTGCGGCCGCAGGTTTTGCGGTCCTGATTCGTGTGCCCGACGTGCTGTTCCTGCCGATCCTCGGCGCCTATTTGGTGACGGTCAGTTGGCGACTTGGTTGGACGACCATGCTCACGCGGCTGCTGGCATTCGGCCTGCCGGTTGCAGCGATGCTCGCGATATTCGGCTGGTACAACTGGGTGCGGTTCGGCAGCGCGATGCAGACCGGCTACACCCTGCCCTCCGATTACTTCACGGGAGCGCGGGCGTACGGTTTCGTGGGCTGGGGCGCCTACCCGGGCAGCCTCACCGCGATGCTGTTCAGCCCCGGCAGAAGCATCTTCATCTACTCCCCGATCCTCATCGCCGCGGCAGCCGGGTTGCCTCTGCTGTGGAGGCACAACCGCGCGCTCGCGGCAACGGTCATCGGTGTGGCGGGTGTCAACCTGCTGTTCTACGCGGCCTTCGGGCCGGTACCGGGGTGGGCATGGGGTCCGCGGTATTTCGTCCCGGTGATGCCGTTCCTCATCCTGCCCCTGCTGCCGGTGCTGCAACGCTGGCAAGCGCTGCCGCCTCGGGTTCGGTACGGGATCTATGCGCTGGCGGCGGCCGGCATCGTCATCCAGCTGCTCGACGTCGGCATCGAGTTTGGCCACCAGATTCAACTGCAGCTGGACGCAGGCATCGAGCCTGATGGGCAGTGGTGGAACCCTCAGTCATCGGCCATCTGGCGACATGCCGCAGCGATGATCGGACTGCTCCACGGCAGCGCCGCCTACCCGGTGAGCTACCAGCCAACCGATCTCTCCACAGCAACGCCCCTGACCACCACTCTCGACGTCTGGTGGACCTACGCCTGGATCAACGGTGTCAACCCGTTGGTCCTCGTCACCGTGCTTGGTGGTGCTGTCGCCGCATTGACGCGCCTGGTGGTGCGCGTGCGGCGGGCGTTGCGCCTCGCCGACGGCCCCGCTGCAGCGTAGGAGCCGACCTTGCGGCCGGGGTCGCAGACGGCGCGGGGGCGTTCCTGCGAGTTCAAATCGAGCCAAACGCAAGAGCCTGCTACCGTGCGCCATTAATTCAGCGGGGGGACCGATCCCTTCACCTATGGCGGAACCCAGACGCCGGACGACGGCACAGGTTTTGTCACTGCGGCCAACGACACGCTGCCGGGCGACGATGACGACGCAGCCGTCCTCGGCTCGCCGGGAGGACCGTGGTGGTGGTGGCGCACCTAGGGAATGTCGCGACGGACTGTCAGGACCCAACCGAGGAACGCGAACAGCAGTCCCCAGCCCAAGAGCACCAGCCCGCCTTCCCAATTTGATAGCAGCGTGATCCCGTTGCGCGACGCCCCGGTCAGCGCGGTCCCAGCCGCCGCCGGGAGATACGGGTATTGGTCTTTGACCACCGGCGGCAGTGAGAGAAGCGGCTCGACGACGAAGAGATAGGCGAGCGTCGACACCACCGCAGCCACCTGGCTGCCGATGAGCACGCCAACGCCCACGCCGACGACCGCGAAGATGGCGACAACGAGCAGGGCGCCGACCATGGAGGTGATGGGCCTACACCCGGGCGGTGGCGGGTTGTCGGCTCTCTCCGACCAGCAGATCGCCATCCGGGGTTATGTGGGTACCGGCGAGCGTGCCGTTCGCCGTCGTCATGGTTCTGCTCGTCGCGCGTTGGTTCGAGGCGGACGCGCAGGCCGGCGCGGTCGTGCGGGCATGAGCGCGCGCATCGACGCACGACCGGTGGCGATGCCGGCACTGGCGCGCGGCGACTGACTGGCGCGGGCGCGCGCCATCGTCGGCGACTATCTCAGCCTGACCAAGCCGCGCATCGTCCTGCTGCTCATCACCGAGCTAGCTGACGTCGATGGTGGCGGCAGCGCACACGCTGCCCAATCCGCGCCAATTGATCGACGGCATGATGCGGCGGACGGCCCACCGGCCGATCCCGAGCGGGCGGATGCGCCCGGTCGACGCGCTGGTGTTCGGCCTTGTGCTCGACGCGGCCGCCGCGCTGGTGCTGTAGACGCTGGCGAGCCCGCTGGGCGCGGCGCTGGTATTGGTCGGCTCGGCGTACTACGTCGTCGTCTACACGATGACGCGGAAGCGCCGTACCACACAGAACATCGTTGTCGGAGGCGCCGCCGGCGCCGTGCCGGTGCTGGTCGGCTCGGTCATCGCCACTTTGCGCGCGATCCTGGCGTACGCCGTGGTGCTTGTCGCGGTCAGCCTCCTGCCCGCGTTCACGCTCGGAGCGCGGTACGCGGTCCCGGTGACGGCGCTCGATGCGTACCTGCTGTTCCTCGCCGCGCGTGCGCTGCAGCGCCGCACCGTGCGCAGCAGCGCACGCCTGTTTCACTACTCGCTTCTGTACCTCGCGGCGGTCTGTGCGTGCGGCGCCGTGGCTGCGCTCGTCGTCGGCGGCTGAAACCACGACCGGCGGTTGGCTGTACGAACCTGCGACGCTCCTGCCACCTCGAAATCAACGGTGCGCCGGTAGGGTCAAGGCGTGCCCGACGAGCCCGTCTCCGCCGATCATGCGCCGACACCGGGCTGGAGCGTTCGCGAGCGCCCTGATCGCGTGCGGGAGTCGTGGGATGTGCCGGTCGCGCCACCGCCGCAGCGAGCAGCACCGCCCGTAGCCGGTTCGCCGCAGCCGCCGTCGGTTGGCAGTTCGACACCACCAGCGTCAGGAGGCGCTCCGCCGCCACCGGCTCCCAACGCCGCCGCGGCGCAGGGATTCCCCACCACGCGGCAGCTGATCGCCGTCAGCGTTGCCGCCGCCCTCATCGTCGGCGGGGCAGGCACGTATCTGCTGCGCACCGGCGCGAAGTCCGCCGGGCCGCCGCCCGCGTCTCGGTCAGGACCGCTGGTCGCGGTGGTGCACAACGGGGCCGCGGTGCTGGTTCCCGAGTCGCTCACCGGCGGCAGCCCCGGACCGCCCATCTCACTGCCCGGTTCGCCGAGCAGAATCGTCACCACCCCCGACGGCACCCGGGCATTCCTGCTCAACAGCAGCGACGCCCAGGTCGTCCCGGTCGACCTGGCCCACGCCAAGGTGGGAACGCCATTCGCGGCGGGCAAGCTGCCGACGACCGAGGCACTCTCCGCTGACGGCAAGTCGCTGTTCGTCGTCGACAACCTCAGCCACGCGCTGATCACCTTCAACACGGTGTCCGGCGTCGCCCGCCCGGCGCAACAACTTCCGCAGGGAGTCGACTCGTTCACCCCCGCGCCGGCTGGGTCATCGGGGGTGTTGAGCTTCTTCACGGCCGAGGCGAACCCCGGGATCATCGCCTTCGACAGCCCGACCGCGGGACTCGGCTCCGCGATCGAGGTCGGCCTCAACGCCCCCGTGGACGTGCGCTACAGCCCCGACGGCAGCACGATCTGGGTCACCGAACCCGGCACAGGGAACGCCCCCGGCGTGGTGTTCCCCGTGGACGTTCGCTCGCAGACCGTGGGTCACCCCATCACCGTCGGGCACGGGCCGGCCGGCACTGCCATGAGCCCCGACGGTCATCTCCTCGTCGTCACCAACGGCATCGATCGCAGCGTGACGGTCGTCAACCTCGTCACCCGGGCGGTGATCGGGACGGTGCCGGTGGGAGCCGGACCCGATCACGCCGCGATCACCGCCGACGGCGCGACGGCGTGGATCGCCTGCAGCCTCGACCAATCACTCGTGCCCGTCAACCTGCGTGCGCGCACCGCCGGGGCGCCGCTGCCGCTGAACAACGCGCCCTCGGATATGAGCCTGCCCAAGAGCGGTGGTGCGTGGGTGCTGTTCCCCAGCTCACCGGGAACGGTGACCTTCCTCAACGGGCTGGCCGGCGGCGGTACCGCCGCCGCGGCCGTGGGCAACCAGCCGGACATGCTGATCGCCCGCGACTCCAGCACCGCGTGGGTCGCCAACAGCCTGTCCAACACCGTCCAGCACCTCGACCTGTCGGCCAGGAGCTCGGGCGATCCCATCCACGTCCTCGGCACACCCGAGGAGCTCGCGCTCACCCCTGACCATAGGACGCTGCTTGTTCTCAGCTTTGGCGACGGCACGCATCCCGGCTTCCTCACCGCGATCGACACCGTCTCGTCGGCACAGAGCTCCGGCATCCCCGTCGGCGCGGCGCCATCGTCGCTGATCCTGGCCCCTGACGGGAGCACCGCATTCATCGCCAACCACCAGAGCAACGCCATCACCACCGTGGACGTGAAGCAGTGGCGGCTGGGGCGGATCCTTCCGCTGCCCTGCAGTCCCAATCAGCTGGTGATCACGCCTGACGGCGCCACCGTGTATGCGGTCTGCGCCAGCGACACCGCGGTACTGCCGGTGAACACCCAGTCCGGCGCCGTCGGCGCGTTGATCACCGTCGGCGCGGGCCCCTCGCTGGTGATGGGCAACACAGGCACGAACCTGTACGTCCTCGAGAACCACCAGATCCAGGAGATCCTGGTCTCCAGCAACGCGATCGTCCTCACCCATGCCGAGAGCGGCAACATCGTCGGCATGTCGCCGACGCCCGACGATTCGACGCTGGTCGCGGTGGAGAACACCGGCGGCCAGCTGCTGCTGCTCAGCACCGCAACCCTGGACACCACCAAGTCGGTTGCTGTCGGATCGCGGCCGGGGCGCGCCGCGCTGACGCCCGACGGGCTGCGCGCGTACGTCCTCGACACGAGTCAGCAGAAGCTGTACATCGTCGACGTGGCTGCGGGCAAGGTGGCGACGACGCTCAACGTCGCTCCCAACGCGGTATACATCGCGGTGCCGTCCCGCCAGCCGTGAACCGCAACGCGGGCATCGCCGGCGCCATCGTCGTCGTTGCCATCGCAGGCGTGACCGTCGGTGTGCTCGTGGATGGCCGCATCGGTCAGCACGCGCGGTCCGCCGGGGCACCTGCGAGCAGGGCGTCGGCCGACATCAGTGCGGCGATCGTCAACATCAACGGAACCGTCCCCGGCGGGCGCATCGCGGGCACAGGGATGATCATCACGTCCGACGGTACCGTGCTGACCAACAACCACGTGGTGGCGGGCACCAGCGACCTGACCGCGCAGGTCGGCGCGCACGGCCGCGTCTACAACGCGATCGTCGTCGGCGTGGATCCCACCCAGGATGTCGCGGTGATCCGCCTCCAGGGGGCGTCTGCGATGCCGACGGTGCCGCTCGAGACGTCCGGGGTCGTCAACCTCGGCGACGACGTCACCGCCGAGGGCAATGCCCTTGGCCACAACGGCGCGCCGGTGGTGGTGACCGGGCAGGTCATCTCCCTCGACCAGACCCTGACGGTGCGCAGCGAGGGCAACAACACCGTCAACGCACTGGCCGGCCTGATCCAGTTCAACGCACCCATTCAGCCCGGCGACTCCGGCGGACCGCTGCTCGACATGCTGGCTCGCGTCATCGGGATGGACACCGCCGGCTCGCCGACAACCGGCGATCAGACCGCCACCTATGGCGCCGCCATCCCCATCGACACCGCCATCGGCATCGCCCGCCAGATCATCGCGGGGACGTCGTCGCCGTACATTCAGTCGGGGCACAGCGGCGTCCTCGGTCTCACCGTCGCCGACACCAGCACACGCGATGGCGCGAAGGTGATCAGCCTCAGCGGTGGCGAGGCGGGCACGCGCGCCGGGATCGCGCTCGGCGATGTGATCACCGCCTTCGCCGGCACCACCATCACATCGGCCGCGGATTTCCAGACTGCCAGCCAGGGCTGGCGTCCCGGCGACGAGGTTTCGATCTCCTGGCGCGACGGCAGCGGCGCAGCGCACACCGCGACCGCGACGCTGTCTCCGGGACCTCCCGCCTGACCCGACCGGTCTCCTGCAGGTCAGTCCTATACTCGGCGGCGCCTCGCACGGCCACGGGGCGGTAGCTCAGCTGGGAGAGCGCTGCCCTCGCACGGCAGAGGTCGGGGGTTCGAGTCCCCCCCGCTCCACCAACTCTCAGCAGCCTCCAGAAAAACACAGGATGTTGCTGTCAGTCGAGGAGTCTGTGTCGTTTTAGTATCCTGCTGTTGACGCACCAAGCTCAAAAGGCACGCCGTACAGAGCAGCGAGGACGGCAGAGCGGCTCTGTTCAAGCGCACCGACCGCGCGCAGGCATCCCCGACCAACGAGGTTTGTCAGGCAGCCCGCTGACGCCTCTAGTCGTCCACCCAGGCGAGCGGACACCGCGGTCCCTGCTGGTCGCTCGGCACCGAGAAGGGGAGCCCATTCGCATCTGTGCCGGTGAGCGGAACCACCCTGGCCCCCGCGCACGGCAATGGTCCGCCCTCAGCCCGGGGGCACGTGCCGGCCACGGAGGGTCCCGGACAGAGATTCTCGAGGTGACCTTTTGGACGGCTCACGATGGCGAACATTCGATCGGGCAAAGCATCGGCGGCGTGCATGATCTTCCTCCGTGCTCCGACACAAGCGATTTCAGGCGGCGTCCGAAGCAGCGTCGCGCAGCCAGCGATCGTCCGCCAGGGCCACAAGACCCGAACAGAACCGGGCCTTTCGGCACTGGTCCGCAGCTGCCGGCCTGGGTACGCTCAGTCTCGCGTGAGTCATGCGAGTCCGGTTCCCGCGACTGAGCGACGAGGACGTCGACCAGAGGAGGTTGACCAATGATGACTAATCATCGGGTTACGGGTTGCCATCGCCTTCGACGACGGGCGCGGTGAGGACCGGTGTGAAGGGCCGGCCCCCGATGGGGGCTGCCCACGCGCGACCCGCAGGAACGGCCTGGTGACATGCACCGGAGCGCGGATCCTCCCCCTGTGCGGCACATTCGCGGACGGAGAGCAGATCCTCGTCAGCAGCGAAGGCGGTCGCTGTCCCCTGGCTGGCCTGGTGCGCGTCGTGCCCGCGCCGTGGGACTGAGCGAGACCCAACCGTTCTGCCAGTGTCCCAGCCACACGATCGCGGCTAGGATGGCGGCGGTGGAGGGGCAGCGACAACCATCGCATCGGTCGACATCGATGGGCTGGTCGCCTACGGGAACGCCGCCGCCAACTACCTGACGTGGTCCAGATCTACCGTTCAGGACACCACCGAGATCGAAGCTTTCGACCAGCACCACACCGGCCAGTCCCTCGAGAGCAACCAGGCACCCTGATGCTTCGAAGACGTCGACTCGTGCTCCTCAGCGTCGCCACGGTGCTCGTCGGCATCGCGCTCGGCGCCTTCCTCGTCGGTAGGAGCACACCGCGAGGAACCATCGCGCTCGTGGGTGCCCAGCACGGAGGAATCAGCGACCGGGTGACCGAGGTCATCCTCCACGGTCGTGACCGGGACGTCACCATCGCACTGCAGGCGCAGCCTCTGCTGGCCGCCCCTGCGGAGTCGGAGTTGGGCACCTACGCGGTTGCGGCCGGTATGTACTCCGACGTCGAGGTGCGCTTGGGCGCACACGATCTGCATCGCGCGGCCACGGTCACTGTGCCCACCAACGGTCTCACCCCGATCCTGCTTGGCATAGACCAGAGCGGTCTGCGCGTCTTCGTCGGCAACGATCGCACCAGCCTAGGCCTTGAGCTCCTCAGTGGTCATCTGACGAACCTGCCGCAGACGGCGTTCACTGATGAGAACGGCGCACCTGCGCCCTTGGCGTCCCTCCACGGCAAGGTAACCGTCGTTGCGGCCTTTCTCACTCACTGCCATGAGAGTTGTCCGCTCTTCACCCAGATCCTCGCTGACCTCTCCAAGGTGTTGCAGTCCCGCGGCTTGTCCGACAAGGTGAATCTGGTCGAAGTCACGATGGACCCCGGCCGGGACACGCCGCCCATCCTGAAGGCCTACGCGCAGAAGACAGGCGCCACGTGGCCGCTGCTCACCGCGCCGGACGCTGCTTTGCGCAAGTTCTGGGACGCGCTCCAAGTCAGCTACAACACGGTCCCGTACGCCGGCACGCCGCCGACGGATTGGTACACCGGGCGACCCGAGACGTATGACGTCAGCCACGATACCCTTGCGGTTGTTCTTGACCAGGAGGGCTATCCCCGTTTCACGCTGGTCGGCAACCCTCATCTCGGGCACGCTCTGAGCAAGCCCCTGGCCAATTTTCTCACACCCGACCTGGTCGGGCCGGCAGCCGAGCAGCAGGGCTGGACGCTTCAGGATCTCCTTGATCGCACCGACATCCTCCTCGGACTGCCCTCGGAGTCGGCAGGAACCAACGACATCGGCGTGCACCAGGGCAATGCCGCGCCAGGATTCACCCTGACGGGCCTGTCGGGGAAACGAACCAGTCTCCGCGACCATCTCGGCCAGCCGGTGATCGTCAACTTCTGGGCGACCTGGTGCGATCCCTGCCGGCGCGAATTACCCCTGCTCAATGGCGCCGCCCACCGGCTCAGCGCGCTCTCCATCCTCGCGATCGACGAGGGTGAGAGCGCAGGAACCGTTCGGCCGTTCCTCAAGCAGGTGCTCGGCACCGATGGGGCAATCACCGCCCTGCTCGACACCGACAACCAAGTCGGCAACAACTACGCCGTGGCAGGGTTGCCGGTGAGCATCTTCATCGACCCCGGGGGCATCATACGCGCGCTTCATATCGGCGAGCTTGATGCGCCAACCCTGACCGCCGAGCTGCACGCCATTGGCGCACAGTGAGGACGAGGGGTGGCTTGCCGCGCCGACTGGCTGGTTGCCCGGCCCTCGGGTCAGCGTGAAAGTGGCTTATGCGAAGGTCACATGACCCTGCATGTATCCATCGGTGCTCATTGCTCCGCCCCAGCCCACCGGACCAATTCCGCAGGGATCCTGGCAGTGCCACGCGTAAGTGCCGCCTGCAGGTGTATGAAAACTGAAAGTTGTGCTTGACTTCGCAGCAATTGGGACACTGAGATTGAGCTCCGGGAATGTAAAGGTGTGCGACACCTGTGCAGCCTCCACTTGGCTCATCGTTGCGGACGCCACCTTAGCATTGGGGTTCGTTGGGTCCATTGCTGCCATCTGAAACGAGTTCTTGTCAATCCCACTCGCCTTCGCGTACTTCGCATAGTTAGCAGGCAGCGCGGTCGCACTATCGAAGTTGATGATGGTAATCGTGACTGTCGTATATGCCGGTAAGGTGAACGTTGCCGGCAGATATGCTGGGCCGAGTGGTTCGTTCCCCAGTTGCTCGCCCTGGTGTATCACCAGGTAGACGTGTGTTGGTGTCTTCACGGCCCCGGTTGCATTTCCGGCGCCTGCGCCGTGCGTGACACTGTCATATCCCACGCCCCGCCCGACGCTCCAGCCGACGATCATCACGAACCCTAACCCCAGTACAACGCCAACAGCAGCGCAGAATACAATAGCTGTTTTCACGGTGATTCTCCTAAGCACGTAGTGGTGCGGCTATTGTTCCGCCCCGTCCCCGCTGCCAGCTAGGGCCGTTGGACCTCACGTTGCCATGACCAGTCCCGACTACCTGGGGACCATCGGCCCTAGCGGACGAGAATCCTCCGCCGCATGCTGGCATCGCCGAAGGGGCGGATCCGGCCGCATCGCGACGATCCGACTAAAGAATGGCGAGTGCGCACCGGCCGTCCCTTTCGGTTGCAGCCGGCTTTCAAGGAGACCACCGTGATCGCACAGCGCACCGTCCATCTCGACCGCCACGAGTGTATGCGGCTGCTGCAGTACCAATCCTTCCTCGGCAGGGTCGCCTTCACCGCAGATGGGGTCATGCAGATCGCGCCCGTCAACTACCTGGCGGACGGGACCAGCCTGGTCTTCTGCTCGGCAGCTGGAGGCAAGCTGAGCGCCCTGGCCGGTGGAGCCCCAGCGGTGTTCGAGGTCGACGAGAGCCGCGCCATCGACCGCAGTGGCTGGAGCGTGATCGTTCGTGGGCGGGCACACGAGATCACCGACGCCCGCGAGCTCGATTATCTCCGCCGCGGGCCGCTGAAGTCGTGGGCCGTATCCCCGTCGCAACACTGGATTCGGATCGACATCGAGGAGGTCTCCGGTGTGCACATCCCCGCGCACTAACCTCGCCGGCCGGCCCACCTTGGTCATCGTCGGCGGCCCGCCGGGGGCGGGTAAGACCACGGTGGCCGCAGGACTGGCCGAGAAGCTCGGCTGGGCTGTGATCCGCAGCGACCAGGTGCGACGCGAGGTCGTCGG